>JACQZQ010000092.1 GCA_016213785.1 Acidobacteriota bacterium
GTTGGATCACTTGAGTAAAACGGCTCTGGTGGTGATGGTAGGCTTGGGATTGTATTATTTGACTGACTTAGAAAAACTTCTTTGCTAGGATATTTGCTTATTGGTGGCGGTGTTGGATCACTTGAATAAAACGGCTCTGGTGGCGATGGTAGGCTTGGGATTGTATTATTTGATGATTGACTAAGTAAAAACTCTTTATATTTTGCTAATTGGGCTGAAAGCTGTACAGCTAAAGCAATTACCGAGCTATGCCTTTGTGCACTACGTTTATCTAAAGCTTTAATAATTATTGATTCTAGAGTTAAGGGAATTTCTGGTCTTATTTCTCGTAATGAGGGCGGAGTTACACCAATATGTTGCATTTTTAACATTGGATAACTTCCTCCTGTAAATGGAGGATTACCCACTAGCAAATGATAAAGAATTGCTCCTATAGCATAGACTTCTGAACGCGGATCTATTTGCTCACTAGTAAATTGTTCTGGTGCAGAATAATATGGTTTACCTAGTAAATAATCTCTTTGCATTGGAGAGAGTGCAGAAATCAAACTAGGGGCTTTTAATCTAACCAGCCCAAAATCAACAACTTTAACCATTTGCTGCTTACTTTCAACTCTTTCAACAAAAATATTACTAGGCTTTAAGTCCAAATGAAAAACAGCACTACGATTAGCATTTGCTATAGCTTCACAAACCTTAGATGTAATATTTAGTGCAAGTTCTAAAGAAAGCCGTTTTTGTTCTTGTAATAAATCCGCTAAAGTAGGTAGAGCTAAAAACTCCATTACAAAATAAAGTATATTTGGCTCTACTAGCCCAAAATCAAATATTTTAACAATATTGACATGTTCAAGAGCAGCAAAAGCTTCAATTAAAATAAAAAACTTTTCTACTAAACTTGGATCAGCTTCAACTAAAAGTGGAGAAACTATTTTAATAGCTACTCTTTGGCCTGTTTTTAATATAGTGGCTTGAAAAACTATCCCTATTCTACCAACACCTATTTTTCTATCAAGTCTATATTTATCAGCAATAATATGCGAACCTGCGATCAAATCAAGTAGCGGAGATTTGTCATTATTACAAACCTCATTATTATCGCTAAAGCAAGTATGGCAAATAGGGCATTCTTTCATTAAATGATCCTTTTATTTAATCTCTACTGAAAATGCAATTCGCGTAACTTAAATTTTTGTACTTTTCCAGAAGCTGTTGTAGGAAATTCTTTAACAAATTTAATGTATTGTGGAATCTTAAATTTTGAAATCTTTCCTTGACAAAATTCTATAACTTCCTCACTACTTAACTCTTCTCCTACTTTTACTTTTATTGCTGCTGCGACTTCTTCACCATATTTTTCGCTACTAACGCCATAAATATAAACATCTGAAACCCTTGGATGTAATCGAATTAAGTCCTCTATTTCTTTTGGAGAAATATTTTCACCACCTCGAATAATAATATCCTTAATTCTACCTGTAATACGAACATATCCATTATTATCAATAGTAGCTTGATCCCCTGTTCTAAGCCAACCATCTAAACCCTCTAAATTAACCATAGCCTCTTTTGTAGCCTGCTCATTATTGTAGTAGCCTTTCATTACATTGTAACCCTTTACACATAACTCACCTGGGCAATTTGCAGGAAGAATTTCTTTGGTTACAGGGTCAATAATTCTAATCTCTTGCTCAGCCATAACTTTTCCTACTGTCTGAGTACGATTAGCAATTGTGTCATCTATTAAAGTATGTGTAATTCCTGGAGATGCTTCTGTTAAACCATAAGCAATTATCATATCTGTTAAATGCATATCTTTAATTACACGCCGCATTAAAGGCTCAGGACAAAGCGCACCCGCCATAGTTCCTGTACGTAAAGACCTTAAATCAAACTGGCTAAATTCTGAGTCTTCTAGTTCAGCAATAAACATTGTAGGCACACCATAAAGCGCCGTACATCGCTCTTTTTCTACATATTCAAGCACTTTATGAGGATCAAAAATTTCTAGCGGAACTAAAGAACCTGCATGAGTATAAATTCCTAATACACCTATTACACATCCAAAACAATGAAAAAGCGGCACAGGTAAACAAAGTCTGTCTTTTTCTGTGTACCTCATTGCCTCACCAAGCCAGTAACCATTATTAACAATATTACGATGGGAAAGCATTACCCCTTTTGGAAAACCTGTTGTCCCAGAGGTGTACTGCATATTAATTACATCGTCTACTTCCAGTGTGCTTTCTCGCCTATCTAAAACTTCATCGCTTATATCTTTTCCTAAATCAAATAGTTCTTGAAAATTAATAAAGCCTTCTGCTTTTTCCTCTCCAATTAAAATTGCTTTTTGAAAAAATGGTAACTTCTTGGTAGGTAGTGAGTTAGTACCATCTTTTAGCTCTGGGATAATTTCATAAACTGTATTGATATAATTAAGATCCTTAAATTGAGGAATACAAATTAAAGCAACACTTTCTGATTGACCAAGCAGATATTCTAGCTCACGAGCACGAAAGCTAACATTAACTGTTACAAGAATTGCACCTATTTTTGCCAGCGCAAATTGTAAAATCACCCACTCAGGAACATTTGTTGCCCATAAAGCAACACGATCACCTTTATTTATTCCTAGTTTAAGCAAGCCTTTTGCAACCTTGCGGCTAATTTCTTCCATCCCTCTAAATGTATAACGCAAAGCCAAATCAGGATAAATTAAGCCTTCTTGCTCAGGATAATTCTTAGCTAAACGTGTTAATAATTCTCCCACACAAATATCTTTGTAGAATTGTTTTTGTTGCATAAAATCAAATTAATTTTCCCTAGATAATTAAGCTAACGGCAGGTTCGTTAAAAGAGAGTATACCACGTTCATTAAGTGAAACTTCAACCCCAAAAGCCAGAGTAAGATTACTAGTATCGCTATGCCCTGCATGCAAGCCAAAAATTACAGGAATATTAAGATCCTTTGTTAAATCCGTTAATAGTTCTCTTAAATCATAACCTGCCGCTAAATCAGGCTCACAAGCAGTCATTTCACCAAAAATAATAGCTTTAACATTCTTAAATTTACCTGCAAGTTTTAACTGGGTAATCATACGATCTAACCTATAAGGTTTTTCATTAATATCTTCTAAAAAAAGAATTGCTCCATCTGTGTCTAACTCCCAAGGCGTACCAAGCAAAGAGACGATTAAAGACATACACCCTCCCAAAAGCCTTCCACGAGCAACCCCCGGCACCAGCACTTGAGTTGTACGGCTATCAACTGGCCCAGCAGGTAAAGGTTTAGTCAATATTTTACTAAAAGACCTTGGTTCATAACTCTGACTGCCAAAATCTTTTGATACCATAGGCCCATGAAAAGTAACCCAAGAATACTTTTGATAAAGCCCAATTAGTAGTGCAGTTATATCACTATAACCCATCACAATTTTTGGCCCTAAAGCTATAGCACTTTCATCAAGTTTATCTAATAACTGCATTGAACCATAGCCACCACGAACAGCAAAAATAGCCTTAACCTCTTTATCCAAAAGCATATTATTAAATTCTGCTGCACGTCTTTTAATTGAACCTGCTGTGTAGCGAGTGCTAGTAAAAATATCTTTTGAGTATTTCACCTTATAGCCTAAGTGTTTTAAGTGAGCCACTCCAGCCATAGATTTTTTTTCATCTATTACCCCTGCTGGAGCAATTAAGCCTATTGTATCTCCAATTTTTAGCGCAGGTGCAAGCAAAACTTCTTTCATAAATCTACATATCTCCTATAAAATTACGCCTATTATAGAAGCATAAATATTTAAAACCAATATAAAGCAGACTGACCTTAAATCATATTTAAAGTTTTGACAAAGGAATAAGAGTCCATTAAATTACTTAAGCAAGCAAAATCATTAACCTCAAAAAGTGTCAAAATGGAAATTACTGACCTAGCCCACTGTGTATTGAAACAATTGTGTTTCACGTGAAACACTAATAATAAAAAAGGAGAATTTACTGGTGTGGCTTGCTTTATATTTACATTAAGTAACACTATTAGATAATATTGATTCTAAGCTCATAATTGGACAACTTTTTCACACTCTTTAATTTCACTAGGAGTATCCTCTATGTCCAAGCGAAATACTTTGATATGTACTGTAGGAACAAGTCTTTTTGAATCCAACTTACGCAATTTATCAGCTAAAACTCCTAATGCTCCTTCAAACTGGGAAGAAATTAAATCTGCCTATGATTCAGAAAATTGGAAAAAACTAGCTGTAGAAATTAACAAAGTCCCACCTACTGAACGTGTTTGTGGTGCAGAGATAAACACGGTTGAAGAAACAAAACGAAAAAATTGGCTTGGACTTGAAAATTTAATTTTTCTTGTATCTGATACTCCTAATGGTAAAAATACAGGAATATTTTTAAAAGAATATTTTAGTAGGCGTAATGACTTAAACCTTAAAAACCTTGACTATGAGGTAATAAATGAACTCCAAGATGAGCGCCCTAAGGATTTTAAGATTCACGGGCTACGTAATCTTGTTCGTTCTGCTGGATACTACATTAATAGGTTTGGCGGGCCTGATTGCATTGCTATTGATGCAACTGGTGGATATAAAGCACAAATTGCTATTGCAGTAATCGTTGGTCAAGCATTAAATATTCCTGTCTTCTACAAACATGAAAGGTTTTCAGAAATCATAGACTTTCCTCCTTTACCTATTTCGTTCGATCATGAAATTTTGGCAAGTAATTCTGATTTGTTAACGGATTTTGAAAGGGGTAAAGTTTTTACTTCTAATGAATTAGGCAATATTGATGAAAAATTACGAGTGCTTTTGACTGAGGTTGTAGCAGATGGAAAATCGCTGTATGAACTAAGTGCTATAGGGCAAATTTACCTAACAGGATTTCGAATTCGTAACCCTAAGCCAATAAATTTACTTCCTGCAAATAACAAAAAACCGCCTACTTTTAGAGACGACCACTACCCTATAAGGTTCAAAGACTTTGTAGAAAAGTTATGCAGCACCTATCCTTGGATTGTTACAGCAAACTCGCTACCCTACGATAAACAAAAATCAATTAAAGGAATCGGTTTTTTTGTAAAAGAAGAAAATGGAGAAAAGAAGTTAGTTGGTACATTTGAAGATAAAAACAACTTTGGAGCAAGGTTTTGGTTACATATCACAGATGAATCTTCTCTTGCTTTGGCTTGGGCAGCAGACACACTAAATCAGAAATATAGGGAGTAAATACTCTTAAAACCTGTATTAAAACAGTTTTAGCCGTTATCAGACACTTACATAAATTTTGCCTAGTCCAAAAGTAGTCATTGCACTTATGTTAAGAAATTCTGCTGTTATTAATAGTGGAAGAAAGAAAACATAGTAAATGCTCCCCTGATATTTCTATGTAACCAAGTAATCCCCTAGTTTTGAGTTTCGCCGCAGAAATAAGTGGGTAAGCATAAGTTTTCTGAGATAATAAAAAAGCTACGATGTTTAACCCAAAGTTTAGCGGCGAGGGAAACGGTGAGCGTTAACGAACCGGCTTCCCAAGTCCGCTGCAACATTTGTTATGCGCCGTTTATAAACAAAAACAACATTACACAACAATCATAACCTTCTCCTAAGAATTAGGAAATTTCTCACACTGTAGTAATGTTTGCTTTTTTGCCAATCGAGACTTGGGATTAACTCTTGCAACTTAAACCATGGGTCATTATCAAAAAGAGCTTCAGCCATAAACCCTGCATCAACCTGCCCACCATAAAATACTCGTAACCAGTGAACATTTGAAGTAAGCTCTTTTTCCCTAATAGACTTCTCAACAACGTTAAATAACTCTTCAGGTATAACAATAGGTTCTTTAGCTCTGACACTGTAATTGCCTAAAATAACATCCCAGTCAACACCATCTATTTCCCAAATTTCTTTAGTTACTTGTTTATCATTAGAATTGATAAAAGCTCCATTGATAACATGAAAGGTATTATACAAAAAGAGTCCAAGACCACTATTTACTGCTTGCTCGTAAGTATCACCAAATCCTGCAAATGACTCAATTATAAATTCCTTTTGTTTATCAACCAATATATGAAAATCCAATTGAGCAACTGTTGTATCAGTGTGTTGATTTATCTCTACTACAAAAGCTCTCCAAGCTGGTAAACCGTTATTTACAAGCAACCAACCATTATATTCAGTAATACCTATACCATGACCAAGCAATGCTTCTTTTAGATAGTCGTTTACATTTATTGGCAACACCATTTTGTTTTCCTAAAAATTTAGTATTCTCTAATACCATACATTTACATTATTTTAGTTAGTATTTCTAGGCTAAGGTGCATAACTCACTGTTATATATGGCTATTAAACCTAATTTTTTCCATTGTGTAAGCCAAAATATCAGTTTATTTATGCTTACCCACTTAACATAGGGTAGATAATTGCTAGCTTCTCCAATAAGCGTCATACCAAAAATTAGATTAGTCGTTTCAGCAAAATATCGGGTTAAGTTATCTTCTTGATCAACAATAGACCTAGCTGCGGCTTTAGATAATTCACTTAGAAGCCAAGAACCAAACCAAAGATCTCGGCTACGCCTAGCCGTAGCAATAAAGTCTTGTACAGGCCCAATATGAACAATAATTAGATGTGACATAATGTGATAAAAACCTCTTAGCTAAGCTTTTTCAATAAAAACCTACTAACATTGATTACGTAAGTCTATAAATATACATTGAAAGTTTGTTAGACTATTCTCTAATAGAAGTGCCTAAAGCGTTTTGTGAATGCGCTATTCTAAACTAACTTTGATTAAAACTAAATACTTAATATTGAAAATTTTAAAAATAAAAAAAGCCTTTTAATCTAAATATATTAAAAGGCTTTTATTTACTATTACTAAACTAGAAGTTTTATTTTAGCAGATGCTCTTCAAAAAAGACACTTAAGGCACTTAAGTAAAACTCTTGATTAGGTTTTTTGCGAAATCCATGACCTTCATCTTTTGCCAGTAAATACCAAACTACATTTCCATTATTTTTTACAGTCTCAACCATTTGTTCTGCTTCTCTTAGAGGCACACGAGGATCATTTTTTCCTTGGACTACAAATAAGGGTTTTGTAATTTTTTTAGCATTATTTGTTGGAGAAATTTTAAGTAAAAACTCTCGCATTTTTGGCTCGCGTTCATCGCCATATTCAGGGCGGCGTAAATCACGACGATATTCTTGAGTGCTTTCTAAGAATGTAACAAAGTTGCTTATGCCTACAATATCTACAGCGCATTTAAGTCGATCATTAAAGTTTGTCATACAAGCTAAAGACATATAACCACCATAGGATCCGCCAATTACAGCTACACGATTTGCGTCTAGTTCAGGGCGTGAAGCAATCCAATCTAGGAGTTTACCTATATCTTTAACAGAATCTTCTCTTTTAAAACCGTTATCAAGTTCAAGATAAGTTTTTCCATAACCGCTTGAGCCACGAACATTTGGAACTAAAACAGCGGCCCCAAGTTCATTTACCCAATAAGCAAAAGTGGAGCTAAAGCTAGGACGTGCTTGTCCTTCTGGCCCGCCATGAATATTTATAATTACTGGTAATTTTCCTTCAACATTTTTAGGCTTATAGTAAAAAGAAGGGATCATTCTTGATTGACCACCTACGCTATCAAAGCTAGGGAATTCTATTAGCTCAGGATTAACAAAACTTTCTGTATTAAGACCTCCAACTTCGCTAAAAGTCCAGCGTGTAACTGCACCTGATGCTACATTAACAGAAAAAACATCTCCTGGGGTTTTAGGTGAACTTAGGCTAATGGCAAGGTTTGAGCTATCTTTATCAAATTTTAGCCCTCCAATAACACCTTTTTCTAAAGTAATATTTTGGCTAGCACTTAAATTATTTGTAGGGGCAATATAAAGCTTGCTAATACCTGCTTCGTTAACTGTATAGGCGAGGAGTTGACCATCTTGAGAAAGCTCAATATTTTCTACATTCCAGTTTAAGTTAGGGATTAGAATCTGTTTCTTTTGTGTTGCTAGATCGTAGTAGGTAAGGCGTAAAAACTCGCTATCTTCGTCTGAACAATAGTAGACTCCTTTACCATCAGCAGAAAAAAGAGTGTCGCCATAAGAAATTTTCTTAGTTTTTTGAGTAGGATTAATTTCTGTTAACTGTCCGCTTGCAATGTCTAAAGCAAATAAATAGCTTTCATTAGCAGAAATAAAATTGCCTAAAATTAGCTTTTTATCATCATTTGACCAATCAACTACACCCCACTGTCCGCTAGTTTCCTTAAGTAGCTTAGTAGTTTTTAAGCTATCACCTTCCATTAAATAAATGTCAAAGTCTCGGCCATTACGTTTAGTACTAACAAAAGCGGCTCGATCTCCTTTATTTGACCAAGTAAAAGACTCATAGCGCGATTTTCCATCTGTTAATAAAGTATGTTGTCCTGTATTTTCATCATACCAATAAAACTGGAAAAACTCTCCTCCGCCTGTATCCATACTAAAAACAAAGCCTTTTTTCTCTTTATCAGGAGAATACCATGCGCCATTAATTGGCTCGCGAAAGAAAGTTAGCTGTTTACGATAACTTGCAGGAGCACCTACATAATGAAGTTGTGCGGTTTCAGCAAAACGCGTAGAGATTAAAATACCTTTATTTGAAGGGTGCCAAGCTACAAAGCCTGCTGAGCGCACGTTTTGATATTGGGCAGTTCTTTCAAAGATACTCTTCTTTATATCTGGAATCCCTTCTAATACAAGATTTCCTACTTCTTTTCTTTCAGTATTAAGTTTAGGTTTTCCAATAGAATTTTCTTGAGCAAGTAAATTAATATTGAGTAAGGATAAAAATAAGCAACAAATAACAAGTTTTTTCATTTTTTTAAGATCTCCAAAATATCTTCTTTAACTTCTTGTAAAAAAATGGGATCGGTGTCTGGGTCAGAAACTAGTTGTTGTAACTGTTCTGCGGAGTGTACAAAAGAATATTCGGTCAAAGATTGAAGTACATCTATAAGAATTTGTTCTGCTATTTCATCTAAGTTTTTTTTAGAACTATTACCATTTTGGCTAGACATTTTTTCTCCTATTAATTGAACTATTTTTCAGGTTTAATATCAATCACATTATCATCTTGGCGTGAAAAAGTACTGTTTCCCATAGTTCCACCCATACTAAAAGGCATAGAGAAAAATTTTGCTGTTCCTGAGCCTATTTGATTTTCAATTGCTTTTTGAACACGTTTCTTTATATATTCGCGAATTGGACGACGAACAGCAGGAATCATAAGTAGTAATGCGGTTATATCAGTTAAAGTTCCTGGAGTAATTAAAAAAGCTGCTGCTACAAGTAAAATAGCTCCATCTAAAACGGCTGAGGTTGGTTCTTGTTCAAATCTAAGGGCAGCTTTTAATCTAGCAAAAGCTTGGCGACCCTCTCGGCGTGCTAGATAAGCGCCTAACATTCCTGGGAAAACAATCATTGCGACTGATACCCAAAAACTAGTGTATTGAGCAATCAAAAACAAAAGATATGTTTCTACAATAGTAACAACTGTAAAAAGCAAAGTAAGTTTTGCAAGTAGCTTCATAAATTTTTCTCCCTTAAAACTAAATACTAACAGAGCATTAAATATTTGTCTTTGTTTATAGACAATTAACTATGATAACGTTAACTGAAACAAAGAGTTTATCTGGAAAGCTCTTGTGCTAAAACAAGAGGGTTTATTTATGAAAAATCACAAGCTAATTAAAATACAAGATGTTGCAGCCACATTAAATATTTCTGATGATTATTTAGAACTTTATGGTAACTATATTGCAAAACTTAAACTTGAGCTTTTAGATAAACCTTCATCAACTTTAGGTAAGTTAATACTAGTAACAGCAATTACTCCAACTAGTTATGGAGAAGGTAAAACTGTTACATCTATTGGATTATCTCAAGCATTAAATAAAATTGGTAAAAAAGCAATAGTAACTCTTAGACAACCATCACTTGGGCCATTTTTTGGAGTTAAAGGAGGCGCTACAGGTGGAGGAAATTCTCAAGTACTTCCAAGTGAGAAAATTAACTTAGGGCTTACAGGAGACTTTTTTAATATCTCATCAGCGCATAATTTACTTGCAGCAATGATTGACTCTCATATTCATCATGGTAATGAATTAAAAGTAGACCTACATAATATTTTCTGGCCTCGTACAATGGATATGAATGACCGCGCCCTAAGAGAAATAATTATTGGGCTTGGGGGAAAAGCTAATGGGTTGCCTAGAGAAAGCCAGTTTGTAATTACTGCAACTTCAGAAATAATGGCTATTTTAGCCTTGGCTACTTCCTACATAGATTTACGTGGTAGGCTAGAAAAGATAATTATAGGACTAGATAAAAATGGTAAAGAACTAAAAGCTAAAGATTTTCAAGCAGTTGGAGCAATGATGCTACTTTTGTCTGAAAGTTTTTTACCTAATCTAGTACAAACAAGTGAAAATACCCCAGCATTAGTTCATACCGGGCCATTTGCTAATATTGCACATGGAACAGCTAGCGTAATATCTCAAAAAATAGCACTTAATTTAGCTGATTATGTAGTTAATGAAACTGGTTTTGGGGCAGATTTAGGGTTAGAAAAATATTTAGATATTGTTATGCCTTCAAGTAATCTTAAACCTGACTTAGCTGTTTTAGTAGTTAGCGTTAAAGCATTAGCTGAACAAGGAGGTTGGGGAAAAACTACTCAAGATAAAGTTGTTGCCCTTGAAATAGGGCTTAATACAAACCTAGCACGCCACTTAAAAAACATCACTAAATTTAATTTACCAGTTGTTATAGCAATTAATCGTTTTCCTGACGATACTTTAGCAGAACTTGAACAAATACAAGTTTTTTGTAAAGCTCAAAACATAGATTCAGCCATTAGCGAAGTGTTTGAACAAGGTGGTGGTGGAGGTAAAGAATTAGCAGAATTAGTAGTTAAAGTTGCTAGTAAAACAAATAGCACAAAAGCTAGATCGCTTTATTCAAACTCATTTTCCTTACTAGAAAAGATATCTTGTCTTGCCACTGAAATTTATGGAGCAGAAAGTGTTTCAATAGAAAATCAAGCTAAATATAAATTAGATAAATTTACTCAAATGGGATTTAGTGATTTACCTATTTGTATGGCTAAAACTCCATTGTCTTTTTCTGATAATCCTAAGCTTTTAGGTGCTCCTAATGGTTGGCGATTAACTATTAATGATGCTAGCCTTTCAGCAGGAGCAGGATTTATTGTTACAATGGCAGGTAATATTACTTTAATGCCCGGTTTACCTAAAACACCTCAAGCCACTCAACTTGACTTTTATCCTAGGAACAACACTAGATGATAGATTATTCTTTAAGCTAAATTAAATTAAGCAAATTTCTATACTTATAGTATTTTGTAAAAAGCTTGCAAGCCATTAATATATAGATTAATAATAGCCACAACAACTTATCTATGAGGCAAATAAATGTTTTGTACACAGTGCAATAAATCATATGATAAACAAACTGTATTTTGCCCAATACATGGACGTAAATTAATTAAAGATGCTAAAGAAGCAGTGCTTGGCCGAGTTATTGATAATAAATACTTAATCGAAGTTGAAGTTGGTGAAGGTGGTACTGGTACAGTTTATCGTGCTCGTCATGTCAAATTAGATATGACAGTAGCAATTAAAGTCCTACATCATAAATTTAACGATGATAATATAGCTGTAGAACGTTTCCGTCGCGAAGCCTATGCATCAATGCAAATTCGCCATCCTAATGCTATTGCTGTTATGGATTTTGGTATCACAGAAGACTCTTTAGTTTATGTGGTTATGGAATTTCTTATTGGTATTACTTTGCGTGATCGCATAGAAGAAAAACGTGTTTTTACTCTTGAAGAAACTAATGCATTAATGCAACCCATTTGTGAAGCCGTAAATGTAGCTCATCGTGTTGGAATTGTTCATAGAGACTTAAAACCAGAAAATATTTTTTTAGATTGTAGTAAGGGTAATGAAGAAGTTGTTAAAGTGCTAGATTTTGGTATAGCTCGAATGACAGGAATTACTGAAGATCAACAAAAACGTTCTATGCGCCTTACTCAAGAAGGTATTTTAATTGGAACTCCTCACTATATGTCACCAGAACAATGCTATGGTAGAGATGTTGATGCTCGTTCTGATGTTTATTCTTTAGGCATAATGATTTATGAAATGTTAACTGGACAACTCCCTTTTGACGATCGCTCGCTTTCAGTTGTAGCAGTAAAACAAGCTAGAGAAAAACCTAAGCCAACTTATGAAATAAACCCTACTGTTCCACACATAGTTAATGCTGTGGTAATGAAAGCTATAGAAAAAAAAGCAGAAAACCGCCCTCAATCGGTTATGGCACTAGCTCAAGAATTACAAACCATAGTTAAAATGGTAACAGAAAAAGAGTTTCAATCTGTTTTTCTTAATGCAAGTGATGAAGATTTAGAAGCAGCACTTTTACTTACTAATGAACCTATGGCTTCATCTATAATCTCACAAGTATCTGATAGTAGAGATAAATATAGAGAGCGAATACTAGAAAGAACACTTAGTCCAGATAGACGACGTAATACTAGACCTCTAGTCCCACCTACAGAAAATGATCATAGTAGCGGCCAGACCACTTATTTTAACCAAAGTAGAACAGTTAACACTTATCTTTCCTTAACAAGTAATGAATTAACTGTAGTAAAAAATATAAGAGGGAGTGAAGAAGAATTAACAGAAGAAAGCCCCACTTTTAGCGCTATAAAAATCGAAGATCCGGCAGTAATAGAAGGACTTTATGAACAACTACTGCATTTAATTAAAGAAACCCCTATTTTGATGCAAATTATTTCTGGGGATTTAGAAGCTAAAAAGCCCATTGATATGGTCTTTTTAACAGAGCTTAAATATGCAGTTGACAATATTCGCCATATTATTTTCCGTTTAGAGAAAGTCTCTAACTTTAATAATTAAAAATAATTAAAGTTTGTGTTAACTTAAACTGGTTTTAGTCAGTTTTAGCTCTCCACTAGGGTAAATGTCTATTATTTCAATATTTTGCCTAATTAATAAAGGAGTAAGAATAAGTTTTCTATGGCATTTTTCGGGCAAACTTTCAGCACACATTAGGCATATTTTTTGATTACTACTTAGTTTAATAATTTCCTCTACTCCTCTATCAAAATCTTCTTTAGTGGCCTGAATTTTCCAGCCCAATTCTGGAAAATGTATATAAAGGATTTTTGCTCCACCTAGAGCAGTAATTAAAGCCTTTTGATTAAATTGAGGCCAACGTGACCTAGCTACAGCCCTTACATCAGCAAGTATTTCTATATTATTGCTAGTAAGTAATTCTAGAAATTTTTCTATTGGCTGACGACCATGCCCAATAGTGTAAATTGGATTTTGCATTATTTTTCTCTAAAAAAGGTTTAATCAAGGCTACTGGATGGAATTTTAAGCTAATGTTTGGGAATAAAAAAGCAGATTTCTCTTTTAGATATAGTTATAAACTACAAAATCTTAGGAGAAATTTTAGGAAAAAAATGAGAAACCTTAGTAAATATTTATTGATACTTTCTCTGGCTTTTTTACTTATGCCTTCATCAAAGGCGCAAAATAGTAATTCATTAAACAAAACAACATCAACCCCTATAAATAGCCTATCTGAACCAGTTGCTAGTAGTGCAGCAAAAGTCACCCCTTTACTAATAGGGGCAAGTATTCCTGATGTAAACTTAAAAAGTATAGAGGGAAAAGAAGTTAATTTAGTTAATCTAGTAAAAAGTAAACCTACTGTATTTATTTTTTATAGAGGGGGTTGGTGTCCTTACTGTAGTACACAACTCTCTCAGTTGCGTTTAATAGAATCCCAATTAGTTGAAATGGGCTACCAGTTAATAGCCATTAGCCCAGAAAAACCAGAGACTTCACAAGAAACTTTAGAGAAAAATAAACTAAATTATTTACTTTTATCAGATAGTTTAGCTAGTGCAGCAAAAGCATTTGGTATTGCTTTTAATGTTGATGATTCTACTTATGAGCTTTATAAAAAATATAACCTTGATTTAGAAAAAGTCTCAGGAGAAAAACACCATATTCTTCCAGTTCCTTCAGTATTTATAGCTGGAACAGATGGAGTAATAAAATTTCAGTATGTAAACCCTGATTATAAGACTAGATTAAGTTCAGAGGTAATTTTAACCGCAGCTAAATCACTGGGTTCAAAAGGTAAGTAAAAATAACATGTCAATTAATAGCCTTAAGACAAAAATCTTAAGGCTAAGTTATTTTAACATATTAACCTTTAGCTCTTTTTTTAGCTTTTGATTTATTTTGCTGGTTTTGTGGTATTTCATTTGTGGTTTCTGGTAAAAAATTACCTTGATAGATTTTATCTTTTTGAGCCATAACTTCAGCATTTAATCGTTTTAATGCTTCTTGACAATACTCTAAATTATTATCAATTAAAACACTTTCTTTTGCTAAAGAAAATGCAGCTATTGCTGTAGTACCACTACCAGCAAAAGGATCAATTACTAGTCCATCTTCAGGGCACAAAAGTTTTATAAAAAATAAGGGTAAATCAAGAGGAAAAACGGCTGGATGTCCTTTATTTTTGCCTACTAAAGCAACACTTATCACATTTGAAGGTAAGACCATTTCTTTTCCAACCCATCTTGATAAATCTCTTCCAAAACCACTGTCATTAGCTGAATTATGCCGTGATAAATCATTTTCTCCTAATTTTTTTAATCTAGAACTCACCCAATCTCCAATAGGCTTACGTACGCCATCAGGGTTAAAAAAAGGTTTTTTTGATTTAGCTAAATGAAAGCAGTATTCCCAACCATCACGCAACCTAGTAGGCCAAAATCCTGGCATTGGGTTAGTCTTATGCCAAAGATAATCATCTATGGAAAACCAGCCTTTTTTGCATAATGCTTCAATTGTATGCCAAACATATCTATGTCTTACACCATCAACGACTTTATCTTTTATATTAATTACTAAACTCCCTGTTGGCTTTAAGGCATTATAAAAAGCTTCATGAAAGGTTAGAAACCAATCTACAAAATCATCTGGGTGTACACCATCATAATGTTTCTTTCTTGAATCTGCGTAAGGAGGAGAAGTTACTATTAGATCTGCTTTTCCAACATAATTTTTTAGCTCTATTCTGCTATCTTCACAAACTACAGTACACCCAATGTTAGAGTTTTCTAATTCTACTCTTGTAGATAAAAGACTCATGGTTTTACCTTTCTATTTTTATTTGATTTGCTTTCTGTGGCACAAAAGAACTTAACTAGTTTGTATGGATCATTGAAATTCCCTATTTCATCAAGTAAATCAGCCTGCTTACAGCATTCTCCAAAAGAAACTACTAACTTTTCTGGAATATCAATTTCAATACTAGATTTGTTTTTGGCCTGACTAGAAAGAAGCACTTTTAATACCAAACCCATTATTTCTTCATAATTACTATTTGCAAAAAAAGGCCAAAAATAATCTGATAACCATACTTCTGTATTAACAGAATGAGCTACATTATCATTAGCTCTTCTCTTAATATGTCTAGTTCCTCTATCCATAGCCATACCAAAAACACAACAGTAAGGGCCTACTTTATTTTTATCATTAGCAGCTAAAGTTTCCAAAGCTTTAATAGCCTTAGGCCAATCCTGCCCTCCCATAGTGTTACTACGGTTTTTAACTGAAACATACAAGTTTAATGGAGTTTGTGTTTTATCTATAAAAGGAATTATTGCATTAAAATCGCCTTCTGACGCACCTATATCAGAAATACTCTTAAAACGTTTTGTTTCTCTAGCACAATCAATAACTAAATACTGATAACGCCACCCTGAGTTCATTCTTTCTTTCTGTAAAGTTCTGTTACGAAATTGTTCTCTAGCAATGTCAGAGTAGTGTTTTTGGTAAACTTGATGCGCTGTTGAGGCTGGGTCTCCGCAGTACTTTTTAAAATACTTAAAAAGCTCTTTTCCTTCTTTTACACAAATTTTTTCTATTTCTTCATTTGTAGCATTTTGGGGGATAGACAAAATTTCTCTACTAGATTTTTTATTAGCATTTTTTATAGCTAATAAAATAAGCTCTTTAATCTTATCTTCTGGTATTTTGATTGTATGAGGAACTAATTTAGCATCATCAAGACAACCATAGTAAGAATCATTAGGATCGCTTATTCTAGGGTAGTTCTGAGGAACAATAGTCTGATTTTTTGCCATAGACCATTTAATTACCTATTTTATAACTATCTGCTAAAAAGATTACTACACTTTAGCTAGCTTTTTGGATTTGTTTATGGCCTCTAGTTTTATCGCTTTGTTCAAGACTATCGCTTTCTGGAGCGCTAATTACTTTGCGGTAGTTACATTCCTTAATAGCACAATAATGCAATTGTCCATCACGTTTATTAAATTTCTCAAAAAGCAAAGTAGCACTACAATTAGGACAACTTTCCGCTATAGGTTTATCCCAATAAACATTTTTACAAGTAGGATAACGATTACAACCATAAAAAACTTTGCCCTTCTTAGATTTTCTTACAACTATCTCACCATTACAACCGTCTGTAGGGCATTTAACGCCTGTTGTATCCTGCTTAATATATTTACACTCTGGATAATTTGAACAAGCAACAAATTCACCAAAACGACCTTGTTTAAGAGCTAAATGCTTATTACATTGGGGACATAAAGCCTCTAATGGCACATCTGCTTTTTTCATAGTACTAGCAGCAATTTTACGAGTAGTTTTACAATCAGGATATCCTGTACAAGCATAAAATTGCCCCCAACGACCTTTCTTTAAGGCCATTGGCTTACCACAGTTTTCGCAAGGCTCATCTGAGGCCCCATTTTCGCCTGATTCATTTGAACTTGCTGGGTTTGTCTTTGAAGCAGGATCACGAGTAGCTTTACATTCTTGATTTGTACAAGAAAGATATGGGCCAAATCGACCTAATTTAAGCGCCATTGGGCTACTACATTTAGTACAAGTTTCTTCTGTAAGAATGCCCTCTTTAGCCCTAGTAATATTTTTTTCTGCTGTGGCTAAGTCTACGCTAAATTTTGTATAAAATTTGCTTATAGCATCTTTCCACTTAAGATTGCCTTCTTCAATCTCATCTAATTGCTGTTCCATTGCCGCAGTATAGCTAACATCAAAGAGTTCTTTAAAGTTTTGTACCAAAACATCATTTACTACTAGTCCTAGTTCTGTAGGTGTAAATTTACCCTCTTCTTTTTTGACATATTCACGGCTTAAAATAACAAAAATAATTTGCGCATAAGTAGAAGGCCGACCAATTCCTTTTTCTTCTAAAGCTTTTACCAAAGTCGCTTCAGTAAATTTTGCTGGGGGTTTAGTAAAATTTTGTTCTGGAGTAATTTTATTAAGCTTAAGAACTTGACCCTCTTTCATTATGGGTAGACGTAGTGCTAATTCTTCATCTTCATCGTCTTTTTCATCTTTTCCTTCAACATAAACAACTAAAAATCCATCAAATCTAAGCACTGCACCTTTAGCACGAAAGATATATTTTGCTCCTGCATTAACATCTACTATGGTCTCATCAAAAATGGCTGGATTCATTTGTGAAGCAACAAAACGTTGCCAAATTAATTTATAAAGCCCTAATTCATCTTTACTAAGTACTTTAGCTAGACTATCTGGTGTACGTTGAATTGAAGTAGGACGAATAGCTTCGTGTGCATCTTGAGAACCTTTTTTATTTCCATAAGAGTTAGCTTTTTTAGGTAAATAATTTACTCCATATTGCTTTCCAATAAAGCTACGTACTTCTTCTAGTGCACTATCAGAAACTCTTGTAGAATCTGTACGCATATAAGTAATTAAACCTACGGTTTCACCATTTTCTAGCTCTACACCTTCATAGAGTTTTTGGGCAACCTGCATAGTTTTACGTACAGGAAAATGTAATTTTCTAGCAGCTTCTTGTTGCAATTTACTTGTAATAAAGGGGGGAACAGGGTTTCGTTTTCTTTCTTTAGTGGTGATTGAGCTAACAACAAAGTTTTCTTTTCCTGCCTCATCAACAATAGCTTTTGCTTCTTGAGCGTTAGTTATATGGACTTCAGTCTTTTTTAATTTATCAAAATCGCCTGTTTTTACAAGCTTATCGGTTACTTTATAAAGTTTTGAATCAAAATTAGGTTTTTTATCTGCCGATAGGTTTGCAGTTATTGTCCAATACTCTGTGGGTTTGAAGCTAATTATCTCTCGTTCGCGTTCTGCAACAAGCCTTAAGGCAACAGATTGAACTCTACCAGCAGAAAGTTTTCCTCCTACTTTGCGACAAAGTAAAGGGCTAACTTCATAACCTACTAAGCGATCTAGGACTCTGCGAGCTTGTTGAGCATCAACTTTATTAGAATTAATTTGACCTGAATGCTTAAAAGCATCAATTATTGCGTCTTTAGTAATCTCATTAAATAAAACACGATAAACAGGTTTTTTATTACGTGAGGTTAGTTCCTCTTTTAGGTGTTGACAAATTGCTTCACCTTCACGGTCTGGGTCAGCCGCTAAATAAATAGCTTCTGCGTCTTTAGCGGCTGATTTTAATTCAGTAACAATTTTTTTATTGTTCTTCTTTTTTGAATCAGGAATAACTTGGTAGGTTGGTTCAAAATTATTTTTTACATCAACCCCTAAGCTTTTTTCTGGTAAGTCTTTAATATGACCTATTGAGGCCATCACTCTATAGTCTTTACCTAAATATTTATTTATTGTTTTTGCTTTTGAAGGTGATTCAACTACAACTAATTTTGTCATATTCAGTCTTCTTATGGATAGCGAAAATTTTTTAGTTTAAGATAGTTTAATAAAGTTTTTTCCTGGTAATTGTTTGATCTTATCTTTAATCTCTAGCTCAAGCAATGTTGCTAAAAGCTGTGATGGCATAAGTTTACAAGCAAAAGCCAGTTCGTCTATATGACAAGCCTGATCTAATTTCATCAGATCGTAAACCTTCTGTTCATTTTCAGAAAGCGGCGTTTGCGGAAATAATTCCGTTTGTACAGAATTTTCAGCATAAGCTTTATCTAAGAGTCTAGCCTTTATACCTAAAGGCAATTCCTCAACAACATCTTGCCAATGCTGGACTAATTTTGCCCCATCTTTAATTAAATAGTTGGGGCCAAAAGAATTAGCAGAAGTAATATTGCCTGGAATTGCAAAAACTTCTCGGTTTTGTTCCATAGCTAGACGTGCTGTAATTAATGAACCAGATTTTTCTGCTGCTTCTACTACTAACACACCTAAACACATTCCTGCAATAATTCGATTACGAAAAGGAAAATTTTGTGGTAAAGGAGGTGCACCTAAAGGTAGTTCTGAGATTATCCCACCACAGTTTTCAATCTCTTTAGCAAGTAAAGAGTTTTCTTTTGGATAAACCTGATCAAGACCATTTCCCATTACTGCTATAGTTTGTCCATTTGCTTTAATAGCACTACGATGAGCTACTGTGTCTATTCCTCGTGCTAGTCCTGATATAATGGTTATCCCTCTGCTTGCAAGGTCATTTGAAAGCATTTCAGATGCATATTGTCCATAGGTAGAGCATCTTCTAGCACCAATTACCCCTATAGCAGGTTGAGTTAGAGCTAAATCTAAATTTCCTTTTGTATATAAAACTATTGGAGGATCAGAAATTTCTCTTAAAAGTTTTGGGTAGTTTTCACTAGCTAAAGTAATAGCCTTAGCCTTTAATTCTTCTAAACTCTTAAGTTGTGCTTCAGCTTGAGCAAAAGTTTCCCCTGCAAGTATAGTTTCTAGAGTATCATCTTTTAACTTAAAGCACGTTAAAACATTCCGGTTTGCTCGAAAAATCTCTCCTGGGTTTTTAAAGTGTTGTAGCATTTGATATGCAGTACGAGCACCTAAGCCAGGAATAAGATTTAATGCTATCCAATCTTGGATATCTTTTTGCATAAAATCATTTTCCCTTTCTTACAAAAGGGAAAACCAGCGGATGAAGATAACACGCAGTTTTCCCTTAGGTCAACCTTGAGTTGTTAATTTTTATGATTTGACCCAACACTTTAGCATTGGGTCTAGATAAAGTTGCTTAATTAGTTTGTTAGTTTGTAGGTTGATGTTGGTGAGCGTGGTAGGAGCTACGTACTAGTGGCCCAGATTCAACATAGCGAAAGCCTATACTTAAACCAAATTCTTTTAGCTCAGCAAATTCTTCTGGAGAATAAAAACGTTCTACGGGTAAATGACTTTTGGTTGGTCTTAAATATTGACCTAGAGTTAAAATATCACAGTCTGAATTACGTAAATCTTCTATTGCCTCTTTAAGCTCTTCTATAGTTTCACCAAGTCCACACATAATGCCTGATTTGGTTAGTACTGGATAGAAAGAAGATCTATAAGTACCAGCACGGCGAATTAACTCTAGAGTTTGCTGATAATTAGCATCTGGTCTTACTCTGCGATAAAGTCTAGGAACAGTCTCAGTATTATGATTTAAGACATCTGGGCTAGCTTGCATAAGTTTATCAAGAGCATTCCATTTGCCTTGAAAATCAGGGATTAACACCTCAACTTTACATTCAGGGTTTAATTTTCGTACCCATTTAATTGTTTCAACAAAATGTTCTGCACCACCATCATCAAGGTCATCTCGGTTTACTGAAGTAATAACAGCGTGTTGTAGACCAAGTTTTTTTACTGCTTCTGCTACATGGCGAGGTTCTTCTTTATCTACTAAGCGAGGAGAGCCTTTAGAAACAGCACAAAAACCACAATGGCGAGTACAAATATCACCTAAAATCATAAATGTTGCGGTGCGATGGCTAAAACATTCAAAAATATTAGGGCATCTGGCTTCTTGACATACAGTATGAAGACTTAAGTCTTCTACCATATGGCGAACAGACTGAAAATTTGCATCTCCAGTAATGCGAATCTTTAGCCAAGGGGGTTTTGGGCCGATAGGTGCGCTACGACTTGTAAAACCATTTTTTAATTTGTTAGTGTCTAGGTCTGATTCTTGAGAAAAAATTGGTAGACTTTTTCTTAGGTTGCTCATAATTTTCAATTATAAGCTTCAAAAACACTAGTGCAACTAAACAAGGCGCTAATTTGGATTAAAATAAGCTTGTTTTTACAACTCTTAAATCAACATTAACCTATATTTATAAGAGATGTTTTTTTTTTAGCTTTCCGGCAAAAGGAAAATACCATAGCTATTTTCCTTAAATTTCTCCTAGACATAACTAGATGAAAATGTTACATTGCCTTTTGGGAGGACTCCACACTATGACCAATCAAAATCTTAGTGAAGAAATGCTTTCTTTACTTAAACAAATTCTTTCAGAAGTTAAACAACATAGCATTGACCTACAAGAAATCAAAAACCGAATTACAAAACTTGAAGAGCGGATGGGTGATCTTGAAGAGCGGATGGATCGTCTTGAAGAGCGGATGGATCGTCTTGAAAAGCGGATGGGTGATCTTGAAGAGCGGATGGGTGGTCTTGAAAAGCGGGTGGACTCTCTTGAAGAAAGAATAAATCGCCTTGAAGAACGGATAAATAGTCTTGAGCAGCGTTTATCTAATGTAGAGATTCTTGCCCTTGAAAATGCATCTCGTGTTAGCAATCTAGAAACAACCCTAATAGAAGTACTTACTCATGTTATTAGTTTAGAAAACAAAATTGATGGATTTGAAAAAGAAATCAAAATGGTTAAAGAACAAACTCGTAAATTGCAAAAAGAAACCGTTTATTTAGATTTTAAGACTGCAAATATGCAACTTGATAGTGAACTTCTCGGCCATAAATGGCCAGAGCTTCTGGGTCGGAAAACGCTGTCTCACGACAGTGACGAGCAAGAGAATCAGCAAAAGAAGTATAGAGCAAGAAGTAGAGCGACCTTAGCAGTTCGCGTTTATTTCTGAAAGCACAAGGCTATCAGAGTTTTGGGCAGCCAAAGAAAGTTTAGCTTTCTGAGGTCTTATAATCCCACCACGCGCACTCTTCCGCGTTCCTGCGGATGAAGACTCAGAACTCGCGCTCTGAGGTTTGGAAAAATCTAACAAGAATTTAACACCACGTTTAGCAATAACTTTAGCTGCATTTAAGTCAGCATTCTCAGCATTGTTACAGACAATACAGTTAAACTCAGATTGAGAAAGCCTATTGTCCGGGTGAATGTGGCCGCACTTGGCACATTCCTGAGATGAGTGATGTGGTGGTACTTTTATAACTAATTTATTTATTTTAATAGCTTTATAAGCCATAAATGTAGCAATAAGTCCCCAACAGCTATTAAGTATTGCCTTATTTAGTCCAGCTTTAGCAGAACTTCCATTTGGTAGATAAGTTTTTTCATTAACATCAAGTTTAGCTTTGGGACTAGCTGTCATATTTTTAACTTTTAAGTCTTCTAATACAAATATTTCACTATCACTATTAACTAGACTGTGAGTAGTTTTATGAGCAAAGTCTTTACGGATGTTTGCCATATGTTGATAGAGGTTTGCTATTTTTCTCTTAGTTTGTTCCCTACGTTTTGAGCCTAGCTTTTGACGAGCAAGTTTTTTCTGATAAAACTTAAGTCTAGCTTCACATTTGGCTAAAGCTTGTTTCTCTAGATCTGTGAAGTCAAAGTGCTGTGAAGTTGATGACATTACTGGTACTATTACGCCTCTGTCTAAACCATTAGCCTTTTCTATTAAACTAACCTCATCTAGTTTAGAAAACTCCTCTATTAATTGTTCTTGGCTTTTAAGCACTAGTCCATTTTCGTAGTTAAAGCTTACATAGTAGTTGCCATTTTTCTTTGAGATACTAATTGAATTTGGCTCTAAGAAGTCTCTATGTGCTACAAAATTTAAGTAACCTATATTGTTGGTTTTTGTACCTATAAATAGTTGATAGTTTTTTTGTTTTGTTTTTGGGGCAAACACTATTTCTATTTGGAAAAGCTCGCGAGTTAACCAAATACTATCTTTTTTACCTTTCTTTTTCTTTGTTGGTCTTGCTGCTAAACCTTGGAAATAACGTTGATAAGCTTCATACCATCTAACTGCACTATTGCGTAATATCTGTGATGGACAATCTTTTAACCAAGGTGTTAACTCTGTCTTAAACTGTGAGTAAGTTTGGTCTATTGGTATTTTTTCACCTGTTAAACTTAAACTATGTCTCAGAAATGTTCTTAAGTATTGGTCTTCGTCGCACTTTGCATTATAGATAAAACGAGCGCATCCCATCCATTGAGATAATATTAATTTTTGTTCTGAAGTTGGGTTAGCTTTGAACTTGATTCCCTGTTGTGACATTCTCTTGCCTTTTATCTATAATTTATTTATTCTCAATATTATACTACAAGAAAGTAAATGCTGTCTATGACAAAGTTATCTTCTAAAGAATGGCGTACTGGACGCTCTTGTGTTTTCCAAAACCATATTCATCTAGTATTTGTTACTAAGTACCGTCGTGACGTTTTAACTAATGCTATGTTAGTTCGTTTAAGAGAACTTTTTAGTGAAACTTGCAAACAATTCTCTTCTGAATTACTTGAGTTTAATGGCGAAGATGATCACGTTCACTTGCTTGTTTCCCTTCATCCTAAAATTTCTTTATCTGTTTTAATTGGTAGACTTAAAGGTAAAACTGCTTATTTCTTACGTAAAGAGTTTTGGCCTGACATTAAAACTAAACTCTGGGGTGAGCATTTTTGGAGTCCTTCTTATATGGCTCTCTCTTGTGGCGGTGCTCCTTTATCTATTATTAAAGACTATATTGAGCAGCAACGCCGTCCTTCTTAACCCTTTTATTATATAGCCTTATCGGGCTATTGCTCGCTTAACTCGGCCATTAATGGCCGAGACTGCGCTCGCAGAAGAGCGTTCAACAACTACAAGATAGTGTAAAAACTAGCTAGTTTTTAATAACTAACGGACTAAGGCTTTTGCTTGACGAAAATATTCTGCTGCTTGGGATTCTTGACCCATTTCTTCATAAACCTCTCCTATATGTCTCATTACCAAAGCCTCTTTAGAATTATCACAAGCTTTTTTACAAACACCTAAAGCTTGTTTTAAGTAACTAAGTGCATCTTGATATTGACTAACTTGGCAATAAACTAGTGCTAGACTATTAAGAGCAATGATTTCTCCTTGAGAATCTCCAAGTTCCCTATAAGCTTTTAAGGCTTCTCTATAACAGGAAATTGCCAAAGAACAACGGTTATCTTCTGCATAAATCTCGCCTAGGCTATGTAGTGCGATTGCCTCACCATTACGTTCACGTAAACGCCTATGTAAATCTATTGAAGAGCGTTGTAGATCTGTTTTTAGGCGTTTTGTTAGAGTAGGACAACCAAGTGCTGCACTACTAGCAGTAGTTTGTGCTTCACCTAAAAAATCTCCTGCTTCTCTATAAAGGACTGCGGCTTGATCATAAAGATAATAAGCCTCATCCATATCGCGTTGTGTACCATTCTTAAAATGCCAAGCACGGCTATAAAGCTCTTGGGCTTGAGCACGTTTACTATCATTTGGAGTAGGATTTTGTTTAACAGGAATAGTTAAACTATATTTAGAATCTGCTCCACGAGTTGATAAGACTTCTATTTGCACAATATAGCGACCTGATGATGAAGAAATGCCTCTCCAACATTCAGGCCCATAAGCACCACTATAGCTATCTACTACGGCAATCTTTTTTCCTTCTGGGCTAGAAATAGTCATTTTTATATCTGCACCCATTTGTTGACAGAGGATTTCCATATATTCACCTCTATCTAGTGCTATCTCATAAATATACTTAGGATGGTCATTAGGTTCTAAGCAAGAAAGAGAGATATTTATAGGTTGATTTAATGTTAAGATTGTGGGTTGTTGGGCAAATAAATTGATAGTAGTTGTAAATAGGATTACTAGCAATAAAATAGCAGTTCGCCAATAGGTAGACAAAGATCTTCGAGATCGCATAATCCCCCTTTCACCAGACGAAACATTAACAGCACTAATGGTTATTTAATAAATTATGGATTAGTAGTAAATTATCGTGAAAATTTAGCTTATGGACTATATTTTTGGGACAGATTCAATGTTAAGATTTAACAAAAAAAACTGCAACTATTAATAGAAAATAATTTAAAAATTTTTGGAGTGCTTATGCCCAAAGGCCGTAAAGCTGCCAAATTAGTAGGGCAACTTTTTGCAAAAAAATATTTTCTTGAGTCTCTGATCGGTGAAGGGGGATTTGGTGCTGTTTTTTCTGCTAAAAATATTGACACTAATGAAAAATACGCAATTAAAGTTCTATTTATAAAACCCAATGCAATATTAGATCAAGAAAGAGATTTGCAATATTTTCAACGTGAAGCTACTACACTATCACTTGTTCAGCACCCCAATATCGTAAAAGTCTTTGAAATAGGCATCTCAGACCAAGACCTACCTTACCTAGCTATGGAGCTTATTGAAGGTAAATTACTTAGTGATGCTCTTAGAAGCGAAGGAGCTTTTTCTTTACCTAGATTAGTAAAAATCATTTCTCAACTCTCTAAAGCAGTAGAAGCAATTCATAATCAAGGAATTATTCATCGAGACTTAAAACCTGAAAATATAATTATTAGTGGTGAAGGAGAAAATGAGATTGTTAAGCTTCTTGATTTTGGTTTGGCTAAGGTGTTTCGAGGCGAAAAAGACGATAAATGGCTTAGAACCTTAACAGGTCGTGGTCAAATTCATGGAACAATTTTCTATATGTCTCCAGAACAATGCGAAGGAAAAAAGCTAGATGAACGTACTGATATTTATAGCTTAGGCATTTTAGCTTATGAGCTATTAACTGGTCAGCCTCCTTTTCGTGGAGATTTTCCTCTTTCAGTAATGATGCTACATTTAGATGCCCCTCCACCGCCTCTTAGAGCATCTCGACCTGATATTACACTTGAAATAGAGATTGCAATTCTTAAAGCATTAGAAAAAGATCCAGCTAATCGCTACCCTAAAGCTCTAGATTTTGCTATTACTCTAGAAAATGCAGCAAAGCATGTTGAGGTTAAATCTATGGAGCAATTAGCTTTATCTAATCCTAATTCTCCTTCTATAACTAGTACTATTGCTTTGGGAACTTCTAAAGAGACTAAAAATATGGATATGAATTTATTTCAGCAGGAATTAAAGGAAATACAAGAAACAAAGTATAAAAGCCAAGAAGAAATACCTAAAAGCCATCTTTCAGAGCTAATTGATATGTTTAATAAAAAAAATAAATAGCCTTTACTTAGGTTTTTTTATGCTAAAGATAGTTGTAGGCATTAATCCAAATATGCTACATTGCCTCTAAATTTAGTGAGATTTTTTATACTTACCTTATACTACATTAGTATAAATTTTTATACTAATATTTAATTTTCTAACCTTAAAAGGAGTCTCTTAGAAGGACTTATGCGACACACCAAAAAAACTCAAATTTGTATGTGTTGTAGCGCGCTAACAGCGCGCTAGCAAAGCCTTTAGTGGAGACTTATCTTCATACCTAATAACCAATCAAATAGTAATAAATATTAAGTGAATATTATATTAAGTTAAGTTATAGCTACCTAGTATCTAATGTCTAACAATTAACATTTAGTATCTAGTGCTAAAACATAGTATATAATTACTATATTTAGTTACTATATTTAGTTAAGGATCTGAAAAAACCACTATGGGCTTTGTGCTCACGGTGGTTTTTTATTTATGGAGCATAAGTTATGGATAAAGAAAAAAAAGGAAAAGTTTATTTAATTGGTGCAGGGCCAGGTGATCCAAAACTCTTAACTCTTAAAGCAGCAGAGGCTATAGCTCAAAGTGATGTAGTAGTTTATGACTACTTAGTTAATCCACAAATCTTAGCAATAGCTCGTTGTGGAGTAAAACTTATTTATGTAGGTAAACAAGCTGGACAGCCTTCTATTTTGCAGGAAGAAATCAACCAGATTTTGATAAAACAAGCCAATTCAGGGCAAATAGTAGCAAGGCTTAAAGGCGGGGATCCTTTTATTTTTGGTAGAGGTGGTGAAGAAGCAGAAGCACTTGTTGATGCTGGAATTAAATGGGAAGTAATCCCTGGTATTTCATCAGGATCAGCTTCAGCCACTTATGCTGGAATTCCTCTTACGCATCGTCACTATGCATCTAGTGTAGCTTTTATTACCGGCCACAACGGCAAAAAATCACGAAAAAAAGTCGATTGGGATTCAATCGCTAATACAGTAGACACCCTTGTGGTTTTTATGTGTGCTGAAACCATTTCTAATATCGCTGATCAAATCATTCTAGGTGGCCGTTCTGCGCAAACTCCTATTGCCATTATTAGATGGGGAACATATGAATACCAAGAAGTCTACTTAGGTACTCTACAAGATATAGCAAACTCTGAAATAAAAGTCCAACAGCCAGTAATAGCAATAATTGGGGATGTAGTAACGTTAAAAAACAAACTACATTGGTTTGGAAATTATGACCTACATTACTCACTTAAATCTCTAGCTGATTATGCAACAGAAACATTACCCGTTTATCAAACCACTAATACCTCTCTTGAAGAAGAATCAAGCATTTTATCAGATTCACTTCAAAATGATTTGTATAGTGATTTATATATGGATAAATCCTTTGTTTTCAATAACCACTGGTTATAAACAAATAGACCAGAAAAGGAGCTATTTTTATGTCACAAGTCTTAATTCAACATTTTGGTAGGAAAAGTCAAGAAACTCCTCAAAAAGTGGAGGCTTATAGTCTTGATTGGATTAGAAATCAAGCTCTTGAACTGCAAGAGTGCTCTCCACAAACAGTTATTGAATGGGCATCTAAACTGCTAGCTGACAAACTTACTATTGCTACAGGTTTTGGCGTTGAAGGTATGGTTCTTATTGATATGGCAGTAAAGATAAACTCTAAACTAGATATTTTTTTTATTGATACAAGTTTCCTTTTTCCTGAAACTTATGATTTGCGCTACCAAATTGAAGATAAATACCAAATTAAGCTCCGTGCCATTAGCCCAGAATTAACTCCAGAAACCCAACAAAACCTTTATGGAAAAGAATTATGGTTAACAGACCCAGACCTTTGTTGTTATATAAGAAAAATTGAACCACTAAAAAAAGCACTTAATGGTTATAACGGTTGGATGACAGCTATTAGGAGAAATCAGACAGCAATAAGGTCTAAAGCTAGTGTTGTGGAATGGGATAATCAGTGGCAGATCTTAAAAATTAACCCTCTGGTAAACTGGAGTAAGGCAAAAGTCTGGAGCTATATAGTAGAAAACAATGTCCCTTATAACCCGCTTTATGACAAAGGCTATCCAAGTATCGGCTGTACTCATTGCACTCGCCCAGTAAACCTAGGAGAAGATGAAAGGGCAGGCCGTTGGGCTGGAAAAGAAAAAACTGAATGTGGATTACATGGTGGTAATAAACTTATTAGCTTACGCCATAACCCCTAGTAATAACCATAAGATTTCATAGCTTAGTAAAGCTTAGTAAAGGAGCATTTATGAATATTGAAGAAGTAAAAAAAAGGAAAGACGGGCTTGATGTATTAGCTGATATATATCGCTATGCAACGTTAGGGGATAAATCAGTAAGCCCAGAAGATGAAGCACTTTTTCGTTGGTATGGTATTTATACACAACGACCAGCAGAAGACGGTTTTTTTATGGTAAGGTTACGAATACCTGGAGGAACACTTACTCCAAATCAATTACATACAATAGCTGATCTATCTAATAAATATGCTAGAGGATCTGCCGATATAACAGTTAGACAAAATATTCAATTTCATTGGGTAAGAATTGAGAGTTTACCAGAAATTCTCAACACTCTGCAAAGTGTTGGTTTATCGACTACAGAAGCCTGTGGCGACTGTGTACGTAATATAATTAGCTGTCCTGTATCTGGAGTAGACCAAAATGAACTTTTTGACACTTCAGAAATTATAAATAATGTAAACAAATTTTTTCTTGGCAATAGAGAATTCTCTAATTTGCCTCGTAAATTTAAGATTGCGATTACGGGTTGTCACCTTCACTGTATTTACCCTGAAATTAATGACATAGGGATTTTTGCTGTAGGCACAAAAAATAATATTGCTTTTCGTGTGCGTGTAGGTGGTGGGTTATCTACTATGCCAAGATTTTCTAAAGACCTAGGAGTACTACTAGATCCTGATGAAATAGTTGAGGTCTGTGGTGCAATGGCAGAAGTCTTTCGTGATGAAGGTAATAGAACAAATCGTAAACGAGCTAGGTTAAAGTTTCTTATTGAACAATGGGAAATCCCACGTTTTCGTCAGGAAGTAGAAAACCGCCTAGGAAGAAAATTTATTTATTCTCCTCAGCCAGAAAACTATGTACCACAAGATCGTAGTCATTCATTTATAAATAACCAACACAACCCTGATTTAAGCTATGTGCCTATTTCTGTTTTAGGAGGCAGGACTTCTGGTGATGAGCTAAAAAGACTTGCTGAATTAACTGAGCAATGTGGTAGCAGTCGTATAAGAACAACTAATACACAAAGTATTATTTTGCTTGATATTCCAAACCAAAGGCTTGAATTCCTAAAACAAAAACTTGATTCTAAAGGGTTTAACTATGCTCCTAGTTGGTCTAGAAAAAGTATGATTGCGTGTACAGGAACACAATTTTGTAAACTAGCAATTGCTGAAACAAAAACTCGTGCAGCCATAATTAATGATTATCTAGAACAAAATGTTGAACTTGATACCCCTCTACGTATTAGTGTCACAGGCTGTCCAAACTCCTGTGGACAGCACCATATTTGTGATGTTGGTTTAGAAGGAGCACTTGTTCATATTGGAGAAACAAAACAAGAGGTATTCCAAGTCTTTCTTGGCGGTGGAGTAGGCAAACAGGAAAGCTTTGGTAAAAGAATAGGTGTAAGAATTAAAGCAAACAAAGTAGGCGAGTCCTTAGCTCAACTCTTTAACCATTATAAAGAAAATAGGATCCAAGATGAAACATTCCAAGAATTTTGTCTACGCCATACTAGCCAGCAATTAAAAGGATTCTTGGGTAATTCCGCAATATCTGCAATATCTGATAACTTTGTAAATAAAACAAACTTAGCCGCAGACTAGATTAAGAAAACAATCTCTAGTTTTTTATCAATTGGCTTGGAGTGTAAAATCCTTATGACATTAGAAGTAATTTTAGCAGGATTCATAGTAGGAATAATGATAGGTATTAGTGGAATGGGTGGAGGTAGCTTAATTACTCCTATGATGATTTTTGTTCTTAATGTACCTCCTTTAACAGCAGTTGGAACAGATTTGCTATTAGGAGCCATTACAAAAACCGTAGGGGCTACTCAACACTACCGCCTAGGAAATGTTGACCTCAAAGTCATTAAAACCTTGCTTACTGGTAGTATTCCAGGAGCAATATCAGGCTTACTATTTTTAAGAATCTTACCTCATATCAATTTCTATTCTGTTGATAAGCTAATTAAGCAGTTATTAGGGGTAATCTTATTATTAGTTGCTGTAGGGCTATTGTATCCCTCTATTTGGGAACATATAGAAAAACTAAAAAATTCTAAAAGCGAATCTACTCAAAAACGTATTGTCCAAATATTTAGTTATGTAGTTGGTTTTTTTGTTGCAATAACTTCTATTGGTAGTGGAAGTTTGTTTGTCCCTTTTTTATTAACTTTTTACCCAACATCTATCACTCAAGTGGTAGGAACTGATGTTTTTCATGGCGCTATTCTTAGTTTAGTTGCTTCTTCGGGGCATATTGTTAATGGTGATATTAATTTTTTACTACTAACAAACTTAATGATAGGTTCGCTGCCAGGAGTAGTTTTAGGAGCTAAACTAAACAACCTTCTTCCAAAAAGGTTAATTCAATTGCTACTTGCATTTATGCTCACTGTTTCAGGATTAAAACTACTCTAAATTAAACTTTTTTTTGTAGAGCTTGTTAGTTAATAGTAACCGTTAACCTTATGTAAACAAAAATAATTGAAAATATTATTTATAAAACAAAGCCACTACAGCAAAAGAACTTCTTCTAAAATAACAGATTTTTATTCTTTTGCTATAGTGGCTCTGGTAGTCTTACTAAATATTTCCCAGGATTAAAACCCTGTTTTACTATCAATAGTGCCCAGTACTTAAAAACTTATTTCTATTTGGCTTTTTTAGCTTTGTTATTTTTTGCTATTTATAGTCCTAAAATATTAACCAGTTCTTGAACAGAGGCAGCAGATTTTTGTAGTGCGGCGCGTTCATCAGTAGTTAAGCTAATTTCAATAATTTGCTCAACTCCACGAGAACCTAATTTTACTGGGACACCAACAAATAAACTGCTAATACCATATTCCCCTTCTAGTAAAACTGCGCAGGGGAGAACTTTCTTTTTATCTTTTAGGATAGATTCAACCATTTCAACAGTAGCAGCAGAAGGAGCATAATAAGCAGAGCCTGTTTTTAATAGTTTAACTATTTCTGCACCACCATTTCGGGTACGGTCTACAATCTTATCAACTGTTTCTTTTGGTAAGAGTTCAGTAATAGGAATACCTGCACAAGTTGAGTAGCGTGGTAATGGAACCATTGTATCTCCGTGACCACCTAATACAAATGAGTTAATGTTTTCTACTGAAACATCTAAAGCTTCGGCTAAAAAGCAACTCATACGAGCAGAGTCAAGAACTCCTGCCATACCCATTACACGATTTTTTGGAAATCCTGATGCTTTATAAGCAACATGACACATTGCATCTAAAGGATTAGAAACTATAATTAATATAGTATTAGGAGAGTACTTAACTATTTCTTCTGTTACAGACTTAACGATATTTTTATTAGTGTTAATTAAATCATCACGACTCATTCCAGGCTTACGAGCAATGCCTGAAGTAATAACAACTATATCGGAATTAGCAGTTTCTCTATAGCCATTAGAGCCAATTAAACGACAGTCATAGCCTTCAACAGGAGCGGATTCTGCTAGGTCTAGAGCTTTGCCTTGAGGCATATCTTCAATAATATCAACAAGTACAACATCGGCAAGCTCTTTATCTACTAAGCGGTGTGCAAGTGTGGCACCTACGTTGCCAGCACCAACTACGGTTACTTTTTTTCTGCTCATAAAATTATTTGCCTTTCCCTAAATTACATATTTTCAATAATTGCATCTGCAAATTCGCTAGTTTTAAGTTTAGTTGCGCCTTGCATTTGACGCTCTAAATCATAGGTTACTCTTTTTTGTTGGATAGTTTTAGTAACCCCATTAATAATTAAACGGCTAACTTCTTGCCAATCCATATGTTCAAACATCATTACACCAGAAAGAATAACTGAACCAGGATTAATCACATCTTTATCAGCATATTTAGGTGCAGTTCCATGAGTAGCTTCAAAAATAGCAGCAATATCACCAATATTTGCACCAGGAGCAAGCCCTAAACCTCCAACTTGAGCAGCACAAGCATCTGAAAGATAATCACCATTAAGATTTGGGGTAGCAAGTATTTGATATTCATCAGGGCGAATTAGCACTTGTTGAAACATAGAATCAGCAATACGATCATTAATCATTACTTTGCCTTCGGGAATGCGGCCATCGTGTTTAGTATAAACATCATCTTCAGTAACTACTGTATCAGCAAATTCTTCTTTTGCCAGTTGATAGCCCCAATCACGAAAAGCTCCTTCGGTAAATTTCATAATATTACCTTTATGAACTAAGGTGACTCGATTTTTACCTTGAGCAATAGCATAGTTAATAGCTCGACGAACCAAACGTTTACTTCCAGTAATAGAAATTGGTTTTATGCCTATACCACTATCTTGGCGGACGTTATAGCCCATTTCACTTAGCAAAGATAAGACTTTTTGAACTTTTTCGCTACCAGCAGAAAATTCTATTCCTGCATAAACGTCTTCAGTATTTTCACGAAAAATTATTACATCTAGTTTTTCTGGATGTTTAACTGGAGCAGGAACACCATCAAAATAGCGTACTGGCCTTACACAGGCATAAAGATCTAGGACTTGGCGCAAAGTAACATTAAGACTTCGGATACCTCCACCAACAGGTGTAGTAAGTGGGCCTTTAATAGCTACACAAAATTCTTTAATAGCTTCAACAGAATCATTAGGGAGCCATTCGCCAAATTTGGTATAAGCTTTTTCACCTGCAAAAATTTCATACCAAACCACACGACGAGCGCCGTTGTAAGCTTTTTCTACAGCAGCATCAAAAACACGAGAAGATGCTTTCCAAATGTCTGGACCCGTACCATCACCTTCAATAAAAGGAATAATTGGATTATTTGGGACATTCAAATTACCATTAGAATCAATTGTTATTTTTGCGCCATCCTCAGGCACAGGCAGGCCATTATATGATGTCATAAAATTTTCTCCTTAAAATTTTCGGCCAAAATTACAGTAGGTTAAAGTCGCAGAGTTTAACAATCACTAGGCTTATCTGTCAAGTTCTCAATCAATTATCTCAGCAATTAAATAACGCCTCTTTATACTAGTCAAATAAATTAAAGATTTATATTTATACATAAAATATATTAATAATATCGTGTAAAAATTAATCTAGCTAAATTAATCCATAATATTTTGTTAATTTTGATTTATTGCTTTTTCTAAACTATTTATAAGATAATAATACAATTTCGTACATCTAAACTTACTCGAAAAGAGACTTAATATGGGATGTCCTGAATCAGCAAAAAATCTATATTTATCCGAACAAGCAAACTCTGCTCGTAGCATTTTAGAGAGCTTAAAAAATCATGGTCTAATTAATTGTTCTCCAGAAGTTTTGCAATCAACAAATGCATTTGAAGAAGGGCTTGGACTGCAAGAAACCTGCTCATGTATTGTGGCTTCGGCTATGGCAGCAAGCCTTGCCAAAGCCAAGCCGGAAAATAATCAACCTCCTTGCCAAACAGCTAAAAAAATCTCCTCAGAAATAGCAAAAGAATTCCAAGAAAAATATAAAACTACTAAATGTGCTGAACTTACCTCTCAATTTTCTGATTTTTCCTCTCAAGAAAGAAAAAATCACTGTGCTGAAATTGTTGAATTTGTTACTAGCAAAACAGTTGATTTGCTTACTAAACAGGAAATAGAAAGCGGTAATTTTAGCCTTACTAGATTTACAGAATATCTCTCTCAACTCTCAGAAGAAGAGTTTAATCTAGATAATACTTTTAAGTTAATGCAATTAGTTAATATTGACTCTGAAGAAATAAAAAAATGTATTAATTTTTCTGAAGATAATTATACTCGTAATTTATTTTATAAAGATGATCGCTTTGAAGTTTTAATAATGTGTTGGAACAAAAATCAAAAAAGCCCAATCCATGACCATTATCAATCATTTAGTGTAGAAAAAATTATATCCGGTAAAATCATTAATACCAATTATCACTATACCAATTCAAATACAGATGAAATTCAAGAAACTAGCTCAGAAACTTTATCTATTGGAGGAGTAATTTTTAGCCATCCTGGAGAAATCCATAAAATCGAACCCGCAGACAACCTTCCTGCTATATCCATTCATCTCTATTCACCACCTCTAAAACAGATGAAATGCTTTAATTTAGAGAACAAAACTGTTCAATGGGCAAAACTTCGTTATCTATATATTTATCAATCAGAGGTGTGGCAGTCACTAGAGTCTTGTTATTTATGACTTTTATTTATTGAAATTTACTCTATTGTACTATTAAACTAAATTACTTAATAAATAAAAGTAGCTTTTAGTCTGTAAGGAGTTTATTTTTATAATAAGGAAGTTAATTTATGTTAAAACTAGTTACATATTTTCTATTGGTATCATTATTTTTTTCAACCCTAAGCTTACCAACCATTGCACAAGAACCCCAAATAGATGAAGAACCTGCCGTAAGAATAACTACAGAATTAATTCAATTTGATGTTGTAGTTGAAGATGGAAAAGGAAGATTAGTTAAAGATCTTAAAGCTGAGGATTTTGAAATCTATGAAGATAAAAAACTTCAAGAAATTTCAAATTTTTCTTTTATTGATCTTGCACCTAATAAAACCAGTCAAACAAAACCTACTCCTGCAAATCAAATAAATCAAAAAGCTAATCCTGAAGCTAAAACCCTACAAACTACCCCTAGAAATCAAGTAGGCCGTACTATCGCTTTAGTAATTGATGAATTAGGAATTCCTCTTGATTCCATACAATCAGTTAGAGATTCATTAAAAAGATATGTAGATAATAGAGTTGAGCCTACAGATCTAGTAGCAATTATTCGTACTGGGGCTAATATTGGTGTATTACAACAATTTACTAGTAATAAACAGCAGCTTTATGCTGCAATAAACGAAGTAAAGGGAAATCTTACAAGATTAAATCGTGCTGGGGCTGATTCAATACAAGCAGTAAGTACAGCACCTCTAGATAACCCTGATGATAATGCTAATACATTTTCATCCTCATTTCTTGCTTCTTTACGTGAACTTAAATTTATTGTACAAGGGTTAAAAACTCTTCCTGGAAGAAAATCAATGGTAGTTTTTTCTGGAGTTTTTCCTGCTTTTGATACTGCTGGTATAGGTTCATCTCAACTAAGTACTATTAATGATGCTCCTGCTACTCCTGGTTCAAGAAATTCTAGAGTAGGAGCAATTAATTCTACTAATAATGGTTTAGTAACAGATGCAATTAATACTTTAATAGAAACAGCTAATCGCGCCTCTGTAGTTTGTTACACAGTAGATGCAAGAGGCTTGCAACCTTCTTTATCTCTTAGTGCAAGAGATGATTTTGGCCCTGATTCAACAGTTGGAACCAATAGCTCTAATGATGTAGAAAGAAAAGTACAAGGTGCAATAGAAGGGCGTGCTAATTTTCAAATTGAAAGCCAACAAGGAATGCGCTTTTTAGCTGGTGCAACAGGCGGAATTTTTAGTGTAGGCAATGATACAGGAATTAAAACTACTCTAGATGATCAAGAAGGCTATTACTTAATAGGCTATACCCCTCAAGAAACAACTTTTAATGCAAAAAATCCTTACCATAAATTATCAGTTAAAGTAAAAAGATCTGGGCTAACGGTAAGAACCAGAGTAGGTTTTTATGGAGTTGAAGATAAAGAATTTAAAGCGCTTACTCCTGCTGAAGAACTAGTAAATGCAGCAATTTCTCCATTTAGTGCTAAGGATGTTTATGTTCAGCTAACCCCTTTATTTAGCTATGATAAAAAGGCTGGGAGCCTACTTAAATCTCTTATACATGTAAATTGCAAAGACCTAACTTTTGTTGATGAAGCTAATGGAGTAAAAAAAGCTAATATTGAGATGTTAGTTTATACTTTTGGTAAAAATGGTAATTTAATTAGTAAAGTCTCTCAAACTAGCGATGTTAGGGTAAAAGAAGAAAAATACAAAGAAATTCTAGATAAAGGGTTTGCAATTATCCTTAATACTCCTGCAAAACTAGAAGGTACATATCAAGTTCGTGCAGTAGTTCGTGACACCACAACTAAAAAACTTGGTTCTGCTGGTCAGCTTGTTACAGTACCTAAAATAAAAAATGATAACTTAGCTCTATCAGGTGTAACTTTAGCTGAAGAAAGATTAAAAAAAGAAAACCCTGAAAATTCTAGTGAAGTAGAACTTATAACCCTAGCAACTAGACAGTTTAAGTCAGGTTCACTAATTCAATATAATTATCACATTTATAACCCAAAACTTGATGGAACTAAAAAACCTAAACTTAAACTTCAAACAGTTCTTTATAAAGAAGGTAAACAAGTTTTTTCTAATGACTCAGCCTTAGATTCTAAAGGACAGCAAAATCTTCAAGATATACAAGCAGGCGGTAAATTTGTTCTAGGAACAGAACTTCCAGCCGGTAAATATACTTTTCAAGTTATAGTGACAGATTTAGTTAATAAAAGCCGTTCTCAATCTCAAGAAATTGATTTTGAAATTTTGGGAAAATAAGGCTTAAAAAATAGCCCAGTCTTAAATTGGATTGGGCTATTCTTAAATTCTTAAATTCTTAAATTAGTTAAAATACTTGACTACAAAAAACAAATACTACTTAATTTTTTTAACAGGTAGAGTCAATTCTCTAACTACTTTACACTTCAGTTATTTATTAGAATAAATTATTTTTCTTTATTCCTTTCATAAATAAGCTTTAAGCCTTCTAAGAGCAAATCATCATCTATAATTTGAATAATTTCCGAGCCTTTACCAATTAATGGAGCAAGTCCTCCTGTAGCAATTACTGTTTTTTGTGGGCCAAGTTCATCAATCATCCGCTTTAATATTCCATCTACTAAGCCTATATAGCCAAAATAAAGCCCTGATTGAATGCTCATAATTGTTGATGTACCTACAACTTTTTCAGGATGGCGAATTTGCACCCTAGGTAGGCGAGATGCCCTTAAAAAAAGCGCTTCTGATGAAATTTGAATACCTGGAGTAATTACCCCACCTAAGTAATCACCTATAGGTGAAATAGCATCAAAAGTCGTAGCTGTACCAAAATCTACAACAATACAAGGGCCTCCATATTTATGAAAAGCAGCTACTGCATTAACAACACGGTCTGCCCCAACGGCTTGAGGAGTATCATAATATATTTTTATACCAGCATTTTTTGCAGGCTCGACAAAAAGAGGCTCAAGCCCAAAATAATTAACCGCCATTTTATAAAGAGTAAAATTTAAGGTAGGAACTACAGAAGAAATAGCAATGGCTGTTATTTCTGTAGGGTCAAGTTTTGCTAAAGTAAAAAGGTTTCTACATAAAATCCCATATTCATCAATTGTTCGATCTCGCTCTGTAGTCAATCTCCAGCGGGCTACTATCTCATCATTTTTATAAACCCCTAACACAGTATTGGTGTTGCCAACATCTAGAACTAGTAACATATTTTTCACCTTTCGGTATTAATTTCATTCCCATAAAGACTAAATTCTTTTCCATTTTCATCTTTTACCCTTAATGAGCCACACCCATCTAAGCCCATAGTCGTAAGAACTAAATCCTGATTATTTATATTTACCCTAATCTCTTTACCGTAAGCAAAACTAGAAAGTTCTTCCCATCGTGATATTACGTTATCAGACTTAATTTTCAAAATTTTATACCACTGAATTAATTTTTCTAGTAAAACAGGTAAAAAAGTTTCTTTTTCTATAATCAAATTAGTTTCTAAAAAAAGAGAGCTAGCAGGATGATTAAGATTAGAAGGAAAAGTTTTTTGTTTAAGGTTTATTCCGATACCAACAACAACATAATTTAAGCTATTTCCTTCAAAGCTGCTTTCTATAAGGATTCCAGCCACTTTTCTTTTATTTATTAAAATATCATTAGGCCATTTTATATCTACTTTTATTTGGCAAAGCTCCATAATTGCTTCTGCTGTAGCAATTGCAGCCATTAAAGAAATTAGAGTTATTTGAGAAGGTTCTATTTTGGGCATTAGTATAATAGAAAAATAAAGACCTTCATCTAAAGGTGAATACCAGGTTCGGGCAAGCCTACCACGTCCTGATGTTTGTAAATCAGCTAATGCTCCAATACCTTCTAGAATGCTAAGCTCTTCTGTTTGTGTAAATTGAGAGCGTTTAGCTTGGAAATATTTTTTTAAAAAAGTATTTGTAGAGTCAATTTGCTCAAAATGAAAAATCCGAGCAATAAAGTCTCCTATTTGATAAGAAATAATTTTTGTTTTATTTAAATTTTTGTTCATATTAAAAGTACAAGTTATTTTTTGAGGAAAGCAATTATCTATCTAACAGCTAAATAGTTCAACCTAAAAGTTTTTCTTAAATTTTATGTTTAGGCAAAATAGCTCAAAAATATTAGCCCCTAATGCTATTCTTAACCCTTTAATTAAAACCACTTTTTTAAGGATATAACAATGCATATTCATCACTTAAACTGTGCCACAATGTGTCCTTACAGTTCATTTTTAATTAATGGTACTAAGTATGCTACTAATAATAGCCCTGCTGATCCTAATAAAAAACTTCCCTTTTTTACTGTATTAGGTATAACTTCTGGTACTGAGTATGGCTTTTTTTCCCCTGGTGAAATGATTTGCCATTGTTTGCTAATTGAAACTAATGAGGGTTTAGTATTAGTTGATACAGGGGTTGGCTTAAAAGACATAAAAGATCCAAAAACTAGGTTAGGGGGTCTGTTTACACTTCTTACTAGACCAAAATTAGATGTTGAAGAAACTGCCGCACATCAAGTAGTTAAGCTAGGGTTTAAGGTAGATGATGTTAGACACATAGTATTAACACATCTAGATCTAGACCATGCTGGAGGTTTGCCAGATTTCCCCAAAGCTAAAGTGCATGTTTTTGAGCCAGAACATAAAGCAGCAATGAACCCACCTAGCTTAAAGGAAAAAAACCGCTATCGCCCTTTTCATTGGGAACATAATCCTGCTTGGGTAATACATAAACAACAAGAAGGCGAGCGTTGGTTTGGTTTTAATAAAGTACAAGCAATTGCTGGCACTGATTCAGAGGTGTTGCTTATTCCTGTAACAGGCCATACTCGGGGACATTGTGCTGTTGCAGTTAAAACATCTAATGGATGGTTATTACACTGTGGAGATGCTTATTTCTTTCATGGTGAAATGGATCCAGCAGGCTATCATTGCACGCCTGGTTTATGGCTATTTCAACATATTGTTGAGATGGAAGCCCAAGAGCGACTTAGTAACCAAGATAGACTTCGCGAGCTTGTAAAAACACACTCAAATGAAGTACAAGTTTTTTGTGCTCATGATGTTGTCGAGTTTTCTCGCTTTGGAAAACAATAAATTTATCTATCTCTAAAACTATAAAGCCTTGAAACAAGTCTCAAGGCTTTATTAATTCATAGTCTTAGGCTAAAAATCGAAATAGAGTTTTGGACTAATGCCCTAGACCTATCTTAAAACTAATATCCATTGCAGATGCAGAATGAGTAATCGCCCCTATGGAAATTAGCTCTACTCCTGCTTTTGCATAATCAGCAACATTTTCTAAGGTAATGCCTCCAGAAGCCTCTAAAATAATATTTTTTCCTTTTTCGCTTTTGCGTACAATTTGGACAGCTTCCATTACCTGAGACGGATGCATATTGTCTAACATAATTACATCAGCCCCTACATTAATAGCTTCTTGGAGTTGCTCAAAAGAAGCTACTTCAACCTCAATTTTATGCAAGTGTCCTGCTCTATCACGAGCGCGTTTAACGGCGGCTTCAATGCCTCCAGCCAACATAATATGGTTATCTTTAATTAATATGCCATCATCCAGGCCAAAACGGTGATTATGTCCTCCACCTATTTGCACAGCATATTTATCAATCATTCTTAGCCCAGGCATAGTTTTACGAGTATCAACAATTCTTGCACTTGTTCCTTCAATGGCTTTTACATATTTACTTGTAAGCGTAGCAATTCCAGACATTCGTTGCATTAAATTTAAGGCTAATCTTTCGCCAGCTAGTAACACATTAGCTGGCCCATCTAGACGTGCAATTTCTGTATTTGCTTTTACAAACTCACCTTCATAAACAAAAGCTTCTATTTGAAGTTCTGGATCTAGGCAATTAAAAACTGCTTCTGCAACTTCTAAACCAGCAACAATCATTTCCTGTTTAGCTAAAAACTTTCCTCTACCTTTAGTAGCATCTAAAACAGTAGATTGAGTTGTTATATCTCCACGACCTAGATCTTCATCCAAAAATTGAGTAATTGAGTTAAAAAGTAAATTTCTATCTATTTGCACGTTTTTTCCAACCTTTAATTTAATAAGAAATTAATTTTAATTATAAGTTTTCTAAGTTTGCTTTAGTTGTTTCACGTTGAACACTTAGTTCTGCCAGCCTTAAGCGAACTTGTTCCACTTTTTCAGGATCAGCTTTACTAACAAAATTAGGATTAGCTAATTGATTAGAAAGCTTTTCTGTTTCTGCTTGCATTTTTCCTAGCTCTTTTTTAAGTCGTTCACGTTCTTTATCAAGATCAATTAATCCTGCAAGTGGGATCGCGATCTCAACTCCAGTGATCACACTTTGTGCAGATTGTTTTTCTCGCCCTAGATCAGATTTGATCTCGATCTCTTTAACTTTAGCTAATCTCTTGATCGCATCTTCGCTTTCAAGGATCACTTTTTGCAAAGCTTCATCCTTAATCCCAAGTTTAAGTGGCACTAATTCATTTTGAGGAAGATTTATTTCTGATCTTACATTTCTGATCTTTGTGATCAAGCTGATCACTGATCGCATTTGATCTTCGATTTGATCGTTAATTTGATCAACTTGATCAAGTTGATCGCGATCACGATCTAGATCACGATCACAACCTGATCCAGGAAATGCAACCATAGAAATCGAATCACCCTCATGTGGAAGTCTTTGCCAAATTTCTTCAGTAATATAAGGCATTACGGGATGAAGTAGTCTTAAAGATCTATCTAGAATATAAATAATTCTTTGACGCGCTCTAGTAACTTCAGGAGTTACTTCTTTAGCAGTCACTAAAGGTTTAGCAAGTTCAATATACCAATCACAAAAATCATTCCAGAAGAAATGGTAAAGTGTTTGTGTAGCATCATAAAAACGAAATTGCTCTAATGCATTATTAATATCTCTAGAAGCATGGTTTAGACGAGATAAAATCCATTTATCATAGAGTGAAGCACTTTCATCAAAAGGATTAGCGCTAAATTCTGTCTCTCCTAAGTTCATTAAAACAAAGCGCGAAGCATTCCATATCTTATTAGCAAAATTACGAGCTATTTCCATCTTAGGATATTCTTTAATTTCCTGACCATCAACTTTGCGTTTTATTTCTTGTAAATCAACATCTGTGCCACCAGTAACAGAACTAGCTAGAGTAAAACGTACTGCATCTGTACCATAGCGATCAAAAACATCTAAGGGATCAACTACATTACCCTTCATTTTAGACATTTTTTCACCATCAACACGTACCAGTCCTGTTATATAAACTCTTCTAAATGGAACTTCATCCATAAATTTAAGTCCCATCATCATCATACGGGCTACCCAAAAAAAGATAATGTCAAAACCTGTAATCATTTCACTAGTTGGATAAAAAGTTTTTAAGTCATCTGTATTATTAGGCCAACCCAGTGTAGAAAACGGCCAAAGTGCTGAAGAAAACCAGGTATCAAGCACATCTTCATCTTGTTTAAGATTACTGCTGCTACAGCTAGGACAAGAAGTGGGTGTTTCACGTGCAACAATTATTTTTGGACAATCTTGACAATACCAAGCTGGAATCCTATGCCCCCACCAAAGCTGACGAGAAATACACCAATCTTGGATATTTTCTAACCAATCATAAAAAACCTTAGTCCAGTTCTCAGGAATAAATTGTGTACGTCCATCTTGAACGGCTTTAATGGCGGCTTCTGCCATAGGTTTCATTACAGCAAACCATTGTGTAGAAATTAGCGGCTCAAGTATTGTTTCACAACGTTGACAATGGCCTACTTTATGGGTGTAGTCTTCAACTTTTACTAAAAGCCCTTCTATTTCAAGTTTTTCTAAAATTATTTTACGAGCTTCAAAACGATCTAAGCCTGCAAATTCTGCTCCTGCGGCTTCGCTCATATTGCCAAACTTATTAATTACAGTAATTTGCGGCAAATTATGGGTAAGTCCCATCTTAAAATCATTAGGATCATGTGCAGGAGTAATTTTAACAACACCTGTTCCAAAATCCATTTCTACCATTTCATCACAGACAAAAGGAATTTCTCTGCCTACTAATGGTAAAATTGCAGATTTCCCATGAAAACCTTTATATCTTTCATCATTAGGGTGAATTGCAACAGCAGTATCACCAAGCATAGTTTCTGGTCTAGTTGTGGCTACAACTATCTTTTCATCGCTATCTTTAACAGGATAAGCAATATGATAGAGTTTACTTTTAGTTTCTTTTTTAGGTGCTTCTAAATCAGATAAAGCTGTTTGATCTTTAGGACACCAATTAACTAAATAAGCGCCTCTATATATTAAACCTTCTTCATAAAGTCGAACAAAAACCTCACGAACAGCTTTTGACAGTCCTTCATCTAAAGTAAAACGTTCCCTTGTCCAATCACAGCTTGCGCCTTCCTTACGTATTTGGCGCTGAATAGTACCACCTGCGTGTTCTTTCCATTGCCATACACGGCGTTCAAATTCTTCACGACCTAAATCTTTAGCATTAACATTTTCTAATTCCTTTAATCGTCTTTCTACTACAATTTGAGTAGAAATACCTGCATGGTCAGTACCAGGAAGCCATAAAGCATTATAGCCTTGCATACGTCGCCAACGGGTAAGTGTATCCATTAGTGTATGTTGTAGGGCATGTCCCATATGTAGATACCCAGTTACATTAGGAGGGGGTATAGAGATACAAAAAGCAGGTTTTTCTGATTTAGATTCAGCAGTAAAATATCCTCGACTTTCCCAAATTGGATACCATTTACTTTCTATTTCTTTTGGTTCATATGTTTTAGCAATTTCCATAAATTATTATTTTGACCTTATTTATTATTTATTGTGTAAATTTTACAGAAAGGAAATTTAAGCATAAAAAATAAAAAGCGCACAGAGTAAAAAAGCGGATTTGCTAACTTTAAGTTAGGATTACGTTATTTCTCTTATAAAGATTAATTTAATTTTCTGGTGAAAATAGAATGGTTGGCTCTTCTTGAGGAGTTGATTTTTGGTCTAATTCTTCGGCTTCTATTTCAAGTGACTGATTAGCAGCACGTTCAAAATGTTCTAGAAATTCCATCATAGTTTTAGGCCGCTGTTCACGATTTTTTGCTAATGCCCAAAACACTACAGACTCAATAGCATTACTAATATTAGGGTTAACTTCACGCATTGGGATAGGTTTACCTTGTACATGAGCAATTATAAGTTCTGCTAAAGTACTAGTCTTAAAAGGCATTTTTCCTGTTAAGAGTTGATAAACGACTATACCTAAAGAATATATATCTACACCACTATCAAGCGTCAAATCTAGACACTGTTCTGGTGAGATATACTGTAATGTGCCTACAGTCATTCCTGTTTTAGTTAGCTCTTGCATTAAAGAATTATCATTACTGCCTCTAACCATTTTAGCAATACCCAAATCTAGTAAAATTGCTCTTTGTCCATCGCCTACTTTTTCAATCATAATATTTGCAGGTTTTAGATCTCTATGGATTATGTTTTTTAAGTGTATAGAATGAAGTGCAGGACAAAGCTGCTTAAGTATATTTAGGACTTTATCAACAGACCAAAGGCTATCGATTTTAATCAATTGGTCAAGGGGCATTCCCTCAATATAATTCATTACAAAAAAAGGAGATCCATTACTACTAAAACCAGAATCAAGGACTGAAATAATATTTGGGTGCTCAATTTTTGATAATATTTTTATTTCACGTTCAAAAAACTGTTGATTGATACTATGTTGAACCATATCCTGAGTTTCAATTAAAAGTTTTAAGGCTACTTTATTTCCACCAACAAGATCTTTTGCTTGATAAACAATGCCAAAACCACCTTTACCAAGTTCTCGCTCGATTTTATAACGGTTATTTAAGATTTCTTTAGGATCAATTTTTAATTTTGTCTCTTGGGAATTTAAGGCTTTTTCATTAACTCGTTGTGTTAGTTCATCATAAAAGTCTTGCCAGCTTTTTCCTATAACCTGTAAATTTAAGCGACGAATCCTATCATTTCCAATAAAACTTCCTCTAACTATTGCAATACAAGCGTCTACCTGAGTGGCACGATTAAGACTAACCATTGAACCTATTTTTATATCAAGTAGAGTAAGTATGGATGTACCATTAAGGCTAATATCTTCGGTTACAGTTTGTTCTTGGAAAAACTGACCTGTTTCCTCATCAACTGTTTTTATAGTAACCTCAATAGCAATATGCAGGCGAGCTTCGCGACGTGTATCAGTAGATGAAAAAGCCAATGAGATTTTATTAGTTTTATTATTAATTCCTGTAAGAGATTCTATTTCATTAATAAAAGTTTTTATACTTAGAGGCTTAATTACAATACTTTGAAAACCCATACTACGAGCATGAAGATAATTAGGCTCGCTTTCACTATCAAGAATAGCCATTGTAGCTTTATAAGGATAGTTTAGTTGCTTAACAAACTCTTCTAGTTCCAAAATCATAGGATAAACACAAAAACAGAAATTTACCGCAATAATTTCTGGCTGATATCCCATTTGCAAAGCATTCCTAGCAAGCCCAATATCAAGAGCACCTTGAAATTGATAGCCGTAGTGTTGCATATTATCAGAAAGCAACTTTAGTAAAGTTATTGATGGCTCGAGAGCAAGAATCTTCATAATTTACTAATTCCCTCGAGAAATGCCTTAATTAAATTAAATTAATTTAATAAGACAAGCCAAGAAAAACATAAGACTCAAAATCTATTTACCGCTAGTTTGACTAAGGTGTTTTTTAATCATAATTTGTGCTAAGTCTGGTACAACTTCCCAAGCAATTTCTCTAATTACATTTTCGCTAAGCTGAGCAATAACGCGTTTAACAATTTCATCCACAAGATGTTGTGGAATTTGATCAATACTAGTTATTGCAACAGGAACTACAGATGGACTAAGAACAGGAGTTTCAAGTGTTGGCGGTGCTTGAAGTGCTGGCATTGAAGGTAATGTAGGTAGATCTGATGTTCGAATAGCCCTTAAACTAGGTTGGGCTGGTTCAATAACTGGAGGTGCTTGTGTATAAAGTTCTGAACTTATAGGTATATATGCTGCTGTTTCTTGATAAGGGTTTGTTTGTGCTGTTTCTGCTACAAAACTACTTGTTAAACTTGGAGGAGGTATAGATTCTGAAACCTTCTCTAAAACTTCATTTGAAGAAGTCTCTTCACCATAGGTTTCTTGGTAATTTTCTTGGTAATTTTCTTGGTAGTTTTCTTGATAATTGGTTTGGTAATTTTCTTGATAATTGGTTTGGTAGCTATTTTGTTCTTCAGCTTGGTAATTTTCTTGGTAATTTTCTTGATAGTTTTCTTGATAATTGGTTTGATAATTTGCTTGATAATCAGCCTGATAGTTAGTTGAAGTATAGCTAGGTTGATTTTCTAGCTCAGGTGTTGTTACCAAATCAGCAAGAGGTTCATCAGAGTATGAAGATTCGTTATCTACGTAATATTGTGTTGGTTGTTCTAGTTCCAGTTGTGATTGTGGTTCTATATCTAGTTGAGAAGATTGTTCTAAATCTAAAGGGCTTTCACTTAAACTAGATGGATAGGAAGATTGTGTAGAGTGAAAATCGTTTTGTAGCGAAGAGTTATCTTGTAAGTCTAGTACATCAGCAGAATTACTAGAGGTTTGGTCTGAAAAGCTTTCTGGTTCGGGGAGTTGAGCCATAGTTTCTGTTACTCTAGAACCTTCATGTGAGCCGGTAGTACGTCCCATTTTTAACATATCTTCATTTTGATAATTAGGAGGTTCTGAATAAGATGGCATTGAAGCAGGGGGATAAGCCATAGTAGGTAATGGTGGGGCTTCATCTTTATAGGCTATAGTACTAGATACTGGAGTTTCATCTAAATTTAACAAAGGGTCTTTCTTTATTTCCGAAGTTCTTGATTCTAAAACATATTCATCACTAATAGAGGGTAGTTCTTCTGTTAATACATTTGGTTGGGGATTGGAATAATTTGCTTCTTCTAGTGGTTCTAAATCTAGAGGAGTAAAATCATCATATTGGATTTCTGATGAGCTTTCTTGATAATTTGAAGAACTTTGATCAGGCTCAGGTTTACTATAAGCAGCATAAGCTGCTTGTAGTTGTGCACGGGAAGCCGATCCCATTATTTGAGTGGATTCATAAGGATCATCTTCTTGAAAATCTAAATTCATCTCTTCAGATTGTGCTGATTCTTTATTGCTTTCTGATTGGCTTAAGTCAAATTCTGGGTCTCTTAGCTCAAAGCTTTTTTCAACTATGTCTTGAGACGGTTGGGAAGTTTCTTCTTCAATATTTGTTTCTGCTTTTTGTTCAGAAGTATTATAGGAAATATCATTAATATCTAGATCAAAAGAAGGCTCAGGTGTCGGTGGAGAATCTAGATCAAAAACTGGGCCTCGATCAATTTCTAATTCCTCTTTATTAGAAGCTACTTCACTACTAGGTGTAGATGGGGTACTAAAATCATTATTATCAAAGCTAAACACTCTATCTACATAGTCTGAAGCAAGAGATGATGGTTTTGATATTGGTTGAGAAGAGGGTGAAAAAGCTTCTTCAACATTTGTTGAAACTGAAGATTCTTGAAAAAAAACTGGACTTGCCTGAATTGGAGTTACTGGGCTAGCTTGAATTGGAGTTACTGGACTAGCTCTAAAAGGCTCTGGTTTTCTGTGTTCACTGGCAAAGTTAGGTTGAAATTTTTCTGCTAGTTCAGGAGAAAGTTTTGTTGTAGTAGAATCTGGGGGAGCAGAAGGCCAACTTTGTGGAACAGGCACAGGAGTAGTCATAGGAGGTGGAGAAGAAAAAGACATTGCAGCAGGGGGTGCATTAGATAAAAGCCTAGAAACTGTAGCCACTAAAGCACGTGATTCAAAAGGTTTAGTTAAATGCCCATCAGCCTTTACTCTTAGAGCCTCGCTTGGATCAAACGGCTCAAAGGCTCCAACTAATAAAAGTACTGGGATGTGAGCAAATTGTGGGTTAGTTTTGACAAACTCACAGACTTCATAACCGCTTTTGCCAGGCATATAAACATCTGCAAGTACAATATCTGGCCTAACTTCATTCATTTTTCTTACTGCTAATTCACCATTGCCTACAGTAATAACTTCTATCCCTTCATCAGAAAAGGTTAAATTAACAACCTTTTGTATAGTAATACTATCATCAGCAAGTAAGATCTTTCGCCCCATCCTGTCCTCCTACTAGATATTGAATCTTAAAGCTTTTCTCCACAATTAATGGAGCATTCTAAATGCAAATCGCTACAGAGAGTTTTCCTCTGTAGCGGTAAGTTAAGAATCAAAATCTTTTTATTAAAAGTTGACCAAAAATTTAACATTGAAGAATTAAGCTATCATTCTTACCCCTGTCTGTCAAGATTTCTTATATCTCAACTAATTGAAATAAGACGACTTTTAGGTAGATTGAAAAATAAACTTCCTACTTTAATAATTAGCTTAATTCCCTACTCTTTAGATTTCTTATTCTTTTTCTTTTCTTTTATTTTAGGCTGATTCCCGTCTCCATTGTTATCAGATGTAGGTGTAGAGGCTTCGCTACTAGAATTTGTAGCAGGTTTATTACCAATACTACTACCTTGACTATCAGGAGAAGTCCCATTACTGCGAGAAGCATTACTAATCAAATCATAAGTAGATTGATCAATTTTATCTCCTTCTTTAAGAAGGATACCTTCTTTAGAGACAGTAACGGTTGGGCCAAAAAGGTTTTCCATTACACGTGCCATCATTGAACGGCGTTCTGTAATTTTTTCTTGAATATCTGGATTAGGATCAGGAACAGCCTTACCAAAACGTTCTAATTTTTCAGCAGCAGCATCACGATATTTACTAGTAGGAAATTCTCTTACGATTCTAGCAAAGTGTTTAGATGCATCTTCAGTATTTTCTTGTTCCTCTAAGGAGCGTCCTAAGTACCAAAGAGCAATATCTAAGTCTGTGTAATTAGGGTATTTATTAACAATATCTGCACAACGTGATTCCGTAGCCTTCCAAGCATCACGTCTTTCAAAATAAAACCTAGCTACACCTAAATCATGAGCAGCAAGTTTTTCTTGTACTAAATCTAGATATTCTTTTACCTTGGCATTATCCTTAGTTTGAGGAAAACGACGTGTGGTTTCTAACAAGATTTTTTCTGCTTTAAGAGCGTGATCTTGTTCTCTATCAGGAGTTTGCACTTGGCGAAGATGAATTTCTGCGGTTTTAATCAAAACCTCAGGTGCTAATTCATGATTTGGGAAAAATTGTAGCCAATCACGGTATTCTGCTTCGGCTTGAACTAGGTTGGGTGTGCCACCCTCACGATAATAAGAATCTGCAATGGTTAGTTTAGCCATTGGAAGTAGTGGGCTATCACCGTAGGTAGTAACCATAGTGTTAATTAAGAGTCTACCTTGTTCATAACGTTTCTTTTGCATTTCTTTTAAGGCATCCTCAAAAAGCTCTCTATCACGGCCTTCACGGGGCTGATCAGCATTATCAGACACAGCAAGTTTGGTAGTTTTTTTACTACTACAAGCACCTACAGAAAAAACAAAAACTAAAATAATAAATAGAGTAAAATATCTTGTTAATTTCATTATTAATTTTGCTCCAAATGAAATTTTTTAATTTTAGAATATAAAATAGGTTAATTAGTTTTAGCTCAAGGATTTATACCTTGGACTAGTATTTTAAGAGAATTATAAAGTTTAGATTAGATTCACATACTATAGTAAGTTAGTATAATCAAACTTTTATTAAACTGAAAAAGGTTGACTAGCAATTTTTTGCATTTCTACTACGGCTTCTCCTGGAGAAGGAGCACAAAAAATTGCAGAACCGGCAACTAACCATTCTGCACCTGCCTGAGTAACTAGAGGAGCAGTAGTCATATCAATACCACCATCTACTTCAATATGAACATTTAAGCCTCGGTCTTGAATCATTTTTCTAAGGTTAGCAATTTTTTGAACAGAGCTTTTTATAAATTTTTGTCCGCCAAAACCAGGATTTACAGACATAATTAAAACAAAGTCTGTATAAGGTAGGATTTCATCTAATGAAGAAAGTGCTGTACCTGGATTAAGTACTACTCCGGCCTTACAACCAAGGTTATGAATTAAATCTAGGCTACGATGTAAGTGAGCAACGGCTTCGACATGAACAGATATCATATTGGCACCAGCTTTAGCAAAACGCTCAATATAGCGGTCTGCTTCAGATATCATTAAATGGGTATCAATAGGCAATTTAGTTTTAGGTCTTAGTGATTCTACTACAGGTATACCAATAGAAATATTAGGAACAAAATGCCCATCCATCACATCTACGTGTAAAATACCAGCACCAGCAGCTTCTACTTCTTTAACTTGTTCACCTAGACGAGTAAAGTCGGCAGAAAGTATTGAGGGAGCAATTTGTATATTCATAAAGTAAAAACCTCTAAATCTCTTTAATTAATCAAAAAGTTATGAGTAGAGTAAAAACTAATTTTTTGTATTAGTTAAATAAACTTTAACTATATAACCTTGTTTAACAATCATCCCAGGTTTTGGTTCTTGACGAAGAACAATACCAGAAGGTGATGTTTCATCAATTATTTCTATTGTATCAACTTGAAGACCTGATGTTTTTGCAATGCTTATAGCGTCGTTTTGTTTTTTACCAATCATTTTTGGCACAACAACTTCTTTGCCGCGAGAAAAATAAAGTGTAGTTAAAGTACTAGCAACAAAAACCAAGAGTAACATTGCTAGAACTAACAACCGTTTAATGATTGTCCAAAGTGTTCTAGCAAAACTCAAAGCTTATTTCTCCATTTTTCTTAAATGATCAATTTTATTAAGTAAAGGAAGCATTAGTCTAACACTTCCATAAAAAGCTTTCAACTCTAAGCAATAGTCAATAAGAGGAACTCTTAAGGGCTTAATTAATAGATTTAGCTAGTAAAAGCTATTTATTGGATTAATATCAAGTATATAGCCCTTGGAGTGATTACTTTAGTTAATTTTTACTTTAATTGTTTAGAAGCAGTTTCCTCAAGGCGAGTTACTTTTTCTTTACCTGCTTCTTCGTCTTCATTCATTGCTTTTTTGAAATTTCTAATTCCTGAGCCTAAACCAGATGCAAGTTCAGGGATTTTTTTACCACCAAAAAGTACAACTAAAATAACACCAATAATTATTAGTTCAGTAGGGCCAAGGCCAAACATAAAAATCTCCTTAAAATAAAACGTTTCCTAATTCTAGTCTTGCCTCTTACTAACTGTCAAATAAAATACCTGTTTGCTAAAAGATAGATAAAGTTAGCTAGGAATTTTTTTTTGATTAGTAAGGTTTTTGTTGCTTCTTAGGATGCTAACTTTACTATATAAGTTTGTTTATTTGTTAACTATGTAAATACTATCTTTATAAATTACCATAACAGAAGTTCCAATATCAAAATAATCCTTCAGTACTGGGTTGGCTTCAAGTGCCTTTTTATACTCAGGGCTACCCTTTTTAAGTTCTATTTTCTTTAAGGCCTTTGCCTTAGCATTAGTTAAGTACTCTTTATCAGTCCAAACTCCACTTTTAAGTTGAAAAGTCTTTCCACCAACAGATCTTTTATCTTTAACATTTTCCGCTACACCCAAACCAAAATCTGGAGTATTTCTAGGAGTTTTAGAAGAACCACTATTAGTAGTAGATTCTTTTTGAGTATTTTTTTCTGTATTTTGTGCTATATCTATTGGTGGTGGTGGTACTTGTAAGTTTTCTCCTGTAGGCAAAGAAGGTGTTGATTTATTATTATTAGCTATTTCAGGCAAATTATCCTCTTTTCCTATAGAAGGTAATTTTACAGAATTAGACTTATTTTCTTTATTTGCAACTTCAAGTTTTTCTTGGTTATCTAAATTATTTGGTACTAGGGGTTGTATTAGATTATTTTTATTTCCTCCTTGGTTTTGCCCTGGTGTTTTAACATTAGTAGGTTGTGGAGTTGGATTCACTTCTGGATTATTATTTAGCGCTGTTTCTGGGTTATTAACAACATCTACAGGGTTATTTGGTTTTGGAGTTTCTACACTATTTTCTACTATTTGATTAGTAGTATTCTTAGTTGAAAATACCCAAATAGCACCAGAAATAAAAAGTAAAAGAACCGCAGCTAAAGCAAAACGAACCTGAGAACCAAAAAGCCACTCTTTAATAGATATCCAACTTAAGTTATTTTCTTTAGTTATAGTAGAAGGCTCTATAATCTCTTTTACTGGCTCTAGATTAACTTCTTCAATAGCAGGCAGTTCACTAGCAAACATTAACATATATTCAGCAGTCATTTGACGACAATTTTTACAAGCAGCAAGATGGCCTTCATAATTTTTTAATGCTACATTACTTAAGATTTTTTCTGCATAGGCCGTCGCTAAATCTGGGTCAAACCCCTGACATTTAACAGCTTTTTCTACTTGATTATTTTTCAAATGGTTACGTAGAAGTTTATCTATTTGTAAGTCCATTTGCTCGTTTTTTGTATCTTTCATTTTTTCCTCTTTGTAAAGCTTTTCCTATGTGAAAGTAGCCCATTAATCTTTGATATTGAAGTAGTTAAAATGATATTTACTAGTCGTATTGCTTTTAGGAACGTAAATATATTAAAAACTTGCAGAGAAAATAAAAATTTTTATGGCCCACGACTAGGAGGTTCTGTTTCAGTTAAAAGGCTTTTTATATCAACACCTTCGCCTTGAGCAGCATATTCTAAGCACTCTTTAATCTGAATATTGTTAAACCCATACTCTTGCTTAAGAAATTTTTCGACTATTTGGCGAATATCTTGTTGAATCTTTTGTACCCAACGACTTGCAGTAGCCTCATGAACACCAAAAACTTGACCTATTTGTTTTAAGGTTAAGTTATCGTAATAATAGTAGTTAATCACTACTTTCATACGAGAATCTAAGGAAGTGATAGCATAGGTTAAAGCTTTATGTGTAGCAATTTGATAGCGGTCTGAAAGTTCAGTTTTTTTCTCTGAAGAATGTGCTACAGGAGCAGCTAAGCGTTCAAGATCATTTTCTTCTTCAGGTTGAACATATCTATTTTGACGACGGTGCCGATCAACAGAGAGTTGGAATAGGACGGCTCTTAACCATCCTTTTAGGGAACCTTTTCCCGAGTAAGCAGAAAATTTACTAACACGTTTTCCTTCTACTTCTCTTAGTCCATAAAGCTCACTCCAAGCAATTTCTACTAATTCATCAGCTAGTGTTTCATTACGAGTTAATTGATGGGCAACTGACTGTAAAAAACCTCGATAATCTCGCATAAACTCATCCCAAGCGCTTTCATCTCCTTGAGCACAAGCAATAGCAAAACATAGCTCTTGGCAGTTAAGTTGCATTAGGAAAGTTATTATATCCCTATCTAAACAAGCTTCAGAATTTTTTAATAAGTATTTATCTGTAATTGTATAGAGAGAATTAGCAAAAATTTCTTTTGTTAGTGAATAGTGTTTTGTTAGAGAAAAAAAGATTTCCGTTATCTCTTTATTAAACTTTCGGGCAAACTCTTCTAAAGGTATTGGCACTTTTATCACCATCAAAAAGCTTAAGAAAATAGTTTTATAAATAAGCTTAGGTTAAATCTAAATCTTGTTAAAATATTAAAATAAAAGTTTTACTCTTATTATTCAATGCTTTCTCACCTCGCTGTTTATATGGTTAAGGGATCAGAAAATAAAGAGATCTGCTTATAAAAAGTAAAACTACTATTTATAGGATTTGTTTGTTTATTGCTTCTAAGATCTTGATAAAACGACTTATATTAAAAAATTCTAATTAATAAAAAATGCTTTTATAGCGACTCTTGTTAAATCCCGTTGCAAACTCTTTGATCTATATGCTAATCTCGAAGCTGTTGATAAAAGATGTTTTCCACAGCTTAACTATTTGAAAATAGACCTCTTATTTTTTCCACAGTTGAGCAATTTTATATTAAAATAAAGCTGTGGAAATCCTAAAAAGTCGCATCTAGTTTGATCTTAAACTAAATCTTTCTCAGTTTATTAAAATTAAAAATTAAACTATAAAACTATAAAACTACCCTAAAATTACCTATATAAGGGTATTATTGTAATAAATTAGGATTATTAGGACTATAACTTATGAGCATAAAAAGCAATCCAAACCTTTGGGAATCTATTCTTTCTTTAGTAAAAGAAAAAGTAAATACTCAAAGTTTTGAGACTTGGTTTCAACCACTAGTTTTTTTATCTAATACCAATAATACCATACATTTAACTGCCCCAGATAAAGTTTTTGAGAATTGGATAACAGATAATTATTCTGAGCTTTTATCAGAATCTCTAGCAAAACTAGGTCTAAAAGACCATAGAATAATATTTAACTTTAATGAAAAAGGTAAAGCATTGTATAGCTATGACTTAAATAGAACTTATCCTCAAGAAAGTAGTGAAAAACCTGACCTACCCCTTATTTATAAAAGCGCTGAAGAAACAGAAGATAATCAAATAAATGACTTTTCAATAACTAAATATGTTGATATTGAACCTATTGAGTCATCACTTAACCAAAAATACTCCTTTGAGAACTTTGTAGTAGGCACATCTAATCAATTTGCTCATGCAGCAGCTCAAGCTGTTGCAGCATCGCCTTCAAAAGCCTATAACCCTCTTTTTATTTATGGAGGTGTGGGGCTTGGAAAAACCCATTTAATGCATGCTATAGGGCATACTATTCGCTTAAATAAAAAATACTTAAGACTAGTCTATATTTCCGCAGAAAAATTTATGAATGAGCTAATTAATGCCATTCGCTATGATAAAACACTAAATTTTCGTGAGAAATATCGCTCTATAGATGTGTTACTTGTTGATGATATTCAGTTTATTGCTGGTAAAGAAAGAACTCAAGAAGAATTTTTCCATACTTTTAATGCATTATACGACGCACAAAAACAAATTGTAATTTCTTCCGATTGTCCTCCAAGAGAAATACCAACATTAGAAGAAAGGCTTCACTCCCGTTTTGAATGGGGATTATTAGCTGATATTCAAGCACCTGACTTAGAAACTAAGGTAGCGATTCTTAAGAGAAAAGCGGAGTTAGAGAGAATTGAGCTAGATAATGATGTTGCACTTTTTATTGCTAGTAAAATTAAGTCTAATGTAAGGGAACTAGAAGGTTCTTTAGTACGTTTAGTAGCCTATTCATCGCTAAAAAAACAACCTATCACATTACAATTAGCTCAAGAAGTGTTAAAAAATATTATAGATGAAGATGAACGCGGAACTTCAATAGAAATGATCCAAAAAATAGTAGCTAATCACTATAAATTAAAAGTTGCTGATCTAAAATCAAAAAATAATGCTCGAAATATTGCAATTCCAAGACAAGTTGCAATGTATTTATGTAAAACTCTTACAAAGGCTAGTTTACCTGAAATTGGGAGGGAATTTGGAGGTAAACACCATACAACGGTTTTACACAGCGTTAGTAAAATTGCTTCTTTGTATCAAAACGATCGGGATTTCCACAGACTTATTAACAGTTTAACTAATTCACTAAAATAGACTTAGTGGATTTTTCCTAAAACGTTCTTTAGGATCCTGTTTGGAACCTGTGAAAAATTATATACTCAGAAAAGGATCCACAGATCACAAGCTTTTACACAAAAGGATCCACACTAGATATTCACAGACTTTTATTAACAAAACTTGTTATTTTACAATTAGTTAGAATAAAATTTTCCACATTTTCACAGCGCCTATTTCTATTACTAGATCTATATAATTTAAATTTTATTAAATTAAGAATTATGATCAGTAAGATCAGAGTGTGGAAAATTAAAACTTTTTAATTATGGATGAGGAGTAAAAAAGGTGGAGTTCACAGTAAAGAAAAGCAACCTACAAAAAGAGCTAGGTTTTGTACAGGGTGTTATAGAGAGAAAAAACACAATACCTGCTCTACAAAATATTGCTATTAAATCTGAGGGTATGGATGCGATAAAAATTATTGCTACTGATTTAGATGTTTCTATTCGCTGTCAATGTGAAGCGGATGTTAAAAAACCTGGCACTATGCTTATTCATGCTCGTAAGCTTTTTGACATAGTACGTAATTTACCAGACGCAGAAATACAAATAAAAAAGGACGAACAATCTTGGGCAGAACTTAAGTGTGAGAGATCAAAATATCGTATTGTTGGTCAGCCTGAAGAGGCTTTTCCCTCTGTTCCTGAGCCAAAAGCTACTAAACTTTCTTTTCCTGCTGAAGGTTTACGCTACTTAATAGAACACACTATTTATGCTATTACCCAAGAAGAAAATCAGCGTTTTGCTCTTAATGGTGCTCAATTTGTTATTGGTAAATCATCTGCAAGAATGATTGCTACTGATGGACATAGGTTAGCTTATGTTGAGCAAAAGGATTTTGAGCTAGGCCAAACAGAAGATTTTAAGGTTTTAGTACCAAGAAAAACTCTTAATGAACTCTTAAAAATGCTAACAGACCTTGGTGAACAATCTGCTAAAGGTAAAGATGATAAAAATAAAGAGGATAAAGAGCAAAAACAGCCAGAATTAGTAATGTTTGATAAGGATGAAAACCATTTATTTTTTAATGTTGGAAATAGAGTTTTAATTTCAAGAACCTTATCAGGGCAATTTCCAAACTATGAGCTTGTGATGCCAAAAGAAATTAAACTCTCAATGGCTTTTAATACTGGAGATTTTTCTTCGGCTATTAAACGTGCTGCTTTAATGGCTGATGAGAAAAGTAAAGGTGTTAAGTTACATATTTCTAATAATATAGTAGAAATAACTTCTCAAAGCACTGAAGTAGGTAAAGCCGAAGAGAGTGTTTTGACAAGCTATGATGGGCCAGAAATTAACGTAGGCTTTAATTCTAATTATCTTCTAGATTTTCTACATTCTGTAGGTACAGAGGAAATGTATCTTGAATTTAAGGATGTTAATAGCCAAGCTCAACTTAGACCAAAACACACTGCAAATTATGATTATAAATATGTTGTAATGCCTATGAGAATATAAGTTAAAGCTATAAGAGTCTTAAGACATTTAGCTTAATAAAATAACCTTCTATTTTTTTATAAATTATTTTATGCACTTGTATTTATTATTTGGATTATCCAGCATTGGAAGTAGAGAGGTTTTTTGGTAGAATTTTTCCATAAAAATTTTATCAAAATGGGTATTCCATAGGCAGGATAGCTTGAATCTCCCAAACACATTAACTATCACTCGTATATTTCTAGTTCCAATACTAGTAGTAGTTTTGCTAACAAATGTTGCGAGTAAGTTTGGTGTCCCTCAACAAATTTTGGGAGTTTCTCTATTTTTAGCAGCGGCTTTAACCGATCTTTTAGATGGGTTTTTAGCTCGTCGTAGAGGTGAAGTTACTACACTAGGAACTTTACTAGACCCAATTGCAGATAAATTATTAATCTCAGCAGCTTTTATTTCTTTAGTTGAAACTCATGTTGCTCCTGCTTGGGCTGTAGTAATTATTATTGCTAGAGAATTTGCTGTATCAGGATTACGTTCAATTGCTGCTGCTGAAGGCTTTGCCATTGCTGCTTCAAAAATGGGTAAACTAAAAATGGCTACACAAGTAGTAGCTATTACTTTATTAATCTTAGGTACTGTAAATGGAGCACCTCCATCCGATAATGTAAACCTAAGTGATGTTTTAAGAGAAGTAGCAAAGACAAAAGACTTAAATATTGATCAGTTTCGCTTACTTTGCTATGGAGCAGGACGTGCAATGCTTTGGATAGTGGTATTTTCTTCTCTCTATTCAATGTATGGCTATTTTCGTAAGTTTTATGGAAAGGTTCGAGATCGCTTTGAAGTTCGTGAAAAAAGACGTTTACGCGAGTTAATGAAAAGAAAGAAAAAAGAAAAAAACTTAGTTAACGATTCGCTAACTATCGAAGAAAAAAATATTTAGACTTAAGAAAATAAACGAATTTATTTTTATCTAGCTACAAAAATTTGCCTTATAGAGTAATTAAGAATTAAAAATTATAGGAGATATTTAACTTTGAAAATTTTTTTTTGGGGAGTTTTTGCCCTTTTCTTTATCTGTGCAATTGCTTTTAGTTGGCACGATAAAATGTTTATGCTTAATAACCCGCTATCTTTTGGCAAATATATTGTCTGGACAGTTTTCTTAGCATTTCTTTCTTACTCTATATATTGTAGTTCTAAGGAAAATCTTTTTAAGAGTATTAGAAAAATGGCTGAATTACATTGGGGTCGTCAAATTGGAATAGATCTTTATATTGGTCTATCTCTAACACTTTTAATTATTTACCTAAATGAGGGTTCTCTTTTAGTCGTTGCTCTTTGGTTTTTGCCTATTCTTCTATTTGCAAATTTAGCTACTCTACTATATTTTGCAATCCATTTTGATTCTATAGTATCTAAGCTTTTATCCTAGATTATCTTATTGCCTTAAAACCAAATGATAACGAAATTAAATCCTATAAATAAAATACGGATTTTACTATTTTTCTTTTCAACTCTTCTAAGTCTTTCTAGTTGCTACTATTTTTTTCAGCTAAAAATAATAAATCTTTATGGTGATGGAGTTGCACACCTTAATATTGCTCGTAAGTTAATTGACTTAAGCGAAAATAATTTATGGCAGCATTATGTTCAGCTAGGCTCACCTTGGCTACCGCTACCTCATTTTCTTGCAATACCTTTTGTATTTAATAACTACTTATGGCAAAAAGGTTTAGCTGGTAGTTTTATATCAATGATTTGTTATGTAATTTCTACACAACTACTTTTTGAAATAGGTTATATTTTTGGCAGCCTATATCTAAAAACAGAAAAAAACTTATTATCTGGACTCTTAGCCGCTTTAATATTTTCTCTTAACCCTAGTGTTCTTTATTTACAATCTACTCCTATGACTGAACTGACTTTTTTAGCTACTTTCTTAGGAGGGGTATTTTTCTTAGTTAAATATTCGTCTGATAACACTAATAAATATTTAGTGTTATCTGCAATTATCGCCTGTTTATCGATGCTTACTCGCTATGAAGCTTGGGCAATACTTCCATCAGGGTTTATTACCATATTTTTAGTTACTCAAGGAACTTTTAAGTATAGGCTTAAAAGGGCTATTTTATGGGCTTTAATCAGCTTTTGTGCAGTGCTTTATTGGCTTTGGCATAACTGGGCAATCTATGGAAATGCGCTAGAGTTTTATAATGGATTTCATTCAGCTAAAGGGATTTATTTAAGGCAAAAGGAGCGTTTAGGTTGGGCTAGTTTTACAATTGGGCAACCTCATCTAGCTTTTTTATTAGCTTTTTCTGCCTCAATTGCTTGTTCTGGTTGGGTTTGTTTACTTGGGCTAATTTCTTTTATTAAAGCTTTATTTGTAATTTATAAAGAAAAAAATAAGGAGCTATTAATAAAGTTATTTCCTATGTTTTTATTAACTATTCCTTTTCTTTTTACTGTTTATAGTTTATTTACTGGAAATATTCAAATATATAGTTTAAGTGCAATCTCTTTATTAAATGTTCGATATGGCTTAAATATCATATTAGCTATATCTATTTTCCCTATTATTTTTTTAAGCCCAGAAAAAAAACTAAAAAACCTAATAGTATTTTTGTTAATTATTTCAAACTATATTTGGTTAGTTTCTGATGGAGTTTTGCAATTAGCTATAGTCCAAGAACCTTATCGTAATAATTTTAATTCTAGAGAAACAAGAGCTAAGGCTAAATTAGTAAAATATTTGCTAGAACATCCTCCAAAAAAGCAAATTATGATTTATGCTGGTGATTTAGCTTCAGTAATTCCTGATAGTAAAATGGAGTTTAGAGATCTAGTTTTTGAAGGTCTTAGTAGCTGGCATAGTAAAGAGATTCCACAAAATGTTAATACTGTTATAGTTAAAGAAGGTGATGAGCTGTGGAAAAAGCTTGAAAAAGTGGATAACTTTTCCACAGCTTTTCAACTGGTTTATGAAATCTATCCAAATCCAAGGATAATGGTTTGGCAAAGAAAGAATGAAAAGAAATAAACTCAATTTTTAGCTAGAACGTAAGTCACGAACCCCTCGCCCTAGTTTGCGACGTAGCAGTGTGCGTAGTGTTACTCCATCAACATAGCCTACCATAGTTGCAATTTCATCTATACTACTATCGCTTGTCTCTAGTAAATGTACTGCGCGTTCTACCCTAAGATCTTGGAAATAGGAGAGTGGAGATTTTCCTAAAACTTGTTTAATACGACGGGCAAGAGTTCTTTTGCTTGTTAGAGTTGCTTGGGCAGCTTGGTCTAGTGAAAAACCTTTAGCAAGTTGGCTTCGTGCCCATCGTTCAAACTTTTCAACTAAAGGATCAGAATTAGCAAGATGATCAGATATAACATAAACAGATTGTGAGGGTCTATTATCAACAATTAAATATTTTGCTGTTAAAGATGCAAGTTCAGGGCTAGCTTGTCTAATTAACCATAAAGCTAGGTCAATATGGCTTAATGCTGCACCAGCAGTAACAAATTGATCAGATTTAATTATCATTCTAGATTCATCTAGCTTTACTTTTGGATAGCGTTGACGAAATAGAGGAGATAGCCACCAAGTTGTAGTTGCTATTTGATTATCTAAAAGTGAAGATTCTGCTAGTATAAATGTACCAATACAGGCTGCTGCAATCATAACCCCACTATTTGCCCATTTTTTTAGTTCTATGGCTGCATCTTGAATATCTGGGCGTGCTAGTGCTGCTTGTAAGAGATTGGGCATCTTAAAACCAATTGCTGGCACCACTACCCAATCAGGTTTGATGGAATCTAGCCTCTTAATAGGCACAGTAAAACCTTGTGATGTAGCTACAGTTTCTCTTACACCAATGATGCTTACATCAAAATAAGAAGAAGAAATCTTAAGCATTTCTGCTAGTTCATTAGCTGTTGCAAATGCATCTAGCACTGTTGCTAGACCAGTATCGAAAACTCCATCAAGTGCAAGTACATAAATTTTCATGGCAAGAATAATATCAAAAATGTCAATACTCACAATAGCGTTTGATTTTGGCTAAACCTATACTTCGCTTAACTTAAATATTAAATAGTTTATTACTATTAAATGATTTAATAAATTAATCTAACGATTTTGTCTAGGAGTAATATGTACGAAAAAACATTGTATGCTGGTTGGGGTGATATGGATTTTAATTCTCATATGAAAAATACAGCTTTTTTAGATAAATCTGCTGATGTAAGAATGATTTTTTTTAGTGAGAACGGTTTTTCTATGAGTGAATTTTCTAGGTTAAATATAGGGCCTGTTATTATGAAAGATGAACTAGAGTACTATAGAGAAGTCAAGCTTTTACAAGAGATTAAAGTAAGGCTCTTTATTGCAGGACTCTCAGAAGATGGTAGCCGGTTTTTAATGTGCAATGAGTTTTATCGTTTAGATGAAAAGCTATCTGCAAGAATTACAAGTGCTGGAGGATGGCTTGATTTAAAGGAGAGGCGTTTAGTTACTCCTCCTAGAAAACTATTAGAAATCCTACAATCTTTACCAAAAACAAATAATTTTCAATCTTTGCCAACAGGTGTAAGGTAACTTCTTGTAAGTAATGGCGCTAGGTGAAAGAGAAAAGACTTATTTACTTAGAACTTTTCTCTTTCGCTTAATTTATTTTTGAAAAATTATTCTATAGTTTCTATTTTAGGGATTAAGTTTTCTAGAAGTTCAATAAACTTTTTACTTACTTGAGCGCTGGTATCTAAAACTTCTTTATGGTCTAAAGTGCTATCTGTCATACCTGCTGCTAGATTTGCAATACAAGAAATTCCTAAGACTCTTATTCCCATGTGGCGGGCTACAAGAGCTTCTGGGACAGTAGACATACCTACAGCGTCAGTCCCTAAAATACGTAACATTCTTACTTCTGCTGGGGTTTCATAGTTTGGGCCTGCTAAAGCTGTATAAACTCCTCGTTGAATGGGTAAATTTAATGCTCTACCTTCTTTTTCAGCTAACTCTCTAAATGGCTTAAAATAGACTTCTGTCATATCAGGAAATCTTTCTCCAAAACGGTTATCATTATGACCGCGTAAGGGGTTTGCCCCTAATAAGTTTATATGATCATCAATAATCATTAGATCTCCAGCCTTAAAGTCAGGGTTTAATCCTCCAGAAGCATTTGTAACTATTAGGTTTTTAATACCTAAGAATTTAGCCATTCTTATAGGAAAAGTTACTTCCTCCATAGAGTAACCTTCATAATAATGAAAACGGCCTGCCATAACTGCAAGAGGTATTGTTTGACAAAGCCCTAAAACCATTTTTCCAACATGCCCAACTACTGTTGTTTGGGGTAGATAAGGAATTTCACTGTAATTGATGGTAATGGATTGGTCTAATTTTTCAGCAAAACTTGCTAGCCCTGAACCAAGAATAACAAGGGTATTTATCTGCCAAGGTGATTTTGATTTTATTATTTCTGCTGCACTAACAGCTTTATCATAAAGGCTAAGCATTTATTTATTTGCTCCTTAAGTAAATATCTTTATTCTAGAACACGAAATTCTAAAGGGATAACTTTATTTTCTAAGATAGAAAAAAGTGCTAAATTTTCTGGTTTTAGTGAGAGGATAAAATAAACTGCTTTTGGATAAAGGGCAAGTTGAATATCTGTTTTAGAAGGATAAGCTATGGAATTAGGGTGTGAATGATAAATACCTAACAAGTCTTGTCCTAGGTTATTTATTTGTTGTAAGTTTTGAAAAAGTTCTATTGGGGCAACAAAAAAACTCTTTTTTTTGTCTTGAGCAGAATTTTTTAACGGGTAGTAATGCGTAAAAGTATCTTTTTCACCCCCTAAAAATGCACAACATTCTTCAGGCGCAGAATTTTTAGCATAAAAAATCATTTTACTCACTAGGCTTTTATATATTTTATACAAGGCAAATTTCTTTAGAAGAAGTTTTATTCTTTTAACATATAAAAGTCTTTATACGCAATTAGTTATAAACATTAATTTATTATTTTAGTAAACCTCAGTACCAAAGAAAGCTAGTTGCTGTTAACTAAGCTAGTCTTAAGCAGTATAATGTTGGCCGAATGTTTCAAACCTTCTAACACTTATAATTACTAAAATAAAATCAACCAGGAGTGGATAACACCCCAAATATGCCAGGCAAAATCTTAATTGCTGACCCTAATTTAGATAGCTACTCTTCTTTAGAAAGTATTTTAAAAAAACAAAATTACGAGGTTTATAAAATTAATGATGGTAATTTAGTTCTAGCTAAAGTATGTGAAGTCCAACCTCAGGTTTTAATACTTTCTGTAAAAATGCCTGGAATTATGGGCTATGATATTTGTTTGGCAATAAAGAATAACCCTGACTTAAAAGATATTTCAGTTATTTTAACCTTTGGCGAAAATGAGGCTTTTGATTACCAAAAAGCTAGACGTGTTGGTGCTACTAGGTTTTTACCTAAATCTGTAGAGCCTTCTCTCTTTGTTTCTTTAATAGGCTTTATTCATTCAGATAATACAAGATATTCTGAGTCTTTTTCTGGTAGCTTTGCCACATCTTCTGAGCTTAGCCATTCAAATGAAAGTGATAGTTTTGAATCAGATGATATTGCTGTAGAAATAGAACCTCTTGATTATGCTGATTATGATATGGATGAAGGAGAAATAGAAACTATTGAGGTAGAAGGAACAGAAGAAGTTATTTATCAATTTGATGAAGAAAACCTTGAAACTATAGAAGATCTTGAAGAAATAGAATCTATAGATGAAGTTCAAGAAATAGAATCTATAGACGAAGTTCAAGAAATAGAAGTAGTTGAAGTTTTTGATGAAGAAAAAGCAATAAAACAGGTAGAAGAAAAAAAGGAAACTAAAAAAGTAGAAAGACCTATAGAAGACCTTCCTCTAAAACTTAATATTAATTCTCAGGATAAAGAAATAGAACTACCTGGTCTAGAATTACCAAAATCCCCTACTACAGGCAGACTTAAAAACATTATTGTTGCTGATAGCTTTGGACAAGTTTTTGAACCTCCAATTGTTGGCGATCAATTTGAATATAGTGAAGATTTAGAAGACCTACTACAAGTAAAACACCAGCTAAATAGCATATCTTGCCGTGAATGTGGCGCTAGTGTTTTAACAGAAGATGTTTTTTGTGTTGAATGTGGTGTTGCTGTTGATGAAAGCGCTGTACATATACCAGCAGATTTTAGCTGTGGTTCTTGTGGAAAAATGATTAATTTAGGTGATGTATTTTGTCTTAATTGCGGTGCTGTTCAATAAATTGTTATAAGAATTTTTCTATCTGCTTAGACTTGGAATGAATCGCAAATCTAAGCAGCATTTATTTAAGTTAGAGTGAGTTATTAGGTAAAATAAATGTTCCTAGATGCGGGCCACTATTATTAAGCGTGGTTCGCAAAGCCAATGACAGACATTCACGGGTATTTTCAGGCATAATTACAGCATCTACAAAACCGCGTGCTGCTGCATATTTAGCATCAAGCTGATGATTATAGTCTGCTCTAACACTATCCATTGCAGCTTTTAGCTCATCATCAGGCTGTTTTCCTTCAGCTTTTAGTTTATCTAGTTGAGCACTAAATAGAGCCATCACAGCTGATTCGCCTTCCATTACACCCATTCGCCCTGTAGGCCAAGAGAAAATAAAGTCAGGATCAAAGCCTTGACCAGCCATTGCATAATAACCAGCCCCAGAAGCATGATTTATTGTTAAGACTATCTTAGGTACTGTTGCTGTAGCCATTGCTTCAACAAACCTTGCTCCAGCACGAATAATTCCTGATTGTTCAGCCTCTACACCAACCATAAACCCAGAAACATCTTGGATAAAAAGTAGTGGTGTTCCTTGACGATTACAAGTTTCAATAAAATAAGCTACTTTTTCAGCACTATCAGCATAAATAATCCCACCAAACTTAGGTGGTTTTCCTTTTGTGCCTTTAATTAAGTTACGCTGATTTACAATTATTCCTACAGGAATACCACAGATACGAGCATGCCCCGTAATAATTTCTTTAGCAAAATCAGCCTGAAATTCATTTAAGTATCCTTCGTCAAGTATACAATCAAGTAATGATCTCATATCATAAGGATGACGATGATCATTAGGTAAAATATCATAAATATCTATTTCAGGGCGTTTAGGAGGTTTTGCTACTTCGATTGCAGCACGAAATGGAGTAGGGGGAGGAAGATCTTTAATAAGTTCTCTTAAGCGTAAAATACAGGTTTGATCATCAGGGACTTTGTAATGAGCTACTCCGCTAATTTCATTATGCATACTTGCCCCACCCAGAGTTTCGCTATCAACCGTTTGGCCTGTTGCTCCTTTAACTAAATTTGGCCCACCAAGCCCCATAAAACTTTTTTCTTCTACCATAATTATGCTATCACTAAGTGCTGGTAAATAAGCGCCTCCAGCAACACATTGACCCATTACGGCAGAAAGTTGAGGAATTTTTAAGTAACGGCGCATTACAGAATTATAGAAAAATATCCTTGACCCACCATATTGACCAGGAAATACCCCACCTTGATAAGGAAGATTAACACCAGCAGAGTCTACTAAGTAGATTATTGGTACGCGAGAGCGCATAGCTATTTCCTGAGCGCGTAAAATTTTCTTTATAGTCTCAGGCCACCAAGAACCAGCTTTTACTGTTGCATCATTAGCAACTACAACCGCTTCGCGACCACATACTTTACCTATACCTATTATTGTTCCTACACCAGGAGCTTGACCTTCATATTGATCATAAGCAATCAATAGCCCTAGTTCTTGAAAATAACTTTCGGGATCAAAAAGTTTAGCTATACGTTCTCTTGCTGTTAACTTTCCTTGTTTTTGATGTTTCTTTATTTTATCTAGCCCACCACCTAGTTTAAGTTGTTCTTCTAGTTCTTTTAGTTCTTTAGCTAACTTTCTCATATTAGATAACATAGGGGTTTTTTCAGTCTGTTGTTGTGTCACAGTAAAAGGTGCCTCCACATATTTGATAAACTTTTTGAACGCTTTAGAAATAGCCTGATCAAATTATTTTGATCAAGCTGATCATTTGATCTAGATCAAGTGATCAACCTGATCGCGATCAGATCATTTTGTGATCTAGATCAACGATCAACTTGATCTAGATCAGGTTGATCAAAATTAGTCTTGAGTGTTTTTAGTAAATTTTCTAGAAAAATTAGATCCTTTTGAGCTTTTGTTTTGACCTGAAGCAGTGTTTTTTCTAAAACTGCCTTTTCTAGCAAAATTACTTTTTGGCTTAAAGTCATCTTTTTCCTTAAAACTATCTTTAGCCCTAAAGTCGCTTTTTGGCTTAAAATCGCTTTTTGGCTTAAAACTTTCAGTTTCGTTCAAATCATCTTTAGACTTAAAGCCATCTCTAGACTTGAAATTGTCTCTGGACTTAAAGCCGTCTCTAGGCTTAAAACTATCTCTGGATCTAAAGTTATCTCTAGACTTAAAACCGCTTTTTGGTTTGAAATCGTCTTTAGACTTAAAGTCTTCAGTTTGGTTAAGGGTATCTTTAGATTCAAAAGCTTCTTTAGGTTTTCTAGCCTCAAAATTGTCTCTAGACTTGAAATTGTCTCTGGATTTAAAGCCATCTCTAGGCTTAGAACTATTTCTGGATCTAAAGTTATCTCTAGGCTTAAAACCGCTTTTTGGTTTGAAATCGTCTTTAGACTTAAAGTCTTCAGTTTGGTTAAGGGTATCTCTGGATTCAAAAGCTTCTTTAGGTTTTCTAGGCTCAAAATTGTCTCTAGGCTCAAAATTGTCTCTAGACTTAAAGCCGTCTCTAGGTTTGAAGTCATCTCTGGGTTTTAAGCGAGGTTTGGCTTTGAAGTCGTCTCTAGTCCTAAAACCGCCAGAACTCTTAAGGTCGTCTTTAGGTTTTAAGCGAGATTTGGACTTAAACTCATCTCTAGACTTAAAGCCGTCTTTAAACTTAGAATCGTCTTTTTCATTAAAATCAGGTTTTTCGCTAAGAGGGTCTTTTTTTCTAAAATTATTAGTTTTACGAAAACGATCTTTTTGTCCAAAACTTCTTTTAGGCTCAGTAGACTTACTTTGTTTTTTAGGGGTTGAGTGTGTTTCTTCTGAATCGTTTAGGAGTGTTTTTAAGGAAGATTTTTTATTAACTTTTCTAAAAAAGCGATCTACTTCGTTTTGTGAAAGATAACGAAATTTTCCTATTGGCAAATGCTCATCAGTAATATGACCAATGCGAGTGCGCCTTAATTTAACTACTGAATGACCAATTGAGTCAAACATTTTTCTAATTTGATTATTACGTCCTTCATAGAGAAGGATTTCAAACCAGCTATTACCAGCGTCACTTACTTCAAGTTTTCGTAAATTTACAGGAGCAGTTTTTCTATCTTCAATTACTATACCGGCTCTTAGCCTATCTATAGCATAGCTAGTTGGTTCGCCTTTAACTTTTGCTTCATAAACTTTAGGTACATGCTCAGAGGCACTAGTAACAATTTTAGTTAAATCACCATCATTGGTTAAAATCAATAGTCCTTCAGTATTAAAATCAAGTCTACCAACAGGATATACTCTAGGAGTACCTACAGGGAGCAAACTAGTTACTAAGGGGCGATTTTCTGGGTCAGAAAGGCTGGAAAGATAGCCTTTTGGTTTGTTAAGTAAGATATAGACTTTTTGGAAATTTTCTATCTTAGGGTTAATTAGTTTACCGTTGACCTTTATATGATCAACCTCTGGATCAGCTTTAGTTCCTAATTGAGATATGACTTCTCCATTAACTGTAACTTGGCCTAGAAGAATTAATTCTTCAGCTTTACGTCTAGAAGCTATTCCGATATTTGCGATAATTTTTTGTAGTCTTTCTTGCATAAATTTAAATATTTAGGAGGTTCCTTGTAGAAACAGAACTATTTTTCTGCTTCTAAAAATGGGTAAATTAATTTGCTAATAATTCCTCAAAATCTTCAATATTAGGTAGTTCTGAAAGGTCTTTAAGTCCAAACTGTATGAGGAATTCTTTTGAAGTACCGTACATAATTGGGCGACCTACGCAGTCTTTGCGTCCTTTAGGAATAATTAGCCTACGATCAAGTAATGTTTTTATTGCTGATGAAGAACTAACTCCTCTAATTTCAAGAATTTCTGGAATTGTAACAGGTTGTTTATAAGCTATTACTGCTAAGGTTTCTAGAGATGCTAAACTAAGTTTAGCAGAAGGTTTAGTTTTAAGATAACGCCTAATCGCTTCATGATAACAAGGGCGTGTAGATATACGCCATCCTCCAGCTATCTCTCTTAATTCCATTCCACTATCACGAGAATTAAATTCTATTACTAGGTCTGATAAAATTTGCTCTATTTCTTTAGGGTCTTCATCGCTAAGTACTTGGCAGATTTCTTTTAGTTGGATTGGTTGATCAGCAACAAAAATTAAAGCTTCAAGTATAGGCTTGATTGGCGAGCGGGTCATAGGCTTTACTAATATCTCTTCTAGTAGCAATAAGTTCTCCAAATGTTTCTGTTTGTACCAATCCTATAATGGACTCTTTTGTTAATTCAAGTACAGCTAGAAAAATGATGACAATTTCTGTACGAGACTTTGCATTATTAAAAAGTTCACTTACACTAATTTGTTCTTTTAAACTAAGTAAGCCTTTTATTTCCTTGATTTTCTGAGCCAGGGTTAGTTTATCATTAGCAATTTCAACTTGGATTTCTTCTTTTCTACGTTCTAGGATTTTCTTAAACATTGATACTAGGTCAAATATCGTAGCTGCAATTTCTGGATTATCTTTATCGCTATCTATAGGAGCACGTGTAAAGACAGCTTGTTCAATTTCTGCTCTTGACCAAAGTGTTTCTGCCGCTGCCTTAAATTTTTTATGTTCTAGGAGTCGATTTACTAATTCTTGTCTTGGGTCTGCAACATCTTCTAACTCACTTGCTTGAGTGCTAGATATAGGCAAAAGCATTTTTGACTTAATATGAATCAAAGTTGCTGCCATTACTAAAAACTCGCCTGCTAAATCTATATCTAGTTCCTGCATTGCTCGAACATACTTTAAGTATTCTTCTGTAATGTAGGCAATAGGAATATCATAAATATCAATTTCATCTTTTTTTATAAGATAAAGAAGTAGATCTAGTGGCCCCTCAAATACTTCTAATTTAATTTTATAATGTGCGTTTGCTAATGTGTCAGGCTGGTTTTTTGGTAAAACCATTTTTAAGCAGTTCTCCTAGTTCATTTATTATCAAAGTCTTAAAAAGAAATCTATTAAAATAAAGAATGGAAAAGCCAAATATAAAAGAATATGAAGTGAACTATTAATAACAATAAATGCTATTAATATTATGCCACCATACTCGCGTAAATTTTCGTAGGTTTCCATTAATGAAGGAGAAATAATGCTTAATATACTGGAAAGAATATGACTTCCATCTAAAGGAGGAATAGGAATCATATTAAAAATAGCTAAGCCTAAGTTAGTAAATACAGCGAAGGTAAGTAGTTTTTGAACTGCTTCCAGTACAGGGGATGGATTTACAGGAGCAAATGAAAGCAATCCTGTATAAACAAATATTCCTTGAGAAATTAGGATTTTTATTATCCCTACTGAAACCAATAGTATTAATACATTAGCTAGAGGGCCAGCAGCAGAAACCGCAATATTAGCTACGGTTTTATTTCTCCAAAGTAGAGGATTTACAGGGACAGGTTTTGCCCAACCAAAAACAAATCCTCCAGCTATTGCGCCTATAAGGGGAAAAAGTATTGTACCTATTGGGTCTATATGGACTAATGGGTTAAGAGAGACTCTTCCTAAATATCTTGAAGTATCATCACCAAATTTTTCTGAAGTCCAAGCATGACCTACTTCGTGTAGGGTAAGAGAAAAAATAAAAACCACAAAGGAAAGAATTATATCACCAGGATTAATATCACCCATATTTTACTCCCATAGAGGCAAATGCTTTAGTTGGAAGTTAGCACGCGCCTTTGTACAGTGTCAATTGGCATAAGTTTTATGCCAGTGCAAAATAAGATGAAAATTCTTTCAAAAAATTATCCTCTATCCCGTAAATTTATAGCCAACTCGATGAATTGTAATGATAAAAGTTGGATTAGATGGGTCAGTTTCAATTTTTTGACGTAATTTTACTATATGCATATCAACTGTTCGAGTTAATGGAAAACTATCGTATCCCCAAACAGTATTAAGTAATTCATCCCTAGTGATTACTTCACCGCGACGTGAGATAAAATATTTTAATAAGTTTAATTCTCTACCTGAAACTTCAACTAGTCTATTATCTTTACTGACTTGGAATTTTTTAAAATCAATAACAACATTTCCAAAACTATAAAAATCGGCAACATTTGGACAGTCAAATTTACAAAGTCGTCTTTGCACAGCTTGGATACGAGCCATTAATTCAAGAAAACTAAAAGGTTTAGTTACATAGTCATCTGCACCTAATTTTAAGCCTATAACTTTGTCAATTTCCTGGCTACGTGCTGTAAGCATTATGATTGCAACATCATTGCCTTCAGTTCTAAGTTGTTTACAAATATCGTAGCCACATATTTTAGGTAACATTATATCTAGGATAATTAGATCAAAAGATTGTTCCTGAGCTAAACGCAAGGCTGTTTCACCATCATATGCAGGAACTACTGTGTAGCCTTCAAACCCAAACCCATCATGTAATGCCATTGCCATTGCACGGTCATCTTCAGCAATAAGAACTTTTCTCATAAGCCTCCTCATTAGTAAAAACAACAGAGTTTTTAAGAGGTAAGTAAATAGTAAAAGAACTACCCTTTCCAAGTGTACTTTCTAATGTTACTTTGCCACAGTGAGCATCAACTACATGTTTTACAATAGATAAGCCTAAACCACTTCCCTTTATATCATGAATATGAGAACACCTTGTATTAACACGATAGAATTTCTCAAAAATTTTTGCTTGCTCATCTTTTGCTATCCCAACACCACGATCGCTAATAGAAATGCTTACATACTCTTTCTCTAAAGTTAATTTAACACTAATATTTTTATCTTCATTAGAGTATTTAATTGCATTATCAACAAGATTAATAAGGGCTTGTACTAGAGCGTTTTCGTCTATTTGTAGTAGTGGTATTTTTTTATCAGGAGTTTCTAATGTTATATTAAAGCCTTGTTGTTTTTGTTGTACTTCAAATACTTTTAATGTTGTTTGGATAAGATTTGTAATGTCAGTAGGTTCCATTTGATAAGTTTTATGACCCGAAGAAATACGTGAAAAATCAAGAATATTATCTATTAATTGTGTTAATCTACGGCTTTCTGCTTCAATATATTCTCCATATTCGCGGACTTTAGCGCTATCTTTTACCCAGCCTAAACGCATAAATTCACCAAAAACTCTTATGGAAGAAAGAGGTGTACGTAGTTCATGGGAGACATTAGAAACAAAATCTGTTTTCATTTGTGAAAGCTTTTTTTCTTTAGCAATTGTATGTAAGGTAATTGCTATGCCACTAAGTAAAACTATAGCCATAAGTATTGATAAAGTGAGGTTTATCCTAAAATTGCTATGAGCTAGTTCTTCTAAAGTTATATCATAATTTTGATAACCTAATATCCAATCGGTAAAAATAAATGGAAGAGTAACCTCGACTTCATCGTTTTGGCGGGGTAGTAGATTTTTACTACAGCTACTCATTATTAAGTTTTTAGAGCCATCTCTAACAGTAATAACCATTTTTTTATTATCTTCAGGAAATACCATTGGTAAAGATTCTTTAATTGCTTGAGCTAGACGTTTCTTAAAATTTTCCGAATTAATAATTAAGCCTACTATGCCTACAGTGTTATTACCATTATCAAAAATTGGTTTAAGAATTAGCCGATTTTCAGGATCAAGTTCATTAACTGTTAATAGCTGTGAGCTTAAGTTACTACTTTGAAGTGTAGAGCGTTTACTTAAACCCCAAAGTGTGCAGGCTGCATTAACAGCACGTTTTTCTTTTGAGTCAAATCTAAGTTCTAGTAGTTTAGTAGTAGGATTATAGAAATATGTTGAAGAATCACCTTGTTCATTAAAGCTAACAAAGAAAATTTGTTTTGCCCCATCCCAAAGTTTAATTTCTGAAGTTTTAATATCTGAATATTGTTGTTGAGTAACTTCTTTAGCTAATGAGTTAAGAAGTTGCTCAGCTTGCAGACGGTAATCTTGCTCTAATTCTGCTACTACAGATTTAAGATAGGTTTTAGCTGCCATTCTATAGGAAACTGTTGATGTTTGCTCAAGTTCGCAAAGTGAGCGATATTGTAACTTCATAATGATAAGCAGTGGAACTAAAGCTATAACTAAACCAATCCAGACAATATATTGCTGCCAATAATTTTTTATCGCCATTAATTTTGACCTCATTAGGCTAGATTATAGCACTAAAAATTTAGCTAATTTCCTATCCATTTAAATTTTTACAAATTTTTGACAACTTTTACGTGTTTTTACTTATTGGTGAGGACTTTTACTCTTTAGATCATTCAAAATTTGCTCATTGAAAAATTTAAAACTTAAATTTTGAAGGGTAAAAGTTATGCTTTTCACTACTACTATAAAGCTTATTGATTATGTTTTTTTGAGCTTCTTTTTAATAGTAATTTTTGTAAGTAATGCCAATTGCCAACAAACCTTAGTTGCTAATATTCCTAATATTCCTAATATTCCTAGTATTCCTAATATTGCTAGCGCTGCTAGTGTTGCTAGTAGTGAAAGATCACTAGGGCAAACTATAAAGTATCCAATTGTAGGAAATAATCCATTTCCTTTAATTATGGGAGTTGAGCTTGAAAAGGTTAATCAAGCCTTGTTATTAGCCAAAGAGCTAACAAAAAGGTGTGAGTGTGATAGAGCATTGCAAGATTATGGAGTTGAAAGCTTAGCTCAGTTATTAAAATCTGAGGTTAATATAAACCTTTTTGATGGTAGAACTTCTACGCTTGGTTTACCTTGGATGAGTGAAAATAAAAAAAGAGAAACCGTTAATACATATTTCTTAAAAAATCAAGATTGGCTTTGGGCAGGTGTAATACAAGCACCTTTTACAGGAAAAGGAAATGTAATTTTTCTTAATCATTATTTCTTTAGTCCAACTAAGTCTGTTTCCTTAGCCTTAGAGCAACGCTCTATTATCCTTATCCATGAGTCAGTCCATCAATTTGGAAATAAAGATGACAATCATTTTGGTGGTAGTAAAAGGCTAACAAACTTAATTACAAAAGCTTGTTTGCCTAACTTAAAAATAAACTAAGGTGGCTAAACTTATTTAAGTTTTCTAGTTATTTTACTAAAGAACCTATTCTACTCCATCGTGTTCTTGTAAAAATATCTGTTAGTAGATTGCCTGAACTTGTATTTCCAAGTTGATCTTTAGAGGCATCTAGAGAGTAATAGATAATAAAAGCACGTCCAACAATATGACTTTGAGGGACTGTTCCCCAATAGCGACTATCTAGACTGCTATCACGATTATCACCCATTGCAAAATATCCATTAGCAGGGATTTTATAAGGTGCAGAATTTCCAAATTGCTGACCTGCTGAAGTTATATCTGATGATTCTGTAGGGTTTTCTATAGTGTGATAAGCTTTATAAAAAGCTTCAGTGGGTTTATCTTGAGTCTTAAAGATTTGTAAAGGGGCAAATTCATCACCTAAGGGTTGTTTAGCATAAACAAACTGTTCAGGAAGTTCTTTTCCATCAATAAAAACTTTTGTCCCTTTTATTTCAATAGTTTCGCCAGGTAGCCCAATAACTCGTTTAACATAACTAGTTGTAGGATCATTAGGATACTTAAAAACTATTATGTCTCCTCGTTTAATAGGACGGTGAGGAGTAAATTTATCTAGCATTAAACCATCTTGACCAAAAACAAATTTATTAACTAATAAATGATCGCCTATTAAAATAGTATTAAGCATTGAACCTGTAGGAACTTTTACGGCTTGTACAACAAATGTCATACCAAAAAGTGCCATAATTACTGTTACTACTAATGATTCAAAAGTATCTCTAAAAAATCCTTTTTTGCTTTCAGGAGACTTTTCTTTAGGAGTGTTTGTAGTAGAATTACTTTCAGTTGATGTTGTTTGACTATTGTTTAAGGGTTTTTCTTCTGATGACATAAACTTAAATCCCTAAAATAATATAGTAAAAATGTTTTGTTATTAGTGGTCTTAAGGTGTTTAGGTTTAAGACCAATTAGAAACCAATATCCCTTTAATTCCTAAAGAAATATGGTAGATTTCATGTGTACTAGCAATAATAAGATTACCACTATCATCAAAGACTAGTCCAACCAAAGCATTACCAGAAATAAATGTTTCAGCTTTTTTATCAGGTGTAATTTTTACTACTCCTCTATGACCATGTAAACTTGCTACTACATAAAGATTTCCACCAGTATCAAATGCAAGCCCTTGAGGTCGCCCTAACCCAGTATAAAAGCTAGAAACTTCACCACTAGGGCTAATACGCATAATACTTTCAAAACTTGAAGCCGTTGGGCCAGTAACATAAAGATGATCATCTAAGCCAAAAGCTAGGTGATAAGCTGAAACACTAGGTTCAAGCTTAGCAAAAGGATAAGATTGTCCTGAATTATTTACTTGAAAAATTGTTCCCTGTCTATCACCAACATAAAGTTTACCAAGTTTATCAAAAGCAATTCCTGTAGCTATACCTAAATTTTTAACAAAAGGTTCAGCTTCCTTAAAAGGTGAAATCCTATAAACATTGCTATCATGTCTACTAGAAACATACATGGTTCCATCTTTATCAAAAGCAATTCCTGTAGGGTTAATTATATTAGAAAGAAATGGTGTAGTTTCTCCAGATGGTGAGATTTTCCAAACCGAAACAGGAACTTTTTGACCACGACTACCAGATAAGGTTACATAAATGTTTCCTGTTTCAGGGTCAAATGCTGGATTAGTAACAGGATGAAGATTGTCAGCTAATTTTTCACCTAGATTAATATCTATGGTATTACTAACTATATCGCCTACTTGTAGGCTAAGCCCAACTTTAGAATCAACTAAGTTTTTAACCTCAGGTGCCGCTACAATTACACGTTTATTAGAAGCGCTAATAATTCGTCCTGGAGTAGTCTCAAATAAAGCTTTGCAAATACGGAAGTTAGAAGCGTCAAAATTTTCGCAACTAATGATTACCTCACCTCCTGGCAAAGTGGAAGCAGGCAAAACTTTATTAATTGTTGGCTTAAGGGTCATTTATAACTCCAAGTTATAGAGTGTAGGGTAAATTAGTTTTTAGATTTTAGTTAAACTTATCAAACGTTATATCACATGAATAAGTTTAAGCTCAACCTGCATTAATATTTCACTCTATTTGATCAAATAAACGCTAAAAACATAAATCTAATAAAAATTTAAAAAATAAAAAATTTTTGTTGACTAATACGAACGATCGTACTATTATTTTTTTACCGAATAAAATGATAAATTTAAGAGAGGCTTCCAAAAAATAGTATATGCACAGAAATGAACTACTTATAGAGACTTTTTATAAAGCTTTTCAAAAACGTGATTATCAAACTATGAATAGTTGTTATTCTGATGATATTGAATTTTCAGATATGGTTTTTATAGGATTAAAAGGAAGTCAAGCTAAATCTATGTGGAAGATGCTTTGTGAGAGAGGGAAAGATTTAGAGATAACTTTTTCTGGTGTTAGTGCTGATGATAGAAAAGGAAAAGCTCATTGGGAGGCAAAATATACTTTTTCTCAAACAGGTAAAAAAGTCCACAATGTGATAGATGCTACTTTTGAGTTTCGTGATGGAAAAATAGTTAAACATCATGATAGTTTTGATTTATGGAGTTGGGCTAGTATGGCCTTAGGCTTAAAAGGCTTGCTTATAGGCTGGTTGCCTCCAGTTCAAGGCGCTATTAGAAAAGAAGCAAGTAAAAACCTAGAAGCATTTATAAAGAAAAATTCTTAAATAATTAAATAATACATATATGACTAAAGGTAAAGATACTAAAGAAACAATTTTAATATCCGCTTTATCAATTGTTAGTCAATCAGGGCTTGAAGGTTTAAGCATTGGCAAATTGGCTCAAACAGTTGGGCTTTCTAAAAGTGGACTCTTTGCGCATTTTAATTCTTTAGAGAATTTACAATTAGCCGTTTTACAAAAAGCTGTAGATATTTTTATTGAGACTGTAATTGTTCCTGCTCTAAAACAACCTAGAGGAGAGCCTAGAATCTGTGCTATAAGTAAAAATCTTTTTGAGTGGGATAGAAAATTTTCAGGAGGTTGTCCCTTTTTTTCAATTTCTGCTGAACTAGACGATAAGCCTGGAGTTGTAAGAGACTTTTTAGTTAGTACTCAAAAAGATTTTGTTTCTACTATTGCCAATATGGCGCAAATTGCAATAACTGAAGGGCATTTTCGTAAAGACCTAAATCCACAACAATTTGCATATGATTTTTATGCAATTGTTTTATGTCATCACCATTTTGACCGCTTATTAAATGACCCACTAGCTCAAAATTATTACCTAAACGCCTTTAAGGCATTAATTAAGAACTCTCATTAAAAAATATAGGAGTAAATTTTATGTTTCACCATATCCAAAAAGCCATAAATTTTATTAGAAATAGTACGAACGTTCGTCAAATAACTAATTTATTAAAACACACATTAATTCGTACTAAATTTCAAATCCTATCAAAGCTTTCTTTAACTTGGGCAGCAAAAGAGGGGATACAACTTTTCTTTCGTACTTATAAACATAAACGACCTGAGAGGGAAGAGAAATTATTGTTAAATGCTACCAAGAAAATAACTTTTAACTGGCAAGGAAAAAAGCTAGCTGCCTGGGAATGGGGCAATGCTTCAGCACCAGCTATTTTACTAGTCCATGGATGGAATGGAAGAGGTGCACAATTAGGTTCATTTATTAGCCCTTTAATTAATGCAGGTTATAGAGTTATAACTTATGATGCACCTGGACATGGTAATTCACCTGGCACCTCAGCTTCTTTGGTTGATCTTAGCGAAGCCATTACAGCTATCTTAAGTCAAGTAAATTTAGTAGAAGGCATTATAGCTCATTCTTTAGGTGCCGCTGCTAGCACATTAAGCTTAATTGAAGGCAGTAGAGTTTCTTGGGCAGTTTATATAGCTCCGCCACTTCAACCACGCGATTATATACATAAATTTGCTAGGTTTCTTAGGGCTTCCCCAGAGCTAACGGATTTAATGATTGGACTTATGAGTTCATATTTTCGTCGCAGTTGGGAGAACTTAGATATTCCTACTCTAGCAAAATCTTTAGAAACCCCATTATTAGTTATTCATGATGAAGAGGATAAGGATGTTCCATTTTTTGAAGGTGCAGAATTAGCTAAAGCTTGGCCTAAAGCTAAATTAATACCAACAAAAGGTTTAGGACATCGCCGAATTTTACATAATAAAGAAGTTATAGAAGAAACACTTGCTTTTATTAAAACTCATCAATTAAACCTAAACCAAGTTAATCATAATCTAAAAGAAAAAACTTCTTTAGTTACAAGAATTTCTAGGAAATGCAGCCAAGAGGGGTGTGAAAATCTAGTCTTAGGAACTTGGGATATAACAGGTCAACGCTGCTCTTCTTGTTTAATGGATGCAGAATTATTTAACCCATCACTTCGTTGGGCATAAATTGTACTCTTAAATAGTTTATTAAATATAAACTAAATAGTTTATTAAAAGATTTAGAAATAAATCTAAAAAGTTTTTGATTCAGGTTATAAAAAGGAGAACTTATGAAAAAATTTGCAAGTCTAACCATTCTTTTAATAGGAGTATTTCTAGTTTCAAATCAGCTAGTTTTTGCTGGTGGAAAAGGTAGAAAAGTAGAATTTCCTCGTGATGTAATTATTGATGGTAAAGAAGTAAAAAAAGGAAAATATAAACTCCAGTTTGATGAACAAACAAGTGAAATAGTTATATTGAAAGGAAATAATGTTATTGCTAAATCTAAAGCTAGAAAACAACCACGTAATAAGAATTATGAGGCTATTATTAGTGAAATGTTAATAGTTAAACAAGCTGAGAAAAGTTTTGTAAAAAGAATCACTTTAGCAGGTGAAAGAGAAGATATTTTACTTGATGTTAAAACTGTTAATGCTTCCCCTCAATAATTAAAATTACAATAATTTATAAGTTACCAACAATATAATTATATTGTTGGTAACGATTACATTCTAACTTACCTATTTTAATATCGTAATAATATCGTAATAATATCGTAATAATATGTAGCCAACTTAGCCAATTTTCTCATGAAAAAAGACTTCAGCTTTTCCCCAAGAAAAATAAAAAGACTTTACTTTTTTTAGTTGAAAAAGTGTTGAGTCTAATTTTTCAGATACCGTAATTAACTGTACTCCAACAGGTAAGAGTTCAAGTCTAGATGTAATTTTAACTAGTAAGTCATCCTCAAAAGTTGTTCCTGTTAAGTAAAAAATAGTCCCATCCCCAATTTGCTCCATTGTTACCCAAGAAAGATTTTCCTTAATAAATCTTACTTTAGTTAATCCTAAATTTTTAGCTAATATTTCCGCTCGTCTGATAAATGTAGGAATAATATCTACTCCAATTGTAGGTATATGAAAAAACTGATTAACAAAAATAACAGTAAGACCTCGACCACAACCAAGATCTACAAAACGATCAGATGGTTTTACTTCTGCTTCTTGCAAGATTTTTTTTATTGTTAAACAGGAAGTCTCTCCATAAATTAAATTTTGTGGTAAAACAGGTGCTCGTCGGCCTTCTTTTCTTACAAGTAAATATGGCCCATCGCTTAGATAAGAAAGAAAAAGTAATACTCGCATTTTCCACCACCATATGTAGGAACTAAAAAGACCAACCTCTACTATAAATAAGCCTAAGTTATAGAATAAGTTAACTAAGTTTATAAATACTAGATAAAAGATTTGTCTCATAAATAAATTTTATTTTTCGGAAAATGTTTTGAACGTGTTCAAAATATGTATTGACAAGCTTATTTACTAAAACTATTATTAGCACAAATATTGAACACGTTCAAGAATTCATTACTTTAAGGAGAAATCTTTATGGATAAGACTTTACTTGCTTATTTACTTTATTTGGCTATTAGCATTGTGCTAACTGTTTGGGTAGCAAAGACTTTACATAAAAATGGCCGTATATTTTTAGTTGACGTTTTTCATGGTAATGAACCTTTGGCTGATTCTGTAAATCATTTGCTCGTAGTAGGGTTTTACTTAATTAATTTTGGTTATGTTAGTCTAGCTCTTCAACTTGGCTATAGAATAGAATCTGACTATGCACAAGTCGTTGAAGTACTTTCTACTAAGATAGGTTGGGTATTAATTGTTTTAGGTGGTATGCATTTCTTTAATTTATTTGTGTTTAGCCGTATTCGTCGCCGTTCGGTAATTCCAGAACTTCCTCCTCCAGTTCAAGCAGATAGTTGCACGATAGTACGTGGATAGAGTCTAGAAAAAGGGGGCATATTATGAGCATAAATACTCCTTTTACAGTACTTTACGATAAACGCTGTGTGCTTTGTCGTCGTGTAAAAAAATGGCTAGAAGAACAGCCTAAATATGTAGAAATGAAATTTGTTGAAGCTACATCAAAAGAGGCTTATCATAAATTTCCTGAAATCGATCATAACCGAACATTGACTGAACTTACTGTAATCAGTGATAATGGTTTGGTTTATAAAGGTGAAAAAGCTTGGGTAATTTGTCTTTGGGCGCTTGAAGAATATAGAGAATGGGCTGTTACACTTACTGCTCCAGAACTTTTTCCTCTAGCTCAAAGAATGATTATGTGGGTATCAAGCAATCGCTTTAAGATTTCAAGGCTTCTTGGTAAGTAACTTGTAGAAAGTAATAGATTTAGATAAATGTCTTCACCAAAATCAGAAAGTCCGAAACTAAATAAAGGGCAACAAACTAAAGCTTTAATTCTAGAAACAGCCCTTGAACTTTTCCGTGAACGTGGTTATGAACAAACCACTATGCGCGATATTGCAGAAAAAGCTAATGTTGCTTTAGGCAATACTTACTATTACTTTCGTTCTAAAGAACACTTAATCCAAGGCTTTTATCAACGTACTCAAGAAGAACTTCTAGTAGCCAGCACTCCTATTTTAGAAAAAGAGCGGAGCTTAAAAGCTAGGCTACTAGGAGTTATGAAAGCTAGATTTGAACTAATAGAACCTTATCATCAGTTTGCAGGAGTTCTTTTTCGTACCGCAGGAGATCCTAAAAGCCCTCTTAACCCCTTTAGTGCTGAATCCCTTGAGCTAAGAAAACAAAATACAGCTATTTTTGAGCAAGTGCTTCAAGGCGCAAGGCTTAGAATTGCTATTCCAAAGGATCTTTATGCAGAACTACCTAATTTACTTTGGATTTATCAAATGGGGGTAATTCTTTTTTGGATACATGATAAGTCTCCAAATAGAATTAGAACTCATCAACTTATTGAACATACAGTAGATATAACTGCAAAACTAATTGCTATAGCTAGTGTTCCTTTAATGAAACCATTGATAAAGAAGACATTAAATCTTTTAGCTACATTTAGAGAAGACCTAAATAACCTTCTTCCATCATCAAATCCCGATCTAGAACTAGATGAACTAGATGAACTAGATGAACTAGATGAACTAGATGAACTAGATGAACTAGATGAACTAGGTAAAAGTCTTAAAGTTACAAAACCACTAAAGACAGAATAGAAAGAACTGCTGCAACAATACTAAAAATAGTGCGACACCAATGCCATAAAGCCCAACGAGTTAGTTCTGTTGCTACATCCTCAACTCTAAGACTTGCTGTAGCAAAACTAAGGTTTGCTTTTTGGAAATAAACAAAAAATGAGGAAAGTACTAGAAGAGAAATTATAGCATTAATAAGCGTAATCCATCTGAGAGGATAGCCTTGCCATATACAAACAATAGCGGTTGTGATAGCTAAAAGCACCGTTATAGAAGTAAGCGGCCCAAAGAAATTTAACAATCTTTTATCATTAGCTTTGTACCAAGCAAAAAATTCTAATGGAGCAAGTGACCTCCAATAAGGAACCAAAACTAAAGCTTCTGTAAGCATTGCTCCAGCAAATAACCCCCAAGATGTTGCTGAAAGCGACCTTGTTACAATAGAAACAATATCCATAGTGGTTTTTATTTCTTCCATAAACTTTATTGTCTTTTAACTTTTGTACTAAATGAATTCATTTAATTTTAATAATATAATCTTTATAGAAAAAGGCAAAAAGTGTCTGCTTACTAATGTGATTAGTCTTTAGGCAGTTGCAAAGTAATGTTTTGTTCAAAAGAATCTGTTCTAGATTGAGGGGGGTTTTTCTCCGAAGCACTTTTTTCATCAGTTGTTTTCTCAAAAGAATCTATTTTAGCTTTAGAGATAGTTTTTTCAAAAGAATTTGTTTGTGGAGAATTTGTAAAAGGTGTTGTTTGAGGAGTATTATTAGTTAATATTTGGGTTGTAATATCTATATCTTCTGTATTTAATGTAGTTATTGCTTCTAGGCTTAGTGCTCCTGATGTATTTGCTTGTTTATTAAATCCAACAATGATAGAAAGTTTGTCTCCTAGTTCTTTAGCTGTTGGACGGTCTTTAGGGTCTTTTGATAGTGCTTGAAAAACTATATCTTCTATTTCTTTAGAAATATCTGGGTTTGTCTCTACAATTGATGGCGGAGCCTCAGCTAGATGTGAAGATATGATTGACCAAAAATCTTCTTTACTTGCTTGAAAAGGTGTATATCCAAGTAACATTTCATATAACATAATTCCTACACTATAAACATCGGCTTTTCCATCATAAGGTTTATGGCTTAGCCTTTCTGGAGCCATATAATTAGGTGTTCCAACAATACTTCCTGCTTCTGTTAAAGTTCTATTTTTTGTACTAGCCGCATCTCCTAAGAGTTTAGCTATACCAAAATCTAAAACCTTTACCACTTCACCACTAGCATCTTTGTGTAAAAAAATATTATCTGGCTTAATATCACGATGAATTATTCCTGCTGCATGAGCTTTTGAAAGAGCATTACAGACAGGGAGAAGAATTTCTGCACATCTAGTCGTTGAAAGATAACGTTTTCTCCGTAATTCAGCGCTTAGCGTATAACCTTTAAGTAACTCCATTACTAAATAGGGAATTCCCGTAGAAGTAATACCTGAATCAAGAATAGAAATTGCATTAGGATGATTTACTCTACAAGCCGATGCTCCTTCCATTTGAAAACGTTCTAATGCTTCTAAAGTAACATTGTTATCTATAGGCCGAAATACTTTAATTGCTACATCCCGATTAAGATTTAAGTGTGTTGCTCGAAATACTATTCCAAAACCACCAGAACCTATTTTATCTTCTAATCTATATTTATTATCTAAAACTGTTCCTGGCAGTAGGTCTGATAAAGCAGAAAAAATAGCTTCAACCTTTTGATTTGACTGAATAAGTTCTTCTTTAGATTTTATAAGTTCTTCATTTTTTTTATTAAGTTCTTCGTTTTTTTCATTTAACTCTAAATTTTTAGATTCTAGCTCATTTTTTTGAGATATAACTTCATTAGTACGTTCTTTTACAAGTACTTCTAACAGTAGTTTTTGTTTTTCTATTTTTCTAATTTGATAGCTATAGCCTCCATAAATCATCATCATAAAACCAATAGATGATAAAATTAAAAACCAGGGTTTTAGCCAAAAAGGTTTTTCAACCTCAAATTCTAATATTTTAACTTCACTTTCTAAGCCATATTTATTTAAAGCTTTTACCTTAAGTAAATATTTTCCTGGAACAAGATAAGGATATTTAGCAACTCTATCTTTAGCTGTAAGCCAATCCTTATCATAGCCTTCTAGGATATGTTTATAAAAAATTAAGTCTTCATTAATAAAGGATATACCTAAGAACTCAAACTCAAAATTATTTTCAAAGTACTGAAATAATACAAATTTATTTTCTAATAAGTCCGTATACTTACTATAACCCAAAGGTTTTTGGTTTAATTTAATAGTTTGAATTTCAATTTTAGGAGGAGTTTTTACTTGATAATCAAGGGAAGGAATATATTTTTTTAAGCCAAAACTAGTAGCAAACCAAAGGCTCTTGTCTTTATCTGCCATAATCCATTTTACATCAGAGCTTTTAAGATTAGTTGCATCATTATAATTATAATTCTTAAACTCACGTTTAATAAATTTATCTACTCCTTTAGATGTTGCAATCCAAAGAGTATCTTTAGGGCTTTCTAAAACAGCATAAGTAGTATTGCTAGATAAACCATCAGCTGTAGTATAGCGGGTAAATTTTTCACCATCCCATTTAAATAATCCTGAGTTATCGCTACTAAACCAAATATTTTCTCTCGAATCTTCATAAATATGGCTAACACGTTTAGCTGAAAGCCCTTCTCTAGAAAAATAATACTTAAACTTAGGCTCGGTGTCTTTTTCAATGCTAACCTTTATTGCTCCTTCATATCCTCCTACCCAAACATTACCTTTAACATCAATATTTATAGATAGAAACCTAGTTTCAGGAAAATCTTTTGTTTTACTACTACTATAGATTTTTGTGTTTTCTCCATCATAACAAATAAGTTCATTACTATAATTAGCAATCCAAATTTGACCTAATTTATCTTCAACAAGGCTAATTGGTCTATTAACGCCTTCTTTAATCCCTAAACTTGCTACTCTCTCTAAAAATATTTTTTCACCTTTACGTTTTTTCTTAAAGGCAAAAACTCCATTCTGTTCTTGTATAACCCAAATTTTTTCCTCGCTCCCAAGAAATAAAGAAGCAGTATCATTACCTAGTATTGGGTTAATTTCAGATAAATTTAGAGCTTTATTACCTGAAAGTAAGTTTACTCCTTTATGAGTTGCTACCCAAATATCTCCTTCACTATCTTGAATGGTTTTATAAACAGTATTAGAAAGCAGTCCTGTGCTAACATCATAGTTTGCAAATCTTTCACTAGCTAGTTTACTTAACCCATGATGAGTACCAAACCATAAATTCTGTTCTCTGTCCATTAAAACAGGGTTCATATTATTATGGATTAAGCCATTTTGTTCTTGGTAAATTTGTAAGTTATGTAAACTCCCAAGTTGATCTGGGCTGGAAGAATCTATGTCTTTTTCTAGTTTAAATTTTGCTATACCATTATAAGTTGTTACCCAATAATTTCCCGCAAAGTCTTGAAGTAGCTTAAAACATAAATTAGAAGGCAAGCCATCTTTTTCTGTAAAATGTTGTGTTTTAGTGATATTTTGATTTTGAAAACGAACTTGTAAAATTCCTGATTCTTGAAAACAAATCCAAAAATCTTTTGCATTATCTTGATAAATTCCTCTTATTAGATCTGTTGAAAAAATTCCATCCTTATCATTATAAACTCTGTGTTGACCAGAAGTTAAGTCTAATTTAATAAGACCTTGGCTACTACCTACCCAAAGATTTTCTTCTAAGTCCTTATAACCACAACGAAAACGCATTTGATTAGTTGTAGGAAGATTAGGAATTAAGCTAAAGGTATTTTTATCAAGCTTTACAATTCCTGTTTTTCCAATAAAAAGCACTTTTCCGTCTTTTTCTAAAATACTAGTTACAGCGCCAATGCTAGAAATTTCTTTTTCGTTTATTGTAGTAAAAATTTCTTTACCGTTTTTAAATTCTAATTTTGTAAGTCCTGTTTCTGTCCCAATCCAAAATAAGTTATCAAATTGTTGGTATATAGTATAAACCCTATTGTTATTTAACCCATCATCAGTTGTGTAATTCTGGAATTTTATTCCATCATAACAACTTATTCCATCTCCTGTACTAATCCAAATACGCCCAGACTTGTCTTGTAATAGGTCTATAACTAAATTATTTGCTAACCCATCTTGTGTAGTGTAATTGCGAAAATTATATTTTTGCGCAAAAACTTTTACAGATAAAAAGGCAAGAAAACAACAAATAATTATTAATGGAAAAATCTTTCTAAGCATGACAATTTTATTTTAGATTATTCAACTTATTTAAGTTATTAATTATAAATCTTTAGCTTGTTTAAGCAAAGATAGAAACTTTTAAATTTGTTTAGCAACTAAGTTGAGGTGTTTTTGATGTTGTTTTATTTTATTGTTTTGTGATTATGAAAAAAGGAATATTTTGTAACTTTTCTAAATAATGTAATCAGCTATATTGGCATTTATTTATTAACTTTATCCGAAAATTTTTTTATAAACTTCAAATATTATTTTGATCCAAAATAATATTTGATATAACCAAAAATAGTTTGGGCAGACCTAACAGCCATTCATTATCTATAGTTTGGGCAAACCTATATACCCTTTATCTTAAGCAGTTTGGGCAAACCTATATACCCTTTATCTTAAGCAGTTTGGGCAGACCTATATGCCCTTTATTTTAAACAGTTCGGGCAGACCTATGTGTCTGCCCTTTATTTTAAACTTTCTAAAATTTGCTCACGATATTTTTTAATTTTTTGGTTAATTTCAGCTTCATTTAATGTTAAAACTTTCCCATTTTGCATAACTATTTTGCCATTAATTATAGTAGTTTCTACATCACTTCCTTTTGTAGTGTAAGCTAATGATGAGTATAGATTATAGAGCGGTTGATGATGGGTTTTTTCTAAATTTACTAAAATTAAATCTGCTCGTTTTCCTACTTCAAGAGAGCCAATTTCTTTTTCTAAATGAATTGCTTTTGCTCCACCAATAGTTGCCATTTCAAGTGCTTCTTTAGCACTAATTACAGTAGGGTTTTTTGAATTAAGCTTATGTAGTTTTGCAGCTGTATCAATTTCTTCAAATAAATTTAAGTCATTATTTGAAGCCGCCCCATCTGTGCCAAGACCTACTGCAACACCAGCCTTAAGCATTTCAGGTACAGGTGCAACACCACAAGCAAGTTTCATATTACTTTGAGGGCTATGTGCAACTCCTACACCACGTTTTTTAAGTAACTCAATCTCTTCAGCATTTGCCCAAACCACATGAGCTGCAATTAAGCGATTACTTAAAAGCCCTAGTTTTTCTAAATGCATAATTGGACGAGCACCATAACGTTTTTCTATATCATCTACCTCGGCTTGTGTTTCTGATAAATGAATGACTATAGGGACATTTTGCTTTTCTGCAAACTCCTTAACTGCAATTAAATGATCTGGTTTAACCGTATAAGGAGCATGTGGGGCTATAGCTGGTATAATTAAAGGGCTATTTCGCCAACGCTCCACAAATTTTTGTGTATAAACTAATGTTTCTTGAGGTGTTTTATTATCTGCAACTGGAAAATCTATTAGTGTTTCTCCTAGGACTCCTCTCATTCCTGCTTTACTGGTTGCTTCGGCTATTGCATCTTCAAAATAATACATATCTACATAAGTAGTTATCCCAGACTTAATCATTTCTAAACACCCTGCCATTGTTCCCCAATAACAGAAATCTCTAGATACGTTTTTAGCCTCAGCAGGGAAAATATATTTTTCTAGCCACTCCTGCAAAACTAAATCATCAGCAATCCCTCTAAATAAAACCATAGGAACATGAGTATGTGTGTTAATTAACCCAGGGATAATTGCTCTACCTTTAGCTAAAATTTTTTTCTTGGGTAAGTATTTTTTTGATAATTCTACTCTTGAACCAATATCAACAATTCGCTCACCTTTAATTGCAAGATAACCATCTTGGATCACTTCTTTTTGATCATTCATTGTTAAGATCACACCACCAACAATCGCAATATCAATAGATCGACTTGATCGCTGATCTTTTTGATCTAAAGTTTGATCTTTTTGATTTGATTTTTGATCTAAAGCTGATCGAACTGATCTAGATCGCGATCTAGAGCTTGATCGCAAGGAAATTTCTTTGATCTTACTTTTTTGATCAGATTGGGCTAAAAGATCAACATTTGAGATCAATATGATCATTAAAATTGTAGTTAAAAAAAAGATCACTCTTTGTAAGTAAGACTTACCCATACTTAAATTTACTCCTAATTGTTAAAAGGTATGTGATTTTATTTTGTAGTTTTTTGAGTTTTTAATGTAAGTAACTCTATAATATCACTATTATTTTTTTTCTTAGCATAATCTAAGGCTTTATAGCCAACATTATTTTTTAACTCAGGATCAGCACCCCATAAAAGTAAAACTTCTACTGCTTCTTTATACCCACTCATTGTTGCATACATCAAAGCCGATAACCCATTTGCATCTTGAGCATTAACATCTGCTCCTGCTTCACAAAGTAAAGTCAATATTTCTATGTAACCTAATTGTGCCGCATAAATTGTAGCGCTTGTCCCTGACCCATCTCTATCGTTAATAGTTTCAGGATTGTCTACTAAAATATTTGCAACCTTTACTCTTTCATTTCTAATAGTTGCTTGAATTAATGATAGCTTTTCTGTTTTTGGATCTGTAAACGTATAATTATTTTCGTTTTGCAAGTAGGAATAATTTCTCAACATTACTTCTCTAAGCACCATTACCCCAAGAATACTTACGCTTAAAAAGAAGCCAATAGAACTAGTTATCATTCCAGTAAGAACACGTTTGCGGGTTATTTGCCAATCAGGGTCATCTTTTCTTTGTTCTCTAAGTACTTTAAGAATGTCATAGCCTTTTACCACAATAGCAGTACTAAGTACCCAGAAACTAACTACAGGGGTTAAAACAAAGCTTAATGCTGCAACAAATGTGCCTAGTATGCGGTAGTAGTTATTTTTGCTATACCAAAGTACTGCTAGCCCTACACCAACACCTATAGCTTTACCAATGCCAACAAAGATTAGCCCAACTAAAGATATAATGCCAAAAGTTTTTACAAATCGAGCATCATTAACAGCATCTAGAAAATCAGTAGAATTATTATAGCGGCTTGGAACAGTGGTAGGCACACCTGCACAACGTGAACAGAAATTAATTTTTGCATCAAAACAATCTGACTTATGACAAATTTCGCATCTTGTAGGTAGAGTTTCTGATTTAAGTTGTATTTTGTCCATAAGTTTTACTCCTAGAATCTACTTAAATTGACTAAGGAAAGTATATAAGAGAACGTTACTAGAAAAGCTTTTAGTCGGCAAGAATAAAAATAAAAGGCGGAAATCGTTCCGCCCAAAGAGTTTGAATAAGAGGTTTATGAACACAAAAAACTTCAGATGTCTAAGTTTCTCACATCTAAAGCAAAATCTTCAATAAATTTTCGCCGAGGTTCTACAGCATCACCCATTAATACTGTAAATATTTCGTCCGTTTCTACAGCATCTTCTATTCTTACCTGTAGAAGAGTGCGTTTTTCTGGGTTCATAGTCGTTTCCCAAAGCTGCTCTGGGTTCATTTCTCCTAAACCTTTATAGCGTTGGATTTGTATATCTTTCTTTGCACTATCTAAAATATGTTTTACTAACTCATCTCTGCTTTTTATTTCAATAACAGAGTTATTTTGTCTAATCTCAAAAGGTGGTTGCATAGATTTTGTTAATTCTTGATAAAGAGTGACCGACTTTTGAAACTCAACATGTGTAGCAAATTCCCAATCAAGCATTATTGCTGCATTAGCAAGTGGGTTATTAGGTATTATTTCTAGTTCGTAAAGATTATGTTCTTCATCATTTTTTACTTCTGATTTATAACCCGCTTTTGTAAGTTCTTCTTGAACTTGAGTTAAAGGCTCAATAGACTCAAAAACTTGATGAAGGTTTTTGAGGTTTCGCATTACCCCTTGACTACCAGCTAAAGCTTGTAACAAAACCTCAAATAAATGTCGGTCTTGTAAGCGCTTTTCAACTTTTTGAGAGTAGGTATTAAACTCAATTTGCTTTTCAATAGAACGAATTAGCTCTCTACCTTCTAAAAGATGACCTGTAGCTTTTATTGTAACTGCTACATCTTCAGTAGATTTTTTCATTAAATAGCGGTTAAGTTCTTTTTCATTAAGAATATATTGTTCTGAACGCCCTTTTTTCACCTTAAATAACGGTGGTTGAGCAATATAGATATTTCCTCGCTCAATCAATTCAGGCATTTGACGATAGAAAAATGTAAGTAAAAGTGTGCGGATATGGCTACCATCAACATCAGCGTCTGTCATAATCACAATTTTGCTATAACGCAATTTACTAGCATCAAAATCATCTTTGCCTATACCAGTACCTAGAGCCACAATCATAGCGCTAATTTCACCATGAGCTAACATTTTGTCATAGCGGGCTTTTTCAACATTAAGTATTTTACCTTTTAACGGTAAAATAGCTTGAAAACGTCTGTTTCGTCCTTGTTTGGCGCTCCCTCCGGCGCTGTCGCCTTCTACAAGGAATATTTCACAGATTTGAGGATCGCGTTCAGCGCAATCAGCTAGTTTTCCTGGAAGGCTGCTACCATCAAGTGCCCCTTTACGTCGAACAAGTTCGCGGGCTTTACGGGCTGCTTCACGGGCGCGTGCTGCGTCCATTGCTTTTGTAATAATCTTTTTAGCAATAACTGGATTTTCTTCTAAGTAAGTGGAGAGTCTTTCATTTAAGAATGACTGGACTTGTCCGCTTACATCACTATTGAGTTTTCCTTTGGTTTGGCCTTCAAATTGTGGTTGTGGTAGTTTAACGCTGATAACTGCTACTAAGCCTTCTCTTAAGTCATCTCCTGTAAGAGGAGTGGTGTTTTTCATATTATTTTGAGCATAGCTATTGATAGAGCGAGTTAGCGAAGTGCGAAAGCCTGAAAGGTGTGTTCCCCCATCAACAGTATTAATGTTATTGGCAAAAGAGGAGATAGTTTCGTTATAGCTATCATTGTATTGTAGTGCAATTTCTATAGTTAGCGGATCATCAGTCCCAGGAAGCTTTTCAAAATACATAGGTTCTTGGTGTAAGACATTTTTGTTTTTATTTAAGTGACTAACAAATTCTGCAATACCACCTTTATAGTAAAACTCATGTTGGCGTTCAGGGTTTGAGCGTTCATCTTTTATTGTGATACGTAAACCTTTGTTAAGAAAGGATTTTTCCCTTAAACGTTGTGAAAGAGTATCAAAAGTAAATTCTGTTACAGTAAAGATTTCTGGGTCTGGCTTAAAAGTAATTTTAGTTCCAGAGCGTGTAGTTTTTCCTGTTTGTTGAAGTGCTTCTTTAGGAAAACCTCGCTCATACTCTTGCTCATAAACTATTCCATCTCTACGAATTTCTAGACGCAACCATTCAGAAAGGAAATTTACCACGCTTGCACCTACACCGTGCAAACCACCAGCTACTTTATAAGCATTATTACCAAATTTACCACCTGCGTGTAGTTCTGTAAGCACTATTTCTGCCGCAGAACGTCCTTTAGGGTCATCAGGGTGAACATCTGGAGGGATTCCTCGGCCATCGTCAACTACCGTTACAGAATTGTCAATGTGAATCACTACATCAATATTTCTACAATATCCTGCTAAGGCTTCGTCTACGCTATTATCAACTATTTCATAAACTAGATGATGTAAACCTGCTTCACCATTTGAGCCTATGTACATTGCTGGGCGTGTTCTTACTCCATCGCGGTCGCTAAGAATTTGAATATCTCGGCCTGTATATTGTGAGGTGTCTGGAGTAAGAATATTTTCTTCTCCAGGATTTTCTATTGCAATACTTAAAGCGGTATTATTATCGTTCATATTTTCCTTCTACGTTAAAGTTTAGAGTTTAAATGGTTAAAAGGGTGCCCGATGACGGTCTTCAGAGTCAGATAAGCTTTCTTCCTCAGTAAGAGAGACTGTGTTTTGGCTCGGTGGTGTTTTTACTGATAAATTCTCTTCTAATTTGGAGCTATTTATAGAATTTGGTTTTAGAATAGGTGCTACTGCTAGTTCTGTTGTAGGTTGAGCTAATTCTTTTAATTCTTTTAATTCTTTTATTTGTTCTGCTTCTTCTAATTTTATTTCTGTTTTATTTATAGTATTTATTGAATCATTGTTTATAGAGTTTTCTAGAGCTTTTACTACATTTCCTTGGCTGATAAAATTACATAGTGCTTTAGATTGGTATTGATGGGCAATTTCACGTTTTGACGTGGATATAAATACTTGCATTTTATCAGCTAAATGATTTAGTAAAAGAGAGATTCTATTTAAGTCTAGTTCTGCATCAATATCATCGATAAGAAAAACTGGATATTCTTCAAATGCTTGGTGATATACAGAGATTTGAGCTAAGTCTAGGGTAATTAGTGCACTACGTTGTTCGCCAGCACTACCAAATTTACCAGCTTCTAAAGTATCAATAAGTATTTCCATTTCATCACGATGTGGGCCAATTAAAGAATAGCCTGCGGAAACTTCATTTTCCATTCTTAAGCCTAAGCGCTCCGTAATAATTTTTTGGTAATCTGTCCTTGTAGTAGTCTCTATAACACCATGAGATGAGAGAGCAGAAACATATCTAATATCAACTTGTTTTTGGCTAAAAAGCTGTTTATTTAGCACTTTACGCAAGCGATTAGTGTAATCTAGTCTTGCCATATGAATTTGAGTGCTATAGTCAGCTAATTGCTCATTCCAAGTTTCTATAAGGTCAAAAAACTTTTTAGGTTGAGGATTTTCTTGAGCTTGTTTAAGTAAAACATTTTTTTGTTTTAATATACGGTTATATTCTGAAAGAGTTTTTAAGTAAGATGGAAAAAGGCTTAAAACCCCTCTATCTAAAAAGCGGCGGCGTTCAGAAGGTTCTCCTCTAACTATCTCCATTTCTTCTGCACAAAAGACTACTACATCTAGATTTCCTATATAGCGAGTTACAGCCTCTCTTTTTCCATTAACATAAAAACTTTTAGTAGTTTCTTCTAATTGAACTTGTAAATCTTTTTTTAATCGCTCTTTAATTACTGAACCTCGAACATAAGCTTGTTTAGTGTTTTGGTTATTTTGACTACTAGGATTTAATCTTAGGGTGTCTTTAAGGGTTGAAGTACGAAAAGATTTTGTACTAGCAAGCAAGTAGATTGCTTCTAACCAATTAGTCTTTCCTTGAGCATTATCTCCGCATAGAATATTAATGCCGGGACATGCAGTTAACTTACCCGAAAGATTACGAAAACCTTCGGTATACATTTCAGTAATTATCATAAGATTAAAAGTAAATATTTTATGCTATAACTCCAATATTTTAACAGAATTAAGCCCTCTGGTCTAGCATAGAAATCCGGTCAAAAAATAGAGGAAAATTTCCTATCCATAAGCCGTTTAAGGAGAGCAATTTGATGGCAATAAATAAGAATACGCAAGTTTTTTCGCCTGAATTTTTATCTACAAATTACAAACATTGGGCAGCAATTGGTCTAGGATCTAATTTAGGTGATCGTGCTGCTAACCTTTTAAGAGCAGTTTCGCTTTTAATAAAAGCAGATGTAAAGGTTTTAGCTATTTCTGATATTTATGAAACAGCCCCGGAAGATTACTTAAAACAAGGAGCTTTTCTTAATCTAGTTATCTTAGTAGCAAGCGATGATTTAATTTCGCCTCATAAACTTTTAGAAGTTTGTTTAGATATAGAAATTAAGCTTAAAAGAGAGCGAATAATTGATAAAGGGCCACGTATAATAGACCTTGACCTACTTATCTATGATGATTTGGTGATAAATAATTTAAGCGATTTAGTAAAAAAATATCCTGATAGCCAAAATTTTTCTTTAGAGCTAACCCTGCCTCATCCACTTATGCATAAAAGGGGTTTTGTACTTGTTCCTTTAGTAGAGCTAATTCCTCAAGCACTACATCCAATATTTAGAATAAGTTACCAAATGCTATTAGAAAAATTAGACTTAAATGGAAAAGTTATTCGTTATTAAAGCTAGCTTTATTATAAATTCACGTTTTAACTTTGCTATAATTAAAAAACCCTAGTAAACCCAACAGAAACTTATTTATTTTATTGATAGGAAAAATTTATGAGCCATCTTGGAACAGAAGCAACTGGAAAAATTACTACTCAAGTAATTCAGTCTCGTAAACAAAAAGGCGAAAAAATAACTGCTTTAACTGCTTATGATTATCCATCTGCCCGCTTAGTTGATGAGGCAGGTATAGATATTATTTTGGTCGGAGATTCTCTTAGTAATGTTGTCTTAGGGCATGAAAATACGCTCTCCGTAACTTTAGATGATATGTTGGTATTTGCTAGGGCTGTACGTAGAGGCACTAAACGTGCGTTAGTTGTTGGAGATATGCCTTTTGGCTCATATCATATTAATGAAGAACGTGCCTTAGAATCTGCTGTACGCTACATTAAAGAGGGCGGTGTAGAGGCTGTTAAAATTGAAGGAGGCCGTACACGTGCTTTACTTGTAGAAAGGCTAGTAGAAAATGAAATTCCTGTAATGGGACATATTGGATTAACCCCTCAATCTTTACATAAGATGGGCGGTTATAAAGTCCAAGGAAAAACACTTAATTCTGCACAAAACCTAATTGAAGATGCTGTAACTCTAGAGCATGCAGGTATTTTTGCTTTAGTCCTAGAAGGTATTCCAGAAGAAATAGCTTGTTTAATTACAGAAAGGATAAGTATCCCTACTATTGGAATAGGCGCAGGTTCTCATTGTGATGGACAAATACTAGTTTATTCTGATTTACTAGGGCTGACTTTTGGACATCAACCAAAATTTGTGCGTAAATATGTAGACTTAAAGAGTATTATTAATCAGGCTTTGACTAAGTATGTTTTAGATATAAAAGAAGGAAAATTTCCTGCTGATTCAGAGTCTTATCATATGTCTTTAGAAGTAGTGACTAAATTAAAACGGTAAAGAGCTTATGGAAATAATTAATCGTATTCCTAGAATGCGTTCAGTAACAGAAAAACTTCGTCGTGACAAGCGTAAAATAGGTTTTGTTCCTACTATGGGAGCTTTACACGATGGGCATTTAAGCTTAATTCGTCGTGCTAGGGCAATGAGCGATATAGTTGTAGTGTCGATTTTTGTTAATCCAATACAATTTGGTCGTGGTGAGGATTTTGATGCCTATCCCCGTGATTTAGCTCGTGATGCTGAACTTGTATCAACAAGAGGAGTAGATTATTTATTTGCTCCTAATATTGATGAAGTTTACCCAGAAGATTTTTCTACCTATGTGATAGTTGAAGAATTAGGGGAAAAGCTTTGTGGTGTAAGCCGTCCAGGTCATTTTCGTGGGGTTACTACTGTGGTAATGAAACTTTTTAATATAGTAAAACCTCAGTTTTCTTTCTTTGGTCAAAAGGATGCTCAACAAGTAACAATGATTAAGCGTATGGTACATGACTTATGTGTAGATACGGAAGTTGTTATATGCCCTATTATTCGTGAAAGCGATGGACTTGCAATGTCTTCACGTAATGCTTATCTAAATGCTGAGGAGCGTAAATCTGCATTAGTTCTATCTCGTGCTCTTCAACAAGCTAAAAAGCTTTATACTGAAGGCGAAAGAGAAGCTACTAAGTTAATAACTGCAATGAGGCAGATTATTGAAAATGAAGCTATAGCACGAATAGATTATGTAGCAATTGTTGATAATTTAACTCTAGAACCTATTTCTATAATAGAAGAAAATAGAGCGGCACTAATTCCTTTAGCTGTTTATATTAATCGTGTAAGGCTTATTGATAATATTACTCTAAATACTTCATCTATGGATGATGAAGATGATGAGACTTCATTTTTTTAGCTTAAATAAGAATTAAGTTTCAAAATTAGGTTTTATTACATGATGAACGGTTTGAGGTTTACGCTTAATATTTTCTAAGTAATCTAAAAGTAGTTTTTTATCTGCTTGGCTAATCTTAAGAAACTTAACTCCTAGGAGATAAGAGTATTCTTGGGAATCTATTTTTATATATCTACAGGTCTCTCCAATAATATTTATGGATTTATGAGGAAGAGGTAGTTCTATTTCTAGGTGGGTATTAATATCTGTATTAAAATGTGCATGCATTCCATCAACAAAAATTGTTGGGGAAAGAATACTTATTCCGCTCTCGCTTAGATCATAAGTGTTACCTTGGATTATACGAGAGCTTTTTTTGCTTCGTCCGCTATAGGCGATACGAAAACAAAGAGGTAAATCCACTTCATAACGAGGACTAACACCCCATTCTAGTACAAAGCGGCTAAAAGCTGTGCGTAGTTTGTCTGTTATTTTACCCAATCGTTTGCCCTTCTTTGCTTAAGGTTTCTAAAGAGTATAGGGCTTTTGTTATTTCTTGTAATTTTTGGGATTGAATTTTAGCAAGTTAAGTTGCCTGATTCACATAATTTAATTACTTTTTATTTGGAAACTTACCCTCGATTACTTTCTATTGTAGTTTAAATTTTACTCTCTAGGAAAGAAAAATTTTTTTATAAGAATAAAAATTTAATGCTTATTTTTATTCTGTAAGGAAATTAACCCCTTATTTATTTGCTATAAATAATTCATATAAGCGATCAAGCTCACTTTCTGAATCAAAACTAAATTGGATACGCCCACCTTTTTTATCATTTAGGTGAATTTTTACTTGTGTTCCAAAACGTTTTTCTAATTTTTTTTCAGCATCTTTAATATTAGGGTCTTTTTTTACAACAACATCAGTTTTTTTAGCCGGTTCACAAATTTGTTGAACAAGCTTTTCTACCTCTCTAACTGAAAGGGAATCATCTATTATCCTCTGGGCTAAACGTATTTGTTCATTAAATTTCTGCTCTAGTTTTAGTAAAGCTCTAGCATGTCCCATAGAAATTTTTTCTGTTTCTACTAATTCTTGGATCTCTTCAGGTAGTTTAAGCAGTCGTATAATATTAGCTATAGAGGATCGCTCTTTTCCTACACGACGGGCAACTTGTTCTTGAGTAAGTTTATGAAAATTAGTAAGTTTTTGATAAGCTAAGGCTTCTTCTATAGGGTTTAATTCTTGACGTGCTATATTTTCTACTAAGGCTAATTCTAGTAGCTTATCATCAGGAATATCTTTTACTACAGCAGGAATTTTTAATAGTTTAGCTTTTTGTGCTGCTCGCCAACGTCTTTCCCCTGCAATGATTTGAAAACGATCACCTTTGCGTCTAACTAAAATAGGTTGAACTATACCATTTTCTTCAATCGATTCTGCAAGCTCTTTAAGTCTTTGTTCATCAAAACGGGTTCGAGGTTGCTCTTCATTGACATCTAAAAGATCTAAGTCTATTTCTAATAATTCTTCATTAGAAGAGCTATTAATTGGAGGCAAGAGCGCAGAAAGTCCTTTACCTAACGCCTTTTTGGTCATGGCTAATTACCTCCTTGGCAAGTTTTAAGTAACTATCTGCTCCTTTTGATTTTACATCATAAAGAATTATAGGTTTGCCATGACTTGGGGCTTCGGCAAGTTTCACATTTCTTGGAATCATTGTCTTAAAAACTTGGCCTCCTAAAAAGTCTCGTAAATCTGAAGTTACTTGAGATGCTAGTTTTGTACGTTCATCATACATTGTAAGCAAAAATCCCTCTACTGCTAGGTTAGGGTTAAGACTTCGACGAACTCTAATAAGGGTCTCCCAAATAGCAGAAACCCCTTCTAGGGCAAAATATTCACACTGAACAGGAATTAAAACCGAATCCGCTGCTGCTAAAGCATTTAAGGTAAGTAGCCCTAAAGATGGAGGACAATCTATTAGTATATAATCATATTTTTCTCTTAGTGGTTCTAAAATGGATTTAAGTTTTAATTCTCGGTCACTTAATTCTACTAATTCAACTTCTGCTCCTGCTAAATTGCGATCTGCTGGTGCTAGAGCTAATTTTTCTATTTCTGTTTTAATTAAAATATTTTCTACAGGCTCATTCATAACTAGGACATGGTAGAAACTTCGTCGTAAATTCTTGGACGTTCCTAGCCCAGAGGTTGAATTAGCTTGAGGATCAATATCTACTAACAGCGTGTTTTTATTTCCTTTTGCTAACCCAGCAGATAAATTTATTGCCGTAGTAGTTTTGCCTACCCCGCCTTTCTGATTTGCAATAGCAATTATTTTTCCCATAAACCCTTCTTTCAAATCTCTTAAAGAAGATAAGCGCTATATTTCTACCATTAATATTTTTAGCATAATATTTTGAAAAGATAACATAGGCGAATTAGTAGATAAAGTTTAACTAGCAAATGTTTCACGTGAAACATTTGCTAGTTTTAATCCCTAAAATTTTATTTTAAGTGTTTCACGTGGAACATATAGAATAATTTAAGTTGTAAAGCTGTAATAGTACACGATTTTCACTTTCTGGCAATAGAGTAATCTCGGTTTTATAGCTTAAAAGCTCCTGTTTATAAGTTTCTAAAATAGTTTCTGCTGTAGGTAAAGAGATAAATAATATTATTTGTTTTGACTTAGCTGCAAATTTAAGAATATTAGGGATTTGTGTTTGTAATTTTTCTAGTGCTCTTATAGTAACTATATTTGAGCTAGAAAGTACTTTTTGAAAAAGCTGGTTAATTATTACTAGATTTGGAATCTTGACAGTTCTTCTTACCTCTCCTAAAAAAGCAAATTTTCTTTGATCCGACTCAATTAAAGTTGTTTCTATTTCAGGTAGTGCTAGAGCTATTGGGATACCTGGAAATCCTGCCCCTGTTCCTATATCAGTAAGAGATTTTGTTTCTTTATCTATAAAACTTGTAGGAAATAAAGACTCAAAGTAAAGCTGTTTAGCAGCAAGTTTAGGATCTGTAATTTTAGTAAGAGAGATTTTTTTGTTCCATTTAAGAAGTAATAAAAAATGCTCGCTAGCTTTATTTACTACATCGCTTAAATTATTTTGACAAAGCTTATGTTTTTCACATAGCCTTACCAATTCTTCTTTCATTTTTTCTACTTCATTATTTATAGAAACTGTCATAAAAATTATTTAGACAGACCTGTGCCTAAGCTCTAGCTGAAGGTTAATAATAGATAGAGCCGCAGATGTAACCCCAGGTATTCTTGAAGCCTGGCCTATTGTTTCTGGCCGCACCCTTGAGAGTTTTTCAACCATTTCTCTAGATAGCCCTGGAATAGATGAATATTCAAAAGTATTAGGTATTTTACGCTCTTGAGCTTTAGCCAGTCTGTCTGTTTGAACCCGCATCATTTCAATGTAACCTGCATATTTAATATCATTAACAGTTACAGAAAGCTCTTCTGGGTCTAGGGTATCTAAAATATTTGCTGGTAGGAGTAGACTTAAATGTTCTGCTGTTACTTCAGGGCGTTTTGCTAATTTAGCCAAAGAAGTTGTCTCATTTAATTTTGCTTTGCTTGCTTCACAAAAACGGTTAGTTGCTTCACTTCCAAGAGTAGCTTTAACTCTATTAAAAGCTTGTTTAAGTTCACTAATTCGATCTTGTTTAGCTTGGAAGTTTTGAAAATCCTGGTCGGTTACAAGCCCAATTTGACGACCTAATGTAGTAAGCCTTTGATCTGCATTATCCATTCTAAGTAGTAATCTTACTTCTGAGCGGGATGTAAACATTCTATAAGGCTCATCTACACCACGAGAAATTAAATCATCTATTAAAACTCCTATATAGCCCAAATCTCTAGGTAAGACTAATCTTTCGCGTCCTTCAATCATTAAAGCGGCGTTAATTCCAGCTATTAGACCTTGGCAAGCAGCTTCTTCATAACCTGTTGTTCCATTAATCTGACCTGCATGAAAAAGACCTTTAATTTTTTTAGTTTCAAGAGATGCTGTAAGCTCTGTAGGGTCAACCATATCATATTCAATTGCATATCCAGGGCGAATCATTGCAACCAATTCTAAACCAGGAATCTTTCTAACAGCTTGTTCTTGAACATCTAAAGGAAGACTAGTAGAAAAACCATTAAGATAAACTTCATTAGTTTCATAGCCTTCAGGCTCTAAGAAAAGCTGATGACGATCTTTGTCTGCAAATTTAACTATTTTATCTTCAATTGAAGGGCAATATCTTGGGCCAATAGATTGAATTTGACCGCTATAGAGCGGTGAACGAGAGATATTTTCTTTAATTATGTTATGAGTCTTTTCGCTAGTATAAGCAATATAACAAGGGAGTTGTTTTTGGTTTATTTCTTTTGTTTGAAAGGAAAAAGGAGTAGGTTTATCATCTCCAGGTTGAATTTCAAATTGAGAAAAGTCTATTGTACGAGCATCAAGACGTGGAGGTGTCCCAGTTTTAAGTCTTGCCATAGAAAATCCTAGTTTAGCAATAGATTGACTAAGTAAAATAGATGCAATTTCACCAGAGCGTCCTGCTGAAAAGGTTCGTGTTCCAATATGAATTGTGCCATTTAGAAAAGTTCCTGTTGCTATTACTATAGCTTTTGCCGAGAGTTTACGGCCATCCATAAACTCAATTCCTATAACCCTACCTTGTTCTGTTAAAATTTCTACTACTTCTCCCTGACGTAAGAACAGCGAAGGAATAGCTTCTAGTTGTTTACGCATTTCTGTACGATAAATCCCACGATCAGCTTGAGCACGAGGTGATTGTACAGCAGGGCCGCGACTACGATTTAGCACACGAAATTGAATTCCTGCTTTATCAATAACTTTGCCCATCATTCCGCCTAGAGCATCTATTTCTCTAACAATATGACCTTTAGCAATACCACCTACAGCAGGATTACAAGACATTTGAGCGATTAAATCTAAATTGATTGTTACAAGTGCGGTTTGTCGTCCCATCTTAGCTGCTGCTGCTGCTGCCTCACAGCCAGCATGACCTGCACCTATAACTATAACTTCAAAATTTTCATTAAATTGCATAACTTACCTAGCCTCTCGCTTTTATGAAGAGAAAATTATCTCAGACCAGTTAATAAAACACAACAGTTGGAGCAGGTTAACAAGGGAGTTTTCCACAGCCTGTGGAAACTTATAATTCGCTTTATTTTCTAGTAATTATCCTGTGAATATATACAAATCTTGTAATATGTCTGTGGAAAACTTTTTATAGATATTATTTACCAATACAGAAAGTAGCAAAGATTTGGCCTAAGATGTCTTCAATAGTAGTTTCTCCAGTAATCTCTCCAAGCTTTTTTAAGGCTAAATGTAAATGACATAATGCTACTTCTTCAGAATAGCCTTCTTTAAGCCTAGAAACTCCTTCATCTAATTCTTGGATAGTGTCAGAAATTAAAGAAAAATGTCTAGCATCTAAAATTAAAGTATCTTCTTGACTAGAAAAATCTTTTTGAAAGAAATTACTAATAAGGTTTTTTTGGAGTTCATCAATACCTTGGCAAGTTTTAGCCGACACAATAAAAATATTCTTTTCTGTTATTTTTTCTGGATTTTGTTTAATTAAATCCTGAGATTTTACTTTTTGCTCTAAATCAGCTTTATTGATTATAAGTGCAAAGGGAGCAGGGTTATCAATACACTTTATTAAGAGATTTATATCTTCGCTATCAAGTTCTTCTGAACCATCAATTAGTTGTAGCACAAGATCTGCATCAACCATTGCATTATAACTACGCTCGATTCCCATTTTTTCTACAATATCAGAAGTTTGTCTAATCCCTGCTGTATCAATTAAATGAACTGGAATTCCACCAATACTTGCTTGTTCCATTAGACTATCACGAGTAGTTCCTGGAATTTCTGTTACAATAGCGCGGTCTTTTTGAAGGAGTGTATTAAAGAAACTAGATTTACCTACATTAGGCCGTCCAACAATAGCTAATTTAACTCCGCTACGAACCACACGGCCAAATTGATAGCTATCTGCTAAACGTTTAAGTCTTTTTACTAGTTCAGCTAGGTGTTTTGCTAAAGTTTCTATTGAATCAGTGTTTAAGTTTTCTTCCACAAACTCTACAGCAGATTCTAGATGTACAATAATTTCTAGGAGTGCAGTTTTTATAGGTTGAAGATAGCGAGAAAGTTCGCCTTTAAGCTGACGAGAAGCCAAACGAGTTTGATATTCTGTTTGGGCATCAATTAAATCTCTTACTGCCTCAGCTTGAGTTAAATCAATACGGCCTGAAATAAAAGCCCTCATAGTAAATTCGCCAGGTGTTGCACTTCTAGCACCTAACTGAAAACAAAGCTCAAGTATTTTACTAAGAATAAAAGGACTACCATGACAACTTATTTCTACTACATCTTGACCAGTGTAGGATTTAGGTTTTTGAAAATAGATTGCAATCCCTTGGTCTAAAAAATTTCCTTTTGGGTCATAAATATCAACAAGTTGGGCTTTTTGTGTAGCTTGAGTGTTTACTTTAGGCGCAAGTTTGACAAGTATTTTAATTGAGTCAGGGCCGCTTAATCTTATTACACCTATTCCACCACGACCTAAAGGAGTAGAAATTGCTGCAATTGTGTCATCAAAAAGAAGCATAAAAAACAATTAAGATTTAAATAATTTACAAATTCTTTAGCCATAAATGGCTGCTATTCTTAAGAGGTGTTATCTTAAAGAAAAAGACTAAAAAAATAATAGTAGCAATGCTTTTAAGCTAGGAAAAAGTATTTGCGCAGAAAACAAGCAAATAGCTTGTTGCTTAAGTAAATCCTTTTCCATTTTAGCGAATATTTAAGTCAAACCCCTTAGCTCAAACAACTAGTTAGTAGGATTGTTTGCTTCTTCCCAAAGTTTTGGAAAATACTCTTCAACCCTTCTTAATACTCCATGTTTTGTTCCTATAGGGAGTGGTTCAAGGTGGAAAATTTCTGATGACCAATAAGCTTCTTTAGCTAAAGGGTAATATTTTAATTGTCCTCCAGAACCATAGTACCATTCGATTACTGTTTCGTCAGAAGCATCTTTAGCTACCAAACATTTTCTGTGTTCTGGAGAGGCATTAGCGTTTCCTTGTAATTTTATAGGAATAGACCAATTAAGAGTTTTGGCAGAAGGAAAACTTAAAGCAAATTGGTATAGTTTATAAGTTGCTGTAGAGTTATATAGTAATATCAGATATGAACTTTTGCTTACATCTATTAAACCGTTATTGCTTATATCAACAGACTTATGCCTGTTCTCAACCGTTTCAATAAGTGTTTCTCCCATTGTAAGAGCTTGTTTTGGTTCTTTAAAGTTAGCTTCATTTATCCCTTTAGCTCTTAATCTATCCCAAAATAAAATCCTCCTGCGGCATTAGAAACTTCAATATTTACTCTTCCATTAGGTTTTAAAGCCTTATTTAATTCTGCTCTAGACTTACACGACAGCCCAAAGTAGTGTTTGTCGTTTAATTGTAATACTACATCAAATATAAATTTACTTTCAAAAGTAACACCATTAAAGGCAAGGGCAACTGCTCGTTCAAAATCTCGCCACCCTGGTAAAGTATTTATGATACTTTCTTTAAGCGAGTATTTTGTTTGTTCTTTTATGGAAAATAAAGACTCTTGTTGGTTGGTATGTCTTTTTTGAGAAATAGCAGTAAATAACCTAGAGTGTTCATCTGTAGATAGCATGCCAATACCATCTTGGTAAACACTAAGAATTAAACGTAATTTTTCAAGCTCTTTATGTGTTATTGGAGTCTCTCCAAGAATCAGACTCATAAATAGTTTTCCTCTATTTCAATTTCGTCTTTAAGCAAATAATCCGTTGACATATTGAAGGTTCTAGAAATTTTAAGAACCAGGTCAATGGATGGTTTTTTTTTCCCAGACTCAAGCTCACTTAAATAGCTATGAGATGTTAAACCTAGCTTAATAGCCATTTGTTGTAACGTTAATTTTTTAGCTAAGCGGAGTTTGTAGAGCTTGTCGCCGAATAGTTGTGTAATATTATTTGAATCATTACTTGACATTGTTGGTTTTTATAGATATATTGTCTCTGTTAGAGACAATATGTTTGTAAGTTTGTAATATTTGTTTAAGGAGTAAAGTGTGCCATCACCAAAAAAAACTTTCCAACAAAACATGCTAAATAGCCCTTTTAAATGGGTTGGCGGTAAATCACGATTAAGAAAATATATTATACCTCTAATAACGCCACACTCTTGTTTTGTTGATCTTTTTGCAGGAGCAGGTTGGATACTTTTTGGTAAACCCCCTAGTAAAATAGAAATCCTTAATGACAAAGACGAAGATTTAATAACATTTTTTCGTGTTGTAAAAGAAAAACCTAATGAGCTTATAGCTTCATTTAATTGGGAGTTAGTTTCCCGTGCTGAGTTTGAGCGTTTTGCGTCTTTAAATGTTTCTGAACTCACTGATATACAACGTGCACACAGATTTTATTATTTGATTATGGCTGGTTGGGGAGGTGAATTAGCATACCCTCGCTTCCAAACAAGCATTAATGATGGGGGGCATGGCAATCGTTTATTTGGTGCTATAAAAAATTTGCATTCTCGCCTAGAACCAATTCACAAAAGATTAAGTACTGTAATAATCGAAAATTTAACATGGCAGGAATGCTTTAAGCAATATGATAGCTCCAGTAGTTTTTTCTATATTGACCCACCTTATCCAGGAAATAAATGTAATTACGTTCATAATATGAAAAGTTGGTCAGAACATTATGAATTATATGATGCCTTAAAATCTTCAAAATCACGTTGGATAATATCTTCATATGATATACCAGAAATGTACCAAATATTTAGTGAATCTAAATATCACATTATTCCAGTATCGTCTTATTCTGGTATGAATACAGATAAAAATGCTGTGAGTAGAGTACAAAATAAAGAAATTTTGCTATTAAATTTTGTCCCAACAAATTTATCTTATGAAATAAACATCGCCTCTGAAGGATTTGCCTTAGAAGAAAAGTTAAATCAAGACTTGCTCCCTTTTTAATGGCTTTAAATACAATAGCTATCCTTCTAAACCAATCGCTAATGCTTTTCTATTTCTGTTACTAAATCATAAACAGGTTGTTTATCTTCTAGAAAGGTTTTTAGGTTTGCACCAGAAGGAAGTTGGGATTTCATTTTTTCAATAACTGCAATCGCTTCATTAATAATAGTCTTAGCTTCTTGATAGTGTTTTTGCTTAGCTAATATATTCCCCTGACCTAGTAAAGCACGCCATTGGTAATCTAAGTAGGAAAGCTTATTACAAAGCTTTGTAGCCTTTTTATAATTTTCCAGTGCAGAAGTTTCTTCTCCTAAGCCTTCTCTAGCTTTTCCAAGTGCCCAATAAACTTCTGCTTCAGAAATTCCGCGATGTTGAGCTTGAAAAAGGACTAGAGATTTTTCTAGCATCTCTGCGGCTTCAAAAAACTGTTCACGAGCAATTGCTACTAACCCTAAGTTTTGAGTTGAAATAGCTTCTACATCTGAGCGTTCGATTTGGCTAGCAATACTTAAAGCTTTTCTATAGTGTTGTTCAGCTTGAACTAGGTTGTTTTTTAGTCTATTTGCTTCGCCTAAATCAATATACATCAAAGCTTGTTGGTGTTGATGACCTATGGCACGGGCAAGCTCTAAACCACTTTCAAAAAAGTAAAGTGCTCGGTCTTGATCTCCTAACATACTAAAAATTATTCCTACGCGTTCCCAAGCAAACATTTCACTTACACGATCCCCAGAGGCTCTAAGTAAGTTTAAGCCTTTTTCTCCAAGCTCCATTGCTAGAGTACCATTACCTCTAAAACAATGGATTAAGCCTAAATAAGAAAGTGCCCAACCCGCAGGGCGACTATCTGTAGAAGCTTCGGCTATTGCTACTGCTTTTTCTAAAGGCTCTTGAGCTGCGTCCATTTGTCCACTCATCCAAAGAGTATAACCTAACTGTTGAAGTAGGCGGCGATGTAGCTCATTATCGCTTATATTACCTTCAGTAATTGATTCTAGACCAAGTTTAGCTAGTTCTACTGCTCGTTTCATAGCTCCACGAGCTTGATGATAGCGACTTGCAAAGAATTCTCCCCAAGAACGGAGGGAAATATCATTTTCTTTACTAGCTAGTTCAAATATTTTAGTTAACTCTTTTTCTGCCTCATCAAAGCGATTTAGGATAATTAAGGCTTCAGAAAGGCCAACATGCATTTTACCTATTAGTGTTGTATCTACTGTTATATCAGTAAGTTGTAGTTGTTCCATTGCTTCATTACCATAATGAAAATAAGTTATGGCTTCACTAAAAGCTTCTCGTTTACGGGCAATTTCTCCAGCTTTTACTGATGGGGAGAAGGCTTTTTGCCATTCCGCTCCCCAATAGTAGTGATAGGCAATTTGGCCTACTACACGATCCTTTTTACTTCCATAAAGATTTTCTATAGTTCTAGCGACTCTAGAATGAACTTTTCTTTGATTAGCTTTTGCCATAGAGTTATAAAGAGCACGGCGCAACATACTATGGTGAAAACGAAAAAAGTCACCAACAGCGCTTTTTTGCTTTTTAAGAATCCAGCCTACTACACCTTCTCGCAAAATATTATCAAGTTCATCTTCATCTATATCTAGGATTTCTACTAGGACATCAAATTGAAACTCATCACCAATTACAGCCGCATGCTTAAAGACTTCCAGAGCTTTTTTATCAAAACGACGTAATTTAGCATTAACTAAATTATTGACTGAAGGAGGTGTATCAAGTTGTCCAAACCAATTGGCTTGCCATTTATCTCCAATTTTTTCTATTTTGCCTGATACCATTAAATGTTCTAGTAATTCTACTAGAAAAAGTGGATAACCTTGAGTTTCACTCCAAAGATAATCAATTGCAGTATCAGAAATTTCTATTTCACCAAAAATAACGGCTAAAAGTGTTTCTGCTTCAGAACGAGGTAGTCCAGCTAAAGAGATTTCTTTGTAATTACTATGTCCTATTTGTTTTGTTAACCAAGTGCGTAGAGCTTTACCTGTTGTTTGTGTTTCTTCAACTAAAGCTGTTGCAATAACTTGTAAGCGTACTCCTGCAAGATTACGAATAATATATGCAAGCATTTCTAGACTTAGACTATCGGCAAAATGTAGATCATCAAAAAGAAAAACCAAAGGAGAAGACCTAGAAATACGTTTATAGATTTCTGTTACTGCTTCAAAAACCCGCCATTTATCGGTTTGCCCACCTGATAAAGCCTCAGCAGAAAAAGCTTCTTCAGGTAAAACTACTCCAGTTCGCCCTTGGATAATTTCTGTTAATTGTGTTGTAACTGTTGTATCTACAAACTTTTGAGTATCTGAAATATTTATTTTTTGTGTAATTGGGGGAAGTTTATGACCAAGTAGACAGGCTCTTAACATATCTAAAAATACTTGATATGGAGCTAGTTGGCTACCACCATAATCATAAAATCTAGCTGGTAAGACTACTGCTCCTTCACTCTCAGCCCATCTTTGATACTCAAGTAGGATTTGTGAACGACCTGCACCAGGGTCAGAAGTAATAATTACTGGCAAGTTACGCCCTAAGGCTACTTGTTGAAAGTTTTCTTTTAATAAATCTAGCTCTTTTTCTCTACCTAGACAGTAATCTAAATTAAGTGTTCCAACTTCACCTTGCCAGCGAAGCGCAGCCGTAGCGCCTGTTTTGGTAGTATCAGGCGTTTCAAATGTTTGAGGAGTAAGTTCTCCGCTAGCTTTATGAACAAAAATAGGTTTAGCTCTAGCAGCAGCATCCATAAGCTCTTGGGCTAGCTCATTAGCGGATTGATGTCGATCAGCAGGGTTTTTTGATAATGACTTAAATAAAATTAGTTCTAATCTAGAGGGAATATCTGGCCTTAAGCTTTTTAAGGATTTAGGCTGTTCCTTAGCCATTGCTACTAAAAGCTGTGGGGTGGAATTGGCTTGAAATGGTAAATTTCCTGTTAAAAGCTCATAAAAGATTACAGCTAAACTATATATATCAGAACGATGATCTAGATTTTCTCCTTTAACTTGTTCTAAGGACATATAGCCTAGAGTGCCAACTACAACACCTTTAGCTGAAGGGTCTATGTTTTCTGATTTAGAAATTGCTTTTGCAATACCAAAATCAACTACTTTAATAAATTCTCCGCCCCATTTAAGTTGTTGCAAAATTACATTAGAGGGTTTTAAGTCACGGTGAATTAACCCGCTAGAGTGAGCAGCAGTTACAGCAGCACAAATAGGTTGGAATATCTCTAAGGCTCTTTCAAGACTTAGGGTTCCATGTTTTCTTAGTTCTTCAGAAAGATTGGGGCCTTCCAAATACTCCATTACTAAATATGGGAGTTTATTTTCTGTGACACCAAAATCATAAATTTGTACTACATTGGGATGGCTTGCAGAAGCGGCAAGGCGGGCTTCCATTTCAAATTGTGAGAGCGAGTCAGGGTCGGATGCAATGCTTTGGTTCATTAGCTTTAATGCTGCTAAATCTCCAATATTAAGACGTTCTACTAGGTGAACTACTGCCATTCCACCAGCGCCTAGTTTACGAATAACTTTATATCTAGCAGCAATAATTTCTTCTGGTTGGCTAATTATTATTGAACTAGCCTTTATTTGTTCTAGAGGGGTAAAGTCATTAGCACAACGTTGGCGCGTTGGATCGTCATATTTAGTTTGGCAAACTGGACAAACCAGCATGGAAATCCTTAGAGTTTAAGTCTTGATTCTTTATAAGCTAGGAACTTTTTCCTAAGCTGTTTTTAACTATCTGGGGGCTTTGGTTTTTAATAAGCACCTAGAAAGGCTTTTGGTGTTAGCTTGGCGCTATTGGGGTTTTAATTAAATTTTAAGCTAAACAAATCATAACTTTACGATCATCGCCTTCGCCATGGCTTTCTGTACGAACATCAGTAAGTTCTGATAGAGCTAGATGCACTATTCTACGTTCATTAGGAGACATTGGCTCAAAGGTAAAAGGTTTTTTAGTTAGACGAACTCTTTCGGCTGCGTGTTTTGCCATTAGAGTTAGTTCTTTTTCTCTCATATTACGAAAGTCTGAAGAATCAAAAACTATTCTAGTATCTTCAGATAAAAATCTACCATAGTTTTTATTAGCTAAATATTCTAGAGCATTAAGTAGCTCACCATTATGTCCTAAAAGATAAGAAACATCTTCACCTGAAAGATTTACATTAATAGAATTTTCTTCAGTTGTAACATTTAACGATAAATTTAATTGGGAAAGTACTAAAACTCGATTAACAAATTCGGTAAGACTTTTTGCTACTTTTTCTTCTGACATTTAAGGCTTCTCCTAAAAGTTTTTATTTAGTTACCGCTGGGGTTGGTTCAGCCACGAATTTATTAATTATTAATTGTAAGGCTACACCAAAAACACTATTAAACATCCAGTATAAAACTAGTCCGCTTGGAGCACTCTTAAAGAAAGCAACAAAGAAAATTATTGGCATTACATATGTCATCATTACTTTTTGCATTTTTTGTGCTGGATCATCATTTGTTGCAGGTGTAGGCATTATAGCAGTAGCCGCCATAGACGCAACGGTCATAATAATTGGTAAAATATAAGTTGGATCAGCTACAGATAAATCTTTTACCCAAAATATAAAAGGGGAATGTCTAACATTAACTGACATTGAAAGGTAAATATATACAGCCCAAAAGATAGGTAGTTGTAAAAGTAATGGTAGACAACCTGCTAAAGGATTACCTTCCTTAAAGATTTGCATCATTTCTGATTGAAGCTGAACTGCACGAGGATCATCAGGTTTAAGTTTCTTAAGCTTTTCTTGGATTTCTTTATATTTAGGCTGCATTTTCTTAGCTCTTTCCATTGCTATAGCACTTTTCCATTTTAAGGGGAAAAATATTACATTTATGAGAAGAGTAATAAGAATAATTGCCCAGCCATAGTTATAAGTAACTTTATAAATACCTTTTAAGGCTAAATCTAGGACAGGAATAAATGGCCTAACCATAAAAGCAAAATAACCATAATTAAGTATTACTTCTAGATCATGTTTATTTTTTAATAAGTCTACGCTTAAAGTAGCAAGTAGGTCGCGATCCTTAGGAGCAATAAAAAATAAATAAGGTTGATCATTTACTACTGGAATGGCTACAGATAACATCCCTTTATAAGTATTATCATTTTCCTTAATAAAGTTATTGTAGACAACTGCATTAGAAGTTTTATCAGGAGGGATTACTGCCATAGCAAAGTAATGATCAATAACTGCTACCCAATCAGCATTTCCAGGATAAGTTTTAGTTGCAGATAAAGAATCTCCAGTACGCTCAAGCTCTGTTCCTGTTAGAAAGTTGGTTTTAGTATTTTGAACTATTAAGGTTTGTGGGGGGGTATTAACATAAACATCAAAAGCTTTAACAGATTGATCCCCAAAATTTGGCCCAATTAAAAGCTTTGCTGCTAGAGCTTGGTTATTATTAAGTACTTTTGCTTGAAAATCAAAAGTGCTTTTTCCTCCTATTATCTTAAGACGTTTTTCTGCTTCAATTCCACTAGAGTTTTTGAGAGTAAAGACTATTTCTCTAGTTTCGCCATCTTTTAAGATAATGGTTTCAGCATCTTCATTAATACTATAATTAGATTCATTTAATATCTTAGTAAAGTTAGTTGTTTCTGTTTCAAAACGTAGTGGAGCACCAACTTTTTGTAGCCCTTCTTGAGAAACTAGTTCTAGCGAGCTATAGTCAGACCCTTTTATTTCTCTACTGCCTAAGTGATGAATACTAAGTGATGTTAGTAGTGCACCACGATTATCAAAAGTAGCGTTCCATTGAGAAGTTTTAATAGTTAATTTTCTTTGATTAACTTGTTGTTCTATAGGTACTGAGCTAGTTGTTTCTATAGGTGAAGTAGTAGGTGTTACTGTAGATGTAGCATTTTCGCTTGATTGTGGAGTAGATGAAGTGCTTGGAGATGGAGTTGTGCTAGATGTAGTCTTAAGATCTTTACTAGGGGTTACTGCTTCTGGATAAAAGTAGGAAACAGCAAATTGCCAACCAACAAGTATTAAAAATGATAATACTATAAAAGTAATAAAGCGTTTTTCCATAAAATTGTTGTCTTTACCTCTAATGCTAAAAAGCTGTTAAGAACAAATAAAATCCGCTGAATGTTGACATAAAAGAAAGAATGCCTGCTAGTTACTTCACCGGATCATAACCACCTGGACAAAATGGGTGGCAACGCAGTAAACGACCTATTGCTAGGTAAATACCTTTTAGTACTCCATAACGCTCTACAGCTTCTAAAGTATATTGTGAACAAGTTGGTATAAAACGGCATGAAGGTGCTTTTAAGGGTGAAATAAATATTCTATAGAAATTAATTAAGCCAATAACTAAGATTTTAAGTCCTTTTGTAGGAAGTTGAGCAAGCGTAAGAACTCTGTTTTTACCTCTTGGAAGGGAGTCGTTATCATTGCTTTCTTTACATTGAACACTAGGTCGTAAGGTTTTATTAGTAGAGTTTTGTTTTGGCGAAATATTTCTCTTAAAATTCTTTTGCATCGGTTTCTTTCCACTGCGTTACCTATTTTCTTAGTAACAGTTACGCCTAAACGAGACATAGGTTCGTTGTTTTTTAATGCAAAGAAGGTAAATAAAGGAGAGTTATAACGACGGCCTTTGTCATAAACCCACTTAAATTGGTAAGAAACTCTTAATCTTTCAACTTTTTGATAACGGGCTTTTGCTGATAAGCAAGACATAACTAGCTGTCTCTAGAGAAAAACTTAAAACTTAAATTTTAATTTTTTAGTTCTTAAGCTTTATAATCTTTAATCTATCACTTTTACTAGCCCAGGACTACTCTGTCCTGGGGCTTAAGTTATAAAGTGATAAAAATTTTTAGTAATGAAAAGGGGTTAAGCGCTGGCGTCCTTTAGCACGACGACGTTTTAACACTAAACGACCTCCTTTAGTGCTCATACGAGAGCGAAACCCATGTTTTTTAGCACGACGGCGATTATTGGGTTGATAAGTTCTTATCATATGCTTACTCCTTAGAAAAATATTATTTAATATATTAGGCCATAGTTTTAGAAAAGAAGTAAGAATAAGAGACTCTCTTTACTAAAGTCAAGCTGATTATGAGAGTATAAAATTAAACTCTTATAAATTTGGTAAAATTTTATAGCCTAAAGTTTTTTCCTTAGATTGAGTTTTGCATAGATTTTTACTAAAAGAAAAATTTTGTTTCTGAATTTTAGTTATAGCGCCATAAAAGAAAAGGTTGTAATATAGTCTGCTATTGATTATAAAGTATTCTTATAATACCTTTTACCCAAATTGCCCTAGATAAGATACTATAGGTAAACTAAAGTAAGCGTATAATATAGTCTGTTATTTATGAGGCTATTAAGTTACTTAGTCAGTTAAAATTAGGAAAGGATAGTAGAGTTGGGCATTTAGCTCAATTCTTACAAGGGTTTAAGTATGTTAACTTCAGACTTAGGAGCTACTTTTCAAATCCCTAAACTTGAAGCATCAGCAGAACTACTTTTTACTGATAATCGTCGTCTAAGAGGAAAACTTTTTCTATCCATCTTACCTTCTAGCAGACTAGGACATAGTTCAGTTTTAGATGGGTTAAATGAAGATCAAAAGTTTTTTCCTTTTTTGTCTGATGAATCAAATAGAGTAGAAATTTTTAATAAAGATTTTTTAATTGAAGTAATTATAGATATTAAACTAGACCAAGCTGAGCAAAACAGTATTCTAGAGTCTAATATTTGGATTGAAAAAGTCGAAGTACAATGTGGTAACAATATTACTTTAACAGGTAATGTAGTATTAGATTTACCTCCAAATCGTGCTAGAGTGTTAGACTTTTTTAATTTACCAGAGCATTTTTTTGCTTTGCAAAAAGATGATAAGAGTCACATTATCAACAAAAAATATGTTACAAGCGTTAGAGAAATGACTCTACTACCTCCACCACAAACACAATTTGAAACAAAAAAACGTGGTAGGACAAAGAAAAAATCTTCTTAAAACATAATAATAAATATTTTAGTCTAAAACAAAGCAAAGTTTTATTAATTGAGGGGCATATGGATCAAATAGAACAACTGCTTTCCAAGTTCAAAGATTTTAATGCTAATGAATTACATCTAGAAGCTAGTCAAAAACCTTATTTTGCAACCTCTTCGGGTGTTCGTGAAATAAGTTCAAATCCTATTCAACATAAAGATATTGTCCAGCTTATTTCTCCAATTCTTACGCCTGCGGCAAAAAGCGAACTAATAGAAAAGCCTGGAACAGAATTTCAATATCGTGGTTCATCAGGCACATACCAAGTCTCTATAAAAAAATCTAGTTTAGGTTTTAATGTAATAATTCGACCATTAGGTGCGCCTGCTGGAACGGCTCCTACTCCAATGGTAACACAGCCTGTAGCTGCTATGTCTAAGCCTACTAATTTCACTCCTTCAAGTGCAACGGGTACTTATTCAAACACACAACCAACTCAACAATATGCTGCTCAACAAAATGTTACTCAAATGCAGCCCCCGCCCACACCTCAACAAACCCAACCAGTTCAACAGCCTTTTAGACAGCCTATTGCTCCTTCTCCAGCAGCCAATTCTAATTTTGCTGCTCCAAGCTCTGTTTCAAGCTCTGCTTCAAGCCCTTCACCTGCACCTCAACGACCTCGTGTTGGGCATAGTCCAGAAATCGATAAATATTTTGAAGAAATGGTAAGAATGAAAGCCTCAGACTTACATCTTTCCACTGGAATGCCTCCTATGGTACGCCACGACGGTGAAATGAAAACTCTTGACCATCCTGTTTTAAGATCTGAGGACACAGAACGAATTCTTCAAGAAATAATGCCACAAAGAAATAAAGAAGAATTTAACCGACGACATGATACAGACTTTGCTTATGAAATCAGAGATTTAGGCCGATTTCGTTCTAATATCTTTATGGATCGCAAAGGTTGGGGAGCAGTATTTCGTGTAATTCCTACAAAAATTCTTACTGCTGAAGACTTAAAACTTTCTAAACCAATCTTAGATTTATGCTTTTTAAGCAAAGGCTTAGTTGTTGTTACTGGCCCAACTGGTAGCGGTAAATCTACTACTCTAGCTGCTATGATGGATTTTCTTAATCGCCACCGTAAAGACCATGTAATTACTATTGAAGACCCTATAGAATTTGTCCATGAAAATAAAGGCTGTTTAGTAAATCAACGCGAAGTCCATAATCATACAGATTCTTTTAAGGATGCTCTACGCGCAGCCCTTCGCGAAGACCCTGATATTATTCTAGTAGGTGAAATGCGCGACCTTGAAACTATTGCAATTGCTATTGAAACAGCAGAAACAGGACACTTAGTTTTTGGTACACTTCATACCACCACAGCAGCATCCACTATTGACCGTATCATTGACCAGTTTCCAACAGATCGCCAATCTCAAATTCGTACAATGCTCTCAGAATCTCTTAAAGGCGTAGTTGCCCAAACACTCCTAAAGAAAAAAGGCGGAGGCCGTATAGCTGCATTAGAAATCTTACTTGTTACTCCAGCTATTTCTAACCTAATCCGTGAAGGTAAGACTTTCCAGATTCCTTCTGTAATGCAAACCTCTAAAAACCTAGGAATGGTTACACTTAATGATGCACTATTTGAACATGTAAAAAATGGTCTAGTCTCTGCTGAAGATGCTTATGTTAAAGCTGTAGATAAAACTAGCTTTAAGGAACTTTGTAAACGGGCTAATATTGACCTTGGTTTTTAGCTATAAAGGCAATAAAATGAATAAATTAGAACGTATTGATGCTGCTATTAATGGTAACACTCTAGACCGCTTACCCTTTAGCTTTTGGTATCACTTTGGCCTTCAACACACAAATGCAGAATCTCTTGCTCAAGCCCACCTTAGCTTTTTTTATACCTATGACCTAGATTTTCTTAAGATAATGAATGATTATTCTTATCCTAAGTCTGATAACCAAAGTGTAGATTCAAATATATTTGATTTATCAGATATATCTGATTGGAAAGCACTTAAAGTTCTTTCAGGTGATGAAGGCGGTTTTGGTGAGCAACTAAAAGCATTAAGAATAATTGCTGATGAGCTTAAAGGCCAAGCCTATTTTGTAGAAACAATTTTTAGCCCTTGGACAATAGCAAGAAGACTTTCAGATAAAAAGACTATTTTAGAGCTTAAAAATAAAGAGCCTGAATTGCTACTAGATGTTATGCATAAAATTGCTGAGTCTTTAGCAAACTATGCTCGTCAGGCGGTTTTAGCTGGTGCAGCAGGAATATTTCTTTCTCTTAGCGCAGCATCAGCCGATATTATGACTTACTCAGAATATAAAAAGTTCTGTCGTCCATTTGATTTAATTATTCTTAATGCAATAAAAGATCAGACTAAGTTTAATATCTTACATATTCATGGGCAAAACATCTTTTTTGATGAGCTACTTGACTATCCTGTTCAATCAATAAACTGGTCACATAAACACACTAAACCCACTTTAGAAACGGCTCACAAACAATATAAAGGCTGTTTACTTGGTGGAATTGATGAAGAGGGTTTTGGTCATAACACTGTGAAAAATATTGAAGAAGAAGTTAAAGAAACTATAAATACCATAGGGAAAAGAAACTTAATCATAACTCCAGGTTGTTCTATCCAGACTGATAGCGCCCCTAAATTACTTTATGCAGTAAAAAGGGCTGTTTTAGAACACTCAGCTTAAGATTATTTACCTGTATTTAGCTTAGATCAGAAATAACTAAGTTAGAAAAATCATCTACTTCTAGTTCAAATTTTTCTGGAAGTAAGGTTGTAGAGCTATATTCCATCACAATTAAAGGCCCTTTGAGTTTACAACCAATGGGCAAATTCTCACGTTGATATACAGGAATTTCCTTAGCACCTTTTTGAAAATAAACTTGTGATAAAAAGGCTGGTTTAACTGCTAGCGTATTTTTAAAATAGCGTTTTATTGGCGGTTTAGTTGTTAAACCAATAGCTTTTAGTTTTAGGCTAACAATTTCTACTGCTCGACTAGAATCAGAATATCCATATCTTTTTTCATGTAATTTATGGAAGTTTTCTAACACTTTATTTGACCAATCAAGCTCTAATTCAAAAGATTGACCTTTGTAGCGAAGCGCAACGCGTCTAGATAATTTAATTTTATTTAGACTAAAACCTTCTTCCATTAAATCTTTTTGGGCAAGTGTTGCTAGCTCATCAAAAATTATAAGTGCTTGTTTTTGATGTAATTGGCTTGCATTTAACATAACTGTTCGAGAATAATCTTTTAAAACATCAGCCATTAAACACCCCAATGCAGAAAGTGCCCCAGGTGCAGGTGGGATAAGGATTTTAGGGATTCTTAATGATTGTGCAAGTTCAGCAATATGTAACCCTCCAGCACCACCAAAACTAACTAATGTAAAATATCTAGGGTCATAACCTCGTTCTATAGAAACAACCCTTAGGGCTTGTTCCATATTAGCATTAGCTATAGCAATAACTCCAAGTGCAGCACCAATTGGGGTTATAGAATGTTTAGTCTTTTCTGTAATTAAATGAGCAAATTTTTCAAATGCTTTTTCAACACTTTTTCGATCTAGTTTTAAGTCTCCACCAAGTAAACTATCACTCCCAAATCTTCCTAAAAGTAGATTAGCATCTGTAACAGTGATTTGCTCACCCTTGCCATAACAGATAGGGCCAGGGTTACTACCAGCACTTTCTGGGCCTACTCCTAAGGCTCCACCACTGTCTAAATAAGCAATTGAACCACCACCAGCGCCAACTGTATGAATATCTAAAACTGGTACAGCAACGGGTAGGGCTGCAATGTTAGCCTCATTTGTAGTTGTCACTTTACCGTCAACTAATGCTACATCTGTAGAAGTACCGCCCATATCAAAAGTAATAATTTGGTTAAACCCTGCTTTTTGAGCAACTAAACTTGCACCTAATACTCCTCCTGCTGGGCCTGATAAAATTGTACGTACAGGTTCACGGCTTGCTATAGTAGCAGAAATTACCCCCCCACTAGACTGCATTACTCTTAAAGTACTAGGTTTATTTTCTAGCACTTTATCTAGACTTTTATTTAATGAGGATAAATAGTCTCCTACTTTAGGGCTTAGATAAGCATTAATTACTACTGTTGAAGTCCGTTCATATTCTCGATATTCTGGTAAGATTACAGAAGATAAAGAGATAGGGAAATAGTTAGATAATTTTTCAGCAATTTTTCTTTCATGTATAGGATTAACAAATGAGAAAAGCAAACAAACTGCAATTGCACTAACTTCTTTATTTTGACATTCTTGTAGGATATTTTCTAAGTCTTGTTCATCTAATGGCTCTAAAATATTGCCATCAAAAGTTATTCGTTCCTTAACACCAAAGCGCAAATCATTAGAAACTAGAGGAGAAGGACGGGTTACATTAAAATTATAGATTTCAGGTCGAGCTTGTCGGCCTATTTCAAGCACATCCTCAAAGCCTGCTGTTGTAATTAAAGCTGTTTTAGCCCCTTTACGCTCAAGTAGGGTATTAGTTGCTACGGTCGTTCCATGTAGAATTTTATAGCTAGAGCCTTTTAACTTTTCATGAATTTGTTTTAGTCCTGCTAGAATGGCTTCAGCAGGGTTATGTGGGGTTGAAGAAAGCTTAAAAGTTAAAAACCCGCCTTTGTGCCAAACCACAAAATCTGTAAATGTACCACCTGTATCAATGCCTACAAAAATTTCCACGTTTTATTCCTATGAGAGGTAGACACAAAGGTCTACCTCTACCGTTTACCTACACGAAGGCTGACACAAAGGTCAGCCTCTACTGTTTACCGTTTTTTTATCTCTTCCATAACACTTAAAACTAATTCCTTACCATCTTCTAAATTCTTTAGAATTTGTTCAATATCCATTTTAGGTTTATTAGGAAAACGATTGCTATGACAATATACCCCATGCATTCCTACTAGGGTAAGAGCATCTGTTAAGATATCTAGAGTTACAGCTAAACGACCTCGACAGGTGCCCATCATAAATTCATGTTTTTCTAATTCTTCTTGATAAGTTTCAAATACTGACATAAATTTCCTTTATACTGTTCTATTTTTTAGGCTTAGATGGTCGAATGTCTACAGCACTAGGTAGACTTCGAGGGTTATGATGTAGAAGATCTATAACAACTTGGGCTACATCCTCAGGCGCTAATTTCCAATCTGCCATAGGATCATTAGGGTCAGATCCTTTAAATGAAGTTCTTACGCTTCCTGGTAAAATATAGCTAACGCGGATGTTATCATGACGAACTTCCTGCATCATTGCTTCAGAAAAACCTATTAAGCCAAATTTAGAGGCATTATAAGCTGAAGCATTAGGATGAGGGTTTTTTCCTGCAAGACTACCTATATTAAAAATATAGCCTCCAGAGCGTTTACGCATTCGAGGAATAGCTTCATGAGAACAATAAAAAAGGCTATTAAGGTTTGTTTCAATTACTGTATGCCATTCTTCTACAGTCATTTTTTCTACACTAGCAAGTAGCCCAACGCCAGCATTATTAACTAAAACATCTAGAGCGCCAAAGGTTTTATCTACAAATTGAAAAAGGCTTGCGACTTCTTCATATTTACGAACATCACAAGTTTGTCCAGCAATTCTATCTCCGCCAATTTCTCTTAACTCATTTATTGCTCGATCTAGCTCTGACTTTCTTCTAGAGCAAATTACTACATTAAACCCTTCTTTTAGTAACATTTGCGCAGTAGCATAACCAATTCCTAGGCTAGCGCCTGTAACAAGTGCAACTTTAGCATTATCAGAAGATTGCATATTACCCCCAAGTTAAAAAGTTTTTCTATTTTGCCTTAGCAAATATTTGATTGCAAACTAGGGTAGATGTTTAACGGAAAAGTGTTTTTAATTAAGCTAAAGGCTGTGTTCATGTTAGCTAGGGTTGTAATAATATAAACCTTACACAAAATCTAAATCTAATAAGTCACTATTTTAAGCTAAAAACTTTAATTTATGTCAAATACAACAGAAAATAACACTGAAATTAAACCACAAAAATCTCGTCTAATAGTCCGTCTTTTATTAGTCTTTTTTCTTTTAGTTTTTGCCTCAACTTTAGTCTTAGCTATTGCAACTAAAGTAACTTATGATAGTTGGACTAAAAATGCAATTTCACAAACAGATGGTGAGTTAAAAGTAAAAGGGGTTTCTCAAGAAGTAAGAGTTATTCGTGATAAATGGGGAGTTCCTTATGTTACAGCTAAAAATATCAATGATTTAGCTTTTGCTCAAGGTTATGTAACGGCTCAAGATAGGCTTTGGCAAATGGATTTACTACGTCGTGCTGCTAAAGGTGAATTGTCGGCTGTTTTAGGTGCTGGAGATAAAAATTCTACTTTAGAAGTCGATAAACTCCATCGTAGCCTTGGATTAAAACGTACAGTAGAAAAAGACCTACCTAAACTTCCTAAGCAACTACAACAGATGTTAAGTTCCTATAGCCAAGGTGTAAATGCCTATATAGAGAGCCATAAAGATAAATTACCGCTTGAGTTTAATCTACTTGGTTATAAACCTGATCTTTGGCAACCTATTGATTCTTTAGTAGTTGGCAAATTAATGGCAATTTCTTTAACAGGGACTTGGAAATTTGACCTTATGCGTGCTGAGATGCGCGAAAAACTAGACCCTAAAGTCTATAAAATGTTTTTTGATGAAAGTAGTCAGTTTAATCAACCTGTTTTTGACCTAAATTTAGTAAAAAACGATCCATTAGCTGACAAAAATGAGAAAGTAGAGACTAAAACCGCTAGCACTTCTAATAACTTATTATTAAATCAATCATTACCAAAATTACCAAAAATTGAACCAGAATTATTTGCTCAAGTACAAGAAAAAAATCAAACTTTGTCAGATTTAATTTTAAGTAGTAATGAAGCAATGATAGGCAGTAATAATTGGGTAGTATCAGGTAAGTTGACAGATACAGGTAAACCACTATTAGCTAATGATCCTCATCAAGGTTTATCGCTTCCTGCTATTTGGTATCAAGTACATTTACGTGCAATAGATGGAAGCTATGCAGCAGCAGGTGTTTCTATAATAGGTGCTCCAGGCATAGTAATTGGACATAATGACTATATTGCTTGGGGTGCAACAAATGTAATGGCTGATGTTCAAGATGTTTATGTAGAAGAATTTGACCAAAGTAACCCTACTCGCTACCTTGTTGGCTCAGAATGGCGTGATGCAGAAGTAATTAAAGATAAAATTCAGGTTAGAGAATCTATTTTAAGTAGTAAAACTAGTGCTGTAGATCATGACATTGTTATTACTAGACATGGGCCTATTGTATCAAGTGTTAAGGGGCAAAAACTAGCTCTAAGATGGGCTGGGGTTGATGCTCCATCAGAGTTTTTACTTACATTTAGTCTTAATCAAGCACGTAATTGGGATGAATTTTGTAGTGCTCTAAAAAATGCTGCTGTGCCTTTAATTAACTATGTTTATGCAGATAAAGAGGGAAATATTGGCTATTATGCAGTAGGGCGAATTCCTATTCGTGCAACTGGTAATGGGTCTTTGCCTTATGATGGACGTACAGAAGATGGTGAATGGAAAGGCTATATTCCTTTTGAAGAGTTACCACATCTTTATAATCCAGAAAATGGTTATATAGCGACTGCTAATCAAAAACTGGTTAGTGAAAAATATCCTTACACGATAGCTAATGACTGGGCACCGCCCTATAGAGGTCATAGAATTTATCAACTTTTGTCAGAAAAAAATAAGTTTACTTTTGAGGATATGCATAATTTTCAGGCAGATGTTTATGCTATTCCAACAAAGTTTTTTGCTGATCAAGTAGTAAAAATGGCAGCTAATCATAAAGATGACCCTGTTTGGCAAGAGATAGAAAAAGAATTAAAAGATTGGGATGGTAATTTAACAGTAAAAAGCCGGGCTGCTACTATTGCTGTTACAATGCGTAAGCATTTTACAGAGGATTTCTTTACTTCATGGTTAGGAGAACTAAGACCTAGTTATACTTGGTATTTACGTGGGTTAACAATAGATCGAGCAATAACTAATTGGTCAACAGAGTTTTTGCCTAGCAAATATAAGGATTTTGATACAATGGTAGTAAATGCTTATAATACAACAGTTAAAGAACTAAATACTACCATAGGTTCTGATCGCAATAGCTGGGAATATGGCAGGATTAACCGATTTTCCTTTAATCACCCAATTGCCAAAATATCAGTCCTAAAATCTCTGCTTAACTCAGATCAAGTAATAGTAGGTGGTTCAGCACATACGCTAAATTGTAATGACACAAATGCTGATCGTATTTGGGGGCCATCTATGAGAATGGTAATATCGCTAGATAGTTTTGATAAAACTACTCTAAGTATTGTTCCAGGTGCTTCAGGTCAAGTTGCTAGCCCACACTATTTAGACCAGATAAATGATTGGGTAGCCCTTCAACCACACGCTTTTGTTTTTAGTAAAGAGAGCATTGGGGCAATGAAAGGGAATAGTTTATTACTAGTACCAGCTAGATAAACTTAAAAATTAAGGGGAAAGGTTATGGAAAAAGTTTTAGCAAATTTGGATGAAACGCGAAAAAAAATTCTTGATTTAGTTAACCCTATGTCAGAAGAAAAGTTTTCAGGCCGTCTTGTGCCAGAAATGTGGAGTATTGCTGAAAATCTCCATCATGTAACCATAGTTGAGAATCGTTATGTGAGCGAAATTCAAGAAGCATTAAAAAACCCTAAACCAATGAGTGCACTACGCAGATTATTTCAAGTTCCTGGATGGATGGCAGAAATCCGTTTAATTAAAGTAAAAGCCCCTAAATATGTTGAGCCTCTTAATGCTCCACCAAAAAAAGAAACTATTAATAATTTTGAGAAAACTCGAAATGAGCTTAAAGAAATTTGCAAACAAGCAGGGGAAAAAGGAATGCTTGCAATAACTGTAAAACATCCGTTTTTTGGCGATATGGATGGAGTAAATTCTGTAGTTTTTCTTGGTGCGCATGAAGTAAGGCATTATAAGCAAATACTAGAGACTATTGAAAAAGAGAAATAAATATTAGGTTTTTAAATTTAATTTATGGATGAATCCCAACTTATCTCTTTGCTTTCTAGTGCTATTACAGCACGTATAGAGTTATTTGATAACCGCCATGAAAGAGCTTTACGCTTATTTAATGGTTTTTTTGAAGGCTACCCTAGCCTTGTTATTGATCTTTATGCACGTACAGTCCTGCTACATAATTATGCCGACTCTCCAGACCTAATACATCCATTGTTAAAGGCTGTGGAGCAATATTTGATTAACCAATTCCCTTGGGTAAATACCATAGTCCTAAAAACACGTAATACTGAAAGCTTAGATGCTAAGAAAGGGATTATTATTAAAGGAGAAAAGCCTGATAGTAGAATATGTGAACATGGTGTTTGGTATGCTATAGATCTTTTATTAAACCAAGATGCTAGTTTTTATCTAGATACATATAATCTACGTTCTTGGATTATCAATAATCTAAGAGAAAAAACAGTCTTAAACACCTTTGCTTATACTTGCAGCCTTGGTGTTGCTGCTCAAAAGGCTGGTGCAAAGCGTGTTGTAAATCTTGATCTTAATCGTAATTTTCTTAATGTAGGAAAAACTTCTTATACTCTTAATGGTTTTCCAATAAATAAAGCTGATTTTCAATCAGGTGATTTCTGGACACAAATCAGTCACTTTAAAAAAACAGGAGAAACCTTTGATGTTGTTATTGTAGATCCTCCATTTTTTGCCATTAGTAACAAGGGAAAAATAGATTTGGTTAATGAGAGCCACCGAATTATTAATAAAGTGCGTCCTCTTATTAATAATGACGGATATTTAATTGCAATTAATAACGCTTTGTTTGTTAGTGGGGCAGATTATTATAAATCCTTAGAAGCATTATGTTCTGATGGCTACTTAAGCATTGAAGAATTGATATCTATTCCAGATGATTTTATTGGTTATAAGCAAACACAGATAAAACCACAAATGGTAGACCCAACACCTTTTAATCATTCAACAAAAATAGCCATTATAAAAGTACGGCGTAAACTAAATTCAACAAAAGTTTCCCAATGAATTTTATTAAACAAGTCTGATAATAAACTACAGGATAATTCTTAAAACTCTAATTTTATAGAGTAGTTAATAAGAAATCATAGGAGAATATCCTAGTAAAAATTTAGTTATTCTATGTAACTTTTCTGGGATCTGTTTTCTATGTTATCCTAGCCAGCAGAGGTAAATATATGGCTTATGACGATCTAAGAGACTTTATTAAAGCGTTAGAAAAAGCTGGTGAGTTAAAACGAATATCTGTAGAAATCTCACCAGTGCTTGAAATTACAGAAATAGTTGACCGTGTTTGTAAACGTTCACAAGGTGGGCCAGCGCTTTTATTTGAGAAAGTAAAAGGCCACTCAATGCCAGTTCTTATCAACGCTTTAGGCAGTCGCCGACGTATGGAAATAGCCCTTGAGGTTAATGGTTATAAAGAAATTGCTGATAGAGTAACTGAGTTACTAGATTTTAAGTCCCCACAAGGGTTTATTGAGAAAATAAAAATGCTACCTAAATTAGCTGAATTAGGTAGATTTTTTCCTAAAATTGTACGCTCAGGTGCTTGTAAAGAAATTATTCAAAAAGATAATTTTTCACTTTTTGACCTGCCAGTATTAAAATGTTGGCCTGATGATGGTGGACGTTTTATTACTCTACCTATGGTATTTTCTCGTAATCCTATAACAGGAAAGCGTAATTGTGGAATGTATAGGATGCAAGTGTTGGATGAAAAAACCACAGCAATGCACTGGCAACTTCATAAACATGGAGCAAGTCATTTTCGTGAGCATAGCAAACGTAGTAAAGATCCTATGCCTGTAGCAGTAGCAATTGGAAGTGATCCTATTACAACTTTTGCTGCTACTTTGCCTCTACCTGATGATTTAGATGAAATGCTTTTTGCTGGATTTTTACGCTCAAGCCCTGTAGAAATGGTTAAATGTGAGACTAATGACTTAGAAGTTCCTGCATCAGCAGAAATAGTTTTAGAGGGTTATGTAGATCCAAATGATATGCGTACAGAAGGCCCATTTGGTGATCATACAGGCTTTTACACTCCTAGAGAACCATATCCAGCTTTTCATGTTACAGCCATAACAAGGCGTAGAGATCCTATTTACTCTACAATTGTTGTAGGTCGTCCGCCTATGGAAGACTGCTATATGGGAGAAGCTATTGAGCATATATTCTTACCTCTTTTCCAAAGACAATTTCCTGAGGTTGTAGATATGCATATGCCTTTTGAGGGTATTTTCCATAATTTAATGATTATTTCTATAAGGAAATCTTACCCAGGGCATGCTCGTAAAATAATGAATGCTGTTTGGAGTTTAGGCCAAGCAATGTTTACTAAATGTATTGTTGTAGTAGATGAACATGTACCCGTTAGAGATCCTGGTTATGTTCTTTGGTATGCACTTAATAATATTGATCCAGAAAGAGATATTCAATTTACTATGGGGCCAATAGATGTCTTAGACCATGCCTCAAGGCTTTTTGGTTATGGGTCAAAAATGGGTATAGATGCAACTCGTAAAACTGCCTCAGAAGGTTTTACTCGTGATTGGCCGGATCAAATAGAAATGAGCGAGGAAATTAAAAAACTTGTTGATTCTAAATGGTCAGACTTGAGGTTATAGACTTTGCCAGATAAAATTCTAATTGTTGATGACAATGAAACAGTACGTAAAATCGTAGTATCTGCATTAGGCAAATACTATGAAGTAATAGAAGCCTCATCTGGTGAAGAGGCTTTAGCCATAGCTAATCAGGGTGATATACGTCTAATACTTTTAGATATTATGATGCCAGGAATAGATGGGCTAGAGACTTGCTTAAAACTACGCCGTAATCCACATAGTTGTCATACCATTATTGTAATGCTTACAGCACGCACTAAGGAAACAGACATTGTTACAGGGCTTAAGATGGGTGCTGATGATTATGTTACAAAACCTTTTAATTTTTCAGAGCTAAAAGCCAGAATTGATAGCCATTTGCGTAGGCAATGGAGAGAACTACAAGCAAGCCCGCTTACAGGGCTTCCTGGGAATCGGCAAATCCAACAAATTCTTACTACAAATCTAAAAGCAGAAGTCTCTTTTGCTGTTATTTATGCAGACCTAAATAGCTTTAAGGCTTATAATGACCGCTATGGATTTACAGCAGGGGATGAAATCTTAAATTATACTGCTAATGTATTAACTAATACTGTGTTAGAAGTAGGCAATAATGATACAGACTTTGTAGGGCATATAGGAGGAGATGATTTTATTATTGTAACTTCCCCAGAACGCGCCGAGGCTATTTGTAGACTTGCTATTGAGCGCTTTGATACAGAAATAAAAGATTTTTATGAACCAGAAGATATTGAAAAAGGAGGTATTGAATCAATAGATAGACAAGGAAATTCTATTATTGCCCCAATACTTTCTCTTAGTTTATCTGTAGTAATTCATGAAAATAAAAGGTTTTCTCACCCAGGAGAGATTTCCCAAGTGGCCGCAGATGTTAAAAAATATGTAAAGAAAAAAGGAAAAAGCTCTTATCTAATCGACCGTCGAAGAACTAATAGCGAGGAATTAAAGTAATGAGCAAAACATTACTTAGGCAAATAAAATCTATTGATTATTTGCTAGAACTTCCATTAAGCCAAAGTTTAAGCCAAAAAAGTAGCCGAGAGTTTGTTAGAGAATGTTTAAGAGACTTATTAGATAATTTAAGACAGCGTATTTTAGCTAGTCAACTACCTGAAAATACCGAACTTGATGCTTTAATTGAAAGTGAATTACCCATTTATTGGCAAAAAAATCTATACTCTAATCTACAACCTATTATTAATGCTACTGGAACATTACTTCATACAAATTTAGGTAGAGCCCCACTAGCACCACAAGCACTTGAGGCTATAAATAAAGTAGCTAAAGGTTATAGCAACCTTGAATACAATTTAGCAAAAGGTGCTCGTGGTAGTCGGGATGAACATTCTGAGGAACTTCTAAAAGTTTTATTAGGTTGCGAAGCGGCAGTAATTGTTAATAATAATGCAGCGGCAGTAATGCTTGTTTTAGATGAGCTTGCACAAGATGGAGAGGCGATTATTTCACGAGGAGAATTAATAGAAATTGGTGGAGCCTTTCGCATTCCTGATGTAATGAAAAAAAGCGGTGCTACTTTGCGCGAAGTAGGAACAACTAACCGAACTAGACTTTCAGATTATGAATCAGCAATTAATGAAAATACTAAAATTATCCTTAGAGTCCATCCTAGTAATTATAGAATTATAGGTTTTACTGAAAAACCTAGTCTTATAGATTTAGTTAAATTAGCAAAAAAATATAACTTAATTTTAGTAGAAGACCTAGGTAGCGGTTGCTTAGTTGATCTTAGAGATTGTGGAATTAAGGATGAACCAACGGCTCAAGCCTCTATTTTAGCAGGAGTTGATGTAGTGACTTTTAGTGGTGATAAAATGTTAGGTGGGCCACAAGCAGGAATTATTGCAGGAAAAAAAGCTTATTTAGCTCGTATACGTCGCAACCCTTTAATGAGAGCGCTTAGAGTTGATAAGCTTAGCTATGCTGCATTAAGTGAGACATTAAAGCTCTATAGAATTGGTAAAGCTTGGCAACAAATCCCTATTTTAAGAGCGCTGCAAGCCACAGAAAAAGATTTACTTTTACGCTCACAAAATTTTTTAAGACGCTTAAAGCGTCGATTACCAAAAGACCATAGCTTAAAATTATCTATGCGTGGGGGAAGTTCGGTTATAGGTGGAGGGTCTGCTCCTGAAACACCACTTCCTACAACACTAATAGTTATAGAAAATAGCAAGATGTCTGCTAATGAAATGGAAATCAGGTTGCGTAAAAATATTTTACCTATAATTGCTCGTATAGAAGAAAATAATTTAATTATAGACTTGCGAAGCGTACTTGATGACGATGAAGAGCCTTTGTTAAAAGCAATTATGGCTTTAGCTCTAGTAACGTTTCCTAGTGTTTAAAATCAGTAGTTCCAAAATATTATATATGGAAAATAGTGAGTTTTTAGCTTTTGATTTACATGTAGATACTCTCCAACGTGTACTAGATGAAAATGTTGATCTAACAATCAAGTCAGAAAATGGGCATTTAGATATTCCTAGAATGCATCAAGGTGGCATAGGAGTCCAATTTTTTTCAATCTGGGTTAACCCTAAACAATTTCCAAAAGAAAAGGCTGTAGACCGTTCTTGGAGGCTAATTGATGCCTTAAAAAAACAAACCTTTGAGCATCCAGATAAAATAGCTTTAGTTACTTGTGCTGATGATGTTAAGAAGACGCTAAAAAAGGGTCAAATTGCTGCTGGAATGGGAATTGAGGGCGGACATTCTATTAATGGTCGTATTGAGCTTTTAGAAGCTTTTTTTCAAGCAGGTGTTCGTTATATGACACTTACTTGGTCAAATTCTAACGAAATCTGTGGATCATCAGGCGATGAAGGCCGTAGTCAAGGATTAACTGTTTTTGGCAAGGATGTTGTTAAGTTAATGAATAAACTAGGGATGATGGTTGATATTTCTCATGTGTCAGATAAAGCTTTTTATGATGTATTAGAACTTAGCACACAGCCTCTTATTGCTTCGCATTCAAACCTACGTCGAATTTGTTCTCATCCACGTAACCTAACAGATGATATGTTACGGGATTTAGCTAAAGCGGGTGGGGTTTGTTGTATTAATTTTTATCCTGCTTTTCTAGATGATGAGTATTACAAAGTTAATTTTAATTTAGGTGCAAGGCTTTCAGAAGCACTATCTCAAGTAAGAAAAATCTATGCACATAATCCTCACAAACGAGCACAAGCTGAGGGCGAGGTCTGTGCAAGGGAGTTTGGCAGACTTCCTAAAGTTAGCTATAAAAAAGTAGTTGATCATATTCAGCAAGCCGTTGAAATAGCTGGAATTGACCATGTAGGGCTTGGCTCAGATTATGACGGGATTGGGGCTGTTCCTGTTGGACTAGAAGATATTTCTAAACTACAAATTATAGCTAAAGAGCTTTTAGAAAGAGGCTTTGACTCTGATTCAATAAAGAAGATTTTTTTTGGTAATGTAATGCGAGTTTTTTCTGCTGTTTGTAAACCATTAGAGGAATAAGTTTATGAGTAGCTGTATTAAATGCCAAGCAAGCTTACAAGAAGTTAGCAAGTTTTGTCGTAGATGTGGAGCAGAACAGGTAATAAAACCTGAACAAAAGGCTGGAGCAAATGATATTACTTCTAGTTTTAGTGTAGATAATAAACCAAGTACTGTTAGCTCTATAGATATTGTTACTGATCACACTACAAAAAAAATGACAACAAATCCACTGCCTTCTCCTCCTATAAATGCAGTAACAATGCCTATGACACAAATTGTTGAGCAAAAAAGAAAACAGGGTTTACTTATTGGTGTAGGGATCTTTTTAGTAATGATAGCCTTTGGTGCAGCTATGACTTATGGAGTGATTTATCACTTAAATAGCCTTAGGACTAATCTACCAAGTATTAAAAAAACCTCTAAACCTTCCACAGGAGTAAAAGCTCTTAAGTCTGAAACAACTGCAACACCTATTTCTACACCAACTGCAACACCTGTTTTTACACCAGCCCCAACTGCAACGCCTGAAAGTTTTCCAACTCCACCAAAACCCACGCCTTCTTCAGAACCTATTAAGGAAAGACCAAAAGTAAGCTCACCAGAAATAAAAAAATCAGATGAAGCTAGGAAAAAACTCTAAAAATTTTCTTTTCTAAATAATTGTTAACAGAAAAATTAAGCATATACCAATTGCATATAAAACCATATTAGCCATACCTAGGTAATATCCTATTTGTGCTAAAGGTTTTCCTGCTGGAGGTGCAAGACCTTTTTCTATAGCTTCTAGTTCTTGATAACTTAGAGTTACTCCAATCATTGCAGCAAGAATTGGACAAAAAGCAAAAGATAAAATACTAAAAACTAATCCCCAAATGGCTCTATTGCTTGCACTATTATTTGGTGGAAAAAAGTTTTGATTATTAAATTGATTATTAAAAGGCTGATTGCCTAATTGATAATTTTGCTGGTAGGGTTGTAGATATTGCCCAGGGCTATAAGTATCAGGTTTAGACATCTCTACGCTAGGATAAGCCATTTTGGGGCGTTCTTCTTCTGTTGTTTGAGAAGACCAAGGTGGTGGTGCAGGTTGGCTAGGCGGAGGAGCATAAATGGGTTGGTTTTGTGGTTGATAAAGTGGTTGTTGGTTTTGAAGAGGTAAAATATTTTGGCCTTGTTGTGGATTAAAGTTTTGATTTTGCTGTGCAGATTTTTGTTGTGCTTGTTGAGATGACGAAGAGGTATCTATCTTTGCTGTAGACGACAAAGGAGCATTACATTTAATGCAAACTCTTCCCACAGGGGTTTGTTTAGTACCACACTTAGGGCAAAACATTGATAAAAGGCTTTCTTTAAAGAATTTTTTAATTTGTTAGGATTCTAACAAATTAATCATTAGAAAGTTTATTTGATCCGCTTTATTCTGACAATCAAAAACTTATAGTTTTATCCTAGACTAAGTTAACTTATAACCTTTAATAGCTTGATTTATTAAAAAGAGAACCTTATTATAGCTCTTCTCTTAAAAGTCTAAGGGGGTGTTAAAATGGAAGCTTTAGGGTTAATTGAAACTAAAGGGCTAATTGCAACAATAGAGGCTGCTGATGCAATGGTAAAAGCTGCTAATGTGCGTTTAGTAAGATTTGAAAAAATTGGCGATGCATTGGTAACAACCATTATACGTGGTGATGTTGCAGCAGTAAAAGCCGCTACTGAAGCTGGCGCTGTAGCTGCACGTCGCGTAGGTCAATTAATGAGCGTGCATGTAATTCCTCGCCCACACGAAAATATTGAGATTTCTCTGCCTTTACGTGGTAAATAAATTCTAGTTTTATTTATGACTTTTAATATCTTTATCAAGTGGCTAGTTAAAACTTATCAACTAGCCACTTGCTCTCTGATAGGTGTCTTTGCTAGCATTAATCTTAAACGTGCGTTAATATGACCAAACGCCGGGTCTTTATTTTACCCAACTAAAATTAAATTTTTGTGAGCTAAAAGAAAACTAAAACTATAAAATAATCTTTTAGGACAGGATAGGTGTAAATGTCCACATCAAAAGTTGAACAAACCTCAAAATCTGTTGCAAATAAAGCACAAAGCGATGTTAAGGAAGTTAATAAAATAGAAGAAAAAGCCTCTGAAACTGCTAAAACACAAGCTGCTAGCGCAGCAAGCATTGATAGTAAAGTTTCAGATAGCCAAGATAGTAGAAGAGAAAAATCTATAGTAGATGATTTCTTAAAACTACTTAGTTCTGTTAAATTTGGTATAGCTTTACTTGTTTTACTAATGATTTTTTCTATGATAGGGACTTTTGTTGTCCAAGAAGGTACTTCTGATTTTCAAAAGTTTTATGAGTCTTTAACACCAGCAGAAGAGTCTCTTTATAGAAGTCTAGGCTTTTTTGACATCTATCACGCTTGGTATTTTAATTTACTGCTTTTAACCTTAGCGCTAAATATTATTTTAGCTACTATTGATCGAGCACCAGGATATTGGCATTTCTTTGTAAAACCTAAATTAACAGCATCAGAAAATTATGCAAGGTATCAACCTTGGTATGCTCAATTTAGGCTATCTACTAATGAACCTTCAGACGTAATAAAGAAAGTCTCTCAGCAGGCAAATCAAATTCTAATGCCAAGTTGGGCTTTAATGTTTGGCCCTCTAGCTCCAATTTTATCAAAACTTAGCTCTATTAGATTTCGAGTTACAGAGGAAAATAATTCTACAACGGTTTTTATAGAGCGGGGTGTATGGAACAGATATGCTTTTTGTCTAGTTCATATTGGGCTACTTACAATTTTAGTAGGGTGGTTTGTTGGTATAAAGTGGGGACAAAAAGGTGTTGTAAGCTTAGCTCCTGGAGAAGCTAGCTCTACTTTTATTTCAGCAAACTCTGAAGGAGGCGTTAATACTTATCAAATGCCTTTTAGGCTAATTTGTTATGATATTGAACAGCAATTAATTGATTCTAAAAAACCTGATCTTAGCCCATCAAATACACTAGATTGGCATACTCGGGTAATTTTTGAAGATGGTCAAAAAAGATATGATGGTAATGTCCATCTTAATAACCCAGTAGATTTTCGTGGCTATCGATTTTTCCAAGCTAGTTTTGATGAAATGACCTCAGCACGTAATCTTACACTCCTTCTTATACCAAAAGATGGTAAAGGCCAAGCTCAAGAAGTTACTATAAAACGCCCAAGTCCTAAGAGTACAGGTTCAGTAGAAGTACCAGATTTAGGCACAATTCGTTGGAAAGATTTTTATCCAAACTTTCAATATGATCCAAAAGCGGGTAAACCTTTTTCTTCTGATGGTAGCTATGCAAGACCTGTTGCAGATCTAGAAATCTTACTTGCTGATGGAACATTAAAAAATGTTTATGGTTTTACTCAAGCTATGATGGAATCTGTTAAACAAGCTCCATTTTTAGTAGAGAAAACTAGTGTTGGTGACTACGATGTTATACTAAAAGATTTTGAAAAGGTATCACGTGCACATACTCTACAGATTCAATATGATCCAGGTGTAAATACTATATATTGGGGCTGTGCTTTTCTAGTATTTGCCCTACTTGTAACATTTTTCTTCTCGCATGAAAGAATTTGGGTTTATATAAAACCAGGAGAAAACAATGAACTAAACATTCATTTTGCAGGTAACACTAGCCGTAATAAACCAGCTTTTGACCTACGATATGGAAAGCTTTTAGGTCTTTTCCAAAATGCTTTTAAGGAAGCTTCAATGCTTAAATTAATTAAACCTGAAGAAAAATTAGGCAAGTAATAGTCTTTAGAAAATATTTTAGAAAAAAGCGGATTGTTTTAAGCAATCCGCTTTTTTATTTTCTATAATAGCCAAAAAGAAAAATTAACCAAAAAGATTTTTAACTTATGAAAAGAATAGGCTTATTTGATACAACAATGATAGTTATGGGCGGGATCATTGGGTCAGGTATTTTTATTAACCCATATGTTGTAGCTCGCCAATTAAATACTCCAGAATTAATTCTAGGTGCTTGGATTGCTGGTGGTATAGTTGCACTCTTAGGAGCCTTTATTTATAGCGAACTTGCCTCACGCCTTCCAGATGTAGGTGGACAGTATGCTTACCTAAGAGATGCTTTTCATCCAATAGTTGCATTTATTTATGGTTGGACACTCTTATTAGTAATTCAAACAGGTGGAATGGCTGCTGTTGCTATGACTTTTGCCCGCTATTTTATTGAAATAACAGGCTTAAGCATAAAAGAAGGAGTTATAGCAGTATTAACACTAGTTTTTCTTACCATAATTAATTGTTTAGGGCTTCGGGCAGGTAGTCTTGTTCAAAGCATTCTTATGGTTTTAAAGATTTTAGCTATTTTAGCTTTAATCATATTTGGACTGGTTTTAGAAAGCCCTACAAGTAAGCTAATTTCTTCATCATCTCAAGTTCAGTCTCCAAATACTATTTTAGCTTTTGCTACTGCAATGGTTCCAGTGCTTTTTGCTTATGGAGGTTGGCAGACAGCTAGCTTTATTTCTGGCGAAGTAGATAATGTTAGAAAAACTCTTCCACGTGCTTTAATCATAGGGGTTTTAGCCGTAGTTTTACTTTATTTAGGTGTAAATTATGTTTGTCTTAGTGTTTTAGGGGCTGAAGGATTAGCTAAGAGCACTACTCCAGCCTCGGCCATTATGACAAATCTACTTGGAGAAAAGGGTGCAAGGCTTATAGCCATTGCAATTACGATTTCAACCTTAGGGTTTTTAAGTCAAAGCATGTTAACAGCACCAAGAGTTTATTTTGCTATGGCTAGAGACAAAGTGTTTTTTCAAAAAGTTGGATGGCTTGATCCAAATAGAAATGTCCCTACAATAGCTATTCTGCTTCAAGGTCTATTTGCTTCAATCATATCTCTTTCAGGCCAATATGAACAGATTCTTAATTATGTTGTGTCAACAGATTTTGTTTTTTATGGGCTGGTTGCTCTTTGTTTATTTCGCCTAAGGCAAAAACAAAATAATAAGAGTGAAGATATCTATAAAATGCCGCTACACCCTTATTCTACAATGATTTTTATGCTAACTTGCTGGATAATAGTTTTAAGCACGATTTATAAATATCCATTAAATAGTTTAATAGGAATAGGAATAATGCTACTTGCAATTCCTGTATATTTTTTTTGGAAGGGAAAAGAAAGTGCAAAATAATAGAAAAGAATCAGTTTATATGCAGTGGGCTAAGACTCAAACTAGTGGAAAATTTAGCTTAGCACCTAGTGGAGTTGAAAACTATTTACTTAAAGACTTACCTGTTTCAATAAATGATATAGAGCTTACTGGTGATAGTCTTTATGGCTATGTGCCTTTACTAGAGGCTTTAGCTGAAAAATGCAAAGTTGATTCTACTTCAGTAGTAACTGCTATGGGAACTTCTATGGCTAATCAACTAGCTATGGCAACAATACTTGAGCCAGGAGATGAAATTTTAATTGAAGAACCTACTTATGACCCGCTTCTAGCAACTGCCCGCTACCTAGGCGTTAAAATAAATCGATTTCCTCGCCGTTTTGAAGATGGTTTCCAAATTAACCCTAGTGAAGTTAAAAAAGCTCTTACCCCTAAAACAAAGTTAATAGTACTAAGTAATTTACATAACCCAACTGGGGTATTTACACCTGAGACAACGCTTTTAGAGATAGGAGAAATTGCTAAAGGAAAGGCTTATGTTTTAGTTGATGAAGTTTATTTAGGGGCAATGTTTGAAAAAGCACCACTGTCAGCTTTTCATTTAGGGGAGCATTTTATTACAACCAATAGTTTAACCAAGATTTATGGCTTAAGCGGGCTTAGATGTGGGTGGATACTTGCAAATCCTGAACTAACAAAAAAAATGTGGTTACTTAATGATTTATTTGGAGTTATAGCTGCACATCCAGCAGAAAGATTAAGCGTTATTGCACTAAAAAATCTTGATAAAATCGCTCAAAAATATAAAGATTTATTAACAAAAAACCATTTAATAATTAGAGATTTTCTTGATAGTCGCAAAGACTTAAGCATAGTAAGACCTGATTTTGGAACAATATATTTTCCTAAACTAAATAGTGGAAGTGTTAGAGAATTTTCTAAAATACTTAGAGAAAAATATGAAACAATTATTGTTCCAGGTGAATTTTTTGAGCTTAAAGAGCATTTTCGTATAGGAATAGGAATAAATTCAGAAATCCTATCTAAAGGATTAAGCAATATAGCTCTAGCCTTAGATGAAATATGTTAATTAAGCTAAAATATAGATAAAGCCTTAAAAGGCTATATTTTAGCTTTTCTATCGGATAAAAACATTGGCGAATGAATAAATATCTGTTACCCTAACAGGTTTTACATTTTGCTTTAGGGAGTACCTTATCGTGAGTAATCAGTTTCAAACAGAAAATAGTAATGTGGCAGTAAGTAACCCAGTACGCGAAGATATACGTAATATCGCTATTATTGCCCACGTTGACCATGGAAAAACTACTTTAGTTGATTCAATGCTAAAACAATCAGGAATGTTTCGAGCTAATGAAAGAGTTGTAGAACGTGTTATGGATAATCTAGATCTAGAACGTGAGCGCGGTATCACCATTATGGCGAAGAACACCTCTTTAAATTATTGTGGTGTAAAGATTAATATTCTTGATACCCCAGGGCACTCTGACTTTGGCGGCGAAGTCCAACGAGTACTAAAAATGGTCGATGGTGTAATGCTTTTAGTAGACGCTTCTGAAGGCCCTTTGCCACAAACGCGCTATGTTCTTAGTAAAGCCTTGGAGCAAAACTTAAAACCTATTGTTGTAATCAATAAAATTGACCGTCAAGATGCTCGTGTCCAAGAAGTTGTAAATGAAATCTATGACCTTTTTATTGACCTTGATGCAAATGATGATCAAATAGACTTTCCTATAATTTATGCTATTGCTCGTGATGGTATTGCTAAAAAAGATATGACAGATGATAACGCAAACCTTCAACCTCTATTTGATGAAATACTAAAAACTATACCCCCTCCACCAATTCGTGAATCTGATAACCTACAGATATTAGTTACAAATATTGACTATGATGAATACGTAGGGCGTTTAGCAATAGGGCGTATTTTTGGCGGGCAGGTAAATGTAGGGGATATAGTTTCTATTTGTAAGCTAGATGGTCAAATTCAAAAGACAAAAATTACCCAACTTTATACTTTTGAAGGGTTAAAACGTTTGTCAATTCAAAACTCTAAAGCTGGTGATATTATTGCACTTGCAGGAATTGAAGGAATTGAAATAGGCGAGACTATTTCTAGTGAATTAAACCCTGATCCACTACCTAAAATTCAAATAGATGAGCCAACAATTTCAATGATTTTTAGTGTTAATAATTCCCCCTTTGCTGGTCGTGAAGGAAAATTTGTAACTTCTCGTAAACTTAGAGAAAGGCTTCAAAAAGAGCTTTTAGGCAATGTTTCTATTAAAGTAGAAGATGCTGACTCAAATGCTGGTATTAATCAAACTACTTCAGATACAGGAGTTGGTAGCTTTAAGGTTAGTGGACGTGGTGAACTCCAATTAAGTATTTTACTAGAGCAAATGCGCCGTGAAAGCTATGAAGTTCAAGTTTCTAAACCTACAGTAATTACTCGTAGAATTGAAGGAGAGTTACATGAACCCATTGAACTTGCTGTAGTAGATATTCCAGATCAATTTGTTGGTGTAGTTACAGAAGCCTTTGGACAAAGAAAAGGTCAAATGACAAAAATGGTAAATCATGGAACAGGTCGAGTTCGCTTAGAATTTGAAGTTCCTTCTCGTGGTTTAATTGGATTTCGAGGGCAATTTCTTACTGATACTCGTGGTACGGGCATTATGAATACATTATTTTTACATTGGTCGCCTTGGGCAGGGGAAATTAAGTCTCGCTTAACAGGCTCACTTGTTGCAGATCGCGAAGGTGTTGCAACAGCTTATGCTCTTTATAATCTTCAAGAGCGGGGCCAACTATTTATTGCACCAACAACCCAAGTTTATGAAGGGATGATTATAGGTGAAAATGCTAAAGCTGTGGACTTAGATGTTAACGCAGTTAAAGATAAAAAATTAACAAATATGCGTGCTTCAACAGCAGATGAGGCAATTCGCTTAGTCCCTGTTAAGCCTCTTACTTTAGAAGATGCCTTAGCTCATATTAAAGACGATGAGCTTGTAGAAATTACTCCTAATTCAATACGTTTACGTAAGAGAATTTTAGCTTCTAATATGAGACGAGTTAAGTCTAATCAAATCAATCCTATGGATGAATAACTTTAGTAGAGATAGTCTAAAGCTTTGGTTTTAGGCTATCTTTCTATTCTATTGTTTCCCAAAAGAATGTTTCTAAAGGAAATTCAGCATTTAGGATTTCATAAGCTAAATTAAATTTAGCATTATGATGTGCTAGAACTACTTGGTGAGAGCTTGGTAAGTTTGGAGCAGAAAAACTAATTTCAAATAAAGGATTACGACCAGAAAGTTCAACTCTAAGAGTTCTTTTTAAGTATCCTCCTGCCATTACAAAAAACTCTATATACATACTACTTGCTTGATCGCCAAACATCTGATTTAAGTAATTACGCAATTTACCTAGTGCCATTGTGCTATCTGTTGCATCTGCGGGCAATATACATAAAAAAGGGTGATTAGCTAAAGCAATCAATAGCCATTGATATTCAGCACGTTTTTGTTGTTTTAGCTCTCCTGTTGAAGCAAAGGCAATAGAGAGATTAAATTTGTCTTTTGGTTGAATTGAAGGGGTTTTTTTTAGTACTTCTTCTAGCTGATTGCTTAGATCATCTATTTGTAAAAGATAGTTAGCAATCATCTGTTGCAAGGGTTGAATAGGGAAGTTAGTAGTAGAGAAATTACGTTTATATTCTAAAACTTGCTGCCAAATATTTTCTAGAATTGAGGGGTAGGTAAGGATTTTTTTTCTTGTCTCGGGATCGGGAAAAATTTCTTCTGCTAGTTTACGTGCTGCTACTAGGTTATGAATTACTAAGCGACGGCGATTTTGTCGCATTAAGGTTAAGGTTTTTAATACGTTAAGGCTATCATCCTCTGATTGACCAAGAAAATTATTATAGAAATCCAAAAAAACTTGGCAGTCATGTTCAGATAAAGGAGTGTCGTAGATTTTAGAAGTTTCTCTGCTCACGGTTTTTCTAAAGGATTTGGTTTTAGGTTTTGAAACTATAAGCTAAGCTTAAGAGCAAATCCTTTGTCAATAGAAGTATACCAACTTGAGTTTATCAAGATTTCCTAAACCACAAATGTAATAGAACTTATCCTGGTTATAGAACTATGGCCTAGTACTTAAATCTTAGCGGTTTTGATCAGTTCCAAAAGATCCTACACCTGATAAACTAAACGAAAAACTAACTCTGGTTTCGCTAAACCCATTAACATTTATAGTAGTTAAACTTAACTCCATATTTCCACAATCACAAGCATAACCAAAATAAGTTGATGAACGGCGTAAACCTGCACGTGTACGAATACCTGTAATATTATCTATTCTATCAGTAAAATCATAGGTAAAAGTCCCACCTCCATAATAGCCTTTTAGCTCATTGCCTAAAGCAATTGAAGTAACTAATAAACTACCTGGAAATGTTCCTGGCTCAACTACTCCTGGGGCACTTTGTAGGGAAGAAATTTTATAATATCGCTCAGAAATACTAAAATTACGGCGTGAATATGAACCAGCTACAGAAAAATTCCTTATCTTATTTTTGCTAGTATCATAGTCCATTCTTACATCAGCAGAAATTGAGCTAAGAGGTCGATAACGAACATTAACATTAAGAGGTGAAAAATTACGTTTTTGACTGCCAAAAGTAAAACCTGAAAGTGTGTTTATAGGAAAAAACTGATTACGAACACCAGGCTTTAATGCTCCTCCAAAAGTAGGATCAAAAAAGTATTTTTGTGTTAAAGCAACACTTAACACTTCATGCGTAGTTTTACGTCCATCACTTGTCTCGCGAGGAACAAAAAATCTATTAGTTATACCATATTCAATTTCATTAGTATTTGCCACTGCATCGCGATCATCAAAGCGGATTATACGGTTAAAGTTATTGATTCCGCTGATGTTATGGTAAGTCAGTGTAGGTTCTATAACATGTTTTACTCTAGGAGAACCATCGGCTTTAGTATAGATTTTAGCTAAAGAAGGTGGTCGGATATTTAAGGAAAATTCTCCGTACTTACGGAAAACATTTTCTTGACTTAGCTGATTACGTAAAAATGTAGGTACAATACTTAAATCTACTAAAGAAGGTTTTAAGCTACTAGTATAATAAGTTGAGCGTAGGCGAAACTCAGGGCGAATTACCCAACCTGCTACATCTGGAACTACTAAAGTCACTTTTGGAGACATATCAAAACGTTGAACAATAGTAGGTGTAATAAATGTAATTGTCTCATTAAATCTTTCACGGCGATAAAGCCCTTCGGCAGCAGTGTCAAAAGAAACATAAAGAGGAAGATTACCTATTTGCTGACCATAACCTACTAGTTCAAATGAAGGCAAATGACGCACAGTAATATCTATATTTCTATCTGAAGAAAGGTCTATTTGATCTCTTGTGTTAAATAGAGTATCCGATTTACCTTCAGCAAGCATATTAAAAGTATAATTAGCCCCAGATGAGCTAAAATTATTAATAATATAGAGTTGAGAGCGTTTTTCTGGATTAAATACCTGCTCAGCATCATTAGCAAATGTACGTCGAAAAGCTAAACTAGTAGTAAAATCAACGTCTACCCCAGCAAAAAAGCCACCTGGTAAATATTGGACTCCTTTAGCAAAAAATAATGTACCGCCCTCATTTCTTTGACCTGGGAGGTTTTCTTGCTCAAATAATCTATCAACTACTGTAAAAGTCCCTAATTTAATTGATGAAAGCTCATCTGGACGAGCACGAAATACTGTTCCAAACCCTATGCCACGTTTAGAGTAAACATCAGTAGTAAATAAAGCGTCTGCGCTACGTCCTAAGGTTTGATAATAGGCATTTCGGAAAAAACGACCTTTTTGTGTGGAACTTCCTGTTGTAGGGATTAAAAAGCCTGATTGGCGTTCTCTTTTGCCAATAGGTATAGCTGCGTAAGGCATATAAAAAAGAGGAATTCCTTTAACTCTAAATAAGCCTCCTTTTACTATAGCGCTACGATTAACTCTTAGTCCAATATGGTCGCTTTCAAATTTCCAAGCTGGAGTAGCCTGTTCACAAGCAGTTAAGCTTGCTCCATGTAGGGTATAAGAGTCAACACCAGTTTTTTCAACTCTTTCTGCTATAAAATTAAGTGTTGCTCCATCAGAAGTTTGGTCTGTAAAACCCTGAGCTTGGTAAAAAGTCCCTTTTTTAGTGTAAATATTTAGAGTTGCTTTTTCTGCTGAAATTCTTTGTTGAGCATCTGGGTCATAAATAACATTGCCTTCTGCCTCAACATCGCCACTAATGCTATTAAAAACCACTTTATCTGCTTGTAGCTTGGTAGTTCCATAGGTAATAACTACATAGCCTGTAGCAATATAAGTATCACCTTCTTTGCGTTGCTCATCAGATTCAATAACAGCCTCAAGTGTTTGTAGAGGTGCAGGAGCAGAACTAAGAAGATTAGTAGAAGCATTAGGGTTTTGAGGTAAATCAAGAGTTTCTTCGCTTGAGGATTGTTTGGACTGTCTGCGTTTTTCTTTACGCTGCTGTTTTTCTGTTTGATCAACAGGATCTTGTTTTAATGACTGGATTAAGTAATGATTAGAGTGAGTAGAAGAATCACTTTTTTTATTATCTTTTGAATCATCATTAGCAGTAGCTTGAATTTGAAGACTAAGAATAACTGCTAAAGATAAAATAAATAGGCGGTAACTGAGCAGAACACGCATGACAGTTGTTCCAACGCTTTCTAGTAATGTGTTTGTTTAAGTAGCGAATGTTATCACGCAAAGAGGGATAATCTCAACCAACCTAGACTACTAGAGTTTAACAACTAAACCCCATAAAAGGTTTAACTATTTCTTAGGTTTATTTAAGAGTCTAGAAAAATCTTTAAAAAATAAGATCTTAAATTATAACTTATTGAAAATAGGGAGTTTTTTAATACAATCTTAATATAAATTTCCCTTGTATAGATTGTCACATAATAAAAAGCTATGCTATCCTCTAAGACTTTGCATCATAAATAGTTAAAAACTAATAAATCTTGTTAGCTTAAAATAACATTAGGAAAATTCTATGTCTTATATTCTTACGTATAAAGGGAAGCATCCTAAAATAGACTCTACGGTTTTTGTTGCTCCTAATGCAACAATAATTGGAGATGTAGAAATAGGCGCACATAGTAGCGTTTGGTTTAACAGTGTTATTCGTGGTGATGTTTATTATATCCGAATTGGTGAAAACACTAATATTCAAGATGGATCAATAATTCATGTTACTACAGACACTTACCCTACAATTATTGGTAATTCAGTAATTATGGGACATGGAGTTGTTGCACATGGTTGTACTATTGGTAATGGTGCATTAATTGGAATGGGAGCAATTCTTTTAGATGACAGCGAAATAGGCGAGCAGGCTTTAGTTGCTGCTGGTTCGCTTATAACAATGGGAATGAAAGTTCCACCGCGTACTTTAGTTGCAGGTTCACCAGCAAAAGTTAAACGTGAGCTTACAACTGAAGAACTAGCCAGAATAGAAGAAAACTGGCGACACTACGTAGACCTTAAAAATGATTATTTAGAGATAAAACTATAATGAGTAAACAACAAGTTAAACAAATTAGAACAGTTAAACACACTCGTGATATTTTGCCTAGAGATTTTACTAGTGATACATCTGCACAGTCACATAAGTTTCAGTATATAGAATCTGTGGCTAGAGAAGCTTTTCGCCGTTATGGATTTCAAGAAATCCGTACTCCTATCTTTGAATATACAGAACTTTTTGCTCGTGGAGTTGGAGAGGAAACAGACATTGTTTCTAAGGAAATGTACACATGGCGAGATTTAGGAGCTAATAATACTCCTGGAGCAGGCGATAGCCTAACTCTAAGACCAGAAAATACTGCACCAGTAATTCGCTCTTATATTCAACATCAAATGTGGCAACAGAGCGATTTAGCAAAACTATTTTATATTGGGCCACAATTTCGCCGTGAGCGAGGTCAAAAAGGCCGTTTTCGCCAGTTCTATCAAATTGGTGTAGAAATAATTGGTAAAAGCGATAATCCAGCCATTGAAGCAGAAGTTATTGAAATGCTAGATTGGATATTAAAAGAATTAAAAATACTTAATACAACTCTCTCTATAAATTCTGTAGGCTGTCCAAAATGTCGTCCACAATTTAATGAAATGCTTAAAAAAGAAATTGAGCCGCGTTTGGTAAATATGTGTGGAGACTGTAATCATCGTTATGAAACCAATATTTTAAGAGTACTTGATTGTAAACGAGATACTGAAATTGTTGCTCAACTTCCTTCAATCCAAGACCTACTTTGTGAAGAGTGTAGGGCGCATTTTGCTGAGTTTTGTCGTCATTTAGACAAACGTAAGCTTAAGTATCAAGTTGATCCTAAACTAGTTAGAGGGCTAGACTACTATACAAGAACAGCTTTTGAGGTTTTAACTACAAGTGATGATTTAGGTTCTCAAAATGCTTTGCTTGGAGGAGGGCGTTATGATGGACTCTCAGAGAGTTTAGGCGGGCCACCTTCAAAAGGCTTTGGTTTTGCTCTAGGACTAGATCGTTTTGTAATGTCTTTACCTGAAGAAGTATCTGATCCTAGTATCCCTAAAGTTTTTCTTGCACACTTAGGAAAAGAAGCTTTTGAGTTTTCCTTGATCCTAGCAGGTTGCTTACGTAAAGTAGGAGTTAGTTGTGCAATGGATTTTGAGATGCGTAGCTTAAAGAATACTATGAAGTTAGCAGATCGCTCTAAAGCACGCTATACAATAATTATTGGTGAAGAGGAACTTACTAAAGGTAGATTTGTCCTTAGAGATATGGTTACTCGTGAGCAGTTAGAGCTTACTGAAGCAGAACTACTAGAAAAACTTAAGGCTAACTAGCTAAATAAACGATATAGCAAAGTTTTTGGGGAAATCATGTCTACTAACCGAAAAAAACTTTACTCAATTGAAGAATATTTTGAAATAGAGAAAGCTTCAGACATAAAGCATGAATATGTTTTTGGTGAAATTTTCGCTATGTCTGGAGCTAGCCCTAATCATAATCGTATAAGTGGATCTATCTATTTACAGTTAGAGCAACAGCTTTTAGATAGTACTTGTGAAGCTTTTATTACTGATTTGCGCACTAGAACACATCAGCAAATCTATAAATATCCTGATGTTGTTGTAGCCTGTGAACCAAGATTTAACACTATTAGAGGGTTAGAGAGCTTAATAAACCCTATTTTAATAGTAGAAGTACTATCACATAGTACAGAAAATTTTGACCGAGAAGGTAAATTCCAAGAATATCAACAAATTGATAGTCTTAGGTATTATTTATTAGTAGCACAGAATGAAATTTTTGCTACTTTATTAACTAGGGAAGATAATAATATTTGGACACATCAGAGTTTTAGCAACTTAGAGGATATTATAGCGTTACCTGCTATTAACTGTAGATTAACTATGAGGCGGACTTATTTAAGAGTTCAGTTTGAATAAGGAGTTAAAGTTATGTCAAATATGGTTGAATATGGTAGGGAAATGAAACCAACTTTTGGACACATAATCCGTATTTGGTGGGCTTATAGTTGGAGAGCTTTTCTTTTTGCTTTAGTTGGCGGACTTGCTATTGGCTTTGGATTAAGTATTATCCTACCTCCTATCTTTGCACAAATATTAGGTATTTTTGCAGGAATTGTAGTTGCCTTTATTAGCCAACTAGTTGCATTTAGAGCAATTATTGGAACAAACCTTAATGGGTTTCGCTTAGCTGTACTTCAAGATACTCCTAAGACTGAAAAAGCTAGACTTAATAGCAATGCTGAGCCTACTGATAAAATGATTAAGGCTATGAGAGAGCTTTCTGAGCTATCTAAAAAATAGCCTAAGTTGTATGCCTATATTTTAGTATTTATTTACTTTATTTTTATATATTTAGGAAACTTATGTTAGACAATTTAGGAAATGTAAAAAGAACACATCGAGCAGGTGAACTTAGAATAGAACACGTAGGTCAAGAAGTAGTTTTAATGGGTTGGGTTAATGCACGTAGAGATTTTGGCCCACTTACTTTTATTGATATTCGTGACCGTGAAGGTGTGACACAAGTTGTTTTTAATGAAGAACTTTTTGCTGAGGCACATGCTAAAGCTAAAAGACTACGTTCTGAGTTTGTATTTGCTGTTCGTGGCAAGGTCATTAAACGTACAGATGAAACAATTAATAGCAATATTAATACAGGTGAAATAGAAGTAGTCGCTGAAGAAGTGCTACTTCTAAATGAAGCAAAAACACCTCCTTTTGAAATAAGCTCTGCAAACTTACCTAGCGAAGATACTCGCTTAGAATATCGTTATATTGATTTAAGAAGACAAAAAATGCAGGACAATTTAAGGTTACGTCATAGAATTACTACAACTGTACGTAACTACTTGGATAGAGAAGGCTTTTTTGAAATTGAAACACCTATTTTAACTAAATCTACCCCTGAGGGTGCAAGAGATTATCTTGTTCCAAGCCGCTTAAATGCAGGTGAATTTTATGCTCTACCTCAATCACCACAACTATTTAAGCAAATTTTAATGATTTCTGGTTATGATCGTTATTATCAAATAGCTCGTTGTTTTCGTGATGAAGACTTAAGAGCAGATCGCCAGCCAGAGTTTACTCAAATTGACTTAGAAATGTCCTTTGTTCAACCTGAGGATGTTTTTAACTTAATTGAACCTATGATTGTAGAAGTTTTTGCTCTAAAAGGTATAGAAGTCCCACGTCCTTTTCCTCGTTTGAGTTATCAAGAAGCAATGTCTCGTTTTGGGTCAGATAAACCTGATACTCGTTTTGGGATGGAATTTGTTGATTTTAGTGCTCAAGTTATGGAAAGTGGTTTTGCTCCATTTGTTCAAATACTAGAAAAAGGTGGATGGATAAAGGGGATTGTCTTAACAGACGGTGCAAAGTATGGCCGTAACCAAATAGATAACTTAACTGCTTTTGTACGTGAAAAATATAAAGCCTCTGGACTTGCTTGGATTAAATTAAGCGAAACAGGCGAACTAACTTCATCTTTACTTAAAAACTTTGGAGAAGATCGCTTAAGAACAATGGCTGAGAGTGCTCAAGCTAAAAAAGGCGATCTAGTTTGTATTATTGCTGGTACTATGGATCTAGTTGGATCAGCACTAGGAGGGTTAAGAATAGAGCTTGCTAAACGTGAAAACCTAATTGATTCAACAAAATATAATTTCCTTTGGGTCACAAACTTCCCTATGTTTGAATATCATGAAGAAGATAAACGCTGGTATGCAATGCACCATCCTTTTACTTCTCCTAGAGATGAAGACTTAAGTAAACTATCAGAAGATAGCGCTAAAACAGGTGAAGTTTTAGCTAAAGCTTACGACCTAGTACTTAATGGGACTGAATTAGGTGGAGGCTCGATTCGTATTCATCGCCCAGATGTACAAAAGGATATTTTCCGTATTTTAGGGTTTTCTGATGAAGAAGCTAGAAGGCGCTTTGGGTTTTTCCTAGATGCTCTTGCTTATGGAACACCACCACATGGTGGAATAGCTTTAGGTTTAGATAGACTAGTAGCACTTTTAGCAGGAGAGAGTTCTATTAGAGAAGTAATAGCCTTTCCAAAAACTGCTAGTGCGTCTTGTTTAATGACTAAATCACCTAGTGATGTATCTAAAGAGCAATTAAAAGAATTGCATATAAAAATAGATACAAATTCCTAAAATTTAGAGAAAGCTTACTTGCAAAATCTTGATTGGCAGAGGCTTGCACCTTTCAAGATTTTGCCTTAAAATTCCTTTACACTTATCGCACTTAAAGCATCAAACAATCCGCAATTTAGTAAACTAAATACAAATTGATTTAGGGGAAAATTATCTATGATAATCAAAAAGCGATTGCCAATCCTTATAGTAGCAATAGTATGTATTTTTGCTATTGGTGGTAGCGGTTGTGCTACTAAAAAATATGTACGCCAAACTGTAAATGAAAGAGTAACCCCGCTTGAAGGCCGTACTCAAGAGCTTGAAGAAACCGTTAGACGTAATACAGGAGATATTAAATCTTTAGATGAGCGCTTAACTAAAGAAATTGCGGGAGTTGACGCTAAAGCAGATAGAGCACAACAATCGGCTGATGCTGCTAACCAAAATGCTTTGGTTGCAAAAAATGCTGCTGATGCTGCTGCCAACCGTGCTGAAGAAGTTAATACTAATGTTGAAAATTTACGTAGCAATTTAGATAAATATACTTTATTGACTACGGTTTCTGTTAGATTTAAGACTAATCAAGCTGAACTTGATGATGAAGATAAAGCTGAACTTGATAGACTTGCTCTAGAAGCTAAAAATCATCAAGGCTATATCCTTGAAATTCAAGGCTTTACAGACTCAAGAGGCGGTGCGGCTAGAAATGATGCCCTTAGTGATAGACGTGCTGAAGCTGTAAAACGCTATTTGGCTAAACAACACGAAATTCCTCTATTTAAGATGTCTATTGCTGGCTTAGGTAAACTTACAGAAGAAGTACGCACAAGAGAGTCCCTAGCAGAAAATCGTAGGGTAGATGTTCGTTTACTTGTAAATAATGCTGTAACACCTAGCTCGCTTAAAAGTGCTCCAAACTAAAAAGCTATCAAAAAAGTTTTAACCCTCTAGCGCGAAATAAATTGCTATTTCGCGCTACTATCTCGCATCTCTGTTTATCCTTTTATATTTCTAGCCCAATAAACTCCTAACTTTTTTAACCTTAAAGAGTGGTAAAGCTTTTTCTAAAAACCCTTAGGCTCTATAAATATAAAATTTATAAGCGAAATATTCTTGATATTTTGCATACATTTTACTTATATTATAAGTTAGTTTTCTAAAAACTTAACTTTTTAATTTTACAAAGGATTACAATACATGGATTTAACACAAATTAAGGATAGGCTAATAGGAGAATGGACAGGCAATAATTTATTAAGACTTAGCTGGGTTACGCCTTCTGACTATCATTCTTCTTCTATTTTATCAGCTTTATCTATTGCTCAAGATAAAGGTTTAATGCTCAAATACACTTGGAGTCATGAAGACAAAGCACAAGAGGGTAGTGTTATGTTTGCCTATGATGGTAAAGATAAGGAAAAACCTATAAGTGCTGCTTGGATGGATTCTTGGCATATGAGCGATAAAATTATGTTTTGCCAAGGTAAAATTACGGATCAAGGAATTGATATTTGTGGAAGCTATCAAGCTCCTCCTGGCCCTGATTGGGGCTGGCGTATTTTATTTAACTGCTTTTCTGATAATGAGTTAGAAATGCTAATGTATAATATTACCCCTGAGGGTGAGGAAGATTTAGCTGTTAAGGCAGATTATAAGCGCTTAAGATAGTTTCCTTAAAAACTACCAAAGAAAATGCTAGAAATAATAGCTCTATTAAAAATAAGGTTAAAAGCTAGGAGCTTAAGTCATTAGTTTTTAACCTTAAGTATTAAAAATAGTTTATGGAAAAAATAAAATATGCACGTTTTGAATATGAAAGAAGGTTTTTAGTTCAACAAGAAACTAATTGGAGGGAGTTTGTTGAAAAATATTCAAAAACTTTTCTAGATAAATACATTAAAGATTCAAGGCTTCGTCTTAGGATACTTAAAGACTCTGAAGGTGATAAAGAGCTTATTAAATTAACAAAAAAGTATGAGTCTAATAGTCCTTATTTTCAACAAATTACCACTATTTTACTCTCTAGAAATGAGTATAGTCTTTTTAATAGTTTGGAAGGTTATTCTTTAAGAAAAACTCGCTATTATCACAATTTTAATAATCAAATATTTGCAATAGATGTTTTTCAAGATGAGCTAGAGGGTTTAATTTTATGTGAGGTTGAAGCAAATAGTCTTGAAGAACTAATGTCAATATTCCCCCCTTTTTATGTAAAAAAAGAAGTTACATCCGATTTATTTTTTACAGGCGGAAAGCTTTCTCAAATAAAAAGAAGAGACTTATTAGATAAACTATCTATTTATAAAGTAGATAGTATTTAGAGTAAAAAATTTTTCTTCTAAAACTGACTCCATAGTCAGTTATTCAATTTATTAGAAATTTTCCTAGCCAACTAATCCCTTTATAATAAATCATATACAGCAATTAAATAAATTACCAGAAAGTCAAAAAAAGCTCTTGAAATTTATTTCTTGCAATAGTAGTATGAATGAAGAGTCATTCCTTTTTATAATAGGACAGATATTAAAACCTTAATAAAAAGTGGGAAGATGGAATGAACAACAGACCTTCGTTAAATAAACCTATATCACAAGTTAATAGACCTTCGTTAAATAAACCTTTAACAGAAGTTATTGCAGCCGGGCCAACGCCTGATAAGTATGAGTCTATTTTGCTTGCAGCAATAAGAGTTTTTGCTCGTAATGGTTTTTTCAATTCTAAAGTTGCTGATGTTGCTAAGGATGCTGGGGTAGCAGATGGCACGGTCTATCTTTACTTTAAGAATAAAGAAGATTTATTAATTTCTATTTTTAATTACACAATTGATGAGGCGATAGAAAGAGCGCGTAAAGAGTTAACAACGCTTGATAGTCCTAATGAGAAGATTCTTAAATTAGCAGCATTACACCTTGATCTGATGGGGAGGGATGAGAATTTAGCAAAAGTTTTTCAAGTAGAACTTAGGCAATTAAAGTTTATGGAGCAGTTTTCTACTAGCAAACTTAGCATTTATTTTGAGTTTATTCGAACTGCCATTGAGCAGGGTCAACAGGCAGGTCTTTTCCGTACAGGGATTAACCCACAAATTGCGGCAAAAGTTCTTTATGGTGCACTAGATGAGATGGTAACTAACTGGATTTTAAGTCGAAAAGAATATAATCTATCAGATATGGCAGATCCTGTTGTTGACATCTTCTTAAATGGAGTAAAAAAATGAGTGCAACCGCAATGCGTGAAATAAAAACTTTTCCTGGCAAACCCTCGACCCTTATTCAAGTCTTACAATATGCCCTAGAAAAACATGGTAAGAAGGCTGCCTTTCATTATAAACAAGCTGGTAAATGGACTAGTGTATCCTATCAAGATGTTGCACAACGAATTCGTTATGTAGCTCTTGGGTTAAATAAAATTGGTATAAATCATGGTGATAGAGTTTCTGTAATGGCTGAAAGCTGTGTTGATTGGATTGTAGCCGATTTTGGCTCACTCTCTACCGGTGCAGCAGATGTCCCTATCTACCCCACATTAACCCCTAAACAAGCTGCTTATATTATTAAAGATAGTGGCTCACAAGTAGTTTTTGTTTCTGATGAAAAACAATTAAAAAAAGTCTTAGAAGTAACAGATGAGTTACCTCAACTAAAGAAAATTGTTGTTTTTGAAAAATATAATCCTAGCTTAGCAAAAAATCCTGACCTAGTTATGCAACTTAAGGATTTAGAAGAGTTAGGTAAATCTCTTGATAAAGAACAACCTCAACTTTATGAGCAGTTAACTGGCAAAATTCAACCTAAAGATCTAGCTACATTAATTTATACTTCTGGTACAACAGGAGAGCCTAAAGGTGTTATTTTAACTCACTGGAACCTCACCTTTAATGTAGTTAATACTGCTGATGAAAGCTTAGATTTTACTGATGAAGATTGCTCGCTTTCTTTCCTTCCTTTTTCACATGTTTTTGAGCGTGCAGTAGTCTATAGCCTAATTTATATGGGCATTGGAATGTATTTATCTGAAAGTATTGAAGCTGTAGGTGCAAACTTAGTAGATGTACGTCCAACAATTATGACTAGTGTACCTCGTATGTTTGAAAAAATTATGGCTAAAATTACCGAACAAGGTATGACAGCCGGTTTTCCTAAAGCAAATATTGTACGTTGGGCTGTAGAAATTGGTCGTCAATGGGCAAAAATGAACCATAGAGGTGAATCAATCCCATTTTTCTTAGACTTTCAATATAAACTTGCTAAGGCTCTTTTCTATGACAAACTCTATAATGAAAAAATGGGCGGTCGTGTAAGGCTCTTTCTCTCAGGTGGTGCACCTCTAGCAGATGATATTGCCTATTTCTTTCTTGCAATGGGAATCCCTATTTTACAAGGCTATGGCTTAAGCGAAACCTCTCCTGTAGTCTCTATTAATACACTAAAAGATAATCGTGTTGGTAGTGTAGGCAAAGTAGTTAAAAATGTAGAAGTTAAACTATCTGAACAAGATAGCGAAATTTGGGTACGTGGGCCAAATGTCTTACAAGGCTACTATAATAAACCTCAAGAAACCTCTAAAGCCTTTGAGGGTGAATGGTTTAAGACTGGCGATGTAGGAAAATTTGATAAAGAAGGATTTCTTTATATTACTGACCGTATTAAAGAACTTCTTAAAACCAGTGGTGGTAAATACCTTGCTCCTCAACCAATTGAGAGTGCTCTTAAAGGTAGTATGTATATTGCTCAAGTAATGTTGGTTGGCGATAACAAAAAATTCCCTTCAGTCTTAGTTGTTCCTAATTGGGAAACAATGGAAAACTATGCTAAATCAAGCGGTATTTCTTTTAGCTCCCGTAAGGAACTTTGTAGTAATTCTCAAATACTAGATATGATGCTTAAGGAAGTTAGCCGCCTTACTCCAGATCTAGCACAATATGAAAAAATTAAGAAAGTGGCTTTGATTGAAAATGAGTTTACAGTAGAAAATGGCGAATTAACTCCAACAATGAAAGTCAAACGTAGAATCATTGAAGACCATTACAAAGATTTGATAGATAAAATGTATGAAGGTGGTAAAGATTAGTATGTTTATGCAGAATTATAAATGTTGCAATAGCATAATTTATATTTGCTGCTGTTTTAGTAGTAAAGATTATTTTGTAGGCGCGTAGACTTGGACGCGCCTATTTTATTTTTGGAGGATTAATGGCGTATAAGATTGAAAAAGTAGCTGTTTTAGGCGCAGGCGTAATGGGTGCCCAAATCGCTGCGCATTTTGTAAATGCAGGATTTAAAGTATTACTCTTAGATATTCTCCCACCCTCACTTCTAGGAGAAGAAGCCCCTAAAAAATCATCAACAAAATCTCCTGAATGGGGATTAAAACCAGCTGAAGCAGGCCCTCGTAGCGCTATTGCTGCTACTGCTGTGGCTAATGCTCGTAAGCTAAAACCTGCTCCATTTTTTGCCCCAGACCTAGCTGATAATCTTAGAGTGGGAAATTTTGAAGACGATCTAGATAAACTTAATGAAGCTGATTGGGTTATTGAAGCAATTATTGAAAGACTTGATATCAAACGCTCTCTTTATGAAAAAGTAGATAAAGTTCGTAAAAATGGCTCTATTATTACTTCAAATACTTCAGGCATTTCTATTAGTGCTATGGCTGAAGGTCGTAGTGAGGATTTTCGTAAGCATTTTCTTTGTACACACTTCTTTAACCCTCCTCGATATATGAAGTTACTTGAAATTATTAGTACTCCTGAAACTTGTCCAGATGTAGTTAAATTTGTTGCTGATTTTTGTGATAGACGTTTAGGAAAAGGTATTGCTTACGCTAAAGATACTCCAAATTTTATTGCTAATCGTATTGGTACATTTGGAATGATGAACGGTATGAAGGTAATGCAAGAGGAGGGCTACACTGTAGAAGAAATAGACAAATTAAGTGGCCCAATCCTTGGACGACCAAAAACAGCGTCTTTTCGTACCATAGACCTAGTTGGACTAGATACCTGTGCTATGGTTTCTCAAAATGTTTATGCAAGTGCTGTTAATGATGAGCGCCGTGATGTTTTCCAAGTTCCAGAGTTTATTAACAAAATGATTGCTAATAAATGGCTAGGAAATAAAACAGGTCAAGGATTTTATAAAAAAGTAAAAACTGAAAGTGGATCAGAGATTTATTCATTAGATATAAATACTTTAGAATATCGTCCACAACAAAAAGTTAAGTTCCCAATTTTAGAAACTGTTAAATCAATTGAAAATGTTGGCGAAAGAATTAAAACTCTAGTTTATAGCGATGACCGTGTAGGTAATTTTTTATGGAAAACCTTAAGTGAGACTTTAATTTATACTGCTAATCGTATTCCAGAAATTGCAGATGATTTTGTCCAAATTGATAATGCTTTAAAATGGGGCTTTAACTGGGAATTAGGTGTATTTGAAACCTGGGATGCAATCGGAGTTGAAAAATCAGTTGAAAAGATGCGTAGCGAAGGCCGCACTATTCCCACCTTTGTACAACAATTATTAGATAGCGGTAAAACCTCCTTCTATCAATATAAAGATGGCTATACCTATAAGTTTGACCCATCAACAGGTGACTATAAACAAATAGAAGAAAAACCAGGAATTATAGTTCTCTCTTCACTCAAAGATCGCCAAAAAGTAGTTAAGAAAAATGCTGGTGCTTCATTAATTGACCTTGGAGATGGGGTTGCTTGTCTAGAATTCCACTCTAAGATGAATGCAGTAGGTGCTGATACTATTTCAATGATGAACTTTGCAGTAAAAGAAGTTTCACAAAATTTTGAAGGCTTAGTAGTTGGAAATCAAGGAGATGTTTTTTCAGCAGGCGCTAATTTAATGCTTCTACTTTTAGCTGCTCAAGAGCAAGAATGGGACGATGTTGATTTAATGATTCGCGGTTTCCAAAATGCAAATATGGCAATGCGATATTCAGATAAGCCCGTTGTTGTAGCACCTTTTGGCCTTACCTTAGGCGGTGGATGTGAAATTAGTATGCACTGTGACCGTACACGTGCAGCAGCAGAAACTTATATTGGGCTTGTAGAAATTGGCGTAGGTTTAATTCCTGCCGGTGGTGGTACTAAAGAACTAGCCTTAAGAGCTACTCAACAGGCAGCAATGGAAGTTGAGGCAGATGCTTTTAACTATATTAGACAAGCTTTTGAAACTATTGCTACCGCTAAAGTTGCTACAAGCGCAGTAGAAGCTAAAAAACTAGGCTTACTACGTAAAACAGATCAAATTTCAATGAATAAAGACCGCTTAATTGATGATGCTAAACAAGTTGTCCTAGGAATGGTAAAAGAAGGTTATGAACGTCAACAACCTAGAACAGATATTCCTGCACTAGGAGAAAGTGCTTTAGCTGCCTTAAAACTAGGTGTTCATATGATGGTTAGAGGTGGTTTTGCTACTGAATATGAAGGTCATATAGCTCGTAAGATTGCAAAAATTCTTACTGGTGGGGATCTTTCCCATAAGACCTTAGTATCTGAACAACATTTCTTAGACTTAGAACGCGAAGCCTTCTTAAGCCTTTGTGGTGAGCGTAAAACCCAAGAACGTATTCAAGCTATGCTTAAGACTGGTAAACCATTGAGAAACTAAAGGAGAAATAAAAAATGAAAGATGCAGTAATTGTTGCAATTGCAAGAAGTGCCGTTGGCAAAGCTTATAAAGGAACTCTTGCCAATGCCCGCCCAGATGATATGGCGGCGGAAGTTATGAACTACGTTCTCAGTCGTGTACCTGAACTTGATCATAAAGAAATAGATGATGTGGTCTTGGGTTGTGCAATGCCCGAAGCTGAGCAAGGAATGAATGTTGCTCGAATTGCTTCTCTACGTGCAGGGCTACCTGTTTCACTCTCAGCAATGACTATTAATCGTTTTTGTGCATCAGGTCTTCAGTCTGTTGCCCAAGCTGCTGAACGTATTTGTATTGGTGGTATAGATGTGGCTCTTGCTGGTGGTGCAGAGACTATGTCTATGATTCCAATGGGTGGACATAAAATTGTACCTAACCCTTATCTAGTAGAAAATTATCCAGATGCTTACCTAGGAATGGGACTTACAGCAGAACGCTTAGCCCATCGTTATGAAGTTAGCCGTGAAGAGCAAGATGAGTTTTCTTATCAAAGCCATCAAAAAGCTATTGCAGCTATTGAATCTGGTAGGTTTAAGGATGAAATAGCACCACTTAAGGTTAAACACGATAAGTTTAATGCTAAGGGTAAAAAAGAAGTAGTTGAAATTGTTTTTGATACTGATGAAGGGCCAAGAAAAGATACAACTAAAGAAGCTTTAGCTAAATTAAAGCCTGCATTTAAGGTTAATGGTACAGTAACAGCAGGTAATTCTTCTCAAATGTCAGATGGCGCAGCAATTGCGCTAATTATGTCAGATCAAAAAGCTGCACGCTTAGGGCTTAAGCCTTTAGCAAGATTTGTTTCCTTTGCTACAGGCGGAGTTGAACCCGAAGACATGGGAATTGGCCCAGTAGTAGCAATCCCTAAAGCATTAAAATTAGCAGGCTTAAAGCTTGAAGATATTGATATTATTGAATTAAACGAAGCCTTTGCTGCACAGGCTCTCTCAGTTATTAAAGTAGCAGGACTAGATCCAGCTAAAGTTAATGTTAATGGTGGTGCTGTAGCCTTAGGTCATCCTTTAGGTTGTACAGGTACAAAATTAATAGCTTCACTAGTTTATGAGTTAAAGCGACGTAATGGCCGCTATGGAATGGTAACAATGTGTGTTGGCGGTGGTATGGGTGCTGCTGGCATTTTTGAGGTCAATAATTAAGCTTGGAGAGGGCAGATTTATAAATCTGCCTTCTTAAATATTTAATAATCTGATTTTTACATTAATTTTGGAAAGGAAGTATAAATTTTATGTCTAAAACAGTTATGGCAAAAGCAAAAATAGTCAAGGGTGGTAGCTTCTTGATTGAAGAAAAAAAACCTTCAGAAATTTTTACTCCAGAAGATTTTTCTGAAGAACAACGTGCAATAGCAAAAACCACTCGTGATTTTGTTGCGGGTGAAGTCTATCCTAATCGTAGTGAGATAGAGAATAAGAATAAAGAATTACTCGTATCTTTGCTACGTAAATCTGGGGAACTTGGTCTACTTTCCTTTGATATTCCAGAAAAATATGAAGGTTTGGGTTTAGATAAAGTTTGCTCAATGTTAGTTGCAGAAAATCTTGCTCCTGCTGGTGGTTCATTTGCTGTTTCTCATGGAGGTCACACAGGAATAGGAACTTGGCCTATTATTTATTTTGGTACAGAAGCCCAAAAGAAACATTATTTACCTAAACTTGCTACTGGTGAACTGCTTGCTGCTTATGCCTTAACTGAACCTCATTCAGGCTCAGATGCTTTAGCCGCTAAGACAAGAGCAGTACTTTCTGAGGATGGTAAGCATTATATTCTTAATGGTACAAAGATGTGGATTACTAATGCTGGTTTTGCGGATGTCTTTGTAACTTTTGCTAAAGTTGATGGAGATAAATTCTCAGGATTTATTATAGAAAAGACTTTTCCTGGTGTTTCTACAGGTGGGGAAGAACATAAAATGGGTATTCGAGGCTCTTCTACTTGTACTTTGGAACTTAATGACGCAAAAGTTCCAGTAGAAAACCTCTTAGGTGAAATTGGTAAAGGACACCTTATAGCTTTTAATGTGCTTAATATGGGTCGTTTTAAGTTAGGTGCAGGTTGTGTTGGTGGTGCAAAAGCAGCAATGAAAGAAGCTATTGCTTATGCTAATGAGCGCCATCAATTTAATAGACCAATTTCTTCTTTTGGTGCAATTAAACAAAAACTAGCAGAAATGGCTATTCGTTGCTATGGGGTTGAAAGCGCTGTTTATCGCACTGCTGGCTTAATTGACCAAGCCCTAGAAGGCGTTGATGCTGATGATAATGCTGGAATCTTAAAAGGTATTGAAGAATATGCAATTGAATGTTCAGCAATGAAAGTTTATGGAACTGAAATGTTAGACTTTGTTGCTGATGAAATGGTTCAAGTTTATGGTGGTTATGGCTATTCTGAAGAATATCCAGCCGCAGCTGTTTATCGTGATTCTCGTATTAATCGCATTTTTGAAGGTACTAATGAAATTAACCGTATGTTAATACCTGGAATGCTACTTAAGAAAGCAATGAAGGGTGAACTTGCACTTATGCAAGCAGTTAAACAGTTAATGGAAGAACTACTTAGCTTCCCATCTATGGATGATGAAGAAGATGGAGTTTTAGCAGAAGAACAAAAAATGGTTCGTAATGCTAAGAAAGTAGTTTTAATGGTTGCTGGTTCTGCTGCTCAAAAATATATGCAAAATATCTCTGACCAACAAGAATTACTAATGGGTATAGCTGATATTATTATGGAAGTTTATGCTATGGAAAGTGCTTTACTTCGTACCCAAAAATTTGTTGAAGCTAATGGTGAAGCAAGTGCTGAGCTAAGACTTGAAGCCACAAAAGTCTTTATTAATGACGCAGTTGATAGAATTGAAATTAAAGCACGTCCACTTTTAGCAGCACTTGTTGAAGGCGATATGCTTAGAACTCAAATTGCTGCCTTAAAACGCTTTACCCGCCACACCCCTTATAATTGCATCCAAGCCCGTCAACGTATTGCTGCTGCAATGACTGAAACTGGTAAATATATTTTCTAAAAGTCTAAGTTAGTGATAGCTAAGAACATTTCTTAGCTATCACTAAAATCTCTTTGATCTTTGGGTAAGCTCATTAATACGTTTTTCATTTACTTCAAACCCTAGCCCAGGAGTTGTTGGGACAATTATTGTTCCTTTAGACGTTATTTTAATTTCAGGCTCTACAATGTCTTGATGCCAATACCGGCTACTTGCAGAAACATCCCCAGGTAAAACAAAACCTATTAATGAAGACAAAGCAATATTATGCGCACGCCCTATTCCACTCTCTAACATTCCTCCACACCATACAGGAATATTTCTAGCTAAAGAATAATCATGTATTCTTCTTGCAGATAAATGACCTCCAACACGACCAAGTTTTATATTTATAATCTTACAAGCCTCTATTGATAAGGCTCTACGAGCATCATCTACACTTAAAATAGATTCATCTAAACAAATAGGTGTATTTATTTTTTCCTGTAATTCACTATGATCAATCATATCGTCATGCTCAAGTGGTTGCTCAATCATCATTAAATTATAGTCATCAAAGCTTTTAAGTAGTTGTAGGTCTGATAAGGTATAAGCCGAATTAGCATCGACCATAAGCTGAAGTTTAGGAAACTCTTTTCTTACAGCTTTGATTAAGTCTATATCGTGGTTAGGTTTAATCTTTATTTTAATTCGTCTATAACCTTCTAAAAGCTCCTTTTCAATTTTCTTAAGTAGACTAGCTATATTTTCTTGAATACCTATAGATACACCGCAGGGGATTTCTTTTAACATTCCGCCTAACAATTTGCTAAGAGCTATATTTTGTGCTTTAGCATAAAACTCCCATACGGCTGTTTCTAAGGCAGCTTTAGCCATGTTATGACCGCGAATTTGAGGAAAAAACCTAGAGACTTCTTTAGGATGAGAAAATGTTTTACCAATTAAGCTAGGAGCTAAGTACTCAGAGATCATTAGCCAAGCAGTATCTATAGATTCATGATTATAAAAAGGATGTTCTGGTGCAGTACATTCACCGTAGCCAATAAGGCCATCAGAAAAAAGTTTTACAAGTAAAATTCGTCTAAGTGTTGTACGTCCAAAACTAGTTTCAAAAGGTGAAACTAGTGGCATAGAGATTTCTTTTAATTCAATTTTTTCAATTTTCATATTTTCATATTTAATAGATCTTTATTCCAATAATTAAATAAGTAGATTTAATTTTCTGATTTCTTGTTTAGTTTTTTCTACTACTATTTCTAGTTTGGAAAAAAGTGTTTTAGCTTCAGAAAAAGCTGATTTATGGGCTAAATCTTCGAGTTCTTTTGTTATGTTAAGTAATTCTTGTGCAGCAAGTTGTAAGGATAAATTTTTTAATTTATGTGTAGTTATACTTAATAGAACTTTATCTTGCCTAGAAATAGCTGAAACCGTTTCAGACAGAAGCTTGGCTATATTGCTAATAAACCCATTTGCTGCAACGCTTATTACTTCTTTATCCTCCCCATATATTTCTTGAAGTTCCTGTAAGTCTATAATTAATCTGTTAGTTTTTTTATTATTTGTTTTAGTAATACTTTCATTATTTTCAAGAAGTTTTTTAATAGTTTGAGTTAATAATTCTAGATTAAGGGGCTTATTTAAATAAGCATCTACACCTACTAGAAAGCCTTTTTCTTCATCTTCTTTTCTTACTGAAGCTGTAAGCATAATGATAGGAGTATGAGCATTAGTATTTTTTTCACGTTTACGAATTTCCTCTGTTGCCTCTAAACCGTCCATCACAGGCATTTGCAAATCCATTAAGATTAAATCAAAGGTCTCTTTTTCAAGTGCTTTAAGTGCTTCTAGACCATTATTAGCAATTTTCACTATATGCCCTCTTTTACTTAATTGCCTTAAAAAAACCATTTGATTCATCTCATCATCTTCTGTAAGCAAAATATTAAGGCTTTTTATAGAATCATTAGATGGTTTAATAGTAGGTATTTTAACAGTAGCAAATTGTTGGAATTTTTCTAAGAGTTCTTCTTGCTTAAAAGGTTTACCTAGAAATTGATTTATTCCTAAAGATTTGTATCTAAAAGCCTTTTCCCAATGTGTAAATGGTGCCATTATAACTATATGTTGTGCAAGAAAAAGCTCTTTAGCTTTATTTATTAAGGAAATATCAGCAGTATCAGCTAGGCTATGATCTAAAAGTAATATACTAGGCTGATTTTTAGTTAGTTTAATTTCTATTGCGCTTTCAAGATCTTGAGCCAAAAAATATTCCATATCCCAATGCCTAAGTAGAGATGATAGATATTTTCCATGATGAGAATGTTTTGTCACAATAAAAACAGGTCTTTTCCTTAAATTATATGTAGGGAAAGTATAAGAGGCTTCTGTTTCCATTACTTTACAGGGTACAATAAAGTGAAATATACTACCTTGATTAGGTGTACTTTCTAGCCAAATTTTTCCTTGCATTAATTTTACTAGTCTATTAGAAATAGCTAAGCCTAAGCCTGTTCCTCCATAACGTCTTGTATTAGAAGAGTCAGCTTGTTCAAAAGGTGCAAAAATCATTTCTTGTTTATCTTTAGATATTCCTATACCTGTATCTTCTATAGAAAATTGTAAATAAAAAATATAACCAGGCCTAAAATCTTTTAATGGGATTTCTTCTAGAGATTTTACTGTAACCATTACATGCCCCTGGTCAGTAAACTTAATTGCATTTCCTACTAAATTAACTATTACTTGTTGAAGTCTAACAGGGATGGCGATTAATTTATCAGGTAAATTTATGTCTATTATTTGGATTAAATCTAGACCTTTTTTATGGGCACGCTCTGCTAAAGCTTTAAGTAAATCACTTAGGAAATTACGTAGCTCAAGAGGAGCTTCTTGGAGTCGTAATTTACCAGCTTCAATTTTAGAGAAATCTAGAATATCGTTAATAATTTCTAAAAGCATATTTGCCGAAGAACTAAGATTATTTAAGTAAAAACGCTGTTCTTGTGAAAGCTGTGTTTCTGATAAAAGGTCTGTTAGCCCAATAATTGCATTCATAGGGGTACGAATTTCATGGCTCATATTAGCTAAAAATTCTCCCTTTGCATGGCTTGCATTTTCTGCTAGCTGTTTAGCTACTTGTAATTGGCCTTGAATTTGTTCCAATTGAGTTATTTGGTTTTTATGCTCTGAGATATCACGTGCTACTTTAGAGAAACCAATAATTTTTCCAGAAAAGCTATACATTGGTGAAAGTGTAATGGATACAGGAATTAAGCGATTGTCTTTGGTTTTACGATAACATTCATAAGTAATAGCGGTTTTAAGAGTACCTAGATTTATTTCTTGTTTTTCACTTTCTGGAAGTAAAATATTTGTAAATTGTCCTATGGCTTCTTCTGGGCTATAGCCAAAAAGATTTTCTGCCCCTTTATTCCAGCTAGTAATAATGCTATCAAGAGTTTGGCTAATAATAGCATCTTTTGAAGATGTTACAATGGAGGCTAAAAAGGCTTGTTTTTCTGTTGCTAAGACTTGTTGTGTAACATTTTCACGGGCTACAACTACTCTAATAGGTACTTGGCCGCTAAATCTAGAAACACGTAAATTAAACCAAAGTTTTTCTTTTCCAGAGTTGCTAGGATAAAGAAGCTCGTAAACAGGAAGTTGGCCTCTTATTACATCTTCAATTCCTATTGCCAACAATTCGCTACGTAAATTGCCAGTAGATGTATTATTATGATTGCTATTTTTCCATAATGATAAGTAATTAGACCCAACACCACATTTTTCTAATGTTCCAGGGCTTTCTAGGGCAAATTTTTGCCAAGCTTCATTAACAGCTAATATAAAACCTTTTTCATCAAGTACAGCTATATGTGCAGTTAAAGCATTAATAGTTTCTTGAGCAAAGCGTTCAGAATCTACTAAAAGCTTTTGAGGTTGGTTTTTAGTGTCATTTATATTTGGCTTATCATTTTGTTCTGGGTTTATGGACATTTATCCTCCATAACTCTCTTAGTAATGTAGGTTAGTAGCATTTCTTCTACTAACCTTAGTCCTCTCAACTGGGCTTGTTTTGCTTTTCAAGCCAGCCTCTTTAGTAGCTGGTAGTTGACTTAACAGTTTATAACTAAGCTTTATAACTAAGCAAAGCTATAGGCTATCCAAAACATAAAACGATTTGATAAAACTAGTAATTTAATTAGTGACTAAGCTATTGAACCTCCCCCACTTAAAAATTCTATGAATTTTTTGAAGTGGGGGATTCTTCGATCTTCAGAGGCAGAAAGCAGATGCAAACTGTCTCCCACCCCGCTTCCTAAAGTACAAAGGCTACAATAGGCTCTGCAGGCGTGTTTCCGATCTTCTGTGCGAAGTGCTCTGACGCAAGGTGATTTGCGTTTTTGGACATTTAATCCATCTGTTGCACTTTTTTCTTTGGTCACCTTTGCCTGATAAACCGCACCAGGTACAGGCTTTAACTCCTGCCCTAAGGACAAAGTTCTATGTCCTTGGATACCAGAAAACGCAGCATTAAAGTCGGTTTTCCATTCTCCGTTTACCAAGCTAGTGTGTAGAGCAAGATAAGCTGATAACTCATCTCTAGGAGCAACAAACCCACATTTCTTACAAATATGGGTTCTTTGACTTAAAGATTTTTTCTCCCGCTCTGCACAAATACAA
>JACQZQ010000012.1 GCA_016213785.1 Acidobacteriota bacterium
AGCAGAAAACATCTTAGACCTAAGCGAAAAGACAATCCAAATAGGAGAAATAACCTCATCAGTAAACGATATAGCAGAACAATCAAACCTATTAGCAGTAAATGCAGCAATAGAAGCAACAAAGGCAGGAGAGGCAGGAAAAGGATTTGGAGTTGTTGCTGTTGAAGTTAAAAACCTAGCTGCTCGTTCTAAAAAAGCTACTACTCAGGTTCGTTCTATATTGGCTGAAATTCAAAAAGCTGCTAACTCTACTGTTATGGTTACTGAAGAGGGTAGTAAGAAAGTTGATAATGGTGTTGATCAAGTTTATCGTATAGGTAGTAATATAAAGAACTTACACGAAGTTATAGTAGAATCAGCAACAGCAGCTAAACAAATTGCTTATGCTTCTACTCAACAAGTTACTGGTATTGAGCAAATTACCATTGCTATGAAGCAAATCAATCAAGGTACTAATGAATCTGTTGCTAGCGCTAGACAGCAAAAAGCTACTGCTCAAAATTTAAGTGATTTAGCTACTAGCTTAACTGGTATAGTCCAGCGATATCAGATATAAAAACCAAGCCATAGCTAAAACAGGAGAATTAATAGATGAAATGCCCTAAGTGTAATGATGCAAATCTAATGAATGTTCTAGGACAATTAGATTTTTGCCCTGTATGTCAAGGAACTTGGTTTGATAAAGGTGAAACAGCTAAATACTTTAGTTTTGAAGAAGATATTCCAAACTTAGCTATTGCGCTAAGTACAGCTAAAAAAACTTCTCTAAGCTGTCCTCGTTGTAGCGGCGAGCTAGAAGAAATTAAGTATACTGAAAACAGCGATTTACTCTTAGATCGCTGTACTGGCTGCAACGGGCTTTGGTTTGATGCTGAGGAAGTAGATAAACTTATGCAATTTGCTAATGACCAAGAAGATGCTGTTTCACGAATGAAACGCTTAAGACAAAAACTAGCAGAAGCAGGTACATAAAGCCTGCCACAGGGCTGAGAGTCCCATCTCCCTGAAAATATCAGTAAGGGCTGACCTGCTCAGCCACCCGCGAGAATACGAGTAAGGGCTGACCTGCTCAACCGCCCCTGAGAATAGACGAGTAGTGGCTGACCTGCTCAGCCACTCGCGAGAATACGAGTAAGGGCTGACCTTTGTGTCAGCCCCCTTTGTGTCAGCCTATCTCACAGGAACCAGTAAAACTACCCCTAATAAAATCACGATAAACCCTAAAATATCTAGTAGGACTCCATATTTCACCATGCTTCTAATAGGAACATAACCTGAGCTATAAACTATGGCGTTTGTTGGGGTCGAGATAGGAAGCATAAAACCTAAAGAAGAAGCCATACTAGCGGCAATAGCGGCTTGAAGAGCATTTTGGCCTGCAATAGCAATTACCACAGGTACAACCATATTAGCAGAAGATACATTAGAAGTAAGCTCAGAAACCATTACAGCAACTATTGATGTAGTAGCAACTAAGCCTGCTCCACTACTAGGAATATAGCTACTTAAAGTTACTCCAATGCTTTCAGCTAGTTTGGTGGAGAAAGCAAGTTGCCCTAACATAATGCCACCACCATAAAGCGCCATTACTGCCCAATCTATTTCTAGGGCTTGTTTAAGTGTGATAGTAAACTCTTGTTTTTTCCAATCTAAGGGTAGTAAAAATAGTAAACAAGCGCCTATTAAAGCAGCAACGCTTTCAGGAACATGTTTAGAAAAACTAGTGGTTGAAGGATGAGTATCACCTAAGGCAATGGCTAAAATTCCTGGAGTAATCCAGAGTAAAACAGTTACTCCAAAGGCAATCATTACATTTATTTCGCCTCTAGAAAGTTTTCCTAGTTTATTTTTTTCTTCTAGAAATTGTTCTTTTACCCCTGACAGTTTTTTTATTGGAGGTGAGCAAAGATAGTTTAAGTAAAAAAAGAGGATAAGATACATCACTATTACAATAGGGATAGCAAAACTCATCCATTCAAAAAAAGTTACTTTGCGGGCTAGTTGTTTTTCAATAAAACCTAGTCCAATTAGGTTTGTAGGTGTTCCAACAGGAGTTGCAAGCCCTCCAATTGAAGCGCCAAAAGCACAAATTAACATAATGGCACAAGGATAAGCTGTGCCAATTTTTGCTCCTTTAATTGAGCTTAATGTGCGAATAACTGCAACTCCAATAGGAAACATCATCGCAGCCGTAGCAGTGTTAGAAATCCACATAGAAATTAAGCAACACACTGCACCATATGCAAATAAAATCCGGCTAGGGCTTTCTCCAATTAATGGATTAGCTAATACTAAATAAGCAAACCTACGGTCTAAGTTATGAATACAAATGGCTTTTGTAGTAATAAAAGCCCCTAAAAATAAGAACATTAAAGGGTCAGCAAAAGAAGCAAAGGCTTGATTTGCAGGAGATACACCTAAGACAATTACTAGTACAGGAGCAAGTAAGCCTGTAATAGCTAATGGCAAGGCTTCAGTAATCCATAAAACTCCAACTAGTCCCATTATTGCCGCAAGTTTATGAGCAGCAGGGCTAAGAGTTGGCATAGGAATAAAAAGCAGTAGAAAAAAAATTAGTGGAGCTAGAATCCATCCAGCTAATTTTCTTGCGTCCTCAAAACGCTCTTCTGCTTTAGTAAGGCTTTCTTTAGGTAGAATTAGTTCTTCTTTTGCGTCTATTTCTGACATGGCCTACTTAAAACTATTTAGCAGTCTTAAAAGCTACTTTATTGTTACCAGCATTAGCGCTTTCATCATAACAACGTAAGGAAATCACATGCTCTCCAGGGTGAGAAATTTCTGTTTTTACAACAAAAGTTTCTGTGCGTGAATCAGCTAAACCATCTTCAGGAAAGACCACTTGCCAAGCACCGCCATCAATACTGTATTCAGCACGACGCAAAATACTTACATTATCTGTAACAGAAAAACTAATTTCTATTTGACGGCCATTAATACGAGGCTGAGAGGCAGAAATTTGTGGCGCAGTATTATCTATATCAATAATATCACTAGCTAATTCACCTTTTAATGCTCTATCGGCTGAGTTTGAAGGTAGGTCACTAGCTATAATACGAAAAGAGTATTTTCCATCAGGTAAAGAATCAGCATCCACTGTATAGTAGCTACTCTTAAGATCTCCTATAAGTAAGTGCCAATCTGTTTCTAAAGTAGTACGGTAATAAATAGAGTAAATTAAAGTATCACTATTACGGTCTTCTGCTTGCCATTGGAGGGAGCGAGCGCCTTTTTGAAAGACCTTACGAGGTTGGATATTAGTAGGAAGCCCAAAACCAATAGGGTCAAGACCAGCAGAAATAATTCCTGGGTCAATAGGTTGTTGAGGAATGTCTTGAAGTCCAACACCAGGTTGCAAGATAGTAACTTTTGTTACTTCAGGAGCAACATTTCTAGGTAAATAAGCGACTTTTACAGAATTTAGACTACTACCAGAAAGTAGTTTTGCTTTCCATTGAATAAATCGCGCCGCCGGGCTGGTAATTTGTTTACTATTTTCACTGCTTTGATAAACCCCAGACCAATCACTCCAAGTAGCATCAGGTGTTTCTGTATTACCTGTACGGGTTTGTAATTCAACATTTCCACTACTACGCCAAGCAATTCTTCCCCAAGTAGCGGTTAATTTAGTATCTTGAACAGGAGAGGTATAAAAGCCTTCTTTAACAGTTTCTAAACCTAAGCGAAATAGCTTACCATTATTACTAGACGCAGCATAAATACCATTAGGTGTATTAATTAGCGATGTGGTTTGTTCTTCAGAGGATTGAACTAAAAGAGTGGTATTTTTACCCTCTGGCTCAATAGCATAAATCCGCCCTTTTTGTGTTGTACCTACAAGTACTACACCATCTTTTCTTAAAGTTAATCCTAAAGCAGTAGCGTCTTTAGTTGTCCAAAGAACATCATTACCACCATCAGGAGTAATTTGATAAAGTACCGCTTTAGAGTTTGTTGTGTCGCTAGTGCTTGCTTGTGAAGTAGTAACAAAGGATGTAGTACTATTACTTGTAGTAGCTAAAGTAACATCATCTTCAAAGGAAGCTGCTACAGTTACAGTAGCAATTGCTTCTCCTGAACTGCCAGCAGTATTTGTGCTAGTTGTAGCGGATTTATCACCTGATTGTCCGCTTACAGCTAGGGCATAAATAGTGCCATTTGGACTTACGGCTAATTGATGGATTTCACGAAGTGGGCTATCAAAAAGGGCAAATGCTTTTCCTGAGGGTTTTAGTTCTAGGACTAAACCTCCTGGGTCTGTACCTGCAATTATGTTTCCTTCTTTATTTTGAGCTAGTGAGATAATGTGTTTTTCATTAGTTTTAATAAAAACATTACCTTTACCACTAGAATCTACTTTATAAACAACCCCTTTATCTCCACTACCAACAAATAAATCCCCTGTTTTATCAAAAGCAAGCGACCAAATATATTTATCTTCTGGGTCAAAGAAGTCTGAGGATTTTCCATCTGGAGTAATTTTATAAACTTTGCCATCTGGAGAACTGCCTACATAGAGATTTCCAGCTTTATCTAAAGCAAGCGCTGTAATATCTAGTTCAGCAGAATCAAAAAACACTGAGCCTTTAGCATTTTTATCAACTTTATAGACTTTTCCGTCATGCCCTGTTCCTAAGTAAATATTTCCAGAATCATCAGCAACAGTAGAAAAAACAAAAGGCTGTTCTGTATTAAAAACTTCCTTAAATGTAGGAGATAAACTAATTAGCCCTTTATCAGATACAGATACTCCTTGAGCATCTCCACGTTCAATATCTATTTGTTTGCTAACTTCCCAAAAAGCTACACCGCCAAAGGCTAGAGCAAGGTTAGTAGTTAAAAATAAACTAAAAAAACAGCCGATAATTTTTATCCGTTTCAACTGCAAGGTTCCTTTCTTTGAAAGCACTTTTATAAAAAATTATAAAACTATTGAATTACTTTAATAGAAATTGTTTGTTGACCATTAATAAGAAAATTTGTTGGTGGAATTTCTTGAGTAAGCAAGGTAGCAATAGGCAAAGCAATATAGCTACTAGTTGAGCGAGATGATTCTAGAGTAGCCATCATTGAAGGAGGCAAGCTAGGAAGTGCTTGATTATTTACTATTGCTCCAGTATCAGAATAATGCAATCGAACGTAAAGACGGTCATTTCTAGGTAAATTATTTACACTGTTAATTAAAGCTTTTAAGTCTTTTGGATTAGCATTAATTAAAACTCTTTGTTCTAGCCCAGCCATTACTGTTCCATCACCAACAGTTAAATTAACTTTACCTAGAGGAGCATCGCTAGGAATTGTAACAGGGATTCTTTCTGTATAAGTTTCACCTTTTTCATTACGGGCAAAGGCTTGAAGGATTAATTTTTCACCTCTTTTGATTTCACTTTTATCAACAGAAATAGCAGTTAGAGTTCCACTAGCGCGTTTATCTGTAGCTTTTACAGTAACTTCCACAGACTCTACTTCTATAGGAAAACCGCTACTATAAAGAACAGAAATAGGATAACCAGTATAAAGACTAGCAGCAAAATAAGCAGCACCTTGAGAAAAACTATTACCAAAAGTTATATCTGATTGAGCTTTTAACTTTATTTTACTCTCTAGATTAATAGATAAGTCTCCTAGGCTACGTTCTGTAGATAAAATAGCATTAAGCGTAGAAAACTGAACAAGTAATGGAGTTAGAAAAGAATCTGAGACTAGCTCCATTTTATAGCTTTGCTCTTTACCTCGACTAGTTGTAACATTAACTTTTATAGGGATTAACTTAGGCATTATGCCTAGTTGTCCATAGATACCAGTGGCTCGGTCTTGTACCATTGAGCCTACTAATTTTTCACTCTTAGAAAGCTTAAAGGAATTAGCAATACTTGGAACAACCGTAACAACGCTTCCTTCTGTCATAGGTAGAACCGTTCCACCAATACCACCAGGAGCAAAGAAAGGATGTCCAAAAGCATAGATTTTTTCTTTATCTCGCCAAGTGACTGTACCAAAAGCAGCTATAGCTAAATCACCTCTAACTAGTTCAACACCAACAGTTTTTCCTGGGGTTAAAGTATCTTCAGTAGCCTTTTCCATTGGCCCCATAGACGAACTACCACTAGCTAAAACAGGCTGAAAACCTAAGGGTTGAAAATAATTAGCAAAATAAGAAAATACACTTGGGTCAATACCGCTAATTGATAGAGGGGTAGCTATTGGCATTAAGCTTTGTCCCATAAAAGGCGCTAAAGCAGGAACAGAGGCAATAGCTTGATCCCCAATAGGAACGGGAGAAAGAGAATTAAAAGAACTAGAACTTTGAAGAAAACCACTTTTAAGTGATTGACTGGCTAAGGCTAGTTCTTGAAATGACATTCCTTGGGAATTGCCGTGTTCAGTTTTTTCTTTATTTTCAAAAATTGACACCATATCTTCAATAGGAGTAATTGCTCCAATAGGTTCTTTTGAAAGAGGAAAAGCATAAGCAATTGCACCAAGTAATTTTCCATTAATAAAAACAGGACTTCCGCTCATACCAGCAAAAACTCCTGAACGGTCTGTTTGAGGACTCTTTAACCGCATAATTATAAGCGAGCGGCCTGGATGCCCTACAATACTTGGGAATTTGCCTAGGATTTCGACTTCAAATTCCTCTGTTTGCCCACCAGCAAAAATTGTTTTGCCAATAGCTTTCATTCCAGGTTTTACATCCTCTAGAGGAAAAAAGTCATTATTTTTTTGTGTTGGTTCACTTGCAAGGGTTAAAGCAGAAAAAGTTACCATTAAGATTAATGCAAAAATAAATTTTTTCATTTGTTTTATCGGCTTGGTATTACTTTGTTTGTAAAACCAGAAGGTGTTGCCGCCTCTATTAAAAATTTAATATAAATTTTATATAAATTTATTGATAAAACTTATGAATGAATATAGCTTTGGCTTGTTATAAGTGTCAACTATCTAGTGTCAACTATCCTTTGTGATTCTATATATTTACTTAGAAAAAGATAAGCAATAAGATTAAGAACAGGGTTTTCGACTATGATGTATACAAAAATTTTGTATACTATGTAGCCAAAACCAAATTTATTATCAGGTGTTAAGTATTTACTTGTATATACATACTTTGAGTATTATTTCTTGTAATTCAATAAGTTAAATAAAAAATATGATTATTCTAAATACTTTTTATTTACTTGGCATAGAAAATGCATTATTTAGCCTAGGACTTACTGCCCCTTACAATAAAATATCTGGTACATAAAAAAATTTAACAATAAAAATGCCTACAATGTAGCCAAAAAATATCTATAACTTGGGTATGATTGTACTTTTGTTCTGAGGTGATGTGACATTATGAAAACTAAGTTATTTATCTTAACAATAGCTTTTTTACTTACAATTTTTTTTACGTTTTTAGCAATAAAACCTTATTCTACAGTTAAAGCAAGTTTAAGTCATAAAACTCAAGAAGACCCAGTTGAACCATTAGCTCCTGTTATGGTTACTAATACTGCTGATAATGGAGCAGGGTCTTTACGTGCTGCAATTGCTGTAGCTAATCAAAGCACTAATACAACTATTCAGTTTAACATACCTAATACTGATCCTAACTTTAATGGAAAAGTATTTATAATTAGAGTAAACACAGCTCTACCTGTAATTAGTCAAGCGACTACAGTAATTGATGGAACAACTCAAACAATGGCAACAGGTGATACTAATACTGTTGGGCCAGAAATAGTCCTTGATGGTTCATTAGCACCAAATGGTTCTGATGGTATTAGAATAACTGCTAGTAATTGTGTAGTTAGATCCTTAAATATAAGAAACTTTTTTTCTGGGGATGGAATACAATTTTCAAACGCTAGCCGTTCTAATGCTGTAACTAATTGTTATATAGGTACAGATGAGAATGGTACAGCAATGGCTGGAAACCAAACAGGTATACGTATTTTAGATGCTTCTGCAAATAACACTATTGGAGGCACACAAGCTACAGGTAATGTTATCTCTGGTAATATTACGGACGGCATTGTGATTAGTGGAAGTGGTAGCGATAATAACCTTGTGGCAGGCAATGTCATTGGTGTAGATGCTTCTAATGGCCGTAATCAATTACCTAACCTTAATGATGGTTTAAGAATTGCAGCCAGCGCTAAATCAAATAATATAGGCCTTGGAACAGCTGATACAGGCAATATTATTGCTGGTAATTTAGGAAATGGTATAACTTTAACTGGTACTACTACTAATAACAATAAAGTTGCTGGTAATTTTATTGGAGTACTTAGTAATAATGCTGCTCGTAGCAATGGTCAATCTGGTGTTTTTATTACCGATAGCGCTGATACTAACACCATAGGCCCAAGCAATGTTATTGCTTTTAACTCTCGTAATGGTATTACTGTAGGAGCAACTGCTATTTCAAATGCAGTTGTTAGAAATAAAATAACTCGTAACTCTATTTTTATGAATGTTGGCCTAGGAATAGACTTAGGTAATGATGGAGTAACGGCTAATGATCCTGGAGATCCAGATAATGGGCCAAATAACTTAATTAATGCACCTGTAATAACTTCTGTTACAAACACTGGCAATTCTATTACAGTTTCAGGAACTGTCGATCTTCCTTCAGGAGCAATATCAGGAACAGTAGTTGAGATATTTACTAATACTTTACCTGTACCAGGTTCTGATCCTTCTGGTTTTGGTGAAGGACAAACTTTTGTTGCTGCCCCCTCTATAAATGCAACAGGAGCATTTACTGCAAATTTTGTTGCTGCCCCTAATGCTGTAATTAGTGCACTAACAGTAGATGCTACAGGCAATACATCTGAGTTTGGTGCTAACTTCCAATTAGGTGGAGGCCAAGCAGATTTAATTGTCACAGGTTTGACTCTTACACCAACTACAGTAAATGCTGGTGATACAGTAAGGGTAACATTTACAATAAGAAACCAAGGAACATCTTCTGCTGGTGCTAATCGTCAAGATATAGTTCTATCAACTGACGCTAATATAACAGCTCAAGACCCAGTTTTAACTTCAGTAACAACTAATACCCTTGCGCCTCAAGCAACAATGGTTTTTAATCAAAATGTTACAGTCCCTATAAGTACAGGCTCAGGACAGTTTTTTATTGGAGTAATTACTGATGCGGCTAATGGTATAACAGAATCTAATGAGACAAATAATACGGCTAATGCTCCTATTACTGTTAATTCAATGCCTGATTTAAGAGTTAGTAATTTTAGGGTTAGCCCTGCTAGCACAACTCCTGGAGATACAGTTAGACTAGATTTTACTGTTTCTAACCTAGGTAGCGCCAGTGCAGCAGCACACGTTGAAGAAATCCGTCTTTCAACAGATCCTATTTTAGGAAATAATGATGATGTTTTAATTAGAACAGAACAGACCTCAGTCTTAATGCCTAATGATAGTAGCAGGCTTTCTATAGATATTCGTATTCCTACTAATATTAGTCCTGGGTCATATCTCTTAGGTGTAATTGCTGATGCGCGTAATATTGTAACTGAATCTGATGAAACAAATAATACTTCTAGTATGTCGATTACTGTTAGTGGGTCTTTGGATATAGAGATAGCTAACTTAAGCCTAACACCAAGTACTGGTGCTTCAGCAACACAAGTAGCAGTTAGTTTTCAATTAATTAATCGTGGTTCACTTAATTCTCCTTCGGTTCAAGTAGAAGTTCGTTTTTCACCTGATCAAAATATTACTAATGCTGATGCTCTACTAGCTAGCCTAAATAGTAATACAATAAGTGCTGGACAAACAGCTACACTTAATGCAACTGTTACAATTCCTGCTGGTACAGCTCCAGGTCGCTTCTTTATTGGTGTAGTAGCAGATCCTAGAGATACAATTAATGAGACGAATGAAAGCAATAATACTACTACATCCACTTTTACCATTGCTGATAATGCTTCTCCAATGGTTAGAGTAATTAGTCCTAATGGTAATGAAGTAGTTGCAGCAGGTACAACATTTACAATTCAGTGGACAGCAACAGATGATGTAGCGGTAGTTTCTCAAGATATTTTCCTATCTACTGATGGAGGAGCTAATTTTAGCCAAGTAATAACCACAGGTTTACCTGGTACAGCAAATTCTTTTGTCTGGAATGTTCCAAGTAGCTTAAGCAGTGGGACGGCTAGAATCCAGGTAGTATCTCGTGATGGGGTAAGCAATATAGGCAGAGATAATTCTGACAATGATTTTATTGTTGGTGTAAGACCTGTTATCCTTGGCCCTAAATTCCAAAATGGTAAATTAACTTTCTTGGTTTCTGGTTCAAACTTACCTACTACAGGCTCTACTTTAACAGTGGTTAATGGTGCAAGCCGGGAAACCTTTGCCCTAGGCTTAACTCCTGATTCAAGTAAGTTTCTTGTTAAAAAGAAATCAACCAGTATTCCTACTGGGATCTCACTTAACACAGCTATTCCAGCTGGTGTTCCTGTAATGCTAATTGTTACTAATCCCAGTGGGATAGCGTCGCTACCAATTACTTTCCAAAGGTAGTAAGATAGTGAAATTTGACATTTACAAGCAATTTTTCATAAACTTGCCTTTAGTATATAAAGGCAAGAAATTTCTAATAAAGTTCTTATAAGTTAAGTAGTTAAATTTTGTTTTGGTAAGCAGAAAATACCCCTGATTACCGTAAAACGAGGAGGATAATAAATGAAGAGCAAGCGGAACCTATGGGTTATGGCATTAACCCTGGCCTGCTTCTTTGTCGGGGCATCTTTTTGGCTCTTGACGCAGAACAGTGAAAAAGTTAGTGCGGCAGGTGCGAAAATTGATGCTTCCAAAAGCAGTCAGGGCAAAATCTCACTGCACATCAGTGGAAAATATAAAGAATTGCCCTTTGAAGATGCAGCAGACCTACCAGAAGCAGCAGCTATTACTGGCAGCCCTGCAACGCCTCTTACATTGGCAAAAGTAGATATCAATAGTGATGGTTATCCAGATTTAGTCTCTACCTATAATTCAGCCTCAGGAAATGAGCTTAGGGTAAGATTAGGTACTTCTGTTGGTAATATTGATAGCATACCAACAAGTTTCCCAATTGATAGTACTCCTAACGCAATGGCCTTTGGCGACTTTAATCTTGATGGTTTTCAAGATGTCATTACTGCAAATGGAGAAGCAGGTACTATCTCACTGCTCTATTCTAATAGTAATACAGAATTTACCTCTGGCCCTACTATAAATTTAGGTGGTAATCTTTCTGCTTTAGCTGTAGCAGATATTGACCGTGATGGAATTCAAGACCTTTTAGTTCTAGATCAAAATAATAGCAATATACATTATTTTCGTGGAAATGGCGCTTTAGAAACTGCTCAAGCTAAAATCATTCCTACTACGGGTCTAGGCCGTTTAGCAGATATAAAATTAGCCGATTTTAATAATGATTATTTCCAAGACCTAGCTATTGCTAGTAATTCTGGTATATCAGTAGTTTATGGTGATGGCAAAGGTAATTTTGGTAAAGAGGTTCTTTTAAGTAATACTAATAGCGTTACGGGTATGGCAGTAACAGATCTTAATGGCGATCATTTCCCAGATTTAGCTATATCTACACCAGAACAAGTAATTATTTGGAATTCCCGTTTAGCAAAAGGATTTTCTAGTCCTAAATCATTTTCTGCTGGAGAAAATGCCCAAAATCTAGTTGCTGGTACTTTTAATAGCGATGATTTAACAGATTTAGCAGTAGTTAATGGAACAACTAATCAAGTCTCTGTTCTATTAAATGGTAAAGGGAATAAATTCTCTCAACCATTGTCAATGGATGTAGAGGGCGGGCCAAGTTTAATTGCTACTGGTAATTTCCGTATGACAGGCCATGATGGTATTGCTATTGCTAAGGGTGATGGCCGAACTGTCTTAGCTATACAACCTACAGTTATTACAATCCAAGTTTCTACTGTAAATGATGAAAACGATTGTCCAAGTTGTACAAGCGCTCAATTAAGAGCTATGTTAGGCCCTAATGGTGCTCCTGGTGGTGGAACAGGTATTAGCTTGCGCGAAGCATTAACAGCACTTAATAATGACTTTTTAACTGCTGGAACAATGAACCAAGGCGCAGGTTTTTCAACCCTTTCATTACTTGCTGGCCCAAACCAAACCAACGTTGAAACAGATATTCGTTCATCTTGTGGCCCAAATCCCAATAATCAAACTTATTGGTTTATTGCTACTAACACAAACTTTCCACCTATTCTAGCTCCCGGAACAATGATTGATGGTAGTGTTGTTGATACCACTACTAATGGTGTTAACAACTCTTTAGGCCCAAGGACAGTAATTAGTGGTGGTGGTTTTGTTATTACCTCTTCTGCTCCTAACTGTACTATTAGAGGCTTAGGAATTATTAATACTCCTAATAACGCCATTATTGCTAACAGTAACGGTAATGTAATTTCAAACAATAATATTGGTCTTGATTGTGACACTATTACTCCAGGCCCAGTTAATGGAAATGGTCTTGTTTTAAGCGGCTCTTCTAACACAATGGTAACCAATAACTTTATTGGTACTGCCGCTATGAATGGTATCTTAGTAAATGGTATTTCCATACAAGTACCAATCCCACAAAATAATACCTTTACTAATAACCGAATTGGTATAAATAGAGTAGGTACAACCTTAGTACCAGGAACTGCACTAAGTATTGCTAATACTTTAGATGGTATGCGCGTCCAATCAGGTGCAACTGGTAATACTATTACTAACTCTATAATAGGTGGAAACTTAGGTTATGGTATCAATATAAGAGATAACATAACTAGTAACACTATAATTAGAAACTGTAATATAGGTGTTGATCCAAGCGGTCAGCAAGCTAGACCTAATGTTTTAGACGGTATTGGAATATCTACAGTAGGCAACGCTAAGTTTAACACTGTTACCCAAAACTTAGTTTCTGGTAATGGTGTAATGGGCATTACAACCCCTCCAAATGGAAATGGTATTTCTATTTCAAGCGGTGATACTCAAGCCCAATTTAATGTTGTTGCTACAAATAAAATAGGTGTTAACTCAACGGGTTCAGTACAAATACCAAACTTTGGTTCTGGTATTTCTTTTGGTGGCGCTGCTAATGGCAATACCATTGGTGGTACACAACGCGCTACCTTTAACCAAATTTCAGGTAATGGCGGCCCTGGTTTAACAATTGGTAATACTCTTGGCGCAAATCCAAACAACAACTTAATCCAATTTAATGATATAGGTGGAAATAACTTAGGAACAGGCGCTCCATTTGATCCTGTTACTCCAGCAATGCCCGCCCCACGTAGTAATAAAGGTGGTGGTGTAGCTATTGCTTTTGGTGCATTTGCTAATACTTTAGCAAACAATAATATAGCTTTTAATAATGATACTGGTGCAGCACTACAACCTAATCCACCTACTTCACCTCCAGGAACAGTAACTAGTGGTATTTCTTACAACACAACAACTAATAATGGTGTTGCAGGAAACTTTAATACCTTTACTCAAAATAATATCTTCCTTAACCCACCAGATATGCCTCCAACAACTCCAAATATCTTTGGTGTAGCTGGTAACGAAAATATAAGCAACGATGATATTATTCCGCCAAATGCTCCTAATGCTCTTAACACTTTGATTAAGATTGATTCTGCTGTAACAATCACAACAACAGGTCAAACAACTATCAAAGGAACTGCAAACTTCTTAAATAACAATATCCCTGGCAACATTAATAATGCAGTAATTGAAGTATTTGTTAGCCGTAGAGGTGCAGAATTTAATGCCCCTCCAGCAACTCCATTAGACCAATTTGCTGAAGGTCAACAATTCCTTAATGGTGTTGTTTCTTTCCAACCAGACCCAGTAAATAATAATGCTGTTGATTGGTCTGCTAATTTAATTATTCCAGCACCATTTATTAACCCAGTTCAAACTCCAACTGTGTTTTTAACAGCCACTATTACTACAGGTGATGGAAGTACTTCACCCTTCTCTATTGGCCTTACCCCACAATTTGTTAATGGCGTTGGCACTTGTTCATTTACAACTACACCAAGTCCAATTAGCTTCTCTAATGTCCCTGTTAATACTACCGCTAGCCAAACAGTAACATTAACCAACACCTCTAACTCATTAATCACATTTACTAATATTGCTTTTTCAGCTACAAATACTCGGTTTGCTTTAACACCTCCTAGCTTGCCATTTACCTTAGGCGCAGGACAAACACAAACCTTTACTGTAACATTTACTCCAACCGATAATACTAACCAGACACTTGCACTAAATATAACTAATACTTGTACGGGTACAACGACGGTTAATATAACGGGTAATGGATGTCAGGCAACCATTGCAGCAACGCCTTCTCCTGTAGATTTTGGAACAGTCAATATAGGCGCTTCTGTTACTAGAACAGTAACAGTTACTAATTCTGGCTGCCAAATCCAAGGTCAAACCTTTGCCTTTACCGCAGCATTAAATCCAAACTCAGGTGCCGGATTTGGTATTATGGGAGTACAAGGTAATGTTATTACTTTAGTATTTGCTCCTGGCATTGCAACAATAACAGGCCCACAAACTGGAACCCTAGTAATCACCAGTGCAGGTGCTTCTAATTCACCATTAAATGTCCCTCTAACAGGAAATGCAGTTAACCCACCTGCTCCAGTATTAACCATACAACCCAATAATGTTAACTTTGGAAATGTCCCTGTTAACACAACGGCAACACAATCAATTACACTATCTAATGCAGGTAATGCAGCATTAACTTTAAGTACTCCTGTAGTACAAGCTGGTGCTAATCAAGGTTTTGCCGTAACTACTCCTCCAAGATTATCATTAAATCCTGGTGAATCTACTACTTTCCAAGTTTCATTTACTCCAAATCAAGCTGGAACAGCAAATGGATCTGTTTTAATAGCCTCTAATGTTCCTGCTCAAACTATTACTTTACTTGGTAATGGTGTTGCTCCTAATGCAAGTTTAGTAACCACTAGCGTTGATTTTGGCCTAGTACCAACAGGTCAAGCGGCACCTCCTCGTACAGTAACAGTTAGTAATACTGGTACTGCACCTCTTAACATTACTTCTATGTCAATATCTGGCGGTGCAGCTAATGGTTTCTCCTTAGGAACCCAAGCTCCTCTTACAATTGCTGCTGGAAGCGTTGGTACAATAACCATTAACTTTACTCCAACCTCTCCTGGTGCTAAGAGCGACACATTAGTGATGGCTACTAATGACTCTAAGAACCCAAGTCTAAGAGTATCTTTAACAGGCAGTGGTACAGATAATATTGCTCCATCAGTCCTAGTCCAATCACCATCAGGTGGTGAGGCTGTTGCTTCTGGTCAACAATTTACCATCCGCTTTACTGCTAATGACAATGTAGCCTTAGGTAACTTTGAAATTAGACTTTCTACTAATGGTGGTGGTAGTTTTGATACTACAATTGGCAGTGGAGTAACCCAAAGCGGTTCAAATAGCTTTACTGCTATTGCTCCAACAGGAATTGAAACCACTTCTGCTAGAGTTCAAGTCTTAGTCCGCGATACTAACAATAATGTTGGTATGGCTTCTAACCCTGCTAACTTTACTATAGGCCAACCACCAGTTCTATTTAACCCAACCATCACAAATGGCAAGTTTGCTACATTTGCATCTGGCGCTAATATTCAACCTGGCGCAGTGTTAGTGATTGGAAATAGTACCTTCCCACTTACACAAAATAGAGTAGGTAGCAAGTTTATTGTTAAAAGAAATGTAGTTGGTTCTGCTGGTCAAAAGATTAGTGACTTAGTTCGTCCTGGTTCTTCTGTTACTCTTACAATTCGTAATCCTAATGGAATCACTTCTTCCCCAGCCACTGTACAAGCTCAATAATTCACTAAGTCTAGTATTAAAATAAAAACCGAGGTCTAAAAAGCCTCGGTTTTTTATTTGCCTTAAAGATTATATTTTTTTCACCTATTACTTAATATATTTAATCTTAAAGTTTAGGTGTTTACTTTATGTTTACTTTTTCTTATAAGGCAAATTTTTGTTCTGATTGTGGTGTAGATTTTTCTTCTGACAAATTAGGCTGGCAACAAAAAATCCTAGCTTTTTACTTATGCAATAACTGTATTAAACGCTTAAGATTCCCAATAATAAAAAGCCGTATTTTATTGATTACTTTGTTGTTTTCACTAACCTTACTAATAAATGAATATAAACAGTCTCCTGAAAATAACCCACCTTATTCTGTTAACCTAGCTAGTTCATTTACTCAAACAGACTTACCGACTTCATCTATATCTAACTTCTATAGCAAAACTACTACTTCTACAAAAACAGATAATAGTTTTTGTACTGGAAAAACCAAAAAAGGAAAAAAGTGTAAGCGTAAGATAAAATACGGCAGCTATTGTTGGCAACATAAGCCTAATAATCTTAAAGATGAATAATTATTTTTTAGAGCAAAATAAAAAAGCAAGCTTATATAAGCTTGCTTTTTAACGGAGGAGGAGGGATTCGAACCCTCGGTACAGCTTTACACCGTACAACGGTTTAGCAAACCGTCGCCTTAAGCCTCTCGGCCACCCCTCCAAAGATCAAAATTACTTTTTAAGAAAGCCGAAGTATGCCCTAGTTTTATAGATTATGTCAAGCAATCCAAGTCAAAATTTTCGGTCTTTTGCCTTTTCTACAACCCTAGAACTAACATCACTTAAGCAATTATACTTACTTAATAGAACAGCAAAGAATTTTGTTAAGATTTTATTTAACCTTTACCTAATTTTACTTTAGGGCTATAATTGCAAAGTTCAATCAACAAAATTATTCCAAAGAAAGGCTTTCCATGAAGAAGTGTCCTAAATGTCCAGAAGTCTACTCTGACATGATGCACTTCTGCCCAAATGATGGCAATCCCCTAACCCCAATAGTATCCCAAGACCCTTTTGTTAATACAGTTTTAGATGGAAAATATTTAATTGAAGAACCTATAGGAAAAGGCGGAATGGGGCTTGTATACCGCGCCCGCCATGTTAATTTTAATCGCCTTTTTGCAATTAAAATCCTTAAAAATGAATTAGTATCAGACCCCCAAGCAATTAAACGCTTTCGTAATGAAGCAAATGCCGCAGGAATGATCCGCCATCCCAATGCTATTACTATTACCGACTTTAATATAACCAATGATGGTTCAGCTTACTTAGTAATGGATTATGTTGAAGGTCGTTCACTTAGGGATATATTAAAAAAAGAAGGAAAACAATCCTATACTAGGACAGTTAGTTTACTATCTCAGGTCTGTGATGCAGCAGCAGCAGCACACCGTAAAGGCATTATCCATAGAGACCTTAAGCCAGATAACATAATGGTTGAACAACAAGAAGACCAATCCGAAATGGTTCGAGTGCTTGATTTTGGTATTGCTAAACTAAGCCAAAATCCTGCCTATAGCGAAAATATAACCGTAGGTGGAGCAATTCTAGGCTCACCCTACTATATGTCTCCCGAACAATGCGATGGAAGGCATTTAGATAGCCGCTCAGATATATATTCATTAGGTATTATTTTATATGAGCTTTTAGTAGGAAAAGTGCCTTTTCGTGCTCAGACCCCTTGGGGTTTAGTTAAAATGCATTGCTCTGCACCACCTCCCCCAATCCGCAATCATAGACCAGACATTGCTCCAGCACTGGAAGCAGCCATTCTTAAAGCTTTATCTAAAGATCCAAAAGATCGCCAACAATCAGCAATAGACTTAAAACGAGAACTAGAAGCAGCCTTAAATACAAGTAATCAAGTAATATCACCAGCACCACAACCTCATAGTATTAGCCCTGCAACTATAGAAATGGATATACAAAATGTCTCAAAAGAGCTAGCAGCTAAACAAAATTTTGGAGCACCCCCTTATCAAAAACCAGATCTTATTGGAACAAAACCTCTACCCAATTCTGATAGCCTACAAGTCGATGAAAAAGAGTCTTTAGAAAAACAAAAACTAGAAGCATTAGCCAAAGAACTAGAAGCAGAAATTAGCCAAATACGTGCTAGAAAAGATGTTTCTGGAGGTCTTAAAAGTCCTACACTAAGAAATACTCCTAGCGAAGCATTAAGCGATTTAGCAAATGATTTAGCAAATGAACTAAACTTGTTTGACCCTAAAAAAGCTACTTCCAGTAATATTTCTAGTCAGTATGCTAATGGAGGGTCAAGTAGAACTCCTATAGCAAGCCCTAATACGCCTATCCCATCTACCTATACAACAAATCCTCATTATCAAGTTTCCCCAAATCCTACCCCTGCGACACCCTATGCTGTACCCGCTACTGCGCCTCATGGATCTGTTAGCGGCGTTTTTATGGGTAATAGAACTTCCCAAAAACTAGCTAGCACATTTGAACCCATAGATATAGCAGAAGAATTTTCCTTAGCTCTACCCGAAATGGTAGAAGATGTACTAATGAGTGTATCTGAATCAATAGTGACAAAAGCAGAAGTACTATCTCAACGTATAGCACAAGAAACTACAGAAGCAGCAAAATCCGTTATAGCTGATGCACAAGCTAGAATGCAAATCCCTAAAGGAATTTCACCAACTAATTTTAATAGCCCTACTAGCAACTTTACTGATAGCGGTCGCTCTGTTATAAGGCAAATTCCTGGCCTAGTGCAACAAGAAACCAAAAGCACTAGTGAGTTTAAGAAACAGCTAGTCTACATAATTGGTGGGACGTTACTAATTATTGTAGTTATTTGGTTAATAACCAGTATGTTCAAATAGCTTTTTCTAATTAACTATTACTCTTTCATACTTTTTCCTTTAATTATTTTCTACTAATAACCTAGCATTAAACTATTTGACTATTATGCCTAATACTATACAATCCCATTTAAGTTTAGCTTAATCATTAATCCTAAAGGTAAAATAGTTTGCATAGAAGAATAAAGCTAGAATTTGTAATAGAAAAACCCCCTGCTTATTTTCCACTTAACAACCATCCTTGGGCAGCAATTATTTATAATGCCCTAGAAGAAGCCAATAGTGATTATGCAAACTTTCTTCATAACGAAGGCTATCACCTAGACCCAAATAAACATGGCAGTAAAGCTAACAAAAGACTCAAACCTTTTGTTTTTTCTAGACCAGAAATACCTAACTGCCAAATAGTTAATGGTAAACTTTATACCTACAGCCAAGTAGTAAAATGGCAAATAAGCTCACCTATCCCAGAGTTTATCGATTCCCTAGCATCAGGTCTAAAAAAGCAAGCAATAATAAGTATTTATGATAGAAAAACACAAGAAGCCTATAAAAATAAAGAAATTGATAGTAGTAAAGCAACACTTATCTTAAGTAAAATAAACCATATACAGTCGCCTATTTTCACTAGCAAAATGCGTTTTACAGCACTTTCCCCTATTACAGTCTGTATTGATTCAGCAGAGCGAAAAAAGATTTTTTTGCGTCCAGATAGTGAAGAATTTTCTAAAATTATTAAAAATAACCTGATAGAAAAATATGAACTTCTTAACAAAAGACCCCCAAAAGATTGTGAGTTTTCTTTTGATTTAGACTGGGATTATATTTGCCAAAAGTTTAATTTAGAGTATTTAGAAACTATAAAAGACCTTGATAAAAAGCTTGAAGTAAAAAGACTTTCTACCAACAAAGTATCAAAACTAGTTCAATATGAACAAATTAATATTAAATCCTATTTAGCTCCTTTTATTGTTAGCGGAAACCCTGAACTTATAAGCGTAGGGTGGGATTGGGGTTTTGGCAACTGTAATTCTCAAGGCTTTGGCATGGCGCAATTTTCCCCCAAGCATTAATGCTTAAACACTTCTAGACTATTTCAACTATTCAATTACTATTATTTTCCCTTTTTAATTAACTCTAGCAATAGCCGGTTATTACCTCGGCACCACTAACGAAATCATAATGCAGTTTCAATTCCATCCGGTTCGATTAAGCAATAAGACAGCCAGTCCTAACGAAGAGGCTGTGTATTGTGTGCTATTAAATTATGCTATCGTTTGACTTATTATGAATTAGCATTTTTCTACAAAACAAACAGCTAAATAACATTGAATCGAATAGATATAGCACTAAGAAAATTTACCTTATTTACACATATTTACACAGTTTCATAAGCATACCAAAGGCCAAAAAGAATGCTAACTACACCTGCTAAAAGCTGTAGGGTTTTACCAAATCCGCCAGCTTTTTCCTTTCCTAAAACAAATGGAAGACCTACTAAACCTGACATTAGGAGCATTCCTAAAATTGAGCCAAAACCAAAAACTGATAAATAAGCAACCCCTATAAATGCTGATTTTATTTCACTTAGTACAAGTAAAGTTAGTGCGGCTGATCCAGCTAAACCATGAATACTGCCAACAATAAGAGGCTTTAGACTAATTTGAGAAAAAATACTATGTTTAGTATCTTTTTTAGAGGTTTCATTAGCATTTTCATTAGCATTTTCTAGGATATTTTTATTAACATTTTCACTAGCATTTTCTATGTTTATAGGGTTTGTCTTTTGGCGTAATGCTGAAATTAAAGTGTTAGCTCCAAGCCAAATTATCATTAAAGAAACACTAAATTCTAGCCAACCTGCAATGGTTTCAGGAATAGAGAGTCTTAAACCTAGTACAAATAAGCCTACAACTAAAAGCGAAAATGTATGGCCTAGCCCCCATAAAACACCAACGGAAGCAGCTTTTAGTAGGTTTTTATGTTCGCTAACAATAGCTGAAACAGCTACAACATGATCTGCTTCTGTAGCGTGTTTAAGACCAAACATTAATCCTAATATTAAAATACCTAATACACCTAAAGAGGCTACAGACTTAAAAGCTAAAGAATCGTCTTCAAAGTGTTGAAATAGAAAAGCAATATTTATTCCTGCTTGCACTAAAGCTTGATAGCAAATAACTGCGCCAACAATAGTAATTATAAAAGCACTAAAAATAGGCAAAAATTTTATTATTCTACCATATTTACTAGAGGTAGAATCTTTAAGAAAACTGCCTGCATAAACAAACATTATGCCTATAATGGTTAAGACAGAAGCCAGTCCTATACTGAAAGCTATAACCAAAAGTAAACCGTAAGCAACTCGATGTAGGGCAATAGCAGCTAGCAGTACAACTAGGGCTGATGGGCAAGGGAGTAAACCACCTGATATACCTAGAGTTAAGAGGCTTTGCCAAGTAACTTTTGTTTTATCTAGAGGTAAGTAAGAATTGTCTTTTTCACTATGGGAATGGTCAGAAAATAAATTCCAATGGCTATGCTCGCTAGTAGAATTATGTGTATGACCTAGGTTTTTAATACCTAAAAATGATTCTAAGCGAGTAAAAAATAAACCCAAACCCATTAGTAAAACTATTGAGCCAGAAACAAAACTTAAAAATGGAAAAATCTTTTCTGCAATAACATATTCTGAAGCAAAAAGAGTTATTAACCCTAAAGCAAATACCCCTATAGTATGAGTTATTGTTACGATTAAGCCTAAGAATATAGCATGAGGTAAAGTGCCTTTGGAGCCAATTAAGTAGCCCGCTACTACAGCCTTACCATGCCCTGGTGAAAGAGCATGTAAAGCACCTAAGAAAGCTGCAATTATCAAGCCCCATAATGCCATAGTAGGAGTTATATTAGGTAAAGCTATGAGTTCAGTTAAAGGATCTTTTTGGCTAATGGTTGGCTTACCTTGGCGAGTAAGTAGTATTTTTGCATCATTTGGTAGAGTACCTAAAGTAAAATAAAAGTCGGCTGAACGTTCATTAAGAGGAGCAACTAAAGCATCTTCAGGATAGGCTTTAAGCTCATCCGTAATAGCACTAGCAAAAACATTGCTATTAAAAATACTTATACCTTGTAATGGGCTAACGACTATTTCATGCCAACCTAAGCGCTCACTATGATTATTGTCTTGGAAATGAACTTTGCTAAATTGCTTGGTGTTTAAGGGTATATCTGCGACTAAAGAACTTTCAACTCTTAGGGTTTTTAAGTCGCCTGCTCCTAAAGGCGTAGAGATAGATTTATCAACAAGTTGTAATTTAATTGGTTGATCGTTTACTTGTAACACTAAATTATCAATATATTGGACTAGGATTTGTTCTAAATAAGAATTTAGTTCTACTTGAGTTGGGGAATTAGGGTCTTTAACATTAAATTTTTGTAGCTCTTGAAAAGTTGTTATTTCAGCCATATCAACAATATAGCGAACTTTTATTTGATTAGTAGAGATTTGCAGGCTAACAAAATGATTAGTACTAAAATTTCCTAGTGGATGAGCAAAAACCGAGATATATGGATAAATAGTAATGATAAAAAATATTAAACTAACAAAAATATATTGCTTTAATGCTAATAAATAGTGCATATAGTCCTTACAAGATAGAATATAGACTCGAATATGGCAAAACATTAATTTAACATTTTGCCATAACTTAGTAGGACTGTAAGCTTTTTTGTGCTACACACTCTAGTTTTGTGCTACTTTACCATTTTGCCCGAGGAAGTCCTTCTGAAATATTGTAAAAGGATTTTTCCTTATTAGAATTAAGCTTAGTTAAAAGTAGGATTTGCCCTGTATGCATAGCAAAATGTTCTACTACATGGTAGATAGCATATATTACTGATATATCTTTACCTTGAATTTTTCTATTTTCTAATAAAATCTTTGGGTCTAATGATTTTAAGACTTCGCTTGCTTCTTCAACAGCAGTTTTAAGTTTTAGAATAAGCTCTTGTTTAGGAATATGTGAACGCTCATCAAATTCTTCTTGACGTATTCTGTGATCAGGTTCATTGCCTAAGCCGCTAATAATCCATTGGCGGACATTTCCAGATAGGTGAAGAATTAGATTCCCAATGCTATTTGACTCTTCATTAGCTCGCCACCAAATTTCTTCGTCTGTTAATCTTTCTACGCAAGCCTCAATTTTAGGTAAAAAATCATTCTTTAAGAAGGTTTGTGAACCATTAATAAAAGTTTGTGAAATTTCCATATCTATTCCTTTAGTGTAAGTTTATTTACTAATATGTAACAAGTTAAGTTTATTTTAAGGGTTAGGGTTTTAGAAAAATTTTTTCTTAAAGTTTTCATGACGAATGCGAGATTTTTCTATTATTTGATTAAACTCTGTTTCTGAGCGGATATTATCTAACAAAACATCTTGGGCAAAATAAGGATAGCAAAAAAAACCTTTATCAATGCTAAGATGCAAGGTAGCTAAAGCCGATTCTTTATCACCTAAAGCGGCATAAGCTTGGGCAATTTTATAAATTGCTTCACCATCACTAACACCGCTTTGTCTTATTTTTTCTTCGCTACCTTTTAGTAAGGCAATTCCTTCGGCTTTTTTCCCATCTATACTAAAACTAAAAGCTTTTCCAATTTGTGCAAATATTTGGTTTGGGGTGAGCTTATAAGCTTGTTCAAAAAATTCTTTAGCTTCAGTTAATTCTCTTAAGTAATAATGACCAAATCCTCGATAAAAAATAAAATAAGAATCACTACTGTCTTCAAGTTTAGGCAGACTATCAATAAATTTTCTATATTGGCGATCATAGAAATAGCTATTAAATGCGTCATTAGCAACACTTTTATCAAAACCTAAAGCCCGTTCACCAACTTCAATAGATTCTTTTAACATTCCTCCATATCTGTATGCATAGCTTAATTGCCAATTAGCAGCAGCATGATAGGGTTTTCTATCAAGAATCTTTCTAAGTTGCACTACTGCATCCTCAACTCGACCGGTATCAGTAGCTAATTTAGCACTAAAGAGTCTAGCTTCTAGCTGTTCTGGGTCTAGTTCAAGAGCTTTATCATAAGCAGCTTGAGCTTTATTATACTCTTGCTGGCCTCCAAATTGAGCAGTTGCACGGGAGGCATAGCAAAAGCCTAAATAAGCCCAAGTTAAAGAATAATTAGGATCAAGGTCAACAGATTTTTCTAAGACTTCTTGGGCTTTTTGATAGTTGTTTGCTGAACGATTCATTAAGTCTATGCCGCGTAAACAAAATTCATAAGCTGTTGAATTGCTAGGAAGGTTACGTTTTAATTTTTCAACCTCGGCAACAGTAAGCTTTATTTCAAGCTCTCTAACAATTTGATCTGCTACTTTAGTTTGAACTGTTAATAATTTTTCATATTTTAAGTCTAAAGTATCACTCCAAATAATTTCATCATTATCTACATCAATAAGTTGTGCGTTAATTCGTAAATCATCCCCTTCTTTTATAAAATTTCCCATAAGTAAAGTATTAACATTTAATTCTGCTGCTACTTTCTTAGGATCTATATCTTGACTACGATATTTATTTATTGCAGAAGAAGGTCTTAGAGTTAAAGAATCTATATAGCCAAGCTTATTAATTACAGAATCGGCGAGTGAAAAGCTAAGAAAATCTGTTTCTGGATCATTTTTTAGATTACGAAATGGTACTATTGCTAGAGTACGAGTTTTTTTAGTAGCATGAGTATTATTTTTATAGTAAATATAGCCTATTGCAGAACCAAGGCTTAATATAAAGAATAGAGAGAGAGAAATAGCTAGTAACTTCTTGTTTTTATTACGCTTAGTATTAAGAACTTCAATAGGTCTTAAACTTTCATCTGTTTTATCTATTCTATCTATTCTATCTATTCTATCAGCTTGTCTAGAGAGTTCTTTTTCAACACTAGGATCACTTGAGTGAGAGTAACTAGGGCTAAGGCTACGATCAGTTAAATTACTACGAGTAAGTTCTTTTTCAAAATCAAGACGTTGTTTTAAGCTTTTTAAGTCTAAGAGCATATCCTTAATAGTTTGATAACGCTCTTCCTTATCCTTACGTAAAGCTTTTATTACAATGCGTTCTAACTCTGGAGAAATATTAGGTAGATATTGGCTAATAGGTGGGGGTTCGTGTTCTAGAACAGAAACAATAATGTCTGAATTTGTTGCACCATCAAAGGGGAGTTTACCTGTTACCATCTGATATAAAACAATACCAAAGCTAAAAATATCTGTACGAGCATCAACAACTTGACCTCTAGCTTGTTCTGGAGACATATACTTAGGCGTTCCCATAATCTTTCCTGCTTCAGTACGAACACCTATACTATTTTCTGTTTTATCAAGTTCTGTTTCAGTAAATTTTGCTAGTCCAAAGTCAAGGATTTTTGCATAACCATCCTCACGTAGCATTATGTTTCCTGGCTTAATATCTCGATGAACTACTCCGGCTGGGTGCGCTACAGCCAGTGCATTAGCAATTTGTATAGCAACTTTTAATGAGTCTTTAAGGCTTATTCCTGTTGCTATTTTCTGTTTTAAGGTAATTCCATCAATAAATTCTGTAGCAATAAAATGAATGCCATCTGCGTCGCCTATTTCATAAATGGTTAAAATATTAGGGTGGTTTAAGGCCGAAGCTGTTCTTGCCTCTTGTTCAAACCTTCTAATTCTACTTGGATCCTTAATAATCTCTGTAGGTAGTAATTTTAATGCTACTTTACGGCCTAAGCGGGAATCTTCTGCTAGATAAACTTCTCCCATTCCACCTTCACCAAGTTTTCTAATAACCTGGTAATAAGATAATTTTTGCCCTACTTCTAGTTCTAAAGAGATAGAAGTGTTTTCGCCTTGGGTATTTAAGCTATATCTAGATGTTAAACTGTCGGTAAATTGAGTACTAGCATCTGCAATATTTGTAGATTCTAAACTTTCAAACTCACGTTTTAGCTCTAGGGCTGAATGTTGGCGGTTTTCAGGAAGTGGGGAAAGACCTTTATATAAAATATCGCTTAATTTTGGAGAAATATCTGGCCGAAGTTCTCTTAAAGGCTGGGCTAGAGACACGGTTGCAGGAGGAACTATCCCAGCTAGCATCTCATAAGCCACTAGGCAAATACCAAAAATATCAGACCTAGCATCTACTGCATTGCCTAAGAACTGCTCTGGAGTCATATATTTAACAGTTCCAAGCAATTCTCCATGATCGCTAATATTTTCATCTTCCTCACCAATTTGAAGAAGTTTAGCAATACTAAAATCTAAAACCCTAACAATTAAATCACCATCTGCAAGCTCTTCAATCATAATATTTTCTGGTTTTAAGTCTCTATGTACTATGCCTTGAAGGTGTGCAGCATAAAGCCCTGCACAAATTTGTTTAACGATTTTTAGAGTTTGCTTTTCAGTAAAACGTCCTTGACGTTCCATCATTGTACGTAAGGATAGACCTTCAATATATTCCATTACTATATAAGGAACATTACTAGAAGTAATTCCAAAGTCAGTAACCCCAACTACATTTGGATGACGTATTTTACCTAGAGCTTCGGCTTCACGTCTAAAACGAGCAAGTTGAGGGGAGTCTTGGGCAGGAAAGCTCATTAACTTAAGAGCAAAAGTTTTATTTAATTGAAGGTGAACAGCAGAAAAAACCCTTCCCATCCCACCTAAACCAAGTAAAGAGTCAAGGCGATATTTTCCATCAATTACTGTTCCAAGTGCTGCTTCAACCGATGGCATTTGCCTCATAAACTTATCTAACAAGCCTCTATTAAAACTGATTCCAAAACAAGTAAGCAAAAGGTAAGCTAAACATTATTTTGGTACAAGAAATTTTACTAAGTTTAGTTTAGGTTTAAAAAAGTTTTTTTGCCAGTTAAAAATCTTGTTGGGAAAAACCATAATAGCTTCTAGCCAAGACTTAAGCAACTATCTGAGGCTAACTATTTTATATTCTAAGTTTTGTTGGCTAAAGATTTATTTTTCTAACTCCAGACTAGATAAAGGCTTAGGTAAGCTTTAGCTTAAAAAATTTTTTAGATTATTTTTAAAGTATTCTTTTTCAAAGAGCTTAAAAATCTTAAAAAATCTTAAAAATATTTTTTGTAATCTTAAAACTTTCTTCTTACGTTTTTAGTGCCTTCTATCAACTGTTAGACCGCTACATTGCCAAGAAAGGAAAAGAGTCTATGTGTATAATTATTTTGAAACCCTCAAAAATTTAAAAAGGAAACAATAATGTTAACTGCTCTTAGAAATAAATATGATGGTATTTTTATTGCGTCAGATGCTCTTCCAGAATCTAAAGAAACATTTGATATATTACTTAAGGAATCTATTTCTTATTGGAGTCAGCAGGATATTAAAGTAGTATGGCTAGAAATCTCTGCTACAAAATGTGAATTGATTCAAGCCGCTATTAATAATGGGTTTGAGTTTCATCATTGCTTTACATCAAAATTAATCTTAACAAAACGCTTAATTAATAATTCTTATATTCCTTCATTTTCTACTCATACAATTGGGGCTGGAGCAGTAGTTCTTTCTGAGGAGAGAAAAATACTAGTAGTTTTAGAAAAGATGGATTTAGTAAATCGTCCTCAATATTATAAGTTGCCTGGAGGAATGCTTGAACGAGGTGAACATATGTCTGAGGGCGTAGTTCGTGAAGTTTTTGAGGAAACAGGTATTAAATCAGAATTTAAGGGGCTATTGAGTTTTCGACATCATCATAGAGGACAATTTAATACTTCAAATATTTATGCAGTCTTTCTCCTAAAACCCCTAAGTTTTGATATTTCAATTGATGAAACAGAAATAGGTAGGGCTATGTGGGTTTCTGTTGATGATTATCTCTCTAGCCCAGGTGTGGGAGAATATAATAAACTTGTTGTTAAAGCAGCTGTTTTTTCAAAACCACTTGTATCAGTTAAAATTGATGGGTATATGGATAGCCCTAATGACTATGAAATTTATGCTTATGACTAATTGCCTATAAATTTTTTGGTAAATTTTTCTCGGTAAAAATTTTTGTGCTTTTAGTTTTTTTTCTTGACAAAGTTGTTTTTAATCATAAAATACATTCGTTCGTTTTTATTTATGCCAAAACTTAGTCAAGAAATAGTAAAAGAAAAAAAGTCTAACATTGAAACAGCTGCAAAGGTTTTATTTATTAAGCAAGGTTTTCATGGCACATCTATACGTCAAATTGCTGCACAGGCAGGAGTATCACTTGGAAACCTTTATAATTATTATAAAACCAAAGAAGATATCTTAGAATCGCTAATTAGCAAATATGAAGATCTAATTACTGCGCGTTTTGATGAGATGTTTTCTAAAATAGAAGAACCTTTGCTACCAGAAAATTTTGTAAAACTAGGAAAGTTATTACAAGAAGTAGTATCAGATCATTATGAGTTTTGGTTGTTGATGTATATTGATGTGTTAGAATTTGACAACCAACATTGTAGAAAGTTTTTTGAAGGTTTATCAAAAAGATTTGGTCAAAGATTTCATAAGCATTTTTATAAGCTAAAAAAACAAAAATTGCTTAATGAAGATATAGACCCTGCTCTAGGTTTTACTGTAGCTTATTTGCAATTTCTAAATTATTTTTTAATTGAAAAACTATTTGGCGGTAATCATCATTTGGGTATTAATGATGATGAAGCAGTACTAAAATTAAGTGAACTTTTTTGTCGTGGCCTACTCTCAAGTACTGCTTTAGAAAAAAATTTTCCCAATAATTAATCTTATTTTTAATTTTTATAAAAAACGTTCGTTCGTTTTTATACACCAATAACTAAATCAGGAGAGAGAAAAATGTATAAATACAGAGTAATAGCAATATTTTTTCTAGTATCTTTGCTAGTACCAATGCAATCAATTATATTTGCTCCTAGTGTTTATGCTCAAAGCACAACAGGAGATATTAGTGGGTTAATTTCTGATCAAACAGGTGCGGCTCTATCAGGGGCTAGTGTAATAATAAAGAACCAAGACACTGGAATAGAGCGCGAAATTACGGCTAATGAATCAGGCATATTTACAGCAAGGCTACTACCTGCTGGTAAATATACTCTTACTATCAGTATAGAGGGATTTAAGGGCGTAATCTTACAAGATGTACAAGTAAATATAACTCAAGTAACTTCACTTAAGCTTGCCCTAGAGCCTGCTAGTGTTTCAGAAGTAGTTACAATAACAGCAACTCCTCCTTTAGTACAATCAGAATCAACCCAATTAGGCCGTAATGTAGACGAACGAACTTTGCGCCAATTGCCTTTACCTACACGTAATTTCCAACAACTCCTCACCTTATCGCCAGGCACATCTGCTAATCTCTCCAATAATACCGACTTAGGCCGAGGTGATGCAACAGTTTCTGTTAATGGTCAACGCACTACTAGTAATAGTGTACGGATTAATGGAGTAGATGCTAATTCAATTGGTACAAACTCTACTCCTAATATTGCTGTTCCTGCAACTGATACAATTCAAGAATTTATTGTTCAAACTAGTTTATATGACGCTTCTAATGGACGTAATGCTGGGGGTAATGTTGAGGCTATAACTAAATCTGGAACAAATGCATTTCATGGAAATGCCTATGAGTTTTTACGCAATCGCTCATTAAATTCTAATGACTTTTTCCTTAATGCAGCAGGACAACCTAAACCTGTATTAACTAAAAATCAATTTGGGTTTACTTTAGGCGGGCCTATTATTCGTGATAGAGCGTTTTTCTTTGGTTCTTATCAAGGTACTCGTGAACGCAATGGAGCTTCATTAAACAATAGTCTATCCTTCCCTACTATCCCTGTTGCCTTAACTAATAGCAATAGAACAGCAATAGGACTTGCAGCAGCATTTGGACTACCTGTAAGTGTGATTAGCCCTATTGCAGTTTCTCTTTTACAAGCACGCCTTCCTAATGGTCAATTTGTTATTCCAACGCCAACTACAGCTACAGGTTTAACGCCTATTTCAGGGATTTCTAAATTCCAAGAAGATCAATTTAATATTAATCTTGATCTAAAAATTAATGATAAACATACTTTTGTAGGTAAAGTATTTTCTGCAAATAACCCAACAACACAAGCTAATTTTAACTTTGCTGGTTTAGGTAATGGCCCAACTCAATTACCTGGATTTGGTGGAGAGCTAGACTTAATAAATCGAGTAATTTCTTTAACTGATACCTATGTTTTTAGTCCAAATATTGTTAATCAAGCTCGTTTTGGATTTAACCGTATTCGCGTTACCTCTGAGCCTCAAGAACCATTTACTGCTAAGCAATTTGGAATTAACAGCCCAACAGGTAATCTATACTCTGGACTACCAACCATTCAAGTTGTAGGTTTATTTACATTTGGCTCATCTCCTTTTGCTGATCAATCATCAGCCATTAATACTTTTAATTATGGGGATACTCTTTCAATCACTGCTGGCAGACATCGCATACGTCTTGGTGCAGAATATCGCCGCTCACAAGTTAATTTCTTTTTTAATGCCTTTACTCGTGGTCAATTAATTTTTCCAACATTTGCTAGTTTTTTAGCAGGTCAATCCATTTCACTACTTGGTTCAGGTGTTTTTGATCGTGCACTAAGAGTTAATGAATTTAGCTTTTTTGCTCAAGATGATATTAAAGTTAATAATCGTTTAACTCTAAATTTAGGCGTTCGTTATGAATATTTTGGCAATCCAACAGAAAAACAAGGTCGTTTAATTAATTTCTTACCCAATCAATTTAAGGCTGGTGCTCCAACATCAATTGCTCAACCTCCAAATGGTTTTGTCCAAGCAGGTAATGCAGAAAATCCTATTCAAGGCGTTCCTCTAGTCTCTGATTCATTAATTGATAATGACCTAAACAATGTTGCTCCACGTTTTGGTTTTGCTTTCAAACCTTTTAACACTGATAAACTTGTACTTAGGGGCGGTTATGGAATTTATTTTGACCGTGTTTCAACTCGTTCAGTTAACACACAAGTATTAAACTTTCCATTCTTTTCTTTAGCAACTTCTGTAGGAAGACCTCTAGCTGCACCATTTGCTCCCGTACCCCAGCCAACAGCTTTTCCTGTAGTCCCAACAGTCCCATCGCTTTTAGGCGTTCCTATAAGCGGGATTTTCTTAGATCCTAATTTCCGTACACCTTATATCCAACAATATAACTTCAATATTCAATATGCATTAACCAAAGATCTACTCTTAGAAGTTGGTTATGTTGGTTCAAAAGGTACAAAACTACTCCAAGTCATTAGTCTAAATCAGCCTGTTTTTAATCGTGCTACTAATCAATTTACATTGCCTTTAGGCCCATTTCTATCAACACAAAAAAATCCTGCTGGAGGTATTCAACAAGTACAATCTAGCTCTACTTCTCATTTTGATTCTTTCCAACTTAGTTTAACTAAGCAATTTAGCAAAGGCTTGCAGTTTTTAGCCTCTTATACACTCGGTAAGTCTATAGATAATTACTCTGGTGCTGCAATTAATGAGCTTACAGGTATTCCTGGAGATCAATTTAATACTAGTGGTAATCGTGGTCGCTCAGACTTTGATCGCCGTAATCGCTTTGTTTTAAGTGGTGTTTATGACCTACCTAAGTTTAATGTTCAATCTAAACTAGTTGGTAAAGTAGTAAATGGTTGGCAAGTTAGTAGTATTTTAACTTTACAATCAGGACTACCATTTACCATTGTTGATGCTCCTAGCAACTTTATTTTACAACGCGCAAACGTTGTAGGAGGCGCTAATCCAGAAAAATCAGGTGATGTTAAAGACCGTCTAAATAGTTTCTTTAACACTACGGCTTTCCTACCATCAAGACAAGCACTAGTAGGAACAACCCTTAACCCATTCTTTGATCCAAATGCACCTTTTGGAAATCTTGGTCGTAACACATTAACTGGCCCTGGGCAAAAGAATCTAGATATTTCAATCGTTAAATTTATCCCAATCAAAGAAAGCTTTAATATGGAATTTCGTAGCGAATTCTTCAATGCTTTCAATACAGTAAATTTCTCAAATCCAAATAGTAATATTGCTGTTCCAGCAACATTTGGTCGTATTACCTCAACTAGTAGTGGGCCTCGTGTAATTCAATTTGCACTAAAGCTTAGTTTCTAGTTTCCTCGCTGATGTAGGGCTATAGAGTAGGGCTAAATTCTTTAGCCCTACAAATTTTCTAAAAGGTTATAAAATGTCAAAACCCCAATTAATTGATCACGAAATTAATCACGAAATTAATAATGAAATTTATTATGAAATTTATGGTCAAGGCCAGCCATTACTATTAATTCCTGGCTTTGCTACAGGTCTTTGGATTTGGTATAAACAAATTCCAGTATTTTCAAAATATTATAAAACTATTGTCTTTGATAATCGTGGTGTAAGCCGTTCAACAAAAGCTATTTTTCCTTACTCAATGGAAAAAATGGCTGATGATGTGGCTAATTTATTGAGTTTCTTAAAAATTAAAAAAGCTAATATTCTTGGTGCTTCAATGGGCGGTTTTATTGCTCAAGAATTTGCTCTAAAATATCCAGAAAAAGTTTCTAGTTTAATTCTTTGTTGTACTAGTTTTGGAGGAAGAAACCATGTTTCTCCCTCGGCTGAAACCCTCTTGTCAATGAGTTCTTTTCAAGATCCAAACTCAGAACATAGGATTCGCAGAGCTTTACAGTTTGCTTTTGCTAGTGAATTTCAAGAAAATAATCCAAAAGAATTTGAAAAAATAGTCGATCTTCGTTTAGCAAATCCTATTTTAACCCAAGCTTATTTAAGCCAATTACAAGCAGCAGTTACTTTTGATGTTGAAGATAAATTAGAGAATTTAGATCTCCCAACTCTAATAATGACTGGAGATAAAGATTTACTAGTACCTCCACAAAATTCACTTAACCTTGCAAGCAAAATAAAGAACTCCAAATTAGAAGTTATTAGTGGATTTGGTCACTCAATATTTATTGAATCTGCACCTACTTTTAACAAACTAGTAATAGATTTTTTAGAATCTATTAACAAAGGGAAGGACTAACTAAAATGACACGCTATGCCAAAATAGTAGGTACTGGTTCTTATGTGCCTGAAAAAATGTTAACTAATGATGACTTAAGCCAAATGCTAGGTGAAGATATTAATACTTTTGTTTCTCAAGTTGTTGGCATAGAACGTCGTCATTTCTGTTCTGACAAAGAAAACACAACTGATTTAGCCGTTGAAGCAGGACGTAGAGCCATAAAAATGGCTAATCTAAAAGCCGAAGATATAGACCTTATAATTTTAGCAACAGATACTCCTGCTTATATTTCCCCAGCAACATCTACAATTGTTCAATATTGTTTAGGCGCTAAAAATGCTGGTTCATTTGATGTAAATTGTGCTTGTGCAGGTTTTGTTACAGCCTTAAAAACAGCAGCAACTTATATAATGGGTGATCCTGAATATAAAAATATTTTGGTCATAGGCGCTTATGCAATGAGTAAATATTTAGACTGGGATGATAAAAAAACCTGTACTATTTTTGCTGATGGTGCTGGGGCAGTAGTCCTCCAAGCAAGCGATACACCTGGTGGTTATTTAGCTTCAAAACTCTATGCTGATGGTCAATATCATAATTACTTAGGAATATTTGCTGGCGGAACAGCAATGCCAATTACTAAAAATGTTTTAAGAGAAGGCAAACATAATAAAGTAAGATTTTTACAAAAATATCCTCCAGAAATTAATATGGAAGGTTGGCCTAATTTAGTTAAAGAAACGCTTAAAAAAGCCAATGTTGATATTAAAGATGTTAAACAATTTTTCTTTACCCAAGTCAACCTAAGCACAATTAAAGCTGTTATGCAAAATCTAGAACTTCCAATGTCACTTGCTCATACAATTATGGGTAAATGGGGTTACACAGGCTCAGCTTGTATTCCAATGGCTCTAGATGATGCAGCAACTTTAGGCAAAATTCAAAAAGACGATCTTGTGCTTATGTGTGCTTCTGGAGGTGGCCTAAATATGGCCTGTGCGGTTTTTCGATGGTCGATCTAAATAGACCATCTATTTTCAAAACAGCCTTTACAAAGGCTTCTTAACTTAAAAAAGGAGAACTTAAAATGAATTTACTTTCTGTTTATCAAGAAACTGCAAAAGCTGGTATCCGTAGCTCGGTACATTTCCAAAAAGCTGCTGATAAAATGACCCAAACTTTAGTCGAAGCTACATTGCCATCCAAAGATGTAACAACTACTGTTATGAAAGAATATATCAATAATTGTTACCAAACTCGTCAACAATTTTTAGATAAAATGGCAGATACAGCAGAAAAATTAATTACTGATTATCCATTTAAAAAAGAAGTTGAAGAATTTAACTCTCGTGTTACTGAAAACACTAAGAAAACCTTTGAGTTATTTTCTTTCCCTGTCTTAGTCAATGCTAATGTTAGCGCTAAGAAATAAACACTTACTTAGCTAAGTTTAGATATTGCAATAAGGCTTAATTTTATTGCAATATCTAATAAAAAATAACATTAAAACCTCTCTAATAAAAAATAAATAATATGCAATTTAATGATTTATTTGACAAACTATTCACTACAACAATAATCTTTTCTCAGCAAGATATTAATCAATTTGCTGAAATTAGCGGGGACAATAATCCAATTCATATAGATGTAGAATTTGCGGCTAACTCTAAATTTGGTAAAACAATTGCTCATGGAATGTTAGTTTATGCTGTAATAAGCAAATATTTATCAATACAATTTCCTTTATCAATACAAATATCAAATTCTTTATCTTTTCTCAGCCCAGTTTATGTAGAAGAAGAATTAATATTAACCCAAGAAATTATTTCAGCAACAGAAACAATTTTACAGGTAAAGACTCTTGTCACTAAACCAGATAAAGTAATAGCCTGTCAAAGCCTAGCTACATTAAAAATATCTTAACTTTAGGAGAAAAAATATAATGGAAACACAAGTAGCTATTGGACAACAAGCCACAATAAAAAAAGTTTTTACTAAATCTGATTTGGATAAATATTCTAAATTAATTAATATCAATACAAATAATTCACAAAATAACGTTGTACCAGAACCTCTACTAGCAGGGCTTTTTTCTATGCTACTTGGAACATCACTACCTGGAGAAGGCACTATTTACTTAAAACAAGATCTAAATTTTCTATTTAGAGCAAAAATAGAAGATGAGTTATTAGCTAAAGTTGAAATTACAAATATTCGCAGAGATAAAGGCTTAATCACTTGTAAAACCACTTGTATAAATTCCAAAAATGAAATTATTTGCGAGGGAGAAGCTTTAGTAATGAATAAAAATAAAGCTTCAGGAGAATAAAATGAAATACCAAAATCTATATACCCTCTTTTGTGAACGTGTTTCACAATATACTGAAAAAAATATTTTCTACACAAGAGAAGAAAATCATTGGCAAGCTATATCTTGGAATAGTTTTGCTTATCAAGTTGAAAGTTTTAGCTCAGCACTGCTTTCATTAGGCTTAACTAAGAATCATTCTGTTTGTATTTTAATGGGAACTTTACCAGAATGGCCTATTAGCGACTTAGGAACTATTTTTGCTGGTGGTGTTAGTGTAGGGCTTTATCCAACAAGTTCTGCTGAACAATGCAAATATATTATTAACCATTCAGATGCAGAATATATTGTCGTTGATACTAAAACACAGTTAAATAAAATTCTTCAAATTAAAAACGAAATACCAAAAATAAAAAAAATAATTGCTCTAGATAAAAATCTTGTTGGTGAATCAGAAGAAATAATTTCTTACCAAGATTTTTTACAACTAGGAAACAATAATTTAAATTCAACAAAGTCTAGTTTTCAAGAAATAGCAAAACAAGCTAAACCAGAAGATGTTGCAATTATGGTCTACACTTCTGGTACAACAGGGCTTCCTAAAGGTGCTTGTCTTAGCCACAAATATATTATCAATAGCGTTGAATCGTTACTTGAAACCGTCCCTGTTTATGATACTGATAGGTCATTTTCATATTTGCCATATTGCCATGTAGCAGAGCGAATTACAGGTTTTTATAACCGTTTATATGCAGGTGCTCCAGCTTATTTTGTTAAAGATATAAATAAGCTTTGGGATTATATGTTAGAGGTAAAACCAACCGTTTTTGGTAGCCTTCCACGATTTTTTGAAAAAATTCATAGCAAAATAATTTCAGATATTGAAAACAGCGATCCTCAAGAACAACATCTATTTGATAAAGTAGTTAAATTAGGTCAAGAAATAGATAAATTAAAACAAAAACAATTTCCTGTACCAAGTTATTTATCAGAAATTTATGAGACTTTAGCAGGAGAAATCCAAAATAGAGTTAAAGCTTATTTTGGAGGAGAAATTAGAATTCTTTCCTCAGGGGGCGCTCCACTTCCTCAAGAAATAGCAGAATTTTTTAGTGCATTAGGGCTACCAATCTTACAAGCTTATGGGTTAACAGAAAATGTATGCACAGCCTTTAATCGCCCTGATAATCACCGTTTTGGCACAGTAGGACAAGCAATGCCAGGTTGTAAAATAAAACTAGCTGAAGATGGAGAAATTTTACTTAATAGCGAAATGATGTTTAGCGGCTACTATAAAGAACCTGAAAAAAGCGCAGAAATGTTTCTTGATAACTGGTTACTCACAGGTGATTTAGGAGCAATATCAGAAGATGGTTTCTTAAAGATTATTGGACGTAAAAAAGAGCTAATTATCACTTCTACAGGAAAAAATGTTGCTCCACTTTTACTAGAAAATTTCTTAAAAGAACACCATTTAATTAGCCAAGCTATGGCTTATGGAGATGGCAAAAGCTATTTAACTGCACTAATTACGCTTAATCAAATTGAAACAGAAAGCTATGCAAGAAGAAATAAAATAGAGTATTCTGATTTTGCTGATTTAACAAAAAAAGCTGAAATTATTTCACTAGTTCAAACCCTAGTAGATAAAGTGAATAGCCAAGTATCATCAACAGAAGCAATTAAAAAGTTTGTGATTTTAACTCATGATTTGAGTATTGAAACAGGTGAAATTACCCCTACATTAAAATTAAAAAGAAATGTTATTACAGAAAATTATAAAGAGCTTTTAGAGGCTCTATATAATTAGTTATGATGAATTTATTTAGATTACCAGAATTTATGTTGCAATTATTTGAAACTCCTAAAGTTGCTCAAACACCATCAGAAATAATTTATAGTGATTTTACTTTTAAGGTCTATCACTATTTGCCTAAAGGTAATCTAGCCTCTTCTATTCCTATTTTAATAGTTAATTCACTAGTAAATAAATACTACATTTTGGATTTAATGCCAGGGAAAAGCTATGTTGAATATTTAGTCAGTCAGGGGCTTAATGTTTATTTAGTTGATTGGGGAGAACCTAAAATTAGTGACTCCGGTTTATCTTTAGAAGACTATATAAGTTTTTTCTTAAATAGCATTGTAAAACAAGTATTAAAGCATTCTAAAGCTAAAAAACTATCAATGCTTGGTTATTGTATGGGTGGGACAATGGCGCTTATCTATGCGTCATTAAAACAACAACATTTGCAGAATTTAGTTTTATTAGCAACTCCTGTTGATTTTCATAATGACTCTTTGCTCAGTCTTTGGGGCAGCCCAGAAAATTTTAATGTAGATAAGTTTATAAATATTTATGGAAATGTTCCAAAAGAAATTCTCTATAGCACTTTTATGATGCTCAAGCCTTTGAAAAACATTACTAAATATGTTGATCTAGTAGAGAATATTGATCATCCTGAATATATAAAAGCCTTTATGGCTTTTGATCACTGGATAAAAGATGCTATTCCTATTGCAGGAGAAACTTTTCGTCAATTTATTAAATATGGATATCAAGAAAATTTATTAGTGCAAAATAAATTTCCTCTTGGCAGTCGCACTGTAAACCTAAAAAACGTCAAATGTCCATTGCTAAGCGTAGTTGCTGAACATGATGAAATAGTTCCCTTAAAATCTTCAGAAATCTTGGTGCAATTAGTTAGTAGTAAAGATAAAGAACTATTAAAAGTAAAAGGCGGTCATCATGGTCTTTCCATTGGTGGAAGTGCTATAACAATTGTTTGGCCGAAAACTGTAGAATGGTTACTTGCCCACAATAATTAATCTCCCTGTGCAAGAGGTTTTATGAAAGCTTTAACTAAAATTTTAACCAAAGTTTTAACAATATTTTTCTGCCTTGTAATATCAATAATGCTGCAAATAATGGATAAAGTAAGTTATGGACAAGAAAAGCTAGATACCCTAGAAAAACAAGATACACAAGATATACAAGGGAAAGAAGAAAAACAAACTAAAGAAGAAAAACAAGATACACAAATCAAACAAATCACCACTAAAACTAATTCCCTTATATTAGAAAGTACTTTTACAACAGTTTCTCATGGTTGGGCAAAAGCTGAACGATACAAAGTAGATAATGAAAATTTTCCTTTAGAAGACTATCCTCAAGATGGTAGAGGCGATCAAGATGGGCAAAGGTTACAATTTTTTGGTAATAAGCAACCTCATTCTAGCCAATTTTTACTTTACTATGCCCCTGGTTGGGACAAAAATGAAAAATCTATTCCAATATTGTTAGTACATGGCGCTAATGATAATGCTGACAGGGCTTGGGCTAATCCTGGAGAATATGGTTTTGGTTGCGGGACTCCGCTTTGTGCAAAAACTGGTTTAATGCAAAGTTTAGTAGGCCAAGGTTATAAAGTTTTTGCAATTAATTTTCCTCATAAACATGGCGATAATCTGCTTTGGGCACAACAAATAGGTGTAGCTATTTCACGAATTAAAACCCTAACAGGTACAAACCAAGTAAATGTAGTGGCTTGGAGCAAAGGGGCTTTTGCTACTAGGCTTTATGTAAGCGGAATTAAACCTAAATGGGGCAAAGACTATGATAACGACATTAATAAATTAATTTTAATTGGTAGCCCAAATTTAGGAATAGATTATGCATTTCGTCATGGAACAACTTTTAATAGCCTAATAGTCCCTAGTTGTGGAGGCTTTAAGATAAATGGCCCAGTAGCACATACTTCAGCACTTTGTCAGGAAAAGTGGCACCAATTCCCAGAACTATCAATCTATACCACCAAGGCAGGAAATTTTTTCCCAGGACAAAAACAAATGCTAAAAAAATGGGATGATAAATTCCCACTTCCTCAGAATGAAACTGATTGGAAAACGACTTATTATGGTGGTAAAGGTAGCATTTCTGAAGGCTTAGGTATAGATGCAGCCATTGAACAAGGCTCTTTAGTTAATCAAGTTTTATCTCAAGATATCCCTAAATCCATTAGCACTTATTTATTAGCAGGAAATAAAGCAGATATCCCCCTTTTTCACAATGAACACACTGGAACAAGTGATGGGCTGGTTTTTCTTGATAGCGCTACACATAAGGGAGGAATTGGTAATTTAATAGCTACTGCGACTGTAGAAGCTAATCATTTATTACTTCCTTGGCATGCTAAATCTGTTGAACAAATTATTGAGTGGTTAAAAAAATAGGAAAATAAATTATGAGCACTTTAGCTGATTCAACAAAAACTTATTCTGAAAATGTAGGAAATTACTCTTGGTATGTACTTGGGCTTTTAACAGTAGTTTATGCATTAAACTTTCTTGACCGCTCACTGATTTATATTTTATTTACCCCAATCAAAAAAGAACTTGCACTATCAGACCTACAACTTGCACTACTTGGAACTACGTCATTTGTAATATTTTATACATTACTCGGTATTCCTTTTGGGCGTTTAGCAGATCGTACTATACGTAAAAATTTAATTGCTATTGGGCTAGCTATTTGGAGTTTATTTTCTGGCTTAACTGGCTATGCTGAAAGCTTTTGGGGAATTTTCCTTTGTAGAGTTATGGTAGGCGTTGGAGAAGCAACTTTGGGGCCTGCTGCACTTTCTCTATTAAGTGATTATTTTCCTGTAAGAATGCGTGCAACTGTCCAAGCTATTTATTCATCAGGAATTCCTTTAGGTGGTGGAATAGCATTCTTTCTTGGTGGTTGGATTGGTGGATCTTTAGGCTGGCGTTGGGCATTTTATTTGTTAGGTTTCCCTGGATTGTTAATAGCTTTATTTGTCTTCTTACTTAAAGAGCCTCCTAGAGGGCAAACAGAAAAAAATGCCACTCTATATCAAAGTGGCGATTGGAAAAGGCTTTTTAAGTCTAAAGCTTTAAGATTTCATCATATAGGCTATGCCCTTTTTGCTTTGGCTGCTAATAGCTTAACTATTTGGGGGCCATCCTTTTTCTCTCGTGTTCATGGTTTAAGCATAGCAACTATTGGGCTACTAGCAGGCATTCTTTCTCTTTTAGGTGGAATGCCTGGAACGATTTTAGGCGGCTATGCTTCAGACTGGTTTAGAAAAAAAGGCCCTGGCGGAAGAATGCTCTTTACCGCTTATGGAGCTATTGCTTGTATTCCTCTTTGGTTAATTTTACTTAATAGCAGTAATATTATCTTATTACTGGTAGCTAATTTATTTTTACTAGCAGCAGCATTAATTTGGCTAGGCCCAGCAGCAGCAGATGTTCATGATATTGCAGGGCCTCAATTAAGAGGCTTAGGTATTGGTATTTACTTTTTTACCGTTAATATAATTGGTTATGGCTTTGGCCCTCCAATAGTAGGCAAAATTAATGACCTTATGTCTGTAAGCTCAAATCCTGGTCAAATGAAGTATTCGCTTTTAATCTGTCCTCTAGCTTGCTTACTAAGTGCTTTTTTCCTTTGGCTTGGTAGTAAAGCTATGGAAAAAGAAAAGTCTTAAATTTTTTAATAAGTTTTAGACAAACGTTCGTTCTTTTTTATTAAAACTTTGTTATAATAACGAACGAGCGTACATTTTATAACTCACCCTCTCGTCAAACTTCATTTAAGTTGCATATTTTTCTTGCTTATAAAAAGGAGACCATTATGAGAAAAAGTATTATTAGGATAAGTTTTTCTTGCTTACTAGTTTTAATATTAGCTTTAGGTTTTTATCCAGCAAATTTTACAAAAATTAGTGCTAATAAATCAGTCTCTACAAAAGATCTAACCCAAAATCCAATTAACAAAAATAGCGACCCATTTGATAATGAAGGGGTTGCTGCTGTTAGTACAACAGGAATTACTAGTAATTTCAGAACTTGGTTATCAGCTAATGGATATAGTAGTTATGATTTTGCCCGTGATGATTTAAGCGGTGGAAGTTATGGAGGAAAGTCTAGTTCAACTGACACAGTAGTTAATCAACCTGTAATTTTTATACATGGAAATTCTGATAAGGCTGTAGGAAGTGCTTTTGGTCAAACAGGTTGGACAGCTTCTATTGATTATTTTATGACTAAGGGCTATAAAACTTCTGAACTTTATGCAACAACTTATGGCCCTGCTAATGCGCTTTTATCATCTGAACAATATCATTCTAGGGCATATTTAACAAAAATTAGGGCTTTTATTCAAGCAGTTAAACAATATACTGGAGCAACAAAAGTAGACGTTGTTACACACTCTTTAGGAGTTACATTAACTCGCAAAGCAATTAAAGGTGGATTAGCCTATGATCCTCTAAATGGAGGTTATTATGATTTAGGGCCATCATTAACAAGTAGTGTAGATACTTTTGTAGGTATTGCAGGAGCAAATCGCGGATTAACTTCTTGTTATCTAACAGGAGGAACTACTCCAACCTGTGATGATGAAGTTGGATTATACCCTGGTTATACAGTGGGACTTTTAGGCCCCTACAATGTTTCTAGTTATTTAGTCGATCTAAATTCTTCATCACGTTATGAAGGAGCTTATATCTATACAATTTGGTCAACAGTTGATGAAGTGGTAGGATATGGCTCTGTAGTTTGGGGAAAATATACTTGTCAAATTCCTGGACAAACAAGTGAAAAAGTTTTTAGTACTGCGCCTTATGGTCATTTTGGCTTAAAAGACTTAACAGGTTATTATCAATGGAGAATGGTTAAGTCTCACGCTACTAATTAAGTGTGCTCGGCGATGCTCAAAGGAGCCTTCTATAAACTTTTGTGAAACTTCTTTGAGCACTTTACCTTATACTCTTTAGCAATCTGATATTGGCAATAGGCTAAACAACCTTTTAGAATGCCTTGTTATTAAATGCATTTATAAAGGGTTAAAGCATTATGAAATTTGTTTGTCAACTACTATTAATTCTACTTATAAGTCAATTCTCTTCTTGCCAAAAAAATGAAACGCCCTCTACATCTAAATCTAATGTAACTCCTACATCTCCTAAACCAGAACCCAAAACTCTTACACAAAAAATAAAATCTCCTGCAAACACAAATAGTCAAGCCCCTAAATTAACTAAAACTCCTGATGGAAACATCTTAATGAGTTGGCTAGAAAAAATTGGGGAAAAAGAGCAAGCACTTTACTTTTCTACATTAGAAAATAACCTATGGTCAAGCCCACAATTAATTGCTAAAAGCGATAATTGGTTTATAAATTGGGCAGATATTCCTTCTATTAGCAAATTATCTGATGGTTCATTAGCTGCTCATTGGTTAGCTAAGAGTGGGGAAAGTACTTACGCTTATGATATTAATATTGTGCAGTCTTTTGATAATGGAAAAACTTGGAGTAAGCCAATTTTACCACATACTGATGGGACAAAAACCGAGCATGGGTTTGTTTCAATTTTTCCTTGGAACAAAGACAAATTTGGGGCTATTTGGCTAGATGGACGCAAAATTAAGGTTAATGCTAGTGGTGATTATAATGAAGAAGATTTATCAAATGAAATGACTTTGCGTTTTACAGCGATGGATAAATCAGGAAAACTTTCTGAAGAAACCGCTTTAGATGAACGAGTTTGTGATTGTTGTCCAACTTCAGTAGCAATTACATCAAAAGGAGCAATAGCAGTTTATAGAGATCGCTCAAAAGAAGAATTTAGAGATATTTCCTTTGTTCGTTATCAAGAGGGCAAATGGTCGCAGCCTAAAACTCTTTATCCTGATAAGTGGCAAATTGACGGGTGTCCTGTAAATGGGCCCGTTGTTGTGGCAAAAGATGAACTAGTAGCGGTTGCTTGGTTTAGTTTGGCAGGCGATAGAGCACGAGTTCAATTAATTTTTTCTAATAATTCAGGTGAAACTTTTAATGAGCCAATAACAATAGCCGAAGGCGATGCAATTGGCCGAGTTGACTTAACAATGCTTGATGACAGTTCGGTGTTAATTACTTGGTTAGCTGGAACTAAGGATACAGGGAGTCTTAATATTTTACGCGCCTGGTCTGATGGCAAGAAAACTAAGCCGATAGCCCTTTTAGAAACAAGTATTTCTAGAAAAAGTGGTATTCCTAAAATTGTCTCCCTTAATAATCAAGCCATCATTGCTTGGATAGACGTAAATCAGTCTCGTGTCTTAACAAGTAGTTTAAATATAAATAATTTGCAGTAAGCATTTCTTTTTTAAACTTATATATGAATATTAGAAAAATACATAGAATCATTGGGCTTATTTTACTTTTACCCTTTTTTGGATGGGCGATAACAGGTCTTATATTTTTTATAAAACCAGGCTATAAAGGTGCATATGAAATACTAGCACCTAAATTATACCCATTAACCGAACCTATTTCTATAAATCCTCTTTCTGAATGGCTTGAATTGCGTTGTTTTAAGACCGCTTTGGGAAATCATTTAATAGTTCGCACTAGCAAAGGATGGCTACATTTAGATCCTCAAACTCTAAAAGAAAAAACCCCTCCAACAGATGACGAAATAAGAGTTTTACTAACAGATGCTTTTTTAGCTAATCCTGAACGCTATGGACATATTTCTGCTATATCAAAAGATTCTATTAAAACCGACACAGGTATAAATATATCTTTAGATTGGAATAGACTAAGTCTTCAACAAACAGGCAAAGATACAGAATGGATAGATACGTTCTATAAAATACACTATTTACAGTGGACTAGTATAAGTAGTTTAGATAGACCTATAGGGCTAGTTGGAGTTTTACTAGTGATATTACTAAGCGTTTTAGGAGTATTTTTAGCAATAAAAAAACCTAGCTAAACTAAATTGCTAATTAAATTAATAGGTATAAGGAAAATGTCTACAGATAAGGCACTTATTTGGCAAGAATTTGCTAACCAGATTGACGGAAACTTTATAAATTCAAGCGTTTCAGATCACATTCAAGTCAAAGTTTTAGCATCACATTGGAATATTGTTTTTGATATTCATTCTAGCGCTGGGACAAGTGGAAATACTTTAACTAGGGTAAGAACAATATTTTTAAGTAAAGATAACTTTCTTTTTACAATCTATCATCAAGATATTTTTAGTGAGATAGCTAAGTTTTTTGGTATGCAAGACATAGAAGCAGGGTTTAATGATTTTGATAAAACTTTTATTGTTAAAAGTAATAATTCTAAGCAAATAATAGTATTGTTAAAAAACGATCTTATTCGTGAAATATTACTTAAACATCCTTATGTTTATTTTGATATAAGGAAAAATGAAAGTTTTTTAAGTGAAGAGTTGCCTGATGGGGTTCTAGAGCTTTATTTACACATAGTTGGAATAGTATTAGACGTTAAAGAGCTAATGGACTTTTATTTGTTATTTACTGAAACGCTAAAACAACTTTGTATCATAGGCTCAGCTTATGAAAGACCTTCTAGACTAAGCTTGTAGCTTTCAAAAGGCTAAATTATATGGAAACACTAAAGTCTATTTTTTATTTTGTGTTAGCAGGATTTTTAGAGATAGGCGGAGGCTACTTAATTTGGCTTTGGTTAAGAGAAAATAAAAGTGTATGGTTTGCAATAGCTGGCGCTCTAATACTTATTGGTTATGGAATAGTTCCAACGCTACAACCAGCTAATTTTGGAAGAGTTTATGCAGCCTATGGTGGAATTTTTATTTTCCTCTCTGTCCTTTGGGGTTGGAAAGTAGACAAAATAATGCCAGATAAATTTGACATAATTGGCACATTAGTTTCTCTTATAGGAGTAGGTATAATTATGTATTGGCCTAGAAAATAGCTTGATAGCCTAAGCTTTTTAGATTCATTTTACTAAATCGCACTAACCTTTTATTTCCCAATAATATAATAGGTTTAAATTTAGCTATGCCACTGCGTACTTTTGGGCCAGCAACGGCAGCTAGCGCTCCTAGACAGATCCAGTTTGGATTAAGGCTTTCTTTTTAAGAAAATAGGGTGTATTCTTATAAAAAATAAACATTTTTTTCATCAATTTCCAAAAATCAAGGACAAAGCTTTTTACCTTCAGTAAAGGTTAATGATAATATTAAGGCTTCTCATGATACATTACATTCAATTACAATCGATGAGAGTTGAAGAAGTTATTTTGCTTGGCTAGATAATAGAGACATCAGCCCCCCTCAAGAGTCTAAAGAAAATAGCCACCATCATAGTCAACTACCTACCCCTAAAAAGGTAGACTTGTTACAAAAGTAATAAGCCCAGTTGAGCAAAGTAAGCTTAACAGTAGAAAAAGTTTTAAGCTACGTTATGGTCAAGTTTATGTAGACTGGAGACAAGTATTACCAGATGACTATAGACATATTTAGGCATATTGCTATTGCCGCTTCTAAAAACAGAGGAAAACGCTTTTCTGTTTCAGTAATTGTTAGTTACGCTCAATGTACGCTCAATGAAAGCTTTCTGGGTGTCCTATAACAGGCCCCGAATTAGCAATCAACTCTAAAAATAAGCTAGCTGTTACTTAGTTTTCTGATGGCTAAGTATTATATCTAGTGAAAAAAATAGGGGTTGAAATTGTTTGGGATTTTACTAAATCAAGTAGTTAAATCTTTCAAAACTATAGTATTAGACGAACTCTACGCCATAAGTAGTGACTTTTCTAGTCAACTCTTAATACGTAAACAAAATAATAAGCGTAGTGTTTGGTTTACTTTTAAGAAGGGCAAAAACATTAACATCCGTTTGTCTAATTTTTAACTATTTTCAAGAAAATGCTCTTGAAAAACTTAATTTTAATTCTTATGAGGTCAAAGTCGAAATGAAACATATATACAATAAAATCTTACTTTTAATTTGTTTAGTTCTTTGCTTAGCATCTGTCTCACTTGCACAAAATACTGTAGGACGTACAGGAAGAGAAACAGTTTTTGCTGTTACTACTTCTAATCGTTTATTTAGCTTTAATAGTATAACTCCTGGAACAATAAGTACTCCTGTTGCTATTACAGGTCTGCAATCTGGTGAAAACATTCTAGGAATAGATTTTCGCCCTGCTACTAGAACTCTATATGCTGTTGGTAGCACTAGCCGCATTTATGTTATTAATCCTACTACTGGTGCTGCTACCTTAGTAGGAACGGGTGCTTTTAGCCCTGCTTTAACAGGAACAAGAGCAGCCGTAGATTTTAACCCTTCCCCAGATCGTATTCGTGTAGTTAGTAGTGCAGGTGAAAATCTTCGTATCAACCCAGATAATGGTGCTGTAGTATCAACCCCTACATCAGATCCAAATGTTGCATTTGATGCAATGGATGCTAATGCAGGTAAAACACCTAATGTTTTTGGGGCTGCCTATACCAATAATTTTGCTGGTATTGGTGGTACTACTACTACGCTTTATGAAATTGATGCCACCCTAGATACTCTAGTAACTCAAGGCTCATTTAATAGTGCTCCTGTTTCTCCAAATAGTGGAAGACTCTTTACTGTAGGTAATTTAGGAATCAATGTTACAGAAGTTGGTGATATTGATATTTCTGATGTTAGCGGTCTTGCTTTTGGTGCATTTAACTTAATGGGAGAAAACTTCTCTCGTTTCTATACAGTTAACTTAGCTACTGGTAGAGCAAGTTTATTAGGTCAAATTGGCCCAATGGGAACTGAAACAGTTCGTGCTATTAGCGTAAACCCAACCGGTGAAAATATTCTAGGTGCTACTGCTGATAATAGACTTGTACTTTTTAATGCTACTGCTCCTAATACAATTCTTGCAAGTAAACAACTTACAGGTATTAGAATGGGTGATACTATTTTAGGTATTGATTATCGCCCTGCTACAGGCCAATTAATGGCTGTTGGTATGCAAGGTACTATTTATAATATCAACCCAACAACTGGCGTTGCTACTGTAGTAGGTTCACCAGTTGCAGCACCTACAGGAGCTTCATTTGGTGTTGATTTTAATCCTGCACCAGATCGTATTCGTTTTGTTAGTAACACTGGTCAAGACCTCCGCTTAAACCCAAATGATGGAACAGTTGCTGGTACTGATATGCCACTGGCATTTGATGCCAATGATCCAAATGCAGGTGCTCAACCAAATATTGTAGGTGCTGCTTACACCAATAACGTAGCTGGAACACCTGCTACTGGTACAACACTCTATGAAATAGACTCAACTGTTGATGCTTTAGTAATCCAAGGCTCTGTTAATGCTACTCCAGTTAATCCAAATGCAGGTACATTATTTACTTTAGCTCCTTTAGGTGTAAAAGTTACTAATAATGTTAGCTTTGATATTTCTGGCACTAGTGGTATTGCTTATGCTGCAATGACTTTAGAGGGTGAGACTTCTACTAAATTCTTTAGAGTAGCTCTACCAACAGTTGCACAAACAACCCCTGTTGCTACTATGGTTGGTAGTGGCGTAATTGGCGATGGTACAGCTAATATCACTGCTATTTCAGTAGTACCCCAAGTAGAAAACCTTTTTGGTTTAACTATGGATAATCGTCTAGTTAGATTTAATCCTCGTTTGCCTGCTACTTTAATTGGCGCTCCTGTCAGTATTACAGGACTCCAAGCAGGTGAAAACATTGTTGGTATTGATTATCGTCCAGTTTCAGGTATTCTCTTTGGCTTAGGTAGTACTAGCCGAGTCTATACAATTAACCCTGCAAGCGGCGTAGCAACTCAAGTAGGTACAGCACCATTTACACCAGCTTTATCTGGTACTGAGTTTGGTTTTGATTTTAACCCTGTTCCAGATCGTATTCGTTTAGTTAGTAACACTGGTCAAGACTTACGCTTAAATCCAAATAACGGTGCTTTAGCTGCTACTGATGGTATGCTTAGATTTAATATGGGTGATGCCAATATGGGGCAAACACCTAACCTAGCCGGAGCAGCCTATACTAATAATTATGGTGGTACAAGAGCAACAACCCTTTATAATATTGATACCAAACTAGATGTTTTAACTACTCAAGGAACAACACCTCCTGTTAGCCCAGTAATTTCTCCTAATGATGGTATTCAATTAACAGTAGGTCGTCTTGGTATTGATGCTTCTGATGTAGTAGGTTTTGATATTTCTGAGTCTACTAATAGAGCTTATGCTGCAATTCAACTTACAGGTGAAACAAGTTCTAGATTTTACTCAATTAATCTAGATACTGGTGCTGCTACACAAGTAGGAACAATGCCTATTGGCGGTGCCGCCCCATTACTACTTAGAGATATTACAACTGTTTCTAATGTAAACCTTTCTGTAGTAGCTGTTACTGGTGCAACTCCAGTTATTGCTGGTAATAATATTACCTATACAGTTGTTGTAGGTAACGGTAACTCTGAAGCTCTTTCTAATGTAGTATTATCTACAGCAGTACCAGCTAACACCACTTTTGTTTCTACAACTGCTCCAACAGGCTTTACTTGTCAAAATCCTGCTGCTGGTGCAACAGGTGCAATTAATTGTACAGGTGCAAGTCTAGCTCCAAACTCTACTTCAACCTTTGTTATTACAGTTAGAGCAGGTGGAACAACAAGCAATCTTATGGTTCCACTAGCAACAATGGTTAAAACAGATTCTGCTGATATTAGTAGTGTTCGTTTTGATAACACTACTTCTACAGCAACTGCTGTTGTCAATCAACCCGGCCCATCAATTGCTGCTGCTGGTATTAAGATAAAAAATGATAGTATCAAAGCAACTATTAGCGGCACTGTTCCATTCTCAGCAACCACTTTACTTGTTAATGGAGTTGGTTTTGCCAATGCACCTAAATTTAAGAACAACAATATGGTGCTAGTACAAAAAGGAAAACTTGCTAATGGTATGTCCATTAAACAAGCTCTACCTAAAGGCACACCTGCTACACTTACATTTACTAATAATAATGGTGGTGTAACAGTAGTAATGGTTACTCCTTAAGTCTTAATTAAAGTAACTTGAGACAATATTAAAGTAATAAAGATTAAAAGCCTAGTAGTAAAATACTAGGCTTTATTTAGTCTCCCTTCAAAAGGTACTAGCATAGCTTACTAGAAAATAAGACTTAGAGGACATATATTAAAATTTAAGTTAGTATTTTGGTGAGATTTTTAATAAGTTAAGTTAACTAGTACCTTTTTTTTAACTTAAAACTTATTATTTTTATAAGAATTTATAGAAGTAATAAAATTTATTTTGGAGTTTTTGGAGTTTTTGGAGTTTAGGATATATTGCTTTTTCTCTAACAAAAACATTTCTATAAGAAACTTAAACCAACAATAATAAACCCTAGCATAAAGATTAATAACACTCCGACAAAAATCATATCTCTAACTGTTAAGCCTGCATATACAACGCGGTTCATATCAGGCATTGCTGCTTTGGCATTCTTAAGCGTTTCAACAGCTTTATCTTCTGGTGTATTTGGTGTCTCTGGAGCTTTATTTTCAGTTTTTTCTTCTTTAGCTTGGGAAGGTTTTACATCGGTTACTACTGTAGCAGATTTAGGCTTTTCTTCAGCTTTTCCTTTATCTTTATTTTCTTCTTTTGCTTCGACTTTATCTGCTACTTTTTCATTAGTTTTTGTATTAACTGGTGGAGGAACGCCTATCCAATGCTCACTAGAAATAGAATTACGATCATAAAGAATTAACTTTACTCCTCCCATATTAGTTGGAATGCCAAAAGAAATTTCATCCCCATTATGGAGTTTACGGCTACTAGAAATACGAACACCATTAATAAAAACACCTGTTTGGCTATTTAGGTCATAGACTGTAATTCCTGCCCAATCCATTCTAATTTTTGCATGATTACTACTTATAGAAGGATGTTCTACTTGTAGCTGACAATTTTGACCACGCCCAATATAAACCTCACTAGTGCTTCCTCGTAGCTCAACTCTTTGACCATCCCTTTTTCCACCTACTATAACTAAATAAGAAGATTCTTCTCCAGGTTCAAGACCTAAAATTACATCTTGAAAAGATGTAGGCGGTGCAGAAAAAGTATTAGAAGTATCATCATCAAGTAAAGAGTCACTATCAAAAGATTCTTCTGTTGGAGTACTAGAAATTGCCCCCCCTGCTGCAATTCTCCCACCCTTAGCAACTGGTGCAGTAATTGAAGATGTCTTTTGTGGTATAGCTTTAGCTGGTTCTGGTTCAATAACTTGATCCTCTTCTAAAGCAAATACCGCTTGATATTCGCCTGTAGTAATAATATCTCCATTTTTCAGCTTTATTCTTTTATCACGTTCTATTCTTACTTGATTAAGTAATGTGCCATTTGAACTTTTATCTACTAAAAAGAAAATATCATTCTCATGAATAATTAAGGCATGCTCTTTTGAAACATGTGCTGAAGTCAGATAAATATAGCTAGAAGGATGTCGGCCTATTGTAATTATATCTATTTCTGGAGGAAGAAATTTCTCTAATACCATTTCTTTAGAGGTCAAATTAGTTACCTGAAGTTTCGCCCTCATCCATTACATCCTTAAGCTTTTAATTGAAATTTTTTACAGAAGTAAAACTAGCTATGTCATTTTGAGCAAACTTCCTTTTAGTGTCAAGTTGTTTCATAGGCTTCTACCAAAATAGATTTAAACTAAAATAAGGTATAGATAAAAATTTATTTAACCTATAAGCTTAGATACCAAGAATATATTGTTTTAAGTGCTCTAGTTGATTGCTGAAAAAAGACTTTTTTCTTATACTAAAAAAGTTTTATCTTTCTATTAATCTTTCTGTTAATTTTTCTATTAATCTCTCTATTTACAAAGGTTTACTAATTAATAACTTACTAAGAGTTTATATATTTTAAGTAAAGGTCATTATGCGTATAGTAGCAGTAATTTTTTCTATTTTATTTCTTCCTATTTTAAGTTTTGCAGCAGATAAACCTATTTCCATAGGCCAAAGCCTAGAAAGCCGTTTAGACGATAACTCATTAAAACGAGATGGAGTAGCCTATGAAACCTGGGTTTTTACAGGTAAAGCTAATGATTTGGTTGTTATAGAGATGTCTTCAAACAAATTTGATAGTGTGCTTAAACTATTAAGTAGCGATGGAAATTTAATTGCAGTTGATGATAATGGAGGCTATGGTTATAACTCACGTATTGTTACTAGATTAGTTAGAGATGGAAATTATTTAATTGAAGCAACTACTGTTTGGCAAATGAGAGGCGGAAATTATCGTTTAAGTCTTAATAATACTGAGACTGTGCTTAAAACAGGTGAAGAAAAATTAAAGGAAGACCTTGCTTATTTTGAACAATGTTTAGTAGAAACCAAAGAGCCTAACTGGGCTAGTGAATTACACATAGGTCGTTTACTAGTTCTCTCAGAAGTTAGAGCAGATAAACAAGCAATTGAAGCGGCTGAGCTAGCCGTAGTACTAGCAGATCAAAGCGGTGATAAATTTACTTTAGCTAGAGCCTATTTAGCGATTACTAACCGTCTATTACGTGATGAGGAATATGAAGGAGCAATTAAGTATTTTGAACAGGTAGCCCAAATCCAAAAAGATCTTAAAAATCGTGCTGGTGAAGCTAGCACATTATCCGCTTTAGCAGACGCATACCTTTCATCAAATAAATTTTTAGACTCAAGAAAATATCACACACAAGCACTTGAAGTATATAAAGAGCTTAAAGATAGACGTTCTGAAGGGTTTGCATTATTTGGAATAGCTCAATCCTATCGCTTAGAGCGTAAGCCTAAAGAAGCTATTCCATACTATAATCAGGCTTTAGCAGTAGCTAGGGATATAAATAATCGTTCTGGCGAAGGTTATGCTCTTTTTGGTCTAGCAGACTGTTATCTTTCTTTAGAAGATTTTGATCAAATGTTTTCTTCTTATGATTTAGCCTTAAAAGCTAGTCAAACGGCTAAAGATTCTAAATTACAAGGAATTATTTTAGCTGCTTTAGCAGATGTTTATCGCGCTCAAGGTAAGTTTGATAAGGCAATCCCCTATTATGAACAAAATTTAGCCGCTCGTCGCCAAACAAATGACTTGCGAGGGCAAGCTTATACATTAAATGCTTTAGCTGTCTGTGAACGTAACTTAAGCAAATTTGATAGCGCTATAAAACATTATGAGGAGATGTTAAAACTTTGCAAAGAAACTAAAGATAAGCGAGGAGAGTCTATTGCTTCTTTAGGTTTAGGCATAGTTTATAAATCCTTATCTCAAACACAATCATCAATAAATGCTTATGAGCAAGCATTAATGGCTGTTAGAGAAATAAAAGATCGTCGAGGCGAATATACAGCATTAACTGGGCTTGGCATAGCCTATACAACGCTAAATCAGCCTAATCGCGCTCTACCCTATTTAGAACAAGCTTTGGTCATAAACCAGGAAAACTCAGAAAAAGCTAATCCATCTACTTTACTAGAAGCTTTAGCAAATGCATCATTTACAGCAGGACAATTTGCCCAAGCAGCAAATTACTGTGAAAAAGTATTAAACATTAAACAAGAAGCTAAAGATAAAATAGGCGAGGCCAACACTTTACTTCTTCTAGCCGCTATTAGCGCCAAACAAGGAGATCTAGACAAAGTAGCTAACTCCTATGAAAAAGCTAAAGAAATATTTTTAGAGCTAAAAAATCCTATTGGTGCATATTCATGCCGCTATGGTTTAGCAAAACTAGCTACTCAACGAGGAGATATTAAAAATGCTCAAGTTCAGTATGAAATAGCCATAAATATCATTGAAAACAACAATCAGCTTAAAGTAGAAAATACCTTTGGTCTAGTTACACCGCTACAAGTCTATGAATCATATTTAGAAATGCTTGCCTCACAACAACAATTTCCATTAGCTTTAACAGTAGCTGAAAAAATTCGTATTTTTCAATTTCGTAATCTACTACCTCAAAGTGTTTCTAATAAAGAAGACAAAGCTACTATAGAGTTTTTTAATCAATTTACAGCCGTTAGTATCAATGAGATTACTCAAACATCTCAACGGCTTAATACAACAATTTTAGCTTATTTACCAATAGAAAGCGGGCTTTTAATTTGGGCTATAAAACCTGATGGCACAATAGTTAGCCATCTAAATAAAATTGATAGCAAACGCCTAGATTCTTTACTAGATGAGCGTCGTATACTAAGAGAAGGCAAAAATATTCGCGCCGATAAAATGCGCGAAGTCCTAGGAGAAACAGTTAGTACTGCTAATGTAACAGCAAATGTTGATGAAGAGTTAAAGACTTTTCTGCTCCCCGAAATAATTACAAATGCATTTCCTATAGAAGCTGAAAGCAAGCTATTAATAATTGCTTCGGGTAAATTAGGTACAATGTCTTTTGCTGACTTAAAAGATGGTCAAGGAACATATTTAATTGATAAATTTATAGTCTTACAATCACCAAGCTTAAGCACTTTTGCTATAGCTAATCGTATTCGTAGTAAATCAGAAGCCTTACCAAAAACAGAAAGTGTTGCTTTTGGTATTCCTACCACTAATACATTTAATGGTGTTATGTTACCTACTCTAAGCGATGCTAAATCAGAGTTAAAAGCTGTAAGTAATATTAAATCTAAGACATTATCAGGAGTAATGGCAACAAAAGGTAATTTATGCGAACAAGGAAAAGGAAATCAATTCTTACATATAATTGCCTATAGCTATCTAAATGATAAAGAACCACTTAAAAGTTTTTTACTACTTAATCCTCAAACGGATGAACAGGGAAATAATATAAATAATGGTGAAACTAGTCTTGCGGATTTGCGCAACTGTATTGAAAACAATAATTTAGTTATATTTTCAGCTAATCAAAATAATTTTAATGTTAGTAATGGCAATGGATTATTTTTCTTAGCAAATACTTTAGCTATCAATAATAACTCAGGAATGATTTTTACTCTTTGGCAAGTTGAAGCCAAAGTTACAACAGCATTTTCAGAAGCTTTTTATAGTCAATTTAAGAAAACCCCTGATGTTGCAGTAAGTTATCGTCGAGCCGTCTTAAAAGTACGAGAAAAATTTAAAAACCCTGCTCAATGGGGAGCCTTTGTTTTTATTGGTGAACCTGTTAACTAAAACATTTTTAACTAACAGCGTTAGTTAAAGATGTTTTTGTAATATCAAAATGCGATTTATGCCAAGTAGCCTTTCCTTTATCAACTAAAATGGCTTGAGGTGACTCATGCACAACATTTAGTCTTAATGCTACTTCATTAGAAATATTACGAGCAACTTGTACAACTATTAAAGAATAATCTACACTCTCACTAGGTGTTGCTTCTAGATATTTCTGCATTTCAGTATAAGCCTTAGTACTAATTGGGCAAGTATTACTATGCTTAAAAATTAATTGCCTGCGCTTATCAGACCTAGCTAAGATATTTTCTAATTCATTTATTGAGGTTATTTCAACTAATTTTGCAGTCATAAAAATTTAACTCCTAAAATAATCAAATTAACTTTGTTCTTTATTAAATTCATCGCTTAACTCATCAATAAGTAAAGAGCGAAGTTGGGGTAAGCGTAAATTAGGATTACCATATTCTAATTTGTAATCAGTAATAGCTGCTTCTATAACTTCTTTAGCTTGAATACGTGAGTAAACATCTGTAATTTCAACTTTAGGTGAATCTGTTCCTGGTAAATCTTTATAAGTTAAAAAGTAATGGCAAAGCCTATCAATTAAAGGTTTTGGGCAATCGCTAATATCACGCCATTCACCATAAACTGCATCACCTTTAAGTACTGCTATTATTTTATCATCGGCTTCTTGTCCATCAATTAAACGTAATCCGCCTATAGGAATAGCTTCTACTAAAATACCGCTATGTAAAATAGCTCGCTCTGATAAAACACAGATGTCTAAAGGATCTCCATCTCCAATAACACCGCTACGGCCAGTTTGTTTATCACAATAATGCCCTACTTTTACACCGCAATAGGTTTGTGGGATAAAGCCATAAAGCGCTGGGCAAAGATTTGAATATTTTTGAGGTCTATCAATTTTAAGCAACCCTGAATATTTATCAATTTCATACTTTATGGTATCTGTAGGAAGTATCTCTATATAAACATTTAGCAGTTCTGGCACACTACGCCCAGGCGTTACTCCGTGCCAAGGATGTGGTTTAAAGAGTAGTGATAATAAAGCTTTAATATCAGTATTACTTTTCATTTTTCAAAACCTTTAATTAGCTAAATTTGGTAATAATTTTTGTACTTTGCCGACTAGCTCAGCTAACATCACATCTTCTTTAACAAAAGGAACTTGACTGCGAATTTGCTTATAAGCTTTTAGCACAGCATTACCAGGTTTTAATGGTAGTAGAAAATCTAGTGCTTGAGCAGCAACTAAAAATTCTGTAGCCAAAATAATTTCTACATTTTCAACAATAGTTCTTAGTTTTAATGCACTAGTCATTCCCATACTTACATGGTCTTCTTTATTAGCTGAAGTGGGTAATGAGTCAACAGAAGCAGGATGAGAGAGAACTTTATTTTCCCCTTGAAGCGCTACAGCCATAACTTGAGCAATCATAAAACCAGAAGAAGTTCCTGCTTCAGGTGTTAAGAAGGCTGGGAGTTCAGAAAGATCTGGATTAACTAGTCGCTCAATTCTTCGCTCAGAAATTGCACCCAGTTCTGTTAAAGCTATTGCTAAATAATCTAATCCCAAGGCTAGTGGTTCGCCATGAAAATTACCACCAGAAATTACTTCTCCACTATCAGCAAAAACTAATGGATTATCTGTAGCGCTATTTATTTCAATCTCAAAGATTTTCTTCACATGCTCTAAAGCGTCTTGAACTGCGCCATGAACTTGAGGGATACATCTTAAGCTATAAGCATCTTGTACACGGCGGCAGTTTTGGTGTGAAGCCATAATTTCGCTATTAGCAGTTAATTCAATTAGTCGTTTTGCTACTTTTTGCTGACCCAAATGAGGTCTGGCTAAATGAATTCGTGGGTCTGAAGCTTTATCTGTACCATGAAGGGCTTCTAAAGACATTGCACCAGCTAAATCAGCTAAATAAGAAAGTCTTTCAGATTTGGAAATTAATAAACTTCCTAAAGCAGTCATTGCTTGAGTACCATTAACTAAAGCAAGTCCTTCTTTAGCTTCTAGAGCAATAGGTTTAAGCCCAGCTAATTCTAGAGCTTGGCCGCCAGGCATTCGCTTACCTTGATAAAACGCTTCTCCTTCGCCAATTAAAACTAAAGCTAAATGAGCAAGTGGGGCAAGATCTCCACTTGCTCCAACTGAGCCTTTAGAAGGGATTATAGGATTAACTCCTTTATTAAGCATTTCACATAAAGCTTCTACTATTTCTAGTCGTACTCCTGAATAGCCTTTTGCTAGCACATTAGCCCGTAACAAAGTCATTGCTCTTGATTCAGATTCATTTAATGGTTCTCCAACACCAATTGCATGTGAGCGGACTAAATTTATTTGAAGTTGTCGGAGTTTATCAGCAGGAATACTAACGTCTGAAAGTTTGCCAAATCCTGTGTTTACACCATAAACTACTTTTTCTGTGCGAATAATTTCGTCTATAACACGTCTGGAAGCATTAATATTTTCTATAGCGTTAGGGGCAATAGAGATTTTTTCACCTTGGCAAGCGATTTTTTCAACATCTGCCAAAGATAAATTATTTCCGTCTATATGGATCATTTTTATTTTGTCCTATTAATAAACCCAAGTAGTGCTTGGGTTTATATTGTAATATTGTAATTATGATTTTTTAAATAGGTTGTTAAAAGCATTGCGGACATCATCAGGTTTGGATTTAGTTGTTAGTGCATCAACAGGTGTTTTTTGATTAGGGTTAAAATATTCACAAAAATTTGCTTTCTCCTTATCGCGAACTATTTCTGCACTAGGTTCGCGGCACCCTTTATGTGCAAAAGCATCATAAAAAGAGCAGTTAAGACAAACGTGCAAATCTGAGTGACATTTAGAACAAGAATCCATTCTAGAAACTTTTCCAGTAACAAGATTTTCAGTTTGACAACGAAAACATAACATAATAAACCCTTTATTTACTTTCCTTTATTTCTTCCTCATCCTCTTCTTGAGGTCTTGAAGAACTACGTCGAAAAGGTGGAATTAGCACACCTAATAAACTTGAGCCAAATACTAAAATTAATGGCAACATTAAAACTAGCAAGATAATTTGTATTGGCAACATCAATAAGGCAAATATTTTCTTTAACATGTTCTTTCACACCTAATTTTTTATCTTCTAAAGAAAACTTCCAGAACCTAGACCCTCTCTAAAAGTAGCGCAATGCCCATACCACCGCTAACACACAGAGTAGCTAGCCCTAAACGGCTTTTACGCCTAGCCATTTCATGTAAAAGAGTAACAACAATACGAGTCCCAGTACAACCAATTGGATGACCTAATGAAATCGATCCACCGTTAACATTAAGTTTATCTCGATCAATAGCAAGATCTCTTAAACAAGCTAGAACTTGAGCAGCAAAAGCTTCATTTAATTCAACCAGATCAATATCTTCTAAAGTGATTTTATTACGAGCTAAAAGTTTTTGAACTGCTGGAACAGGCCCAATTCCCATTATTGAAGGCTCAACACCTACAATAGAATAATCAACAATTCTTGCCTGAGCTTTTGCATTTGTTTTCTTAAGCATCTCTTCAGACATTACAACTAAAGCTGCCGCTCCATCAGTAATTCCGCTAGAATTACCTGCTGTAACCGTACCTGTTTTAGAAAATACTGGAGAGAGTTTTTCTAAATCACCTATTACTGTTTTACTCCTAGCATGTTCATCAAGGGTAAAAGGCACTATATTGCCTTTGCGATCCTTTAGTTCAACTGGGTAAATTTCATCCTTAAATATACCTGAAGCAATAGCAGCAGCACCCCGCTCTTGGCTCATTAAAGCAAATTCATCTTGCTCACGGCGACTTATATTCATTTGCTGAGCAAGTTTTTCTGCTGTCTCGCCCATTATCATTCCTGAAAGCGGACATAAGAAACCATCTTTATACATCCCATCTACAAGCTGAGTGTGTCCTAAACGACTTCCCCAGCGAGCAGATTCTACATAATAAGGTAAGCGGCTCATTGTCTCACCACCACCAGCAACAATACATTCAGCTTGGCCTAGAGCAATTTCTTGAGCAGCTAAAATAATGCTCTTAAGCCCTGAAGCACAGGCTTGATTAACAGTGTAGGCAGGAGAAGTAACGGGAATTCCTGCGCGAAAAGCGACTTGACGGCCAACATTTGGCCCACCACCTGCTTGACGAGCATTTCCAAAAATCAACTCATCAACTTGTTCTGGTAAAACATTTGCACGTCTTAAAGCCTCTCTTACAACGGGTGCAGCATATTCAGGTAAGGTTAAATCTTTTAGGCTACCGCCAAATTTTCCTATTGCGCTACGTGTAGCGCCAGCAATATAAATTGGTTTCACAAAAGTCTCCAAAAGTTTATAGAAAATAAATAGTTGATATTTAAATTGAATTGCTATTTTATTACTAGGCTAAAAAGTAAGTTAGAATCTAAAAGAAAGCAAGACCGCTCTGCCATTTTAATTTACATCTACTTTCTCTTAGTATATCTTAGGCGTATTATATAGTATTATATAGCTTAAGCTTGTTTTATTAATTTAGCAAAAGCACGTAAGCCATTAATTATATCTTGTTGGTCAAAAGCTTTTGTTAAAGCTCGTTCAACTTCACTAGTTAAAAGCTCTATTCTATGTTGAGAAGCTTTATCTACACGCTCTACTGCAAAATTAATATCCCTAATCTCTGAACGTAAAGTTTTTGCGGTTTCTTCTGAAATATTTAACCGGCTTTCACTATCTTTTAAGCGACTTTCTAAGCAAGTAACTCTATTAATAGCAGAACATAGTTCTAGTTTAAGTTTATTTACATCTTCCCGAGGATAAAGTATTTCTCCACGAATTTCACGTAGTTTATTAATTAAGTAATAATATGCTTGTGAAGCAGGTCGAAAAAATGTTGTAAGAAGGTAAAAAAACGAAAAGTAGTATCCAATTTGACCACCTGCAAAATAGGTTATTCCTGCGATGATTAGAGCAGAAGCTATGTGTGCGCCTATAGCTATTACACCAGTAATAATTCTTATACGCTCTACATATTTTCGTCTTTCTAAATTAACAGGAATATTTTTTTCCTCTGAGCGCTTCATTTCAAAAAGAACATTATTTGTTTCAAAATAAAGATCCCAAGGCACTTTTACAATAAAAAGTAGCCATAAAAGAGAAATTGCTCCTGCAATAATGTCCAAGGTGCTAGTAGGCGATGGGGCTTGAGTATTCCAATGAAAAATATTTGATAGCAAATAGAAAATACCCAATAAAATTAATCCGACAATAATAACTCCTACAGCAGTTGAGAAAAACTTTTTAGACATAGCCCCTCCTCTAATTAATTGTATTTATTATAGGTTAGCAGACTTATTATTTAATTATAGATCTAAGCTATGACAGTTTTTTAACTGTTTAAGCAAAAATCGTCCAATAAGGGCAAAAATAAACAAGCAGTGTCCATAGACTAGACTTTTACAAGCCTATACTGGTTACAGCTTTAATCACTTTATTTAACTTAAAAGGAAGTATTTATGGAATCAGATAGGTTCTTTCACTCAACTAAATCTATTAAAATAGTAGTAATTGTAAGTTCTCTATTAATACTCTTAGTAGCATTATCCAGCACAATAATACTAATAAACCCAGGGCATGTAGGAGTATTAATTAAGCGAAGTGGAGGAGGCATATCACCACAACCTTTAGGAGTCGGTTTTCACCTTAAAGCGCCCATTTTTCAAGAAATAGAAGAATATCCTATTTATATGCAAACTTTAGTTTTAACTAAAGATCTAGCAGAAGGTAGCCCTCGTAATGAAGAAATAAATGTTAACTCAGTAGAAGGCCAACCTATTAGCTGTGACGTTTCTCTTTCTTTTGAACTAGATCCTAATCAAGTTCCTCATTTATATAGTGTTTTTAGAACAGACATAGATACCATTACTCATGGATTTATTAAACAAACTATTAGACAATCTTTACAAGAAAATGTTGGTAAAACAGAAATTGTTAATTTTCTTGGCAAAGAAAAAGCTCAAATAGTTTCTCAAGTTCAAAATGATTTACAAAAAAGGCTTAGCGAGTATGGTTTTGTTGTTAAACAGTTTACCTTAAATGAAGTACGTGCTCCTCAGTCTATCGTTAAAGCAATTGAGGCTAAAAACACTATGGCTCAAGATGCTTTAAGAGCACAAAATGAGTTGCAAAAGAAAGAATTTGAAGCTCAACAAAAAGTAATAGAGGCTGAAGGTGATGCTAAATCAATATTTGCTCGTGCTGAGGCTCAAGCTAAATCTAATCACCTTATTGCTGAATCTATTACTCCAACCTTAGTTGAGTATAAAAAGATTGAAAAATGGGATGGTAAAATGCCTCAAGTTGCTGGTACTAACGCAGCAACTCTACTTAATCTACAAGAAAATAAATAGTTAACTTAAAAAAGGTTGGAAGAAATATTTTTCCAACCCTTTTTAGCTCTAGTTTCTAGTAAACATCACACCAACAGAAAGCTTACCATCAGGGTTCTTAATGGTCAGACGAACCCGATCACCCTTCTTAATAAACTTATCAACGGTTTGACCTGAGGGACTGCCCGTTTTTCTACGTGGAGTAAATCTAGTACCAGTATCATCAAATTCTAAAGCATACATTTCTGTATCATTAATAATTAAAGTAGCATCCATTTTAATAAATGATCCTGGTGAGTCTACAAAAAAGTTTTTATCAATAAATACTGGGTTTTTTATTACGGGCAAGTCAGTAGAAGCAGGTTGAGAGCCACTACTCATTTGACCATTTCCAAAAAATGTACTTACACTATAAACAAAGTTTCCGCTACTACTGCTACTTGTTGAGACTTTATCTGTAAATGAAGTCATATTTGCTGGAATTGACCCTACTAAATTTTCAGGTTTTACTATATCGCTTGGGCTAAGTATTCTTCCATCAGCAGGTTGCGGGACTCTATAAATATTATAGCCAGCTATTGCCATTGGATCTGCTTTAGGCTCAATATCTAAATCCCCTTTAGTATTATTTGCTATAGCTCTTACTATGCCTTTACGACCAAACATTACAGCTACAGATGTGTTTCCATCAGGGTTTTTAACTACTAGTTTTACTATACTTGTCTTTCCTATTAGCTTCTTAATAGTTGTACCACTTGAGCTTGCTTGTTTTTTAGCTATTGTAAAACGTGTGCCTGTGCTATCAAATTGTAGTGGATAACTTTCTATATCATTTACCACTAGAGTTGCCCCCATTTTAATAAATGAGCTAGGAGAATCTAGAAAAATTGTCCCTTGAGTAAATACAGGATTTATAATTACAGGTAAGTTTGTTCCCATTGGCTGAGAACCGCTACTCATTTGACCATTTCCAAAGAATGTACTTACGCTATAAGTATAATTGCTACTTCCGCTTGTTGAAACCTTATCCATAAATGATGTTGCATTTGCTGGCAATGAGGTTACTAAGTTATTTGGATTAACTATTTGATCTACTGGAGGCATTGTCCCATCTGTTGGTTGTGGGACTCTATAGACATTGTAACCAGCTATTACCAAGTCCCCATCTGCTTTTGGATTTATTTTGTTTACTTGTGCAAGATTTCCTACAAGTTCTCCTGCTTTTACTTTTACATTCTGAGGTGGTAAAAGTTGGTTTGGTGGAGGAGGATCAAATGTTATTTGAACTAGTAAAGCAGGTTGAGAGGGTTGGGTTAGCGCCGCATCTCTGATTTCTGTTGCATTTGCTATAACATTTGTTGGTGGAAGAATTTGTCCTGGCGTTGGAACTGGGGCTGTAAAACTAACTACTGTTTGTAAAATTGGGGCTGAGTTATTAGCTCTTCTTATACTAAATTGCCCACTAGATACAGTCATTAGATTATCTGCTCTATCTCTAGCTGTAATCACAACTCTTGCATTTGATGTCTCAAGGTCTGCTGGTATAAACCATACTATTTCTCTAGTAGTAGAGTCTGCTCTAGCTATATCTCCAGACATTGCACCTGTTTTAGGACTAATGGCATTTTGTGTAGCTATAAATGATGCTGTAAAATCATTTATAGCATCATTATCAGTCGCATCATAACGAATTCTAATTAATGATCCTGCGGTTAAAAGATCTCCACCAGCTAAGTTAGTAAATGTTACAGAAGGAGGTTTAGTATCAACACTTTGACCAGTAATAGGAATAGTAAGATTTCCACCATTACTATTAACAATAACTGAACCATTAACACTACCTAGGCTACCAGGAGTAGGTTTTAGAGTTAGCTCAAAAGTAGTAGATTGATTAGGTGCAAGTGTATTAGTTGATGAAGGTGTAGAAAGAGTTATTCCTGCACCATTAATAACAGGCGATGTAAAGGTTAAGTCCTGTCCTCCCATATTACGTAAAGTAACTGTACGCTTAGCCATATCCCCAATATTAACAGCACCAAAATCTATTCTATTATCAGCCTGAAGTACTGGAGGATTAGGAGGAGGTGTAGATTCAACAATAGTTAAAGTAGCAGTATTTGCTGCAATAAGAGCACCATTTGTTGCACCTGTAAGTAATAGATTTACTAACTTATTTTGACCAGGCTGACGGTCGTTAATAATTGGAACATTAAATGATTGGCTAAGAACATTAGCTGGAAAGTTTAAAGTTCCACTAACATCAAAATAATTAGTTCCAGCCTGAGCATTAGCACCTGGAGAGGTTGAGAAGTTAACAGATATAGCAACATTACCTCCATCACTCCTTCCAACAACAATAGTAGCAACGCCAGCAGTCTCATTAACAGTAAAAGAGGGTTGAGAAAAAGCTAATCGTCCTGGCCGAGCAACATCTTTTTCTAGAATAGTTAAAGTAAGAGTTGCAAGCCCTAAGTTAGCGCCTCCAGTAACACTAAATAGGCTAACAGTTAAGGTTTTATTTGCTTCAAATGCATTATTTGCAATAGTTTGTATTGTAAAACTCTTAGACGAAGCATCTCCATTAGTAAAATTAAGAGATCCTGAAGCACTATTAAAATCTCTACCAGAAACAGCACTACCATTATTTGTGCCATAGTTAACAGAAACACTACCATTACTACCACCAGTACGAGTAACAGTAATAGTTGCAGCATTTCCTTCTGTAACAGACAAAGAACCAACACTAAAATTAATTGAGCCTGCACTACCACCTATAACTAAAGTGTAATTACGAGTGCCTACACAATTATTTGCATCTCTTGTTTGAACTGTAAAATTAAATGTTCCTGATGTGTTAGGAGTTCCTACTATACCGCCTGTTGCAAAAACTGATAGTCCTGAAGGTAAATTTCCAGAAGCTAAAGAAAATGTATAAGGCGCTTTACCACCAGTTGCACTTAAGGCTTGAGAATATTGAACCCCAACTTGCCCATTTGCAAGACCTGTTGGTGAAAGCGTTATAGCAGCACAATTAATCACTAGTGCGTAAGTTTGTGTTCCTATACATCCATTTCCATCTACAACTTGCAAGGTAAAATTAAATGTACCATTTGCTGTAGGTGTGCCTTGAATTCTTATTATATTATCAGTTCTAGTTGCTGGTGGAATTAAACTTAATCCTGGGGGCAATGTACCAGACATTAAACTTACACTTATAGGTATAGTTGCTCCATTAATAGTAATAGCTTGGTTATAAGGAGAACCAACAAGTCCAGCAACTAGAGTAGAAGGAGTAAAAGTAATATTTGCACAACTTATAGTTAAAGTATAAGCCTGCATCCCTGCACAACCATTAGAATCTGCTGCTGTTATAGTAAAATTAAATGTTCCTAACATAGTAGGAGTACCAGAAAGCACACCTGTACTATCTAAAGTTAATCCAGGCGGTAGAGTTCCTAGCGAAACATCAAAACTATAAGGAGAAATTCCTCCACTAGCCGTAATTGTTTGATTATATGGGACATTGATTGTTCCTGTTGGTAAGCCTACAGGAGATAATGTAATTGTTGGACATATATTAGTTAATGAATAGCCTGGACTCGTACATATCACTACCCCACTATCATTAATTACACTAGCTGTAGCCATATAGCTACCAGTAAAATTATTAGCTGTTAAAGTTGGAGAAACTGCTATTCCTGCTGAATTAGTTGTTGCAAATGCTGTTGTAGCTAAACCTGGGAAAGTGGCACCAGCGCTAGTTGCTGGGGTTGGTGTATCAAATTGCACCATTATCCCATTTAATGCATTACCATTCGGGTCAAATACTGTAGCTTGTAATGGGTTTGCAAATGGGCTATTTAAGACTGCACTTTGACCTGATCCTAAGGTTGCAAGTATTGAATTTGGAGCACCAATACAAGCACTTGAGCGCAGAGCAAAGGCATTGCCTGATCCAAAAGTAACAGAGCCTAAATCTAAGCGACCATCACGGTTAAAATCTGCTGGAGCTATTGTAAAGCTATTACCAAAAATAAAAGGTAAATTTATTGTACTAAAAACACCGCCTGCCCCATTTCCTAAAAGTATTCTTAAATTAGTACCCACCTCTGTTCCTGCAAAAATGTCTAATTTACCATCTCCATTAAAGTCAGCAAATCTAAGTCTTTGTGCTGAAGAAACAACTACACTTGGTGAAAATCCCCCAACACCATCACCTAAGAAAACATTACCGGTCATAGAGGCAAAATTAGTGATAAGAATATCTAATATACCATCACGGTTAAAATCACCTAAATCTTGTATAAAGGGTTGTGTTCCACCTGAGGGAATAGTAGCAGATGGTGAAAAGCCTTCACCATTATTTAGAAGGGTTTGTATAGTATTATCGCCTGCAAGAGTAAGAACAAGGTCTGGTCTACCATCTCTATCAAAATCCCCTGCAACTAAGAGAGGATTTGAACCAGTATCAATAATACTTGGTGGAGTAGAGACTGAAACCCCATCGCCAAAGAATAAAGATAAGCTGTTACTATTTGTATTTGCTGTTATTACATCCTTAATACCATCACCACTAAAGTCTTCTATAGCTACTGAGCTAGGATTTGCACCACCAACAGGAAATGGGCCTAATAAGCTAAATGTGCCTGTGCCATTTCCTATTAAAATAGATAAATCATTAGAAAAATTATTTGCAACAGCAATATCAGGATTACCATCTCGGTTAAAATCTCCTACTGCTGAGGATAGAGGGTTATTTCCGCCAGTAGAAACGGTTGGGGCAGGAGTAAAACCCCCAGGGCTACCTAACAAAATAGATAAGTCACCACTTCCACGATTTTGTATAATTACATCCAGTCTTCCATCTAAATTAAGATCTGCAACAGTATTATCTAAAGAATCTGTTCCTGTAGGAAAATTAGTAGGTGTGCCAAAACTAGGAGCGATACAACGAGCAGAAAAAGTATTAAATAATAAGGATATGTTATTTGAAACTAAGCCTGTTGCTGCAATGTCAGGTTTTCCATCAGAATTAAAATCAGCAGTAACTAAAGAAGCTAAACCACCCGCAGTATTAGTTACACCTGATAAAAAATTAATACTAGGGGCAAAGCCTGTTGTAGGATTTGCCAGTAAAACAGAAATATTTTGAGTTGAACTGCTACTACTAGCTAAATCAAGCCTTCCATCACCATTTAGATCTGAAATTACTACGACTTGAGGATTATTTGCTACTGCATAGGGTGAACCCGTTTGATTAGTAAAACCGCCTGCGCCATTTCCAAGTAAAACAGAAATATTATTACTACCTAAATTAGCTACAGCTAAATCTAGATTTCCATCAATATTTAGGTCTGCAATTTTAACAGACTGTGGATTTGCTCCAACTGTAAGTGTAGTTGTGCTAGTAAAACCATTATCACCATCGCCTATTAAAATTGAAACTGTACCAGCACCTTGATTAGTTACAGCTAGATCTAAAAAGCTATCTTTATTTAAGTCTGCTGTAGCTACTGAAAAAGGTTGAAGCCCTACATCTATTGTATTAACAACAAAAAAACCATCTCCACCTGAAATAATAGAAACTGTATTATTACCAAGATTTGTTACAGCTATTTCATTAGTGCCATCTCCATTAAAATCTCCCGCCGCAGCAGAAAAAGGATCTGTTCCTACAGAAACGCTATCTACAAAAAAACCCCCTTCTCCACCAAAAAAAACTATTGAAACATCATTACTATCACCATTTACAGCAATAATTTCTGGTTGAGCGTCACTATCTAGTCTTGCTATTTCTACATAAACAGGCGCTGTTCCAACAGGAATATCCATTGGAGCATTAAAACCACCTAATCCATCTCCATAGAATATAGATATAGTATTAGCTGAAAAATTTGCTGTAACTATATCAAGTATTCCATCTAAATTAACATCCCCTACAGTATTATGAACAGGAGTAGTAGCACTAATACTAGTAGGCGGACTAAATCCTTGGATACCACAGGGGACAAAAGCTAGTGGGTTAATATCATCTTTGGATAAATTTTCTTTAGAAATTTCATGGCTTGCTTGAGTTTGGCTTAAGCTAAGCAACATACCTAGGACTAACAACATTAATAAAAAAGCTGGTATTTTTTTATTCTTTTTCATATATTTATTTAGAAGAAAATTTTATAAAAGTATAAAGTACAAAAGTCTGTAAAATTATATAGCTACAAGAGTAAAGTGACAAACAAAATAAGCCTTTATTTATTAATAAGCAGTTTATTTATTTAGGTATTTAAAACAGAAAAAGTAACAAGGTTTTTTCTTGTTACTTTTTCATTTAAGCTAGCAAATATTTAATTTACGCGTTTGCCTCAGCAGCAACAGCAGTAGTTTTATAAATTGCTGTACACCAATCCAAATATTTTTCCTTATGACCTCTAACTACCTCGTCATAAAGTTTTTGGATTGCTAAAGTAATTTCTCCTGGCTCTCCATCTGCGATTTTGCGATGATCAACAGAACCAATAGGAGCAATTTGTGCACCTGTACCACAGAAAAATAGCTCATCAGCCATATAGAGTTCTGAACGGTCAATTTGTCTTGCTTCACTCTCTATTCCCATTTCATCTTTTGCAATTTTTGCAATAGTGTCACGAGTTATACCTTCTAAAATATTGGCTGTAATTGGTGTGGTAACAAGTTTTCCTTCTCTTATCATAAAGATATTCATGGCTGCACCCTCTGCAACATGTCCATCATTATTAAGTACAATAGCCTCATCAAAACCATTATCACGAGCTTCAGTAGCAGCCAATGCAGAGTTTACATAAGAACCGCAAATTTTACCACGAGGAGGAATAGAATTATCTTCCACTCTACGCCAAGAAGAAATACACACTTTTAAGGCTCTATTGGTTGCAATATAATCATCCATAGGAACAGCAAACATAGTGTAATCGCTACCAGGAGAGAGTTTAGTACCTATTTGACAAGCATTTTTATAAGCAAGCGGACGAATATATATATCTCTACGAAAATTATTACGACGAATCATTTCACAAGTTAAATCAGCAAGATCTTGTGCATTATAGGGAAGCTCTATTTTTATAAGTTTACAATTATTAAGCATACGCCGATAATGGTCTACTAAACGAAACAAATACATTTCTTCTTTATCAGGATTATAATAACCACGAATGCCTTCAAAAATCGCTGTTCCATAATTAAATCCATGAAGTTGTACACTAACCTTGGCTTCAGAAAGAGGGATAAATTTTCCTTCAAAGAAAGCAATTGAACTATCAGTCATATTTCCTCCTACAGATAGGGTCAATAAATTAAATGTGTTTTAACAAATTAAAAAAGTCAACAAACTTACTTGCTAAGCAAAAACTTATACTAGAGGCAAAGTATTTTTTCTAAATTTATCTGGGGTTCTTTCTTCTGAGCGATGAAGTAACTTTGTAGCAATACTTCCCAGTATTTTTAGTCCTTTGTCTAGCTCTATTTCAGTTAAATTACCAAAACTTAAACGTAGAGTGTTTTGACCACTCCCATCAATATGAAATAAATGTCCACGAGAAAAAACTACTCCCTGTTGCCTTGCTTCTATAAGAAGCTCTGTTGTATCAACTTTATTAGGCAATTTTACCCAGCAAAAGAGTCCCCCTTGAGGCTCACTCCATTGAGTGCCAAGAGGAAAATAACTTTGCAGTTTAGAAACCATAAAATCTCTACGACGACGATATATAACTCTTACTCTTTCTAAATGGGCTTGATAGCGACGACGACGGCAAAAATCCCAAAGAGCCGCTTGTAATAATGGTGAAGTAGTAATATCACCAATCTGTTTTAATGCAACTAATCTTGTAAAAACTGCTGAAGGAGCAACACACCAGCCTATACGAATACCTGGAAGAAGATTTTTAGAAAAAGTACCAAAATAAATTACTTGTTCAGTAACGTCTAAAGCCTTTAATGAAGGGATTTCACGGCCTTCATAACGCAAATCTTCGCCATAAGCATCTTCTAAAACAGGAATCTTATATTTTCTTACTAAATCCATTAACTGATGACGGCGTTCTAAAGAAAGTGTATAGCCTGTGGGATTATGAAATGTAGGGATTAAGTAAATTAATTTAGGGTGCTGTTGAACAATTATTTGTTCTAAACTGTCTATTTGCATTCCTTGAGAATCAATAGGAATACCAGTTAATTTTGCTCCAAGAGAAGCAAAAGAATTAGTAGCACCAGGATAAGTTGGGTTTTCTACAACAACTCTATCCCCAGGAGAGATAAAACTTCTAGCAAGCAGGTCAATAGCTTGTTGTGAGCCATTAGTAATTAAAATATTTTCTGGAGTAGTAATAATATTTCGGCTACGCATATCTGTAGCTAAATGTTCTCTTAGGGCTTGAAGACCTGCGGCTTGCTCATATTTAAGGACAGATTTACCAAATTCTTTTAACGCATGGTTTAGAGAGCTTTTAAACTCTGCTATTGGAAAAGAGGATTCATCAGGAAATGAGCCAGAAAATGAAATGACATCCATTATTGTGCTCACTTGATAAAGATCCAAAAGCGCTGAAATGGTGCGACCTTCTGCTTCACCGGCAAAAAGCCCATCCCAAACCATTTTTTGCCATTTTAATGGCTCAAGGATTAAATCTTTTTTTGATTCTACTTTTAAGGATTGGATGGTAACAAAGGTTCCTTGTCCTACGTGTGAACTAAGAAGTCCATCGGCTAATAACTCATCATAAGCATTTGTTACTGTGCTACGATTAACGCCCAAACGCCTAGCGAGTTCTCTTGTGGCTGGTAATCTATCGCCTGGCTGGAGTTTACCTACTAAAATTTGTTCAGCAATGCCATTTTTTATTTGTAAATAAAGAGGTACAGGGCTTTTTGTATCAACTTTTATTTCCATAAATTTTAGCTAGTCAGGGTATTTATTTTGCCAAGTGGCCTAGTCCAATTTCAGATTGTAGGCAATTATTTAGAAAAATAAAACAGCCAATTTCAGATTTTTTCCCCAACCAAACCAACCAATTTTTTTAATCAAAATACTTGCTAAAAAGCTCCCACAAAAAGCCTAAGAAAAACACTTGAGAAACCTTGGACTAACAAAAACCAAGATAAAGTATAAAATATTTTACCTAATTATTACCGATATGTTATAATTTCGCTTTTATTAATCAGGTTATCTCACTAAGTACCTAAAACTAAGTTTCTAGCTTTAAGAAAGGCGTATTTATGCTTAAAAATAATTGGAAGTATTGGTCTCTATTAATCTTAGGCTGTCTAGCTCTAGTCTATTGGAATAATCAAAATGGTACAACCCTTTCTATAAAGGAACAAAAGGCAAGCACTAGTAATATTGCACTGCTAAATAATACGCAAGTACACCGTCAGTCACCACCAACTCAACAGTTTGTTAATGATGAGAAAGGTAGAGAGAAAGTAAGCACTAAAAACATTTCTAGTCTAGAAAAAGAAACTATCAGTAAAACTTACTCTAAATCTTCCTTAAAATTCGAATCTAATCAAAGGCAGACAGACTCTAACGCCAAGTTTTTAGCTAGAGAACAAGGCTACAATCTATTTTTAGGGGCTAATAACTTTACCCTAGCCTTAAATAAACCGTTTAACCAAAAGTTACCTACTCCTAATAGCTTAATCGATAATTTAGACTTAAAAAGCAACAAAGCCATAGAGATGGGTTTATTTATGTTACTGGTAGCACGCTGTCAAATGATTTTCCTACCAAACAAGCTTTTAGTAGTTCAAAATCTTCAAAAATAAGATCATCTGACGCATTTATTTCTAAATTTAGTCCTGATGGACAGGAGTTAATTTTTTCAACATATTTTGGTGGTTCTTCTAATCCAGTTTATGATCCTGACTTAAGCAATCTTGAACCACCAGGTACAAGTGGCGTGAGTATTGACCTAGATGGGGCTGGTAATATTTATATTGGTGGGGGAACACGTTGTGTAGATCTTCCAATATCCAATGCTGCTTTTCCTAGCTATTCAACCTATTATCTATCATCGCTAAAAGATCCTGGAACTGATGGTTATATAGCAAAGTTTAACCCTGAATGTAATGCTTTACTTTATTCTACGTATATTGGTAGTAGTGATTTAGACAAGGTTGCAGATATTGCTGTAAATGATAATGGAAATGTTTATGTAACAGGGACAACCACAGTACGAGATTTTCCTCAAATAAATGCACCAATAGATGCTTGTAGCCAATGTGCTTTTAGAGCTTTTGAGATTATTCCAAAAACATTTGTTATAGGTATTAATACCTCTCTATCGGGTATAGAGTCGGTAATCTTTTCAACTTATCTTGGAGGTTCAGAATCTGAGGTTGCCAAAGGAATTGCTTTAGACAGTTGTGGCAATATTTTTGTTTATGGTGGAACAGAGTCAAAAGATTTTCCTAAGAAAGATAATCTACAATCTGCGGGTTCTAGCCCTTTTGTTTTTATCACAGAATTTAGCCCAGATGGGCAAGAGATTATTTTTTCTACTTTGTTAGCGAATGCTTTTATTGATGATGTGTTTGCATTTGGCAAATCAATTGCTATAAGCCCAATTAATGAAATATATATAACCGGCTATGGAAATAAAGATTTTATTACAACCCCAAATGTTGTTAAACCCAAGTCCAATTTAAGCAATCCTTTTGTTGCCAAAATCAGCAATTCATCGCCAGGAAAAATAGAGTTTGGCGATCCTTTCTACAATATCAATGAAGATGATGCAGAATTTGCTCTTACATTAATCAGAACAGGTGGAAGTAGCGGTGAGGTAAAAGTAAGTTTTAAGGTTGATGGAACTGAATTAATCCCAGCAATATCCATAGGCTCATCAGTCCCCTTAGAAGTAGTTTTTAAAGATGGAGAAACAGCCCAAAACCTACGGTTTCTTTTTGAAGTTGGGGTTGACAATAAAGTTATAAATAAAACTATCATAAGAAAAGTTACTATTAGCAACCCTACAGGAGGTGCTACATTAGGGTCACAGACCACAACAGAAGTAAGAGTATTTGATGACGATGAGTAAAGCTATTTTATGTAAACAAAACATTTATAGGAAGTTAAATATGGTAACAATAAAACGAATTCTTTTTCATATGGCTATATTGAGTTTAAGTTTATTATTGGCAGTAATGCCATTAAGCACATTTGCTCAAATGAAAAACAGTAGTAGTAAGAAAGCTCCTAAACCTAGCCAACAACAAATTACGATAAAAGCTAAAACTGCTACTAAGCGTCAAGAAATAGAAAAGAAAATAGTTACTAAAAAACCCTACCCCTATTCAAAATATTACCCTGTATCGTTAATGGAAATGGATAGAGTGCAAGAGCGATTTCTTCAGAATAACATTGGAGTTATAGAAAAATTTCATATTAAAGATCATTATGTTGAGTTTGATAAATTTGGGTTTGTAGAGTTTTTATATGTGCCAGATCCTTCTATACCTATCAATCAAAACCGTGTGGGAACAGAGTTTACAGCCGAAGAGATAAAAAAATGGAGAGAGTTTTTGATCAAGAATGCAGAGTTTTTTGGCATAGATGATTTTAAGAATTTCCAACTAAAATTTAGCGCTAAAGAACAATCTCTTCAGGCAATACAGGTAATTAATGGGATTAAACCTAACCTTCTAGAAGAATATTACCCTAGTACTAGTCATATGCAATGCGATAACTGGGATGTTAAAATAGAATTATTTCCTATCAACATAAAAAAAACTATCTGTAGTAATTCAGGTTGTGTCTATATTTACAACCATTTTTGGCCTAAAGCCTATTTGCCAACAAAAGCCAAGGTTCCTGTAGAGTATGTTGTTAATAGAGTGGTTGGCAAACAATACAAAGCTGTTGAAACAAGGCGTTATGCAAACCAGGGTGATGAGATAGAATCTGTAGAACGTATAATTCACACTGTAACAATTGAGAAAGACGACATAAAAGTATTACTCAGGCCAGTACTGGTTTTAAGTTTTGCGATGTTATCTCAACGTAATACTGTTTATGGGCGATATTTTGAACTACGCTTAATCTATTCCATTACATTTGCTAGAGATAGAAACAAAAAACCTAACTCTTTTAATGGTCAATTATTTTGGTATGATGAGTTTACTCGCTCAATTGACGCTATCAACGGGGACATGATAGCAGGTGATTAAATTCAAAGACAGAAAATAACTTTGCTCTTTTATCTAGATATTTAGAAAAAGTATGAACATTCCTAAAAAACATTTTACCAACAGATAATATTAGGAGTTAAATGCATGCTAAAAATAAAACAAGTTTTTTTTTATCTGATTGTGTTTAGCCTTTTAATAGCTCTTTCGCTACCAAATACACTTGCACAAACAAAACAGGCTAAAAGCAAGACAGCTACTAAACCTAACCAGCAACAAGCTACCACTAAACCTAGCACAGAAGCCAAACTTCAAGAAATAGACAAGAAAGAGCCTGATCGCACTTCTCAAACTCACAGTCAGTTTATTATAAGTGCATCGTTTTCCCAGGATGGGAGTAAACTCCTTTCCAGCAGTGTAGATGGAACTGTGCGTTTGTGGGATGTTAAAACAGGAAAACAGCTTAAATGTTTTAACATTAATAAGTATGTTATAAGTAAAATTGCTATATCACCTAACGGCAAATTAGCTTTGTTGACTGCCTTTTTAGGCCATACTCTCTATATTTTAGATCTAAGCACAGGCAAGGAACTTTATCAATTTAGTTATGATAGCGACATACTTACGATGTCTTTCTTGCCTGATAACTACAAAGTGGCCGTATATGTTCGGGGCTATTTCTGTCTATTAGACATAAAGAAAAAGAAAGAAATTTATCGATTAACTAATATGTCTCCTTCCAGCAACATTATAAACCCTTCACTTAATAGATATTTGGCTATGTCTCAAATGCGCTCCAGTGATTCTTTTAGTTTAGTTGACATAAATACTTTTAAGGAAATACGAGAATTCAGAGGACACACTGAACTAATAGAAACAATAGCAATTTCACCAGATGCTAGTATTGCTGTTTCAACCAGTTTTGATAACACTCTTAGAGTTTGGGATGTGGAAACAGGAAAAATACTTAAACAACAGGACATAAAAAATATAAGAAATTCTTTTATCTCAAAAATATTAATTTCAAAAGATAACAAATTTGCTTTGTTTTCTGGAAAGGGTGGTAATGACTCATCTTTAGGAGACGACCCACCTCCAGTCAAAAGACGAGAATTACCTATTTATATATTTAATATAAAAGAAGGTAAACAAGAAAAGTGTTTTGTAGGACATAAAGGGTGGTTGTTTGATATAAATATTTCCTCTGATAGTCAACGGGCTTTTTATATTGGTGATGATGGTGTTGTTCATACTGCCAATATTGAGACAGGCCAAGAAGTGAACTCATTTAAAATAGCGCCTCCAAGAGATCCTTACAAGCTCTCAGATTTTCAATAACAGAAATTACTATTACTTAAGCTAATATACATCAGACTTTAGTAAATTTTGCAAAATTGTAGAGGGGAATTCGTGATGAAAGTGTCTTTTAATTTTTTAAGCATTTTTTCTTTGATATTAATATTTGTATTTCCTACTTTAAATATTAAACAAACTATTAGTGGTGCTACTGTAAGACAAAATAAGCAAACAAACGCCTCTTCTAAAAATAAAAAAAAACCTAGGAGAAACAACTTTACTTCATATGAAAATGATTCTGCTGAAGGAAGAGCTAACTGGTTTCATCAACAACGAGCATTCCCTCTAAACACCATTCCTTCTGGTGTTTATCAACGTGCCGTTGAGCATGTACGTGAAAAAATGCGTCCAAAACAACTTGACCAAATAGAACCAAAAGTTGTTGGAAACTCTTGGACACCAATAGGCCCAGACTCAATACACTCTGGGCAAGCGGCTACAAGTTTCGGAAATGTAAGTGGTCGTATTACTTCAATTGCAGTTTGTTGTGGAAATTCTAATGAGATATACATTGGGGCTGCTCAAGGTGGGGTTTGGAAAACAACAAATAGTGGTGGTCAGTGGAAACCTCTTACAGATTTTGAAGCTACCTTAGCAACGGGATCTATTGCAATAGATCCTACTAACCCAAAGAAAATATATGTTGGTACAGGTGAAGCAAACGGTTTTAGTCCTGGTAAATACTTTGGGCAAGGGATATTAAAATCTACAAATGGTGGTTTAAGTTGGAAACTTTTTAACAAAGATACTTCTAGTAAAAATATATTTGTAGGTCGTTCTGTTGGAGGTTTAGTAATCAGCCCTAGTAACCCAAAAATTATTTTTGCTGGTCTTTCAAGAGGCACAGAAGGAGTTGATGGTAGTCCTTTTCCTGGCGTGTCCCAAGGAGGTATATTTCAATCCATTGATGAAGGAGAAACTTGGAATAAAATAGAAACAGCCCCTTCAGGTCAAGTAGAAGAACTAAAAATAGATCCTTCTGATCCAAAGACTTTGTATGCTACCTACAATGCAGAGGGTATTTACAAAACAACAGATAGTAGTCTAACTTGGAGTAAAGTTGCGGGAACAAATATTAATAATGGGTTTCCTAACAAAGAATTTGGACGTATTGCTCTTGGAATTTCGCCAAGCAATCCAAAAGTAATTTATGCTTCTGTGGAAAGTAGCCCAGCAGAGAATAACCCTAATAATCTTCCTAAGGAAAGAGAATTACTTGATATATATAAAAGCACTGATGGAGGAAAATCTTGGATATCAAAATTAAAACCTACGTCAGATTGTCAATGTGGCTACGACAATGTTATTGCAGTAAGCTCTATAGACCCGAATACAATTTTCTTTGGTGGTGTTGGGCTATATAAATCTGCAAATGGAGGCAAAGATTGGAAAAGGTTAGACCAAGATAATCGAATACATGCTGATGTTCACTCAATTATTTTTGATCCAAGTAACCCAAAGAAAATTTTTGTAGGAACAGATGGAGGAATTTGGGTAAGTAGCGACAATGGAGAAAGCTGGACAAACATCAATAGTAATTTGTCTATCACCCAATTTAACAAAATTGCAACTCATCCAACAAATGGGAATTTTGTGATAGGTGGGACTCAAGATAATGGTACTTTAATACATAGAAACAATAATAGTTGGTTGCTTTCTGCTGGAGGTGATGGTGGTTTTACAGTGATAGATTTTGACAATCCAAATACTGTTTATCATACATTTCAAATAACAGCAGCTAATAATGTTATTGAACGCTCTGATCAACGAGGTACTAGAAATACATGGCGAACAGTTGTCAGCAAAGACATTTTAAAAGATGCGAGTATTGAAGCCGCATTATTCTATTCGCCGCTCGTGATGGATCCCAACGATTCAAAAAGCCTTATTTTTGGGACTTACAGACCTCACAAAACTACTGATGGGGGTAACACTTGGACTACAACATCTGACACTTAAATGTTTGCTCCTGGTAACTCAACTATTTCAGCTATTGCAATAGCACCAAGTAAACCTCCTACTGAAGCAAATAGGACAATTTACATTGGGCTTACTGGAAGAGCAGATGTAGTTGTTTTTCGCAAATCTACGGATGGCGGTAAGACTTTCGATAACAAAATAATTCCTACTTTACCGCTACGTTATATAACATCTATAGCAGTAGCCCCTAGGGCAGATAACCCTAAAAATGAAGGCAAAATTGTTTATGTTGCTTTTTCAGGATTTAATCCTGAGCGTGATGATCCTGCTAGAGGTTTGTTAGCTGGGCATGTGTTTAAAAGCATAGATGGTGGAGATACTTGGGTGGCTATAGGAGGCAAAAAAGGAGGATTTGCTAGTGATTTGCCTGATGTGCCTGTTAATGCTTTAGTGCTAGACCCAGCTAAGCCTGGGAAAATTTATGTAGGTACGGATGTTGGTGTGTTTGAAACTACTAATGATGGGGCAACTTGGTCAGAAGTAGGAGAAGCAACTCTACCTAATGTTGCTGTGTTTGACCTAAAACTTAATAATCTTACTAATACTCTCTATGCTGCTACTTATGGGCGCGGTGTTTGGAAGTTACAAACTTCTTGTGAAGTAGCACTTTCTCCTAATAATCTTCCTAATGGCAAAGTTGGTCAAAATTATGCTCAAACTATAACTGCTATGAATGGCACAGCCCCTTTTATGTTTGATGTAGATATGACTAAACTGCCTCCTGGACTAAAATTAACCCCTAACTCGCCTAATACAGCAATAATTACTGGAACACCTACAACAGCAGGAACTTATGATTTTATTGTAACATCTACGGATGCTCTAGGCTGTGCTGGAAGTAGAGCTTATAGAATAATTATAGGGCTTGCTGGGAGTATTACATTTTCACCTAATCAACTCCCTGATGCAACTCAAGGCATAGCTTATAATCAAAGCTTTACGGCTGAAGGTGGACAACCAACCTATACCTATATGCTTACTGAGGGTAGTTTACCGAGTGGATTAAATTTATCCCCATTAGGAGGAATTACTGGAACGCCTACTGAATCTGGTGTTTTTACTTTCTCGATTACTTTAACAGATGCGCAAAATAATACGATTAAGCAAGATTACACAATTAAAGTTGTTAGCAATTGTGCTTCAATCAGTCTTTCACCAACTACACTTCAAACAGGCAAAACAAGGATAGATTATGCTCAACCCCTTATAGCTAGCGGAGGCAACGCACCTTATCGTTTTGCTATTACATCAGGATCATTACCAGGAGGGCTTAAATTAAGTGAAAATGGTTTTATTAGCGGAACGGCTACAACTGTAGGCAATTTTACTTTTGTCGTTACGGTAACTGATGCGAATAATTGCACTTTTAGCCAAGGCTATAATTTAACTATTTTTGATAATATTTTAGTCTTACCAGAAACTTTACCTAATGGTAGGGTTGGAGATTTCTACAACCTTCCTATTATAGCTAATGGAGGTGCTGGTAATTACACATTTACTATTGACAGTGCTCCTAGTGGGTTTAGCTTAAGCTCAAGCGGGCAATTTTCTGGCACACCTGATACAGCAGGCAAGTTCTCATTTACTGTAACTGCTAAAGATAGGAATGGGTTAACTGGTAGTCGTACCTACACTATAATTATCTGTGGGAATATATTCTTTAACCAAAGCAGTTTACTACCTAATGCTACAATTAATGCTCAATACCAACAGAGTATTACTGCTGATGGCAGCGGGGCTCCTTATAATTTTAGTGTGCAAAATGGACTTCCTACAGGATTAACTATTTCACCTAATGGGTTAATCACAGGAAAACCCATAGCTAGTGGGAATTTTTTATTTTCAGTGATTGCAACAGATGCTAATGGGTGTCAGGGTTTTCAAAATTTCTCTTTAACAGTTGATTGCCTGCCTATTTCAATAAGCCCTGGAACAATAGCAGATGCAATGGTAGATATGGCTTACAATCAAAGTATTAAGGCAAGTGGAGGACTTGCTCCTTATAAATTTACTTCAGATAATCCATTACCTGATGGGTTAATGATTTCAAGTAGCGGTGTAATTTCAGGAATACCAAGACTATCAGGCGTTTTTACTATTGTAATCACTGTTACAGATAATGCTAATTGTAGTAATAAACAGTTTTACAATCTAAAAATTAATAAAAGCGTTACTTGTCCTAAAATAGGCGTGTCTCCTCTTAAATTACCTGATGCTACAGCTAGTTTAGCTTATGCTCAGAATGTTATTGGAACTGGAGGACAAGCACCTTACAGTTTTGCTTTAATAGGAACAATCCCACCAGGCTTAAGTTTTTCTGCTAATGGGTTGTTGTCAGGCACACCTACGACACAAGGAACTTTTAGTTTTAGCATAGTAGCAAAAGATGTAAATGAATGTGTTGGTAGCCAAAATTTCACACTAGTAGTAGCCCCTAAGCCTTGTCCAAGTATTTCTTTAAGCCCTGGAACTTTGCCTAATGCTACAATTGCTCTTGCCTATAGCCAAACAGTAATAGCAAGCGGCGGTCAAGCCCCTTACACATTTACAAGTACTGGGCAATTGCCTAGTGGGTTTACTTTATCAAGTAGTGGGTTAATTTCTGGAACTACAAATGTTCAAGGAAGTTTTACTTTTACTGTAATTGCTAAAGATGCCAATAATTGTACAGGTAGCCAAACCTATACAGTTAATGTTAATTGTCCAATAATTACATTTAGCCCAAGTAGTCTATCTAGTGGAACAATTAACACTCTTTATAGTCAAAATATTTCTGCTAATGGAGGACAAGCGCCTTACATATTTTCTTTAACAGGCGCTTTGCCAAATGGATTAGTGCTTTCTTCAAGTGGCGTGATATCTGGTACACCAACAACTTTAGGAACTTTTAGTTTTACCATAAATGTTAAAGATGCTAACAATTGTACTAACAGCCAAGCTTATGTATTAACAATAGCTGCTCCAACTTGTCCAACTATTACTTTAAGCCCAAATAGCCTTCCTAATGGAACAATGGGAATAGCCTATAATCAGTCTGTGGTAGCTAGTGGAGGACAATCACCTTATAGTTTTGCTGCATCAGGAAATATACCTTTAGGGTTAAATTTATCTTCTATTGGAATACTTTCTGGAATTGCGCTATCTCAAGGTAGTTTTAGCTTTACTATAACGGCTACAGACGCTAATAACTGCACAGGTAGTCAGAGTTACTCAATAGTAATTTTACCTCCACCTTGTCCAACAATTATACTTAATCCTAGTAGCTTACCAAATGGGGCAGTTAATAGCTCTTATAGTCAAAGTATTTCTGCTAGTGGTGGTCAAGCACCTTACACATTTACAGTTAGCGGAATAATTCCACCAGGCTTAAGTTTTTCTGCTAGCGGGTTGTTGTCAGGCACACCTACAACACAAGGGACTTTTGGGTTTATGGTTACAGCTAAAGATGTTAATAATTGCTCTGCTAGTCGAAGTTACACTATTACAATAACGGCTCCAGCTTGTCCAACTATAATACTTGATCCTACATCGTTGCCAGGTGCTACAGAAACAGTTGAATATAGTCAGACAATAACAGCAAGCGGAGGTGTTGCGCCTTATAGTTTTACTTTAACATCAGGGGTTTTACCACCAGGATTATCTTTATCAGGTACAGGAACAATTTCAGGTACTCCAACTCAATCAGGCACTTTTTCTTTTATCATCAAAGCTACTGATAATAATGGTTGTTTTGGTACTCAGTCTTATACTTTAGAAGTAGGTGTTACTAGCCAAAAAGGAAAATAACTTGATAATTTAATAATTTAGGCTAAAAGTCTAAATTGTAAGCTTACAAATAATAAGAACTATATAAGCTAGTGATATCTAAAATAACACTAGCTTATATTTGCGTTAAGATTAAATCTTTTATAGTCTTTTAATAATCTATTCCCACTCTTGTTCTATGGTGTCGCGGTATTCATCAGCCATTCCTGGGTGATTATGTCTTTCTGCTGCTTCAACTCCTTTTTCAAAAGCCTGTCTAGCCTCATCCATTCTTTCTAATCTTAATAAAGCATGCCCCCAAATACGATAAACGGCACCTTCATCATCAGCTAGCTTAAGATATTTTTCTACATGCTCAATACAGCTTTCTAGTTCACCTAATTTATAATACGCATCTGCAATACCATAATGAACAAAAGCATCATTTGGATCTTCTTCTAATAAAGCTTTTAGCGAAGCTAAACGTTCTGCTGGAGAAATAGGCACAAAACACCCCCAATTTGTTTTTTCAAAATTAACTATCTTGGTTAGATAAACGTTTCATTGGTTTAACCAAAAGTTGTGCAATGGAAAATAATATACGCTCTTGACTAGCTTGCCAAGAACTACGCTTACATATGGCTTCAAAGTTGCTTAACCGGTTTTCCATCAGTAATTTTTCTTCATCTGTATAATAACTATAACCTGAAGCGCTTTGTTGAAAACGTTCCCTTAATACTTTAGTAAATTGTTGTACTAGATTATTTACTTTTAAAGGTTCTTTTGTAGAAAGAACAATACTTATTTCTTGAACACGTTTAACTGGAGTTTCTACAGCTAAAAGATCTTCTAAAAGATAAGCTTCGGGCTGTTCCCAACTAGTAATCTGGTAAGATAATTGAATATATCTTAAAGTAGATAATAAAAATCTTAAAAATTTTAACTTAAAACCGCTCTTCCTAGAAAAATTGCTTAATGTTTGTTGTCGTCTTTCAAAAACCTTACGACGTACAGAATCACTAGGCAAAGTATTTAGGCTAAGCCAGCGTTGATATTGGTCTATTAAACTTTGTATTTGCTGATTGTTATATTTTAGTAACAAAATAAAGAGTATTTGTTGAGTTCTTAAGATTGTAGTCTCAGGATTTTTCCATTCGTTTAATATACGTTCTTCAGAGGGATCCCAGTCTTCTATTTCATTAAGTACTATGCCGTATGAAGAAATAGAAATAGGATCGCTTTGTTCTAATTCTTTTAGGCTTGCTAAAATGCTATTAACCCATTGTTCTTTTTCTTGCTCGGCAAGGACTATTAGTAAGCTCATACGTTGGCGTAAATTTTGTAAAAAGTTCATTGAAGTAGCAATTTCTTCGCTTGTTCTAGCTTTTCCAGTTACTTCAACAGCCATTCTTAGAGCTTGTATAAGTATGGTTTTATCTTTTGCATCTGGGCTAACAACGCTTAGGAGAACCTCTAGAGTATAATCTGAAAGAGGTAGCTCGCTTTGTGATAGAAAAACCCTTGTTTGAAGAGCATCCTGTGTAAAAGCAGCAGTATTATTTTGCCTTACTACAGGAGTATTAGTTTTATGACCAGGGAGTCTTGTTAAAACATCTAAATCTTCTTTTATTTTTGTGGCATCACTTAGTTTTTCAGCATGAAAATTAAGTAAGGCTTGGTGTAGAGCTATTAGGAATTGTAAAAATTTTTCCTTTAGAGTATCTTCTGGAGTTTTAGACTTAGCAATTTTATCTAGTTTAATATCTGGCTGAAAAAGGGTTGGGGATTGTAGATCAAAAAAGGATAAATGTCTTTCTACTAAGCGTTTATAAATATTTTCAAAATGATATCTTTCTAAATCATTTAAGTTATGGCTAAAAAAGAGCCTAGCATAGCCTCTTGAACAGTCTGCTACTATTTCTTCCCAGCTACTATAATCATTAGAAGAAACGGCTCTTCCCCTTGCATAACCGTGATCAAAAACCCTTCGTAGGCTATCAAGAAAGAAAAGAGTATCATTCATAAGTTTAGAAACAAAATGTACTCTAGGCGTGCCCCTATCCCTTGTATTACAACGCTGTTTTAGCACAAACATAAGTAATTCAGAGAGAGTATTTTTTTGTGAAAGTATATCTGAAGTCTCATCTAGAGGGATTGAATTACGTGAAGCATAATGAGCAGTACCTTCATCTAAGTTTTCTTTGGCATAGACTTCACCAGATGCGGATTCTAAAACGCGTAAAGCTTCATAGGTATAAAAAGAAAGCTCACAAATATCTCCTATACGTTTAAGGAAAAAGATTTTACTACGTACACTTTGTTGAGAGTTTTGATATTCCCGTTTAAAGGTTTCAATAAAACGGTCAAAAGATTCATGAATAGAGTTTCGAAAAATAGTTTTTAACTTAGGTAGATAATTATGATAAACGCTACTAATAAAAACCTCAGGTGGTGCATTTACTGCTTCGCGGGTAATAGTTAAAAAATCCTCCATAAATTTTATAAGTATTTCTAAAGACTGATCAATACTATGAACTATATATTCTCCTAAAATATAGGCTACAGGGTGATCTTCGCCTTGGCCGCGTAAGACAATTCCAGGAATGCCGCGTTTTTTTGCCATTGCCTCTAGAGTGTATAAAACAGCATTATTAAAGAGGCTATCACTATCAATTTTATTCCATTTTTTAGCAGAGATTAAAATAGCAAGCAGACCTATTTCGCCGCCTCTTTCTAGGAGTTTTTGTTCTCCAAAAAGAATTTCTAAGAATTGAGCATCATTATTAGAGTAAAGTGCTGTTCCTCTTTCATCTTTTAGGGCAGTTGTTTTTAGGTCAACGCCTATTTTTTTAGCATCTTTTTGTGGGATTAATGGATGACTAAGCAAAACTTGAATAATTTGAACAGCATATTGTTCAATCATTTCATCTAATTCTTCTTGATTTGCGCCAGTCATATCGGAGTGAAAATCAATAATATCTTGCAGATTAAGATCTACAGCAAATTCTGCTGGACGCACTTCTTGAGGAAAATCAGGAATATATTCTTTGCAGTAAGGAAGCATTAAAATTGCGGCGCGTAGTTCTAATTCTTGGGTTTCGCCTTGAGCAATAGGCCCAATTCCCATTATTTGACGGATGGTTTTTTCTATCTCTGATTTAATCTCAGCAATACTAATTTGCTGTTTTAAGGCATTACGTAGTTCATTTATATCTAATATGCTTGTTTTTTTATCATCTAAAACTGTAGGCAGAGCTTGAGTGTTTCGGCTAGCTAAACCTTTCATCCCACCACTTAAATTAATACCCAAGGAAGCTAATTTTTGTTCTAGCTCATGCTCAATATCTTCTGGTGTAGAGGGTTGTAGTAGACCTGTGTCGTTAGTATTACGTGTTACTTTTTTATTTTTATCATTAAACGGCATTTTATCTAGTTACCTAGCACTTTTCATTTACAGAAATATTATAGAGAAAAACAAAACCTCTAAACAAGAATACTAAATAGATTTAGAGAATATTAAAGAATTTCTAAGGGCAAATAATAGCATAAGCAGTGGATTTATGCATTGACACTCACACAGCTAAAGCAGTGTGATTCTTTTGGTCGCTACAACCGCAGTCAGGAAGGCTCACGCCTGCTATCAAGGACAGCCTGACCGCAATTAAGCCATAAAAGCATCAACCGTCCGCACAAAGAACGTGGATGGACGGCAGCCCAATGTCAGTGGGACTACTACGTTTAGCAAAGTCTTTCAACCTCACAGGCCGTAGATACTTTACATTCCCTTTAGGGATTAAAGACTGAGGTTTAATTTCTCCTTTATTGAGAAATTTGTTAAGCAAATTAATAGCTCCAACCTCATCACGAACGCCAATAAAACCACACTTAGGACAGTGATATTGACGGCCTTTTGGCTTGTGTTTGTGACCACAAGCAGGGCAAGTCTTGGTAGTATAAGACTCGCTATAACTTTCTAACTCTGTGCCAATAGCAGCTAATTTATATTTTAGGTATCCAACAAACACACCTAGGGAAAGAAGTCCCATTTCTTGATTAAGTCTACGTGATGACTTCTTTTTCTTGTTTCTATTAATTTCTGTTATGTCACCTACTACTAGTTTTGATACTTCTTTTTCTTTACAGTAGTTAACTATTTCATTAGCTGCCTTGTGTAGTAGATTGTGGGTTTGGTTTTGAGTTTTTCTTAATATTTTTCTCTTAGTAGCTTGTAGTTTTTTCCATCGCCTTGAGTATTTTTCACAGCGAGATTGCAATTGTGATATTTGGGCTAAGGCTTTGGCTTTTCCTTGGTTTATGCTACGTAGTCCACGACCAACTAAAGCTAAAGAGTTTGTACTATCTGTTACTACTGCTAGATGGATAGAGCCAAGGTCTGAGGCTGCTATTTTTTCTACTTTAGGCTTTTCTACTTCAATTTCATTTTGGATAGTTAGTAGCAACTTACCGAATGCTAACTCAGCCTGTACTATTTTTCCTTGTGGTATTTGCTCTGGTAGACGGACACAAATTGCAAGGTTTCTTTTTCTACTGTGAGGGTCTATTCCCATAGGTAGAATGATGTAGTTATTATCTTGCTTTATGTGTTGGCCTTTCCAAACTGGGTTAAAGTAGGTTTTCTCTTTATAAGGATAACGAGCGCGTTTATCACCATTAGCCCGATTAGTGCATGTTGAGTCTATGTTAGCAAAGAATTTTCCTATTAGTGCTTGAATAGTTTGGCTGTGAAGTCGGAACTTTCTTGCAAAATGTTTCTCAAACTGTGCTTGAGTAGGCCATTTTCTGTTATGTTTTCTAAACCGAAGATGGAGTTTAACCATCTTATTCCACAGTCTTGCAGATTCTAACCTTGCATCAGTCATTTGCTGCCAAAGAGTTGTTGAAACTTGTAGTCGTATTTGGATAACCCTGTTTGACTTCATAAGTTTAATATAGCATAATGGTGTCTATACATCAATACTATAGACGCAATATTTTTTTAATTATGGCTCAAAAATATCGACACAAAATTACTAGTGTTTCCTTAATTAATTATCACTTTGTTTGGATTGCTAGACGTAGAAGAAAAGTTTTAGATGGAAAAATTGCTGAAAGACTTTCTCAGCTAATTGCTGAAGTTGTTGCTAAATTGGACTGTCAGATTATTGCTCAAGAAATTATGCCCGATCATGTCCATTTATTCTTAAATTGTCCTACTAATATTTCTCCTGATCAAATTATGTTTCGTATTAAGGGCTATTCTTCTAGGGTTTTGCGTATGGAATTTCCTGTACTTGCTCGTATGCCTTCTATGTGGACTAGGACTTATTTTATTTCTACTGCTAGCAATGTTTCTTCCGAGACTATCAAGCGCTACATTGAAAACCAAAAATCTACTTAATGCCTATCACTGCCGCAATTCATCCCACACGACTAAAGTCGTGGGCAGAACTGTAACCTGTTAAGATGATTAATAAAAAGCTAACAAATTATTACATAATCACTTTGTATAGTCTTATAGGCAAACTCAAATTGACAGTCATTTCTGCTACTGGCAGAATGAGCAATTGTTATAAAGCCTGAAATTTAATCCCTGCAAACATTAAAATCATATGCGAATTCGTCGGGCAATTTACCCAGGATCATTTGATCCTATTACTAATGGTCATCTAGATGTAATTGAGCGTAGCCGTAGGCTTTTTGATGAAATAATTGTTGCAGTTCTAGTAAATATTGAGAAAAAACCCTTATTTAATTTTGATGAACGTATTGAAATTATTCGTACTGTAGTGGCTAATAGCCCAGAAGTTAAGGTAGATACTTTTGATGGTCTATTAGTTAATTATGCTCAAGCTAAACAAGCAGGTTGTATTATTAGAGGGATTCGAGCTATATCAGATTATGAGTATGAGCTACAAATGGCTTTAATGAATCGCCGTTTAGCTCCTAATATTGAAACTGTTTTTATGATGGCAGCAGAACCTTATAGCTATTTAAGCTCCCGCTTAGTTAAAGAAGTTTTTATGCTAAATGGCTCAATTACTGGACTTGTACCTGAACTAGTTGAACAAAAAATGAAAGAAAAGTTTAAACAATCTTAAACTCTATAGAAGATAGAAAGCTGCCAGAAAGGTTATTGTAATGTCAAAAGTTATTTCTAAGTTTGTTCCTGCACAAAGAGTGACAGAAATGTCTTTATCCTCAACTTTGGCAGTAATGCAAAAAGCCGATACTCTAAAACGTGCAGGCAAAGATGTTATAGACTTAGGAGCAGGCGAACCAGATTTCAATACCCCAGAACATATTAAACAAGCTGCACATCTAGCCATAGACGAAAATTTTACCCGCTATACTCCAACTGCTGGAACCAAAGAAGTAAAAGACGCTATCATTAATTATATTGCAAGTGAAACTTCAACTCGTTATGAGCCTTCAGAAGTAGTTGTTTCTGCTGGTGGTAAACAAACTATTTTTAATGCTCTCCTTACTTTAATTAATCCTGGTGATGAAGTACTACTACCAGCTCCCTATTGGGTTACTTTTCCTGAAGTAGTTACTTTAGCAGAAGCTAAATCCATAGTTATTGACACTGAGCCTACTAATTTTCAATTAACAGCAGAGCAAGTAAAAGCAAGTATTAGCCCACGTACAAAGCTACTTATCTTAAATTCCCCTTCTAATCCTTCAGGAAGAATTGTTTCTCCAACAGAATTTAAGGCAATTGCAGAACTGGCTGTAGAACATAATTTTTTTATACTTTCTGATGAGTGTTACTATAAATTTGTATATCCCCCACATAAGACTTTTTCCGCAGCAAGTTTATCTAAAGAACTACGAACTAATATATTAATCTGCGGATCTCTTTCTAAGACTTATGCAATGACAGGCTGGCGTTTAGGCTATGCATTAGGGGCTAAAGAATGGATCTCAGAAATGGTAAAAGTACAAAGCCATTCTACGTCTAATCCTTCCTCTATTGGACAACGAGCAGCAATTGCAGCACTTTCTAGCCCTCAAAATACTGTAGAAGAAATGTTAGCAGAATATAAAAAACGTAGAGATTATCTAATCCCAGCGCTAAATTCTATTTCTGGTATTGAATGTGTTGAGCCAGAAGGGGCTTTTTATGCTTTTCCAAATATAAAAAAGATTATTGAAAATAACTCTCAAGTTAAAACCTCAGACCAGCTAGCAGAATATTTAATTGATCAAGCCTATGTAGCATTAACAGCAGGATCAGCTTTTGGTAGCGAAGGATATTTACGAATCTCCTATGCAACCTCTTTAGAAACACTAAAACAAGGCGTTGAGCGAATAAGTGCTTGCGTAGAAAAATTAATTAAGTAAGATTAGATTTTATACTTTTACCTTAAAGATTTATTTTCATTAAAATAACTATAAAATTGTGGAGGTGAGTTTATGCCTGTACAAATGAAAAATTATTGCGATTACGAGCCATTTAAACCTAAAATAGAATCAATGAACATAATGATTATTGATAATCTATTAAAAAATGAGTCCGACATTTCCCCTACAGCTATAGAGGAAGCAGATTTTAACCCCTTAAAATGGCTTAGGGAAGAGCGTCATATTGCAGGGCTTGCCTTAGAAAATATTACTCGTAATGTATTAACCTTAATAAAAAATAGTCGTACTAAAATTTTTCACTTATCTGATTTTAATGAAAATAATATTGAAATGTTTAACCCTGATGCCATTATTATTAGCGGCTCTTTAAGGGATTTTGATCTTTATAACCCAAACTTACTTAATAATTTTGCTAGAACCATTCAACGCTTACGTGTCCCTATATTAGGCATTTGCGGAGGCCATCAACTTATTGGGCTATCGTTTGGAGCTAGGATTGTTACTCTTGATGGTCTTGACGCTAAAGAAAAACGTAATGGCCGAATTAGAGAATATGAATATCATTATGTAAGAGTAACTAAGCCAAATGATCCTATATTTAAGGGTCTAGATGATACTACATCACGTTTTTGGCAAGCAGGAACTCATCAGCATGTTCTAAGAGTCTGGCAAAATCACGGTTTAATGATAGATAGAATTCCAGAAGGTTTTCTTAATCTAGCAAAAAGCTATTTATGTCCCTATCAAATGATGGTTTATAGAACAGATGATCAGCTAATTTATACTGTTCAATACCATTTGGAAAAATCCTTTGAAGATTGGAATAAATTGCCTACTAGATGGGAACATCGTAATGATAGCCGTGATGGTCGTATTATTTTTGAAAATTTTCTTTTAGAAGCATTAAAACATAGAGAAAAAACTTCTTTGTCTAAATCTAAAATTGCATAAAATCTTGATACTCTTAATACTCTAGATATTTCTAGATACTCTGATTCTTAAAATACTGATAACTTTTATTATGAAAGTTTGTCCTCAATGCCAAACACAATTTAATGATAATGCTACATTCTGTGGTCAAGATGGTAGCCGCTTAAGCCCTTACTCTAAAGATAAAACTAAAGAAGATTTACTAGTAGGCACTTGGTTAGATGCTAAATTTAAGATAATAAGCAAACTAGGCCAAGGTGGTATGGGTGCAGTTTATAAAGCCGAACATGTTCGTATGGGAAGACTTTGCGCTATTAAAGTAATCCCTACTGACTTATCACAAAGCTTTGATGTTATAGAGAGATTTGAATATGAAGCTAAACTATCTGCTAAATTAACAGATCCTCATGCCATTGGGGTATTTGATTTTGGTAAGACGGCTGATGGTATGTTTTACTTGGTAATGGAATATGTTGATGGAGAAACCATTTCAAGCATATTGCGCCGTGAAGGGCCTATGCCTTTAGCTAGAGTAATAGAAATATGTAAACAAGCTGGTGCAGCTTTAGCCGATGCTCATAGTCAAAAAATTATTCACCGTGACCTAAAACCAGATAATATAATGATCTCTAAGAAAAACAACCAAGATTGGGTAGAAGTCCTAGATTTTGGAATCGCTAAATTTTCTGATGAAGGCCACGCTCAAACCAATGTTGGTCTGGTTATGGGAACTCCTGCTTATATGTCTCCTGAACAAGTAAGCGGGGATAAATTAGATACTCGCTCAGATGTTTATAGCTTTGCTCTTGTTGTTTATCAGATGCTTGTAGGTGCTCTTCCCTTCCCTGTAGAAAGTTCTCGTAATACTATGATAAGTCGTTTAATGCATAACCCTCAACCACCTAGCATAGTTAACCCTAAAATAGTTTTGCCTAAAGAAGTAGAAAAGGCAATAATGGCTGCCCTAGCTCGTAATCGTGAAGAAAGAACCTCAACAATAGAAAAACTTATTGAAGATTTAGAACAGGGTTCAAATCTCTCAATAACTCCTATTAGAGTAACTCCTATTCAAACTGGGAAACTTTCTGAGGAAAATCTTGTAGCTGAGTATGCTAGATATAATAGTACCTATGGTTTATTAAATGTCACAATTCGTCAAGCTATGGTGGGAAGAGCAGAAATCTTGTTGTTAAAAAAAGAAGCCTGTTGGTACAATTTAGTTTTTCTTAAAGATAAAAGATTATTTAGGCTTTTTGCACATGAGAGTAATGCTAATGATTTTTTAGTAAGAGAGATTCTTAGTATATCTCATATAAGTAAAGAAAAACCAAGCAGTTTTGCGGCCTCTTATCAAACTACTAATTTACTTCCCTTTTATATTTTTCTTAATACAGATCTAAATTCTGAGTATGAAGAGAGTATTACAGTAGCAGACTATTCTAATGAAAGCTTTCGTTTACTTGATATTACGTTGCGAAAAATTTTAACAGGTCGCGCTAAAATTATTTTACTGCGTAAAGAAAGCGTTTGGTATAACATAGTCTATACTCAAAACGCAACAAACTTTAAAATCTTTATTAATGAAGATAATGCTATTGATTTTTGTGTTCGCGAAATAGAAAATCCTTTTGATATGAAAAGCGAAAAATCTAGTATTTTTAACCAAGATTATAAATCTAGTAATTTAGAACCTTTTGTATCTTCTTTGTTAGTAACACTTTAATAGCTTTGCTCTATAAAATATAAAATATAAAATTTTATTTCACCTAAGTAAAACTAACATTTCTTACTTAAGAATTGACTTTTTCTTAATAAATAGTAAAGTTTAAAAAACTTAAATAGCGTTAACATTTTATTAAGTTTGTCTTTATAAAACAGTTAAACTAATACTTACTTTAGTAAAGTGTTAGTCTACCTACATTACTAACCTCATAAGTAAATATAAATTTTGTAGGGTTTAATTAATTATAAAAATGAAGCAATGCCCAGAATGCAAACGAGCATATGAAGATTCTAATAGTTTTTGCGTCTTTGACGGCCAAAAACTAGCCCTTGCTGAAGCAGAAGACCCCTGTATAGGTTTAGTAATAGATAATAAATACCGCATAGAATCTAAGATTGCTCGTGGCGGTACAGGGATGGTTTATAAGGCTACTCATATACAATTAAATACTCCTGTAGCAATAAAAATTATTCACCCCCATCTAGCCAATGACTCTAAAGCTGTAGAGCGTTTTCGCCGTGAAGCATTAATGACTATGAAAATACGCCACACTAATGCTATTGCTATTATGGACTTTGGAACTACTAAATTTATATTACCTAAAAATAATATTGGTGATATAAAACTAAATAATGTAGAAGCCAACAGTGTTTACGTTGTAATGGAATTACTTAAGGGAATGACTTTGGAAGAAAAATTAGTAGCCAATGGGGCTTTTTCTCTAAGAGAAACTAATAAAATTATTCAACAAATTTGTAATGCATTAAAAGTAGCCCATGATCACCAAATAGTTCATCGCGACCTTAAACCAGATAATATATTTTTTCACCAAGATGAGAGTCAAGAAATTGTTAAGCTAGTAGACTTTGGTATTGCTAGATATTTAGGTAAAGTAGATGATGAGGAAGAAGCTAGTCGATTAACTCAGGCTGGCTTTGTTGTAGGAACTCCTTTTTATATGTCTCCAGAACAATGTGGAGGCTTTGACGTTGATATACGTTCTGACATTTATTCCTTAGGCATAATTATTTATCGTATGTTAACTGGAGTACTACCATTTGATGGTAAAAAAGCTAGTATTATTGTAATGAAGCATATTTCTGAAAAGCCTAAACCTATTTATGAATTTAAGCCTGATCTTCCTGCAATAGTTAATGGTGTAGTAATGCATGCCCTTTCTAAAAAGCCTGCTGATCGCCCTCAAACTGTAACAGAACTAGCCGAAGAAATAGAAGCTTCAATAAAAGCAGTAACAGAACAAGAATTACAGAAAGTTTTTATGGAAGCCTCAGAATATGATTTAGAGGCTGCATTACTGCTTACAACTGATCCTGGTAAGTCCGTTGATCTTGCTTCGTCTGTTAGATTTACCACAGGTCAATTAGATACAAATTTAGGTGATATGTCTTCTGATACAATAGAAGCGGCGGCGGCTCAAGCAGGAATAGACAATCTTTTCCAAGAACTCTTAAGAACTATTAGAGATCTGAATATTTTACTTACCTTAACTCAGGAAGAGTTAGAGAAAAATAATTTTCTTGACAAAGATACTTTTTATGAGCTTAGGACTCAAGTAGATCAACTTCGTGGGGTGCTTTTTGGTTTACATACTACTTACTATAAAGCCCCTATTAGTTAAAATTAATGTCAAGTAACCAATATCATTTTATAACTAAATGGGAATTTAATGCCCAAATTGAAGAGGTTTTTAAGCTAATAGAAAATGGGGCTGATTTGCCACGTTGGTGGCCTGATGTTTACCTAGCAGCTAGGGCAGAAAAATCAGGTCGCTTAGATCGTATTGGCGATAAAATTCATTTCCATACCAAAGGCTGGCTCCCTTATACTCTCTCTTGGACAGCAGAGGTTACTTCGTTTCGCCCCCCTAATCATATGGAGATCAAAGCTATAGGTGATTTTGTTGGTAAAGGAATTTGGTCTTTATCTCAAGAAGGAAATTTAACAAAAGTCCAATTTGATTGGCATATTTTGGCAGAAAAACCCCTACTACGTTATTTTTCATTTATTGCTAAACCTATATTTTCTTGGAATCATCACTGGGCTATGGCTCGCGGTTATGAAAGCTTAAGAGCAGAGTTATCAAAACAAAAACTTTAACTTCTTTTGCCTCTATAGTTTATACCTCAGATTTTAGATTGATGCATTTATCTATATTTTATTTAAGAAAGGATTTGTGCTATGCGCAAACTGCTAGTATTTTTGATAGTACTTTTTTCAAGTCTAACAATCACTCAAGCTCAAAATAAAACCCCAGAATCAAGTATTTTTACTGTTCAAGAGGTTGCTCCTCAAATTTGGGCTTTAATTGTTAAACCTACTTCTAATGTTCCAGCAATTTCTAATACAGCTTTTTTTACAGTTGGAGATCGTGTTGCTATTGTAGATTCACACTTTACACCTGCTGCTGCTCGTGAAGCAGCAAGACTTGTAAAAATAGTAACTGGAAATAAGCCTATACATTACTTAATTAATACTCATTGGCACCCAGACCATGTACAAGGAAATAGTACCTACTCTTCCTTATTCCCCCAAGCAATTAACATAATTGCTCATACAAACACTAGACGTGATATTCAAGAAAAAGAAATCCCAAGCATAAAAGAAACACAAGAAGAATTAGTTAAAGAAATTAAAGAACTACAAGACCAACTTAAAAATGGCAAAGATGAAAAAGGCGTTGATCTAACAGCAGAAAAACGCCAGGAAGTAGAAAAAAACTTACAACAAAGTAAAGATTTACAAGTAGACCTAGAAAATCTAGAAATCACTCTACCTAATGTTACTTTTGATAAAAGTCTATTTTTACATGGTGAAAATCGTGAAGTTCAAGTACTCTACTTTGGCCGAGGTCATACAGAAGGAGATGTTGTAATCTTTTTGCCTAAAGAAGGTATCTTAATAACAGGAGATTTACTAACAGGTGCTCTTCCCTTTGTTGGGCAAGATGCCCATCCCGAAGATTGGGGACAAACCCTTGAAGGTGTAGAAAAATTAAATGTTTCTCGTATAATCCCCGGTCATGGTCAAGTCCAAGAAAGCAAAGAAAGAGTAACTTTCTTAAAAGAGTTTATGTTTGATATGGTCAAAGCTGTAAAAGAACAAATTGCAGCAGGTAAAAGTAAAGAAGATACTATTAAAATAGTAAAAACTGCATTAGCTGAAAAGCATGCTAAAAAATTTAGTAATTTTGAAAGATCTTCAAACTCAGCTATTGATCGCACTTACGCTAGGTTAAGCGGGAAATAGTACTTAGGAGGCATAATTTATGCCTCCTAAATTAGGTTATCTTATAGTTAACACTAGGTTTCTACATCGATTTAATAAAAGGCTGCAACCACATTGCTAACTTTACTGCAACGCGACCATGCATCCGTACTTATATATGTGCATTTATGTACATTTGATTTTTATAAGCGGCTGAATAAAAAACTTGGTGACTGTAAACTATTGAAAATAATGGCGGAGATGTGTAGGAATCGAACCCACCCAGGCCAAGCATACTTGACCCACTACAGATTTGAAGTCTGCGGAAACCACCAGGCCCCATTCATCTCCAAATCTGTTATAAAAGTTTTTCCCTGCTTTGTAAATCTGCAAAGCCTGAATTTTTATTTATTTTCTTGAGGATTAATTTATTTTTACTAAGGAATAATCACTGGTAAGCAATGTTTAAGTATTTCAATTTTTAATGGGGTCTCTTCTAAATATTCTCCATCTCCATAGAGTTCTAATGTATTTTCAATAGACTCAACTTCTGCTTTTTTAGTGCGGATATACTCAATATAAGGGTGTCCAAGATGTGTACCGCGTAAAACTTTTGGAAAGTTAATTATAAGTTTTATTTTTGACATCTCTTTTAAGATACAAATATCTAATAAACCATCATTTACTTCTGCAATAGGGGTTATAAACATTCCTCCACCATAAGCTTGCCCATTACTAATTGCAGCAAGCATAATTTTGCCTTCATAAATACCACCATCATAAGTAATTTTTACTTTCTTTGCTTTATACCTAATTAAGGCTCTTAATACAGAATAACCATAGACAAAAACTGCTGGTAGCCATCCGCCTTTAAGTTTTGTTTCATTAGCTAGTTTAGTGGCTTCAGAATCAAAGCCTACACCAGCAACACCTATATAAAAGTTTTTACCCGTGTAAGCAACATCTGTAAGTTGTCTTTTGCCAGCGAGTAAGATTTCACAAGCAGTTTTTGGATCTGTAGGAATTTTTAAGGTTCGTGCTATATCATTACCACGCCCTAAAGGAATAATACCTAAAGCAGTTTTTTTATTATTTTTTTCCTGAATCAACGTTTTAACAATTCCTGTTAAAACATAATGAATAGTGCCATCGCCCCCAACGGCAGTTACAACATCATAGCCATCTTTAGTAGCACTTGCAGCAAGTTCTACTAAATCATCTTGAGAGCGACTTTCGACATATTCTAGAGAATGAACAGAATGATTAGCTAAAAGCTCTTTTAGTTGTGGAAGTAATTTTTTAGTTTTTCCACGACCTGAACTAGGGTTTACAATTAGCAAAACGCGCATTAAAAATTTATCCTAATATTTTTAACTCCTATTTTCCTGAGGAGGATCGGTTTTATCATCATCCTCAACTTCATTAACTTCAATAGAATCATATGATTCCATTTCTTCTTCAACAACTACTTTACGTTTATTAGGTTTTTCTTCACTTCCATCATAAAGCTGTGGGGCGGCTTGTCTTAACCCTACTTCTAGTTCTGCATCTAGGTCTTCTGCATCAGTTTCTAAAGAGTTATGTTCTTGTAGATGTTCTTCTTGTGATTGTGCAGAACGTTGACGTAAAGAAATAGAATATTCTTCATTAGCCGCACTTAAGTCTCCTTTACGATAAAGCGCCCGGCCTAGGTCTTGATGGGCTTCATGGTAGAATCCCTTTCTTTGTTCAATAGCACGTCGATAAGAAGTAATTGCAGAATTAACATCCCCTGTACGAGAGTAGGCTTGGCCTAAATGGTAATAAGCCTCGGCATAATTGCCTTGTCGTTGCTCAATAGCAGTATAAAAACAGCTAACAGCTTCATCTAAAAGCGTTTCACGGGCTAAGAGTTTTCCTAATTGGTAAAAAGCCTCAGGGAAATTATTTTTTTGCTGGCTAATAGCTAAGCGAAATTCTTTTATTGATTCTGAATACTGACCTACTGTTGTAAGAGCTAGACCCAAATTATAATGTGCTTTAGGAAATGTACCTTTTCTTTGCTCTATTGATAGTCGATATTCGCTAATGGCTTGTTCTGATTGGCCTTTATCAAATAAAACTCGGCCTAAATCGTGATGGGCTTCAGCAAACTCGCCCTTACGTTGTTCAATAGCAACCTTAAATTCTGTCATTGCTCCATCAATATCGCCCCGTTCATAGAGTGAGAGTCCAAGGCTACGATGTGTTTGAGGATCATTATTATTAACTTTTAATACTTGCTTAAACGCTCCTATAGCTTCATCTTGCTGGCCTTTCCCGTAATAGACTAATCCTAAGTCATAATATGCATCAGGGTTATTATCTCCTTGTTTAATAGCCATTTGGTAGTAGTTTCTAGCAGCTTCTAAAGCGCCTTTACGAGCTAGTGCATTACCTAGGTTACGGTGTGCATCTGGGAAGAAAGGTTGTTGTTCAATAGCAACACGATATTCAGCTAATGCCCCGTCGATATTACCTTCAGCATAAAGAGCATTACCTAAATTATAATGAGTCATAGGGCAACGGCCTTGGAATTGTGTTATTGCTATTTGGAAAGCGCCTATAGCCTCATTAACACGACCTAGTTCAAAAAGAACAGTACCCAAATTATGATAAGCGGTAGCAAAATTATTTGGTTGGAGTTTTACAGCCTTTTCTAAATGGCTTACGGCTTCTTCAGTCTTACCAATTTCTGAAAGTGCTATTCCAAGGTCATGGTGGGCTTGTGGAAAATCTCCAGCTTGTTTTAAGGCTTGTTCATAACAATCAATTGCACCTGTTAGATCACTTATTTCATAAAGTGTTCGTCCTAGATCATGGTAAGCATCTGGAAAATCTGGTTTTGTAGCAATTGCTTGACGATAGAAGGAAATAGCCTGTTTAACATCTCCTGCATCAGCAAGAGCACGACCTAGACCATGAAGGGCTTCAGGTAAATCTCCAAGTTGTTGGAGTGCTGTTCGATAAGTAGAAATCGCAGAATCAAGATCCCCTTTATCATAAAAAGCTCGCCCTAAATCACAATGTGCTTCAGGGAATTTTTGTTGAAGTTTTACAGCCTCTTGAAGTTCTATAATTGAGCCATCTAATTGTCCAAGTTCATAGAGAACTCTTCCAAGCCTATAATGAGTCCAAGGTAGGTTTGGGTTTTGCTTTATAGAGGTTTGAAATTCTGTTACAGCTATTTCTCTTTGACCTGCACGGTGTAAGGCTAAACCTAGGCTGTAATAAGCAGATGGAAACATTGGTTGTTGTTCAATTGCACGACGGAAAATTTGCTCTGCTTGGCTAAAATCTTCTTGCTGTAGTAAAACTAGGCCAAGGCTATAGTGGGCCTCAGGATATACACCATTTTGTTGAGATATAGCTTTACGATAAGACTCTATAGCATTTGCAAATTCGCCTTGAGCATTAAAGGCTGTTCCTAAACTATAGTAAGACTCTGGATAGCGTTTATCTGGTCGCTGTTCAATAGCTTTTTTATAAGACTCAACTGCATCAGGTAGAACACCTTGGGAATAGTAAGCAAGTCCAAGGTCATGGTAAGCTTCGGCATAATCACCTTTTCTCTGTTCAATTGCGGTAGTAAAAGCTTTTACAGCTTCTTCAAGTTGACCATTTGCATAAAGTGCGCGTCCTAGATTACGGTAAGCTTTAGCATAAATAGGTTGGCAATCAATTGCGGCACGAAAAGCCTCTAAAGATTCTTTTAATTGGCCTGCATCAAATAGAGCTAAGCCTAAGTTATTATGTGCTTTAGCAAATTTTCCACTTCTTAATTGAATAGCTGTACGAAAAGATGCTACAGCATCTTCTAGGCGGCCTTGTCTATAAAGCACCATGCCTAGTTCATTATGGGCATCAGGAAAATTAGGCTGTTGTTTTACAGCAGATTGAAAAGCAGCTATTGCAGCATCTAAATCCTCACCTGATACAAAAGTACGGCCAAGTTCATAATAGGCATCTGAAAAAACACCTCCTCTTTGCTCAATTGCAGTATTAAAAGCATTACTAGCATCAGATAGTTCACCACGATTATAAAGAGCACGACCAAGCTCTAGATAAGCACGAGGATAGCGTTCACTTTGATTAATAGCTATACGGTAGCATTCAATGGCTAAATCTAGTTCACCTTTAGCAGAATAAGCTTCTCCTAGGTTATGATATGCCCAAGGGAATTTCTCTTCACTTTGTTCAATAGCTGTTCTAAGTGAAGCAACAGCTTGATCTAACATACCTTTACGTAAAAATGCTCTTCCTAAAGTATGATGACCTTCAGGATTTTCTGGTTGTAGTTCTAGGCTTGCGCCTAATTCTTGAATAGATTCATCAATTTGACCCGCAGAAAGAAGGGTTTTTCCTAATTCAGCGTGAGCTTCAGGAAATGGGCTTGTTCTTTGTTCAATAGAAAGACGTAAGGATTTAATAGCTTCTTCAGTATTACCTGCTTGAAATAAGACTTTTCCAAGTTCAAAGTAACTTTCAGGATTTGCACCACGTCTTTGTCCAATAGCTTGACGTAGGGCTTCAATAGCCGATGGTAAATCGCCTTTATGAGCCAAGGCTAAGCCTAGATTATGGTAGGCTTTAGGAAAATCACCTTGGCGTTGCTCAATAGCTTTACGATGAGATGCAATTGCACCATCTAAATCACCTATGCGCATTAGAGCTATTCCTAGACTATGGTAAGACCAGGCATTTACCCCCTCACGCTGTTCAATAGCTTTACGATAAGCAGCTATAGCGTCATTTTGTAATCCTTTACGTGCTAAAGTTAACCCTAAATGATAATAACTATCTGGATTATTAGCTTGTTGTTCTAAAGAAGTACGATAAGAAGTTATTGCACCATCTAGATCGCCCATATCCGATAGTACTCTACCAAGGTTAAAATAAGCTTTTGAAAATTGTCCATTACGTAGCTCTATCGCCTTATGATAAGCCTCTACAGCCTCTACAAATTCACCACGATTGTAATGACCTAAACCCTTTTCCAAATATCTTTGCGCAGTATTAGCAGTAACGTCGTTTTTCACAATGTTTACCTCGGTGATTTATTTAATGTATTACTTTTAAGCGGGAAATTGTAAATTGAATTCTAGTAAATATTTTGTTTCTACATTATCTGCCAAAATTAGAAAAAATAACAGCTTAATAATTCGCCGTTATCCAACCAATTTTTATTAAATAGTTATACCCAACTACCATATTAGGGAGCAACCATTTAGGAGTAAAATTAGCAAATAAGGTGCTAAGTATCCCATGTGATATTGCAATAGCATAAAGATTTTGAGCCTTTTGAAAGCTATATGCCCAAAGAAAACCTACAACTAAAGTTGCTATGGTTAATGCAGGGTTTGGTAGGTGAACTAAAGCAAAAATAATTGCTGTTAAACTTATGCTTAACCATCCTTTACCAAAAACTACTTGTAAACGCTTATTAATAATACTTTGCAATAAATATTGTTGTACTAAAGCCCAAAAAGGTATTCCTAAGAACTGCCATATCATTTTAGATTTAATATGAACTGTGCCTAAGTTAATACCTACTGTAATAACTATGAAGGATAATAAGAAAACAGGTAGAGTAAGAATGCCTATAGCTTGCCAAAAATTTTCTTTACCAAAACCAAGGTCTACAAAAGTTTCTTCATAACTTAAATGAGAAAAAATTGTTACACTAAATAAAGCTGTAATTATTGATACACTAGCAAAAAAACGTAAGTTTGCTGATAGATCATACCTTGAAGGTAATACCCAAGCCATTAAAAAGAAAAAAAATATTATTAATAAGACCTGGCTTGCTGCTGATAGCCTGTCTATTTTTTGGCTTTGTTCTAGAGTAACTGTTTTATTTCCTAAACAACTCATAACTTATATCTATTTTTTATAGTCTTAGTTTGACTTTTCTTTCCAACGATCTATTACTAAACGTTTTTCTAAGTTAGAAACTCTCCAAGCTGTTGCATAAATTAAGCGTGAAATACGTGTAAGCTTTTCAAAATCTATTTTCTCTATTGTATCAGTTGATCGATGATAATCTGAATGTAGTCCTGTAAAATAAAAGATTATAGGTATCCCTTTTTTAGCATAATTATAATGATCACTACGATAGAAAAGACGACTAGGATGGTTTTCAGCATTATATGTATAATTTATACGTAACCCTGTTATTTCTGAGTTAGTTTGCTCACTAAGCTTATGTAATTCACTACTATGTTTATCAGAACCAATTAAATAAAGAGAATCTTTATCTGTTAATTCTCTATCCATTAATGCAGAGTTCTTTTCAGTACGACTACGACCAATCATATCAGCATTTAGATTTACAACTATAGATTCAAGTGATACAAGAGGCTCAATATCAGTAAAATAATGTGAGCCATATAGCCCTATTTCTTCAGCAGTATGAAAAACTATTAAAATAGAGCGTTTTGGAGGAGTTAGGCTAAGGATTCTAGCAATAGTTAAAATGGCTGAAGTGCCTGAAGCATCATCATCCGCACCACAAAAAACTTGTTTACCCTCAGATTTTATATGATCATAATGAGCGCTTAGTAGTACATATTCTTGCTTAAGCTTTGGGTCAGTTCCTTCAAAAATAGCTGCTACATTTTGTGTTTTTTTAGTAACAGTATTTGAGACAAGCTTTAAGTCAATAGATAGAGGTAATGTAGCTTGTGTATGTTCTTTACCAGCTAATTCAATATTAAAAAAATCTTCTATACTTAAGTTAATTGTCCCTAGTAATGTTTTGGCAAGCTCTAAGCCAATTTCTACCTCTATTTCTTGATTTATTAGTAGTTTACTCTCTCCTGGTTTAGCCATTTGAAAGAGGTCTTCATTTTCTATACTTGGATTACCTCTTATTCGGCTTGAGTCATCTTGAGGTAGGAAAAGTACAGCTTTTGCTCCATGTGCAAAGGCTGCTCCTGCTCCATATTGATCAGAGTTTACTTCTCTAGAAAGAGATTTAGGAATAGTTGAACTAACTAAAACAATTTTGTCTTTTACATCAAGTTTTGCATAGTCATCTTGTTGAGGAAGAGAGATTCCATAGCCAACAAAAACCACTGGAGCAGTTATACTAAAAGAAACTGCGGATGGAGTAAAAAAGTCTTTACCATAAGTAAAATTGGAGGATGGAGCTAAATTTGTGTTATTTGTAATAATTTTTAGCTGAGAGTTCTTTACATCAATAAAATTAGCAAAAAATTCTATATTTTGAAAAAATTCTCCTCCTTTAGCAGCACCACGATAACCAAAGGATTCTAACTGACTAGCAAGATATCTAGCAGCTATACGATTGCCATCGCTAAAACTATAGCGTCCACCTAGCTCTGGAGAAGCTAAAAAAGAAAGGTGCATTCTTAATTCACGTTCAGTAATTGCAGCTAAGTTATTTGTAGGAACTGCTGGTAAACTACGAGTCCTTGCAACAACATCATTTATTAGTAACTGAAAAATTAATAGTAAAACTGGTACAAGTTTTTGTAAAAAAATTTTTTGCATAAATAGCTCTCAAATATTTCTTAAATATTTCTTAAATAGCTCTTAAATAGCTCTTAAATGTTTTTATCATAAATCTCCTGCAAGGAAACCCACGACTTTAGGCGTGGGAGGAATTGCAGTCTTGTTTTGTGCTAAGTAAGAATAAGAATAGCCATCACAAGAATGTAAAAGTATAAAATACTTATGGTTAATGCCCTGGATAG
>JACQZQ010000013.1 GCA_016213785.1 Acidobacteriota bacterium
ATCCTTGTTTCTAGCACTCTTACCCCTTTTATATCTAGCGGTATCTCTATTTTACTCATTTTTCTCTATTCCCTTGTCAAATTTTTGTTTTTTTTCTTTATACTACATCTTGTGGCCTCCACGCCAATTACGGAAGAGCCTAAAATGGAATGAAATGGAAATGAGGTAAGGTAAAATTGAGAAAAATGAAAAAAAGGGTAGCATTTGATTTGGATGAAACATTAGGAAGGCCACTAATAGAAGGAAATAAAATAATAGGATTTAGTGAAAGAACTGGAATGAGGGGAATATTAGAGAAAGTAGGAAAGAAATATGAAATAGTGATATGGACAGTAAGTAAAAGAAGTTATTTGGATAAAATCTTAAAAAGTGGGCTAGACAAATATTTTCAGCAGACCTATTCTTGGGATGAAATAAGTTGTAACTGGAAAGATATCAGAAAGATAAAAGCAGATTATTTAATAGACGATTCTCCTCATCATAAGCAGGAAGCTAGCAAATTTGCTTTGGAAAGCTTTTATATTCTTGTTCCTTCTTATGGTTCTATTGAGGATCAAAATGACCCTCTTCTTTGGGTTCGCCTCATTCATCAAGTTTTGCTTTGATTCTTTTTTTGAGGTTCTTTTCTTTTTGGTTTTGCTTATAGTCGCCGAACAAACGTTGCAGCGGACTCGGGAAGTCGGCTCGTTAACACTCGCCGGCTTCCCTCGCCGCTGAACTTGGGGTTCGACGGCTTAGTTAATTCGCGTGATACACTTGCAGGAAAAATTTAAGAAAGAAATGGGGTTTGAGATATAATGGAAAAAAGGAGATAAAGAAATGAAGACAGTAACAATACCCCAAATAGAAGAAGAGTTACAAAAGCTACCAGCAGAAAAATTAGCAGTAGTATATGATTTTGTAAGTTTTTTATTGGAAAAAACAAACAAAGGAAATGTTAGTGAAATAGGTAACAGTTATGAAACAATGTTAGCTTCAGAGGAAGTACTAAAACGAGATTGGGAAAGAGTCGAAGAGGAACAAGCATGGGCAAATTTATAAAAGGGGATGTGGTGATAATACCATTTCCTTTTTCTGACTTAACGAGTGTGAAAAAACGACCTGCTTTAGTTGTTGCTACAATGCTAGGGGATGACATTATTTTAGCTCAAATAACGAGTAAAGCTGTTTCTGACTCTTATTCCATAGAGGTTTCTTCCTCTGATTTTTCTACAGGTTCTTTGAATCAAGACAGTTTAGTTAGACCAAATCGTATTTTTACTGCTGATTCTAATATTGTTTCTTATAAGGCTGGTTTTCTTAAGCCTTATAAATTACAGGAAGTTATTAATAAAATTATTGACATCTTAAGTGCTTAAATTAGTTCAGGTTGTTACAAACAGCCGTCGAACAAACGTTGCAGCGGACTCGGAAAGTCGGCTCATTAACACTCGCCGCTTTCCTCGCCGCTGAACTTGGCGTTATGCCCCCTAGGTGAAAAGTAGCTAAAAAATAAAAGTGACAGGAAAGCGAGAATAAAGAGAAAGAAGAAGAGGAAGAGGGAGAAATAGTAAATATAATATTTGTAATAAAACATACAAGTAAAAATGTGAATAATAGAGAATATATAGATAGAAAACGAAAAATATAGAAAATTAGTCAGTAAAGTAATTGAAAGTAAAAAACAATGGTGTAATAAACCGGTGAACAAATGGTATAAAAAGCAAGAGAGTAGGTAAAAACGAAAAGAAACAACAGTAGATGTAAGAAATGATAAAAAATAAAATATTTATATACTTGATAAAACAGAGGAATAGAAGAAAGAATAACAAAAGTATTAGTAATAAACAGAATAAGTGACGAGTTTTGATAGTATGTTTTGACTAGAGTAATTATATGTAAGATAATAAAAAGGTGCAATGGTTCTGCGTTTAATTTGGTCGCTATTTGCTGAATTTATTTAGGTGTTGGTTTTTATCTGTTAAAACATCAGAAGGGGCATAACAAACGTTGCAGCGGACTCGGGTGGTCGGTTCGCTAACGCTCACCGATCACCCTTGCCGCTGAACTAAGGGTTCGGTCTCTACGCGTAATGAGATAAATGGACAATAAAGGGTTAATAATTTATAAATGAATGAAAAGTAGTTAAAATAAGGATAAAGCTAATGGAAAAAGATGTAAGTGTTGATAAAAATAAAAATACAAAACTAATGCTAGGTTTATGTTGGGGAGGATTAATAGGATCATTAGTTGCAATATTAATTCTTAATCCACTAGTAGCAGGGTTACGTCACTCTTCAATGACAGACCTTGAAATGATTGCACAAAATGAAGTTAAAGATTGGGTTTATTTTCTTTCTGTTCTAACAAGTATAGTGTTAGGAATTTTTGTATTTAGAAACATAAATAAATGCATTTTCCAAAACCCCACTAATATTATAAAACTCAATAGTTTCTCACTTGTTTTAGTATGTATACACATGTGTGTAATTATACTACCTCCTTATACCAAAGAAGATCTTCTAATTGATAAATATAAAGCAGCTTTAGTTGGTGTTTTAGTTGGTGTTTTAGTTTATGTATCATCCATTATCTTATTTCGGATATTAAGGTTTGGTAAAAAAGTATAGGTTTGTTCTAAGTACTTTATCTACATAATAGTCACATTACTTTGTCAGTCAGTTATATAAATTTACATGTTATGCTGTTTTGCGTGATTGTTAATAGAGACCGAACAAACGTTGCAGCGGACTCGGAAAGTCGGCTCGTTAACACTCGCCGAACTTTCCTCGCCGCTGAACTTTGGGTTCGGTTGCCGTAAGTAGAATAAATTCAAATAGATCGCAAAATGAAAGGTGGAAGAAGAGGAAGAGAACAGGTATTGTATAATAAGAGAAGAAAAGAAAAGAACCCATTGATAAAAGTAAA
>JACQZQ010000095.1 GCA_016213785.1 Acidobacteriota bacterium
CTTCATATAATCATCCACAAATATGTAGATTTTTAGCATCTCTTCTTTTATCTTTTCCATGTTGGTCGTCCTTTGGTGTTATTTTTTTGCTTACACCTTTTTACTTGGACGACCCTTGTTTTTCAACTCCAGACTGAGATTTTCTTAACGACACTTGATAATTGGATTGATGAAATTACCAATTTCTTCCTTGACCGTAATAGTAGTGCTTTTGTTGAAGGTCTCAATAATAAAATTAAAGTTCTTAAACGTCGTTGCTATTGCATCTTCAATTTATCTCATCTTTTTCAACGTATTTTTCTTGATTTAGTTGGTTATGATTTCTTTTCTTCTTCTTACTAGATATTGTGGCCTTTACGCCAATTATCAATGAGCCATGTTTTTCCAACCACAAATGCTCTCCTATTGATTTTCGTTTTTCTCAAAAACTTATTATCTATAGTTTGAGCATTTGTTCCATTCTTTTGTGGTTTGATTTAGGTATGTACATACATCTATCTAATAACGGTAATTACATCGCCAATTTCATTGTAATACGACCATAAAAATGTCCCAACATTAAACAAGTTTTTCTAAAGTATGGAATGGGGAAAAGAGTTTAAATCTATATAATCTAAACATCATAAATTAACTTGAAATAGTGCCAAATACCTTGATTTTATGAAAACACAATATTACTGTCTTTTAGAAAATGATAAGAACCTAGCTAAAACACCTGTTAAACTACAAATGACAAATGATGAGACTACTAAAATCTTAGAGAATAATATTTTAGAGCTAGCTAATGTGGCGGCTTGGGCTAATACACATACTTTCCATCAAGCTATGAAACTAGCCTTCTTTCTAATACCTATCAAAAAAATAGCAGCACAAATCACACAGGAAGCTATTAATTTAGCAAAAATTAAAAGTAGTGAAAAAAAGGCGCATCGTAAAAGATGGTTTACTGAAAATAAATATCAAGATGGTGGAGGGCCTAGTGGTCTACTGATGCATGAAAATCAATTTATCCAAACTATGATTTATCAAGAAGCAGAAAAGTATGAAAAATATCAAGAAGGTATTATTACAAAGGATTATATTGATTTAATACAATCTCAAGCTAATAGCAATGCTGATGAGTTACTTGAATTACTATCTAAATTACCTATGAAACAAACAGACTGGATTATTAGATATTTAAAAACAATTGTACAAAATTCTAATAACGTTTCAGCAGATTTAATTACAGCTATAGCTTGTTTGGTTTGTAATTTCCAACCAAAAGATGCTGCAACTCTGCATGCTTTCTTTGAAGCTATTTCACCTAACTATTGTAGTAAACGGAAATTATTACTAATGAATAGATTAATAAATCGCTTTCCTCTCTTAAAAGTTTGTAAGCAAGATGGAAAACAAACCTATTTCTATGGTCAAGAACAAGTTAATAGCAAATGGTCTAGTTTAGTAGAAACTTTTTTTGCTAAAACAGTACCTTGGGGAACTAGGTGTGGAGATGCTACTCAACACACAACATTACCTATGAAAGACAAGATAAAAAAACTAATTAGTGTTTTTACGAAAAATTATATCCTTGAAAAAGATCATAAACAAATGTCATATTTGCATGCTATTGTTTGTCCAGATTGTTTCCTAAAGCTGATTTTTGAGGTTAGATTTGATTGTCCAAGAGAAAAACTAACATTGCCAATCTTTTTAGCAGAAAATGACGCAAATTCAGATAATGGTGAATTAGATCCAAATAATAATCCAGAGCCAAACCTAGGTAGAGAACTAGAATTAACACAAATAGAGCTAGAAGACCTTGCAGACTCATCATCAAAGTATTTAAGTAAAGAAATAGAACGTCGTAATAACATATCAATAAAAAAAATCTCAATTCTCTTAGATGGACAACCACAACCCATCTTAATAGATAAAAAAGAGCAGACTGTTTGGGATCTTACTCAAAATAAACTAGTTTGGCTTACACTTAAAGAAAACTCTAGTTTACCTAAAATAGTTTCTTGGGATAAGGAAGGTCTTTTAATAATTGGGCTATTAGAACTAAATAGCAAAGCAATTAGAGATTCTTGGCAGCATAAGTTATTAGGGTGGAAGAACGATCATATTATCTTACCTAACAACAATAAAATAAACCTTGCTATAAAACTAATCGAAAATGAAAACGGAGAAGAATTTTTTATTGGTGCAACATATGAAGATTTAACTAAAAATAACCTCTTTAATAATATAAGTTTTTCTAATTGGCAAACTTCAAGGCAACAATTAGCTACGGTTTGTTTATTATTCTTAGTTTTATTTGGTAGTGTTTTCATTTGGAGAAAGACTATTAACCCAGTAGAGCTTACCAATAATGTAAATCCTATTTCTTTACCATCAATAAAACCTACTTTAAGAGGGAAAGTAATTACAACACTTTTACCAGTAAAAACTGACTTAGACGATCCTAAGGAGTTAAATAAGAATAAGATTGCTTTTAATTTTTATCCTAAAAAAGACAACAAAAACGATCTAAATAAAATCGACGAGCTATTAAAATTAGAGATTCCAAATAATATCAATACTATGGAGATTTTCTTTGCTATTAAGAATTTTTCTAACTATGAACAATATCTTGTAGTTATAGAAACAACTGAACCAAAGCCTATTTCAGTATGGAAACAAGCAATAACTAGACAAAAAAATAAATTCCCGCTTTCTGTTTCTGTTTCATTAGATGTGCTCCACAACCAAGAATATAATTTAATAATAAAAAGAATTGATAATAATGGTATGGAGAAAGAACTAGAAAGATATAATTTTATCATGGCACATTCTAATTAAGATAAGCCTTTAGCGATTTGAGGCTGAACCACCTAGTAAAGCAAAAGCACCCCAAATAATAGGTGAGTTATATTTTGGGTTTTGGCTAGTAATAAATTCTTTTTGAGTGTTACATAAGGCTTCTAGACTGTTTTGACCAAGTATCTTTTTCTGGTGAAATTTAATAAAAAATTCTGCTGACATTTCGTCATCTACCTGCCATGAACTAGCTATTACAGTAGGAACTCTTGCAGCTAAAAATGAGCGAGCTAAACTAATAATACCTTCGCCAAGCTTAGTTTGCCCGCTACCAGTATGACAAGATGATAATATGGCTAAACGTGTTTTAGTAAAATTGTATTTGTGTAACTCATAAGCATACATAGCGCTATTATTAACTGAAGGTTGTAGATGATTACTTGATGCAAAAACTAAATAGGAGTAGAGAGGAAAGACTTTATTTTCTACACCATGACCAGCAAAATGGATAGTGCTATAATTCTTAGCATTTCTAAAAAATGCTGCTTTAGTAGCCTTTTTATTAAGAATCAAAGCAAAACTTACAATCTGGCTTTTAGTATCAAGCTCATATATATTTTTTACTTCCTGAACTTCTTTAGAAACAAAATTGAGATCTTGTAAATCAGGAAAAATATCTTTATCAACAATAGAATTCCCAATAATTAATATACTTTTGTCGTCATTTTTTAATAATTCCTTATCTTTAATTAAACATTGTATAAATATTGTTGCACTAGGTGCATGAGTCATTGACCAATCTTGAATTAAATAGCGTCCTGTTTGGGGGTTACTTAATATAGAAAAAGGAATATTATTCAATGACTTATCAGCAACTATAACTAGATTAGCTGAAGAAGGAAGATGTTTGCTTAAAGGGCTAATTACCAATTTATAAAGCTGCTTAGATGATACTGTTAGAGAATTATCTTGGTCATTGGTTTCTATGGAATCTCTTATTTTTTTCACTAATTGATCTATATTGTTTTGCTCAGTTGTTATTTTGACTAAATCAATTTTATACTTGCTAACTACCCAAGCAAGTGTTTGGTGTTGCATAACAGAATACTCAATAATAGTAGTATTTGTAGGTAAAATTTTTTGTATTTCTAAAATAGAAAAAGGTGAAGCAGGGGTGTTAGAACTATCTTTAGTTAAAGGACTAGAGGTGTTAATAAGCTCTAAAAGGCTTCTAGCTCTTGCTTTTTCTAAATAATTAAATGCCTCTTTTATATTGTTTTCTGCTATTTGCATCTCTACCATTTGCTCATAAATGGATTGTGATTCTTCAAAAAAAGACATCCTTTGACTCTGTTCAGAAATATTTTCTCTTTGTTTTTCAAATTCAAATATCCCTTTAGCTAGATTATTTAATGCTAGTTTTTTATTGCCTAAAACCCTATGTGCTTTAGCAAGCGATTGATAAATATGCGTCAAATAATACTTATCAGAGTGCTTTTTATAGCTATTTAATGAGAGGGAAAAAAGCTTTATAGCCTCTTTAGGATCATCTATTAGTTTATAACTTCCTTCAATAATATTTATATTCTCTTGAATTAGGCACCTATCTTTAGATTCTGTAATACTATTAAAATAAATTTTAGCATTGTTAAAATCATTAAAAGCAGATTGTTTATCACCTAAAAAATAATAAGCTAAACTACGTCTAAGTAAAGTAATTGAACTGACTACATTGGTTTTAAGACTTGTAGATAGTGAAACAGCTTCATTATGAAAGTAAAAAGCAGATTGTGGCTGTGATAATTTTTGTAATTGGCTGCCTATACCAGCCAAAAATAATGCTTTTCTAGCACTGCCGCCAGAATAGTTACTTAAAGAAGATAAAGCTTTTTTTTGATGAAAAAATATTTCTTCTTTGTCATTTATTTGGCTTAATATTTCAGAAATAACAAAATGCGACGAGGCCACCCCTTCTAAATCCCCACAACTTTCAAAATAGCTTAAGGCTTTATTCTGAGAGCCAAAAGCCAAAGCTGATTGAAATAATTGCCCTTGAAAACTTCCAATATTACGCCAAATAAGTCCTAGTAAATAAGGATAGCTGTGTTTTTCTGCTATTAATAATATTTTCTCTAATTTGTTCAAAGCTTGAGGAAGATATCTTTCCTGTCTAGTAGTAAGCAAAGTAATTAAAATTTCCCCAGCCTCATCGTTTAACTTTATGAACAAATTTAATGCATTTGCAATTTCTATGTCCATAGAAGTACTTTGATAATTTTCAAGCGTTTTACTGGCTTTTTGGTAAAGAAGATATGCTTTAGCTAAATCAGTCAAGTTATTCTGAGAAGGCTTATTTGATGAACATATATCAATAGTTTTTATTAAGTCATTAATTAGCATATCTTTTTGCTTTACAAACAGATTATGTCCTATTTGTCTAATTAACCAAAGTACTTCATAAGAGGTTTTAGTGTCATTAGCAAGATAAGAGTTAGCCCAATTAGGCAGCAGTTCAGTTAAAGCATAAATTCTAGCTTGATGAGGGGAAATAGAGACTAAATATTCAATTTTTTTAATGGCATTTGGTAAAGAGATATTAACTTTTTTGATTTCTTGCCCCAAATTCTCTGAAGTTAAATTGGGTTTACTATCCAATGCCATTAAATAGAAATTGATTTCCCTTAACCAATTTTTATCTTTTTCTTTTTTTAAATAAACTTCCCAAGCTAGTCTAGCCTGCAAAGGTAAATAGATATTGTCTAAGAATAGAGAACGGTTAAATAAAGCTTCTAGTAGGTTTGGATCGATACTTAAAGCTGAGTCTGCCAAGGAAAGAGCCTGAATAATATCTGAGAAACCTTCTTCTGTTTTGCTACCTCGAATAAAATAAGTTACTGCCAAGTTATTTACTAGACATGGGTTTCTAGGAAAAAGTCCTAAGTCTTTTTCCAACAGAGTAATTTGGTTTGTTATTTCTTCTATGGAAGAAAAAGGTTGGCGGAGTTCAGTAATATTTTTAGCATTACAACAGTCATAACAAAGCCTAGGCTCAACAGATATAACAATGTTAGGTTGTTTTTTTATCTCTACTGGGAATTCTGGTTGAACATTATTGAGAGTTTTTGTTGTTATTTGCCAAGTTATAGCTATTGTTAGCAATAAAGCTAATGGTAAAAAAAGTGTTTTTGCTGATTTTGAGAATAAAAAAAGAATACCTATTTTTAAAGAAAACTCATAGTTTTTTCTTGAGAAAAACAAGTTACTGGCAAAAATTTTTCTAAAAAGAGTCATAAAATACACTATTCTTATAGAACTTCAAAAATTAGTCTAGGGTTATTTCGTTAGTTAATTTAATTGCCTTTAAACAATCTATTAAGCCTGAACCAACACATACAGCATTATAAGGCAATGGAGTGCAAGATTTTCTTATTATTTTCTGAACTTGTTGTGGTGTAAGAGTAGGATATTTAGCAATTAATAGTGCAGCTAAACCAGCAACTTGAGCCGCAGCCCCACTAGTTCCCCACCACTCTTTTACTTCATAATGTTGTCCCCAAAGAACTTCTCCATAAGTTGGAGCAACACAGTCTGGTTTAATAGTATTTTTTGCAAACTGTCCAGGCCCACGGCTACTATCTCTATGCCCAAATCCATAGCCTTTTTTAGGGAATTTATCCAAGCAATTATTTTCATCTACTGTACCAACACAAATAACTTCATCCAGAGAATTCGCCCCCCAAATGGAGTTTTTATGGTCACTAGTTTTATTACCACAACGTAGAACATGGTTATTGCCAGCAGGAAAAACAACTACTATTCCTCTGCTAACAGCATATCTAATCATTTTTAGAAAAGGTGCATTAAAATCCTGGTTTATAGCTTGTTCTTTAGAAACACCATAGGAATTGTTTATCACAAGTCTATCAATTTTTTTGCTCTCAACTAAATTAATCAAATACTCATAAATTAAACAAAGTTGCTGTTCCTCAAAATTTGTTTGGCAAGAAATCAGTTTAGCACCAGGAGCTACTCCATTATAACGTCCACCATGTTCTGTAGTAGCAGCAGCAATAGAACCTACCATTGATCCATGACCTACTTTATCATTCCAAGCACTAGAGTAAGAAGGCCAACTATATTTGGATCTTTTCCAAATGGGAAACTCTAACATATCGCTAATTCCTGTATCTACAATGGCAATATGAACGCCTTTACCTTGACTAATTAGCCAACTTCTATCTGCTTTTATATGAGTAGTAACACCAGCTAGGTTAATCGCTTTCATAATATAATAAAGTCTTTCCTTTACTCTAGACAAAATACCTAGAGTAAAGAAAAGTACATAATACTAGTCCAAAGTTTTGTTTATTAAAATGGAAGGCTAAGCTGTTGAAAAGTAACTAGCATAGACAATATATAACTACCATATTGACTAATTTTTTAGTTTTAACTTTTAATTTATAGTAGCTTTAACTTGGCTATGCATTAGGGTCAGGGTTGTAAATAATAGAGGCACATAATAAAGGTTTAGGATATTCTGGTCCAATTGCGCTTCTAGCAGGTATTCGTGGTATAGATGGGTATTGCTTAGCAATTAAATATGCTAATTCAAAATCTATAGTATTTTCTGGATCATCCATTTTTACAGCCTCTAAACCTTCTGGAGGAATGTTAGAAATAGACAACTCTAGTTTTTCCCCATTTTGAGGAGAAAAAACTAAACTCTGTTTAGTCCTTTTAGAAAATATTTCCACTTCATTAGAATCAATTTCTACCTCGTACATAGTACAAGAAGCTATCTTTTGTTTATGTTTGTTTGTGCTAGGACTAGGAGCAAAATAATATTCATCTGTAGAAATATACTCTGTTGGATTTGTGCCTATAGAACCCGTTGTTAACTGCAATCTTGCTGCTATACCAACTGTATTTAAGGTTTCTTCTTCAAGAAAACATTCCTCTTTAACAGCTAACCCCCCTATTTCTGGATAAATATTTTTTGTTGAAGGGACTAAATAAAAATTCTTTTTATCTTTTGTGTCTAACACTTTTAAGCTATCTTGTGGTAAAACTTTACCATTAACCCTTATTTCTAAATCATCTCCATTAAACGTCCATTGACCTCTTGATGAACTATTTTCAGAATTTGATTGAATAAGGAAAAAAGGCTGGTTTTCACTTAAAACCAAATCGGCTAAACTAAATTTTATAGCAGGCACATGTGATACATGATGAACACCACTAGAAGCAACCCCAGGAGCACGAGCATCTATAAGAAATACTCGCATAGATTTATCTAACTTTGTGTTAGGAACAAAAGCACATAAACCAAAAAACTTTATTTGTAATTTGAAACTCATAGTTATATTTTCTCCTTTTGGCTTTTACTTAGAAAACTTAGTTACTTAATATACCTATCTATAACTCTAAATATCAAAATGTAAAGCTTTAGAACGGCAATAAAATCTTAAAGTTAACTGAATTGAGAAGATTTCATCTTTTTTAACTACTTTCTTCTATATAAGAAAACGTTGATAGTTATAAAATCCCCTGATATTTTTACCAAAAAGATTTAGACTTATGACAACAAAGTTTTAATAAGAATCTCAAAATAGTTGTAATAAGAACTTAAACTAATATAAAAGGAATGCTTATGTTTGTAGAAATCACAAATCTTATAAAAAAATGGCAAGAAGGAAATATCGAAGCAAGAAACCAGCTCTTTGAGCAGGTTAACAATGAGCTTAGACAAATAGCTGTAAGCAAACTACACCAATTCAATAATGAAGTATTATTACAGCCAACACTGTTAGTTAATGAAACTTTTATAAAGATGGTCAATCAACAAGAACTTAATATTAATGATCGCAAACATTTTTTTGCTATTGCAGCAATAGTTATATTTCAAACTATTTGCGATTATAAAAGACAAGAAATAGCATTAAAACGAGGTGGAGAATTACAAAAAGTTTCTTTTTCTGGTATAGAGTTGGCTGTGCCAAACCTGGAAATGGACTTTATTGCTTTAGAAGAAGCTTTAAATGAGCTTGCCAAAAAAGATGAACGTGCTGTAAATGTTTTCTTATTAAAAAATTTATTAGGTCTTACAATAAAAGAAATTTGTGAAACAGTTAACCTTAGTCATTCTGTAGTGGAAACAGATCTGCGTTTTGCAAAAGCTTGGTTAAAGAACAAATTATCTTAATACTTTATACTTCTTTATTTCCAAAAAAAGTACATTATAAATAACTCACCTTATACACAACCTAAATAACGAGAATGCAAAATGGGTAATTTTTTGTAGGACTTTAATCTTCCCAAAATCTAAGAGTAAAGATAAAGTAAATGTAATAATAATCTATAATCTATAGTCAATATTGTCGAACTTTTAATATAAGATAAAATAAGATGTATAAATTAATTGCACAGATTAAAAAACTTAGTAAATGGCAAACATTAGTTAAACTTAGTATTGTAGTTTTAGCTATAGGCTCTTTGGCTATTGTTGTTATATGGCCTTTTAGTAAATCGGCTAAGCCTAAAATTAAGTGGTCACCTAATATGGCCTTTGCTATTCCTACAATAACAGACGATGGATGGGAAAAAGAAGACTTAGCTAAAGCAGGTTTTAACAGCCCAAATTTCTACAAGTTCCTTGAAGAACTAATAAATGAAGAAACCAATATACATAGTCTTATCGTTGAGCGAAATGGTAAATTAGTAGCAGAACTCTATCAAAAAGGAACAGATAAAAAGGTAAATAGTTTATTTAGCCAAGAGATAGATTTTAGCCCAACCGTTTTACATGACACACGCTCTGTTGGCAAGAGTATAATTAGTTTGCTAGTAGGAATTGCTAAGCAGCAAGGTAAAATCAACAACTTACAGACTCCTGTTATTGATTTTTACCCAGAATACAAAGATTTGGCAGTTGCAAAACTTAAACTAATTACATTAGAGCATTTGTTGACGATGAGTAGTGGGTTTGAATGGAATGAAGGTGGAGAAGGGGCTAACGATGAACATCGTCTTATGTGGAAATGGTCGCCATACTATTACGTACTAAATCGCCCTATTCAATTTCCTCCAGGCCAGCAATTTAACTATAATAGTGGTGGGACAGCACTACTAGCAGATGTAGTAACAAAAACTACTAGCATTTCTTGGGAAGAGTATGCAAATAAATTCTTATTTGAACCTTTGAAAATTAAAGAGTTAGAATGGGTGAAGGATTTTCATGGTCGTCCTATGGCATATACTGGACTTCGTATGCGTCCTAGGGATATGGCTAAGATTGGTCGATTGGTCTTAAATCATGGGCAGTGGCAAGGAAAACAAATTGTTTCACAAGATTGGATAAAACAATCATTAAAACCAAGATTAAGGACTGGGTTTGATGATATAGAATATGGCTATCAGTGGTGGGTAGGAACGCTTGAATGGAAAGGAAAGAATCTTCAATGGGGAGCAGCTTTTGGAAATGGTAGCCAACGTTTGTTTGTAGTTCCTGATCTAGACATCACTATTGTTATAACAGCAGGTGCTTATGATGATATAAAGGTAGCTCGTCGTGTTAATAAATTCTTTAAAGATATAATTTCTACAGTAGAAGACAGTCAAATAACCAACCAATAATTAAAAACAACCTAGAACTAATGCTATTAATTTTCTAAATAATATTAGTTAGTTACTCACATTAGGCATAAAAATCCAACTTTCAACAACTTACAAAAGCTACCTTTTTTGTATTCTCGTTATTTAGGTTATGCCTAATGTGAGTTATTTTCTAAAAAGATTTATAAAAAGATCTAAAAGCATTTTGCCCTAGAATAGCTTTAAAAATTTTAAGAAAAGTAACTTCTTAAAAATTTTTCAGCAGAGTTTCTTTTTGCTCTTCTAATCTTGGTTCAGCAAACGGCTTACTCCTAAGTAAGTTACCTATTCCATCAAGAGCTTTAGTTGCGCCTTGAGCAGCACTTATAAAGTCTGAAGGCATTAAAATAATAGTAGTGCTATTATTTTCTGCACCAACTTCTGACACCATTTGCATACGCCTTAACTCTAATGCTCCAGGAAATTGGGCAACTTGTTGAGAAGCAAGAGCAAGTTTTTCTGAAGCCTCAAATTCTGCTTCGGCTTTAATAATACGAGCGCGTTTTTCACGTACTGCTTCAGCTTCACGAGCCATTGCCCTTTGCATTCCAGCAGGAATTTCAACTTCTTTCATTTCTACCATTTCTACTTTAATACCCCAAGAAGCAGTAGAAGAATCAACAATACTACGTAATTGAGCATTTATCTTATCTCTTTCCTTTAGCACTTCATCTAAAGGATGCTGTCCAATTACATTACGTAAACTACTTTGAGCAATTTGATGGACGGCTGTGCGATAATTGCTAATATTGATTATTGCTCTAGCAGGATCAACTACTTTATACCAAAGTGCGGCATCAACACGAATTGTAACACTATCTTTAGTAATGGTTTCTTGTTGTTCAAGAGCCATAGTATTAGTTCTAATATCAATCTTAAATTGCCATTCTATTAAAGGAATTAGCCAGTAAAGACCTGGCCCTTTGACACCACTAAAACGCCCTAACCGAAAGACTATTCCGCGTTCATATTCTTGAGCTATTCTTATACCAGATAAAACGATCACAAACATAATTAAAAAGATTATTGGAATATACATAAATCAAGTCTCCTTAGTTAATAATTATAAAAATTAGTATTAAACCAATAGAACTGTATAGTTACACTTAAATAACTATGTTAGTTTTAATTGGCAAGTAACCAGTAAAAACTATTAATTGTTAAGACTTAATTTTTTTGTGGGAAGGGAGTTTTTTAGTTAAAGAGATAAATTTTAGGGTAAACATTTTCCGCGCTCCTTTGAAAATTAGGTTAAAAGAAACGTCGGAAAGGCAAGGAGAAGCTATTTATGAAGAGATAGTTTTTTTCAATGCCTTCCGTTATAGGCCGACGAGGTTAGCTGACGGACTCGGACTCGGAAGTGCCCTACAAGTTTGATTAATTTTAACTATTTTAACTAACGCTAATTAACAATTAACCTAGCCTGATTCGCCCCGCAAAATAACTTTTAAAAGCTATTTTGTTTTGGTTCCCCCGTATTTATTTTTCAAAATAAAATTAGGCCGTTTTTGTGATTAAAATTTTACGCCTGTTTTATCTAAGGTCAAGAGATCTTACCATTTTATTTAAGGACTCTTTCTTAGAACTTAGCCCATAGCTACTAAACTTGCTCCAGCACAGGGTGTTGCTAGATAAACTTCAGCTTTAACTCCAGTTTGTTTATAATATTGTTCTTTAATAGTTTCTGCTATAGTTTGTGCACTTTGTTTTTCTACTAAATTTACAGTGCAACCTCCAAACCCAGCGCCAGTTAAACGAGCGCCAAAAACTCCTTTTTGTTGACGAGCAATTTTTACCATTGTGTCAAGTTCTATAGAGCTAACTTCATAAAGTGATCTCAAACTCTCATGGGATTCATTCATTAAAATACCTAATCCCGCTAAATCATCTCTTGCTGCTGCTTCTACTGCTGCTAAAACCCTAGCATTTTCACTAATTACATGTTTTGCTCGTTTAAATAGATAAAAAGGAAGCTGTTTTTCTGCTTGAGCAAGTTCTATTAAAGATACATCTCTAAAAGAGTTATAAGATTTTTTATGTATTTTGCCTAATTCAACAAGCATTTTATTACATTCTGCTTTACGTTCATTATAAGCTGAATTACTTAACTCTCGTGATTTCATAGTATTACAAATTAAAATAGCAGCATTTTCAGGCAATAAAATATATTCATAAGCTAAAGTAAAACAATCAATTAAAAGGGCGTGATTTGCTTTGGCTAAAGCAATAACAAAATGATCCATAATTCCGCTTTCCACGCCACAGAATAGATTTTCTCCCTTTTGGCATAATTTAGCTAACTCAATTTTATCTAATTTTAAGCCACCTAGTGCTTCTACTAAAATCCCTGTAGCTACAAGTAGTGCTGCGGATGAAGAAAGTCCTGCTCCAATAGGTATATTTCCGCCTATTACCGCATTAAAGCCAGGAAAGGAATGTCTATTACGTTTAATTAAAGCAATTATGCTACGAGGATAATTATTCCAAGCCCCTAAACTATCAGGTCTTATATCAAAAAGTGAAAATTTTACTTCCTCATTCCCTTTATCTAAAGCAACTAGATTTACTTGATCATCTATTCTAGGACTAGCTGCAATCATCACCTCATTACCAATTGCCATAGGCAAAACATAACCATTATTATAGTCAGTATGTTCACCAATTAAGTTAACCCGTCCAGGTGCACGAACTATTAGAGTAGGTTTATGTCTATAGATTTTTTCAAAAGCAGCTAAAATTTTTTCTTTCATACCATATTTTCCCCACTAGTGTTTTTTCGTAATTCTTTTGCTTTTTCTTCTGCTTGAGAGTCATTAAGAAAAACTCCACAGCCTGCTTCTACTCCAGCTAAATATTTTAGTTTATCTTGAGTTCTATAAGGAGGATAAAATTCTATATGAAAATGGTAAAAGTCATAGTTTTTTCCATCAGTAGGTCTTTGGTGCATAAGCATTATGTAGGGAAAGGGCTTTTGCCAGAGCTTATCAAAACAGTCAAGTAACCCTTTTAGCAAACGAGCAAGTAAATTACACTCTTTGAAATTAAAATCTGTTATTGCACTAACATGGCGTTTAGAATAAATATGTGTTTCATAAGGCCAACGAGCATAAAAAGGAATAAATGCTAAAAAAGCCTCATTTTCAATTACTATACGCTCTTGATGGGTAGTTTCTTTTTCTAGGATTTTACAAAATAAACACTCCTGATATTTTACCCAATGTTTTTCTACTGCTCTTAATTCACGTTCAGGAATTGGCGGTATAAAAGGAAAAGCATAAATTTGTCCATGCGGATGAGGCAAGGTTACTCCTATTTCACGTCCTTTATTTTCAAAAATATAAACATATTTAACATGTTCTTGTGCTCCAAGTTCTGCAAAACGATCTTTCCAAGCCTCTATTAAATTCTCAATTTCTAAAATAGATAAGTTAGCTAAAGTTGCCTGATGATCAGGAGAATAAACAACTACTTCACATTCTCCTTGAGCCGAAGTATTTAAGTAAAAGTCATCTTTTATTGGCTCAACACAATTGGCTGTAAAAGCAGGAAATTTATTTTGAAATACAGCTACTTCATAATTTGCTAAAGGAATTTCTGTAATAAATTCGCCTTCTTTAGTTACACAAAGAGGACAAAAATTATCAGGAGGAAAAAAAGTTCGGCTCTGACGCTGTGTTGCAACTCCTACCCATTCTTCTAAGACTGGATTCCAACGAAGTTCGTTATTTATAGGGGAACTCTCTACTCCTAGATTATTTTCTAATAAACTAACAGTAGTTGGTTTTTGCCAATATAAAATTAAATAACGTCCATCACTTTTTCTTAGATACTGTTTATACATAGCTAATATTATTCCAAAATTAACTTATGCAAGCCTTGATGAATTATGGTTTTCTCAGCAAAATTATCTATTTCTACTGCAAGAAAATTAGCTAAGATATCACGAAGTTTTTTATCATACATTAAGGTAATATCTATGCCATCTATTGGACGGCTGACTTCAGCACGTTCTAGTACTAAATTCATTTCTCTTTGACATTCCATATAAAGTGAGAGCTTTTTACGTTCCAAAAGAAGATAATTAATAAGAATATAAATTACAATTTCAAAATCATTTTTAGCAAGTTTTCTAGAAATTCTTATCTCATCGCTTGCAAAAAACTTAAACGCTTGTTCAAGATATTTTTGTTCTCTTATTTGCTCACTTTCGTTTTTATTAAATAACCTTATTATATTTTCTTTTTCATCTACACTACTAAAAATGTTAACTAAGTCTTGTCTTATTTTTTCCTTTTGAGTAGCATCTCTTTCGTCTAAGACTGGACAAACTAAGTCTAAGAATTGTAACTCCATAGATAATTCATTAGCAAAAACAGAGCTATTTTCTCCTTGTGGGTAAAGAATTTTAAAAAACTTTGCTAACTTATTTTCTGGTAAAGAGAAATAGAAAATAACAGGAAAGAAATTATCTAATAAAACTACTTTTTCTGCTTGTGTTATATAATGAAAATACCTTTCTAAACTAGGGATTAATGTAATTTTTGTAGAATTATCTACCTGGTTATTTAAAAGTAATTTAAGTAATTCTTTAATTTGGTTTGGAGTTCCAGCACAAACTTCCCAAGGCCCAATAAAGAGTTTTTCATTTTCTACAAAAAGGTAAAAGTTTTCTGCATCAATCACCGTGTCTTTTTTATATCGTCCCATTACTAAACGCTTAGTTAACATTACCTGAGCAGCATTCACTAAGCCTAAAGCAGCTTTATGAATAGTTGCTACAAAAGCAGGCAATTCGCCATCAGCAAAAGCATCTTTAGCCTTATAAAATAAATAAGAAGGCATTAAATAACCAGCAATTGCTAGTTTATAAAGATCTAGAAGAGAAATTTGATCTAAAGATTTTTCTGATATATGAAAACTACGTAGGCAAGTAAAAGAGTTAAGAATTTCCTCCCAATGATTATTAATCTGCTTAAGGGCTGAGACATTCATAGGCTTAAAATGCTTATGGCGACTGCCTGCATAAGGGCATTCCACTAATTCCATTGCTACATCTGTATGAAATTCAAAAGGGGCTTTATTTTCTCCTAATAAACGGTTTTCATTATCTCGAAATTTAGCTTCTAGGTTCATTAGCAAAGACAAATGAACCCCTTCTGGGGCTTTAAGGTGATCGCTTATAGTCATAAATGTAGGTTTATCCTAAAAAGATGTGAAGAGTATTTAGAGATACTATTCTATGGGTTTTTAATCAATAAAATAAAGGCTTTTAAGAATAAACTGTTAAGAGTTGCTAAAAACAGTTGGTAATAGGTAAAGTTGGTAATATTATTACGCAACTAATTGAAATTTGAAACCGATAATTTAACAAATCCCACAATCAGCTTTAAGAATAATGTCCTTAATATAAATTTTGGAGCTAGTAATGGTTAATCAAATCAATAATGGATCAGGTATTCGCCCTTTATATACAGACTCATTATCCTCAACAACTAACAAAACTAAATCTACTCAAACAAATACAACTCCCTCTACAACTACAAGCGAAGCTATATCAGGTAAACTAGGAAAAACTGGTGAATTAGACCTAGGTGCAAGCGTAATAGCTCGTCAACTCCAATCAGAAACAGATAATAAAGTCTCTAACACTGCTAGTAAGACTCTGGATCAAGCAAGCGGTGAGAAAAAAGGCTGCTGCTCTTTTTGTCGTGGCAAAGGCTCTCAAGGCCAAGCTAATCGCGGCGGTTATGGTATTGGTGGCGGCTATGGTATCGGCGGTGGCTACGGCATTGGTGGCGGCTATGGTATCGGCGGTGGCTACGGCATTGGTGGCGGCTATGGTATCGGCGGTGGCTACGGCATTGGCGGCGGCTATGGAATAGGTGGCGGCTATGGTATCGGCGGCGGCTACGGCATTGGCGGCGGCTATGGTATCGGCGGTGGCTATGGTATTGGTGGCGGCTATGGTATCGGTGGTGGAGTAAATATTGATCCAAATGCTAAAAGCGGTTCTTTTGGCTTAGTTGCATATCCTCCTCAATCAGCACTTGATAAAGCAAGTAGCAAAATAGCTAGCTTAAGTGGTGCAGATAAAGCTACTTTTAATGCATTAAGCAATACAGATAAAGGTTTAGTAAAAAGAGCACTTGATTTACATCCAAATGCTAGCACTAGCGATATACTTGGTTATGTAAAAAATGGTAATTTCTCTAAATTACCAGCTGATCAAAAAGGCTTAGCATTAAATGTTATTGCTACGGTCTCTGCTCAAATCTCAGCGCAACCTACTAATAAAATTGCCCGTAACACTCTAGATAATTTTGTTAAAGGCACAATTGACTTAAATTTTATTAAAGACGATCCACAATTATTTGGTGAAGCTGATGTAAAAGGTAAAATTAACTTAAATATTGATAATCCAGCAATTAACGCTGCTAATGGTTATACTGAAAATGTTGATGCTTATAAAGCTTTAATAGGTACTTTAGCTCATGAAGTAGGTCACTTAGACCATAATATGATTGATCGTGGGAGCCTTAAGTTCCAAGGTGAAAAATATGATGATGCTAATTTAGCTGCAATGCTACTTGATGAATATAGCGCTCAATTTACAGGGATTATGGCAGCACAAAATCGTATGCCTACCCCAACAGAAATGAAAGATTTCTGGAGAACTTTAGTTGGTCGTTCAGCTAAAGATACTGGAGCAGCTTATTATAACGAACTCTCAGCCGCACGTAGTCGCTCAGGTCGCTTTGATCAAGTAACCAATGATATTCATAGTTTACTTAGTAATAATCGTCTAGTTCCTCCTCAAGAACTACGAGATCGTTTACTTAATAAATTAGATTTTAGTGTTACAAAATGGCAGTCAAAAGATTCTACTTTAACTGATACTAAATATCTAAATGCAATGGATGATACTAAACTAGATAACAAATTAGAGGAAAAACCAGCAAGTTTTTTTAGTAAACTTTTTGGTTAAACCTTTTAGTTAAGTAAAATAAAGCTTGAAAAAGCTGTGGGTTGTGCGTTAAAAGTATAACCCACAGCTTTTTCTTTTTCTGGAGCAATTTATGTCTATTGAAAATGTTATTTTAGCCCATGCTGAAGAGAAAAAACCTCGTTTTGCTGGGCGTATGGCACTAAGTGAATTACCTATCAATGACTTGCCTAGGGAATTAAGACATTTTTCTATTGAAGTTGATGGAATTATTGACTATTTACCAATGCATTATTTAGTTACAGGAGATAGTTTTTATAGCTCACTTGATAAAGGTGATTTTGCTAATATCTTAGAATATTTTCAACTACTTGACTCTGTAGACTTAACAGCTATGGAAGTAGCACAACTCTATTTATTATTAGAATTTCCTTCTCGTGGTAGAGTTATTTTACTAGGAGTAAGAGACTTAGAATTACCTTTTAATATGCCTGCTGAAGTAAAAACTCAATTAGGTGAAATCATTGCACCACCTGTTTTACATAGAAATTCTGATACTGCCCAATGTGCTTTTTATTTATTTAATGGGCGTGAAGGTATTCTAGAAGAAGTCTTAATAGAAGTTACTAGAGAATATAAAATTAACCATGGTATTTATCCAATAGCTAATTTATGGGCTAATAATTAGTTTAATTATTTATAAATATTAATAATTTCAAATAATTATAATTTTTTCATGAACAAATTAACTAACCTACGAATTCATACTGAATCTTTGCCAATTCGTTGTGAAGTCTGCCATCAAACAGACTGTTTTAATCCAGATCAAAATTGGTGTTCACGTTGTAAAGGGCTTAGCAGCAAAGTTCAACTATCACCAAAAGAATTTTTTATTAAAATTACTTTTCAAACTGTTAAAGAAGTAATTTTAGGGTTAATGAAACTAGGCTTTATGACAGGTGGGATTATGTTCTTACTCTTAGGCTTTATTTGGTTTACTCTTGCAGAACCATCTGATGCTTTTTTAGTCCTAGCTGTTCTAGCTTTAGCTACAGGTTTATTAGGTGCATTAATATTTGCAACAGTATTTTTATTAGGCATTATTACCTTAAATACTATTGAAAACCTTAAGTGGCGTTTTGCTGGTAAACAACACCCAATAAAACAAGTTTGATAGAGTTACAAAAAGTCTAAAATTGCTATTTTTAAATAAATCGAGGCTTAAAAATGAATTTAGATCCATTACCTGTTGATGCTCTAGCTGTTGGAGCACACCCTGATGATATTGAGTTAGTTGTAGGAGGCACATTACTAAAACTACACTCCTTAGGCTATAAAACTGCTGTACTTGATATGACTTGTGGAGAAATGGGAACAAGAGGTTCTGCTGAAATTCGCGCTCAAGAAGCTCTAGCAGCAGCAAAAGTATTAAAATTAACTGCTAGAGAAAATCTAGGTTTACCCGATAGCAAAGTTTGGTGTGATGAAGGCTCACGGACAAAAATGGTTCGTGCACTACGTAGGTTTCGCCCTAAAGTAGTTTTTACTCATTATTGGGATGATCCACACCCAGATCATGCTCATATTGCACAAATTGTTCGCGAAGCAGCCTATCTTTCAGGGCTTGCAAAATACGATGTGGAAAGTGGTCAAGCCCGCTATCGCCCCTCAGCTATTGCTCATTTTATGTTTCCCCGTACAGTTATACCAACTTTTGTAGTTGATATTAGTGAATTTGTACAAGATAAAATGGCAGCAATTCACTGTTACAAATCCCAACTCTATGATCCAAATAGTCAAGAATTAGAAACTAATATTAGCAATAGTGGTTTTCTAGGCCGTGTGGATGCTCGTCAACGCTTCTATGGTGGCTTAATTAGCGTTGAAAATGGAGAAGCTTTTGTAGTCAAAGAGGCGCTTAATATTGCTGACCCAATAGCTTTACTAACTCGCGATATGAATATGTATTCATAACACAACCTAAGCCTAAGAGGTAGATATGAATGAAAATGTTGAATATGCAGTAGAGATGCGAAATATTACCAAGTGTTTTGGCTCCTTAACAGCTAATGATAAGGTCAGCTTAAAAGTGCGTAAAGGCTCGATACACGCTATTGTAGGGGAAAATGGTGCAGGTAAAAGCACTATAATGAATGTGCTTTATGGATTTTATCGCGCTGATGAAGGTGAGATTTTAATTAATAATCAACCAAGCAAAATTAATTCAACACACGATGCTATAGCTTTAGGCCTAGGAATGGTACATCAACATTTTATGTTGGCTGGAGCGCTAAGTGTAACAGAAAATATTATTTTAGGCTCAGAGCCTACATCTGGCCCAATGATTGATTATAAAGCCGCCAAAGAAAAAATTAAGTCTATTTCCTCTCAGTATGGACTACAGGTTAACCCTGAAAAAATAGTAGAAAATTTATCTGTAGGCGAAGAACAACGTGTAGAGATCTTAAAAACTCTTTATCGTGGAGCAAAAATCCTAATATTAGACGAACCCACAGCAGTTCTTACCCCTCAAGAGACAGAAGAGTTTTTTACTATTCTACGCGCACTTAAAAATCAAGGTAAGACTATAATTATTATTACTCATAAACTTGCTGAAGTATTGGCGATTTCTGAAAAAGTAACTGTTATGCGCTTAGGCAAAGTAGTTGGCGAAGTTGAAACTAAAAACACTTCTGCCGAAGAATTAGCTAAATTAATGGTAGGACGTGAAGTACTTCTTAGGATTGATAAATCACAATATGGTAAACCTAGAGAAGAAAATATATTAAGTATTAAGAATCTTTCATTAAGTGATACATATGGAGCTAACTTATTAAGCGATATAAGTTTTGACATTAAGGCAGGTGAAGTCTTTGGTATTGCAGGAGTTGAGGGTAATGGACAAACCGAACTTGTTGAAGTCTTGTCTGGTCTGCGCCCTCCCTCTACAGGAACAATAGCATTACAAGGGCAAGATATTACTGCCTGTAATTCACGACAAGCAAAAGAGTTACATATTGGACATATTCCTGAAGATCGACATAAAAGAGGGCTACTACTTAATTCGCCTCTTACAGAAAATGCTATTTTAGGACTCCAAAATAATACTAAATTAGTTGGCTGGCCCTTACTTAAGGAGAATCAAATTACATCACATACTAAAAAACTTATTCAAGAATTTGATGTTAGACCGCCTGACCCTGATATTGCTGTTAGAGGGCTTTCTGGAGGAAATCAACAAAAACTAATTATTGCTCGCGAGTTTTCAATAGCACCAAAGTTTCTAATTGCCTCTCAGCCCACAAGAGGTGTAGATATTGGAGCAATAGAGTTTATTTATAAAAAAATACTGGAGTTAAAAGCTAGCGGAGCGGCTGTATTATTAGTTTCAGCAGAACTAGACGAGGTATTTTCCTTAAGTGATCGTGTAGCAGTGTTATATGAAGGAAAAATAGTAGGAATTGTTGAACCAGAAAAGATTTCTCAACAAGAAATAGGTTTAATGATGACTGGGGGTAAAAAATCCCAAACCTCTAAAACATAAATATCCACATAAGCATCTAAAATATTTCAAAATATAATTTTATGAAACAAATAGCTGCGATTTCTCAAAAAATCCCTATAAACTTTTAGAAAATATAGAAAGCGGCTTTAACTCTATTTTTACTAGTAACTAATTTTAGCCTAAAGAACTGTTAAGCAATAATAAGCAATAAAATGAACTCTTATTTACTAATAGCTTCAATAATTACATTCCTCCTTGGTTTAGTACATTCAGTATTAGGCGAGATAATGATTTTACGGCATCTCCCTAATGTAGAAGGTTTTCCTCCTATAGCAAAAAGCAAACGCCTTCCAAAATGGACTATAAGAATTACTTGGCATATAACTACTATTCTAGGTTGGGCTATTGCTATAATTCTTGCTTACTTTTCTCAATACAATCCCTTAGATAACAATCAATTATTTATAATCAAAGTTCTAGATATTGCTTTTTTTGCTTCTTTTGTTGTTTCCCTAATAGGAACCAGAGCACGTCACCCTTCTTGGATTGCTTTTCTTATTCTGGCTTTACTCTGTTTAAGAGTCAGTATTGGATAAACCCAAAAAACTATAGCAAGGACTAGAGGGTTAAAGATTTTGAGCAAAATACTGATAAATACTGATAAATACTGATAAAGGAATGGGTAGGAGGAAAGACTAGAGAGTTTTAATTTTTAACCTTAGATTTTGGCATTAGCATTGATATTTAATAGGTCAGTACCAAAATTTGATTAGTATTTAGTTAAGCCTATGAAGATCATCTATATTAAGTTGTGGTTTTTGAGAACCATTCCAGTCATTTATCTCTAGTTTGCCTAATATCATTAGATTAGTGCCTACACGAAGTTGGTCATAAAGATCTGAGTGATGCCACCAAATAGCTTCTAGAGAAGGGCCTTTGCCTGCTATACGCATACGCAAATGTTTATTAGCTATGATTTTTATCTCAATTAACCGTCCTTTAATAACAAATGATGGTCGTGGATTTTCTATTCCATGAGGTTCAAGTAAAGCTAAAGTCCTTATTAAATCTAGATTAATATCTGTTGGGTTTAATTCACCTTCATAAATTCTAGTATGAATTAAATCTTCCTTAGTTAAGATAGTCTGAGCATAGGCATTAATACGCTTACGGAGTAGATTAAGATTTTCTACTTTTAATGAAAACCCTGCTGCGGCAGTATGTCCACCATACTTAAGCAAAATACCATCAGAAACAGCTTCTAGAGCTTGAACAATATTAAGAGCTTTAATGCTACGTGCTGAGCCATGTGCAATACCATCACGGATTGAGCAAATAAGCGCAGGACGGCCATAACGCTCAACAATTTTAGAGGCAGCAATTCCTACTACACCTTGATGCCAACCATCTTCATGCTCGCCACCAAAAACATAAACGAGATCTTGGGAGTCTTCAATTTCAATTTTCTTAAGTATTTGTTCTACTAACCATTGTTGAACAGCTTGTCTTTGGCGATTAAGTTCATCTATTTGTGAAGCCATTACCCAAGCATCTTCTTTGCTTGCAGCATCTAATAGGGATACAACTTGTAGTGTACTTCCATCCATACGCCCAGCCGCATTAATACGAGGGCCTAACTTAAAGCCTAGGTCATAGCTTGAAATTTTGTGGTTTTGTAGCCCAGAAATTGTTAGTAAAGCCTCAAGTCCTTTGTTAGTCGAACCACTACTAAGACCACGCAAGCCTGCTTGAACAATTGCTCGGTTTGAATAGCTATTTAATGGAACCATATCCGAAATAGTACCAATAGCCACAAGTTTACATAGAGACTGCAAAATAGCATCTTGTTTACTATGACCATTAAGTAGGACTTTGGTTAATTGAAGAGAAATCCCACAAGCGGCTAAATCTTTTTCTGGATAAGTACAACCAGCTTGTTTAGGGCATAAAACAATTGCATCCTCAGGAGCACGACTACCTAAAATTGTATGGTGGTCAATACAAATTCCTGTTATGCCTTTTTCTTTTGCCATTGCCCATTCAGAATGGGCTGTAATACCAATATCTACAGAAATTAATATTTTTACTCCTTCAGCCGCAGCTTTTTCTATAATTCCTGGGTTTAAGCCATAGCCATCTTTTTCACGGTCTGGGACATGGTAGGAAATATTTTTAGCTGTAGCTGGGTTAATAAGCCTAAACGCTTGTAATAAAGTAATTAAGCCTGTTGTTCCATCACAATCATAATCGCCAACAATTCTAATTGGAGTACCTTCTTGTAAGGCTTTTAATATAGTTACTTCTGCCCTATCCATATTTAGCATTGTTGTAGGATCAGGAATTTTGCTAAGAGAGGTAGAGATAAATTGTTGTGCTTGAGATACTTCTGTAAGGCCTCGCCAAACTAGAGCACGGCCTACAATAGGATGTATATGTAGTTTATTACTTAATTCTCTAGCTTTAACTTCATTAACATTTGCCGCACGCCAACGACAACCTGTAATTGAGAGTCCAGAGATTTCTTCTATATTTTGCATTTTGGCATTGTAACGGAAAAGACTCTCTAAAGATAGATTTTATTTCCTATTAATAAGGGTATACGGTTATTTATTAGTTATTTGCAGTTCTTTAAGCTTCTCTAAAGTATTAGCGTTGGTTTTTAAGATTAAAATTATACCTAATCAAAGCACGACAGCTAATAGGGGTATCTTCAAGAAGTGCAGGCTCAAATTTAAGTTCTTTAGCGGCCATAATTGCAGATTCTTCTAGACCAAACCCTGCCCAATGGATTACTTCAATATTTCCAATGTTTCCGTCTTTACGTAAGACTATTTCTAGTTCAACTATTGCAGAAACCCCCATTTTGCGTGCCATTTCAGTGTAAAGAGGAGGCTTACGCGAAGTAAATTCTGGTAGGTCAAATTTTTCTGCTAGTTTAGACCCTTCAATAGGAATCTCTATTGCTTCAGCATCTTGAGGATCAACTTTAGGTATATCAAACTCTGCTTCTAAAGCAGTTAGGACATTCTTTTTATAGCTTGGAATTTTATTTATTAGCTCTTTTGCGATTTCTTCTTTTGCTAAATCAAGAGTTGGTTGTTTAATTTCAATAAAATCAAATAGTATTAGTTTACCACTCTTTGAATTAACAAAAGCTAGTGCTAAAAAACCTTCACCATAAAGCGTTGCACCAACATCAGCGCGTTCAACTATTTTGCTTTTTAATACTAAAAAGGTGTCAACTCCTAGAGCTTGCCCTAAATTTCTAGCTTCTTTAGTGCTTAAGTTCATTTCATTAGGAAACTTAAGGTTTTTAGTAATAGTTTTTGTTAAATTTATATCTTGGAGATTAAAACCGTTTTGAGAAAGGGTTTTAGTTAAATTAGAGGAAAGTGTTTCGCTTTGAGAATCTTGATATAAAATAGCTAAAGAAGTGCTTTCTGTTTGAGCTTTTAGAGATGGGCTACTAAGAATTAAGCAAAATAGAAAAAAGAAAAAAACTAAAACCGTTCTCATCAAAAACCTCTGGTACTAGTAATAGCCCAAAATTAAAAGGCTGGGGTTAAATTTCAGGGTTTTCTAGCTTTTTAGCCTGTTGCCAATAACTTTCCATCTCCTCTAGATTACTTTCGCTAGGAGTTTTACCTTTAGCAGCTAATGAATCTTCAATAAAAGCAAAGCGTCGTCGGAATTTACGATTAGCACCTTTAAGAGCGCTTTCTGGGTCAACGTTAAGCAACCGAGCGATATTAACAGCCATAAAAAGCAAGTCTCCTACTTCATCAGCAATAGCTTTTTCGTTATCTGCTTTTTCAATTTCAGTTTTTAGTTCTGAAATTTCTTCAGAAAGCTTATCAAAGCAATCCTTTACACTAGGCCAATCAAAATGTACTCTTGCAACTCGGCTAGTCATTTGAAAAGCTTCCATTAATGCAGGCATTGAAGTAGAGACATTATCTAGCATAGAGCTTTTTTTCTTGCCAGAAGCAGCCTTTTCAGCAGCCTTTATAGCTTCCCAATTACGTAATACTTCGGCTGAGCTACTTGCTTCTTCATCTCCAAAAACATGAGGATGACGGCGAATCATTTTGTCATGGACTTTTTCAATTACATCTTTGATAGTAAAACGCTCTGTTTCGCTAGCTATTTGTGAGTGAAAAACTACTTGTAAAAGTAAATCACCTAGTTCAGAACTTAATTCCTTATCATCATTTTCTTCAATAGCTTCAATTACTTCATAAGCTTCCTCTAAAAGCATTGGTTTAAGGCTATTATGGGTTTGCTCTCTATCCCAAGGGCAACCTCCTGGACTACGTAGTTTATTAATTACCTCTACAAGCTGATCAAAAGTTGGACGGTTCAAAAGCTACTCCTTATTTATTGAATTTTAAGCAAAACATTTTAATCTAAAAATTTATTTTAGCTAAGCTGACTGAGAAAAACGACGGGCATATTTACCAATAATAGGTATTTCCCACACTTCGTTATTATAAGCTTTATACATTGCTACAATATGTAAAGCTAGTGTTATAAGTCCAAGAATTGAACTTAGTCCAATAGTTGCTAAAAAAGAAAGCCCAATAAATACTGCTCCTGCATCATCACCAACAGCAGCACCAATAGCTATTGTAGAAAACCAAGCAATTACTATTATAAAAGTAAATACTGTAGCCATCAAAGAAAGCAAAACAGATTGAATAGCATGGAAACGTAGAAAAAAGCTAGTCCTAGGTTCAGTTGCAAGAAAAGCAACTGATGCTATCAAATTAATTGCAAAAAGTGGCATATAACAAAGCAGTCCAGCTAAGGAAAAGTCTAGCGATAGTAGCTGTGTTTTACTAGGTTGTTGATAGGCTGATTGATAGCCCTGAGGATAGGCTGATTTTTGGTAATTTTGTTGATAACCATATGGCGGTTGTTGGTAATCAGGTTGTTGATATGGCGATTGATAAGGTTGTTGGTATGGTGATTGATAAGGCTGTTGATAAGCATCTTGCTGATTTGGTTGGTTTGAATCTTGATTAGGGTTTTGGCGAGGGTCTTGATAGGGCTGGTAAGGATTATTAGACATAGTGTTACTCCATTATGCAAAATAAAAGGCTTCTAGATTATAGCCTGAAAAAGTTTTTCTCAGAAGTGCTTATCTAGTGTTGTTTTATATTAAGTTCTATGTCACACTTAAGCCTAATCACTATCTTCATTCCTAAGGAAAATCCATGGCAAAACTAGATAACACTACACTAGAAAAAAGTGTCTCTGGAATAAATTTGCAAGGCGATACCTTACGTAAAGAATTAAAAATAACAAACTTAAATCTATTAGTATTTTTACGTCACTTTGGATGACCTTTTTGCCGAGAAACTGTTAAAGATCTACGTCAACTAGCAAAAGATAAAAATTATCCTCCAATTTTATTTTTCGGGCAGGGTAGTGTTTTAGAAACAAAAGAATTCTTTGACAGTTTTTGGCCTGAGGCTAGGGCAGTCTCAGATAAGGAACATATCTTTTATCAGTCTTTTGGATTAAAACAAGCTACACTCTCTACAATGCTTACTCCTATTGCTTGGGTACGAGTGGCTCAAACAGCATTAAAGGGAAATTTCGTAGGCAAATTTGTAGGCGATATTTGGATGATGCCAGGAATTTTTTTAATAAAAAATGAAAACATTATTTGGCAACATGATTTTCAGCATGCTGGAGATCATCCAGACTTTGCAAAAATTCCACAACAAATAAAATAGTCTTAGTTTATGACTAGCTAGGAAAAAGTTTATGAAAAACTATTGGGCAATTGCCATTGTTATAGTTATTAGCCTTACCGTTTTCTTACCTAATTACTCATTAAAAAGCAATAATTTGACTAGTATGTTTACTAGCTCAGCTAATGATAACCCTAACGCAGCTAAACTAGAAGCTAAAACCTATGAGTTTGAAACCCTAACCCTTAACGCATCAGCAAAAGAAGTACGAAGAAATAAAGCTCAGGCAAGCTATTATAGTGAAGAGCTTGGTGATGGGGTTAAACTTGATATGGTAAAAATACCTGGTGGAGTATTTTTAATGGGTTCAGATGGGAAAGAACATGGGAGAAGTAAAAATGAAGGTCCCCAACATAAAGTAAAGATTTCTGATTTCTATATTGGTAAATTTGAAGTAACCCAAGCACAATGGAAAAACATAATGAGCGATAATCCTTCGCGTTATAAAGGGGATGATTTACCTGTAGATAGTGTGTCTTGGGAAAATGCAATAAAATTCTGTCAAAGGTTATCAAAAATTACTGGTAGAGAATATAGACTCCCAAGCGAAGCAGAATGGGAATATGCCTGTCGTGCTGGTACAACAACCCCATTTGCCTTTGGCGAGACAATACTTTCAAACATCGTTAACTATGATGGAACTCCTTACCCTATAAAATTAAATATTTTAGGCGCATATCGAGGAAAAACTTTACCTGTAGGTAGTTTTGGAATAGCAAACTCTTTTGGGCTTTATGATATGCATGGAAATGTTTGGGAATGGTGTTTAGACCTCTATCATGATAACTACTCTAATGCTCCTACTAATGGTCAAGCCTGGGAAACTGGTACAGATTCTAAGCGGGTAGTTCGTGGAGGTAGTTTCTTTTTAAGCGCTTATATAAGCCGTTCTGCTTATCGTACTGGATATAACCCTGATGAATATTTAGATTGTTTTGGGTTTCGTGTAGTTTGTCTTCCAGATAAAGTCTACTAAGTGATTAACCTATTTATTTTGTAAAACTTAACTAACCCTGTCTATTAAGTTAAGATAATTAAGACTTAGGGTTAGGAGTTTTTATTTCATTTTCAATCTGAACAATTAATTCATAAACATTTCTAGTAGCCTGGAAAAAGTTTTTTCCATCTTCTTTACCATTAAAACCTGCTCTTAATTTTGCAACGATTTTTTCAGATGATTTAAGTGTGGTCAAAGCTTCAGGTAATTTTCCTAAATTATAAAGACATCTTGCTTTTCCTAGTAAAATACTCCATAACCGATATTTAAATTTAATATAAGTAGCTATTTCTTCTGCTTCGCTATAGGCTTTTAAGGCTTCTTCAGTATCTCCTGCTAGTTCTTGAACTTCTCCTAAAGTCTCTAGTGTTACCATTCTTTCAGGAAATTCTCCAAAGGTTTTTAATAAATTAATGGATTGTTTTATTTGTGTAACTGCATCCTCATAATCCCCGCGAAGAGCCGCTATTTTAGCTAAACCACGTCTAGTTATTAAAGCTGAGGGTCTTTCACCAACTTCTAGAGCTAAGATCAAAGCGCGTTCTAAGACTTCTTCGGATTTTTCAATGTTTAGGTTTGTATCTAAAAGATAACTCCTACCTAAAGTGGAGTTAAAATAAACCTCACCCAACCGCCATCCAATTTGTCTAGAGAGTGCAACTCCTTCTTTATAAATTTTTTCAATCTTTTCATGTTGATAAGAATATAAAAAAATAAGCCCTAGCATTGTGTATGCTCGGCATTCAAAGATCTTATCACCAGATTTTTTAAGCAGTGTAATTGCATTATTAGCAACAGAATATCCTGCTTGATAATCACCTAAGAGAAATAAAAGTAGCCCTTTAAAGATTTGAGCTTGAGCAAGTAAATATTCTTGTCCCATTTCTTCGGCCAGACTACAAGCTTTATTTATATCTTCTAAAGAATCAGTGTAAGGCGCACCTCGGGTTTTAGCTCTTCCTGATTGTAGATATAACTGATGTTGCCAAAACTTGTCTTTTGATGTTTTTGCAGCTAGTAAACCTTTTTCTGCCCAGTTAATAATGTCTGTAAAGCGGCCAGTATACCAACCTAAGTGGCATAGCGTAGCACAGCTTTGAGCAATTAATAGATGGCTTTGTTTCTTTTCAGCAAGTGTTAAAGCCGTTTGAGCTTCTTCTAAAGCAAGGTCTAATTTTCCTAAGTAACATAAGGCAAAAGCATAGCTATTTTTTATTTTAATAACTAAATCAAGATCTGAATCTTTTAGATCGCTAGTTTCTTCTAGTGCAGTAGTAGCTTCTGATATTAATTCTCCTAATTTTACAACCTCACCCCAAGCAGCTTGTTCACAAGATTGTTCTATTGCTTGTTGACCAAAAACAAAGGTCTCTTGCCATTCTCCAGCAGCATGATAGTGATAAGTAAGAGTACTAAAACTTTGTTTTACTCTAGTACGATAAAATTCTTTTATTACCAAAGCAGCACGAGCATGCAAGCGTTTCTTTTGTCTTTTAGTTAAAGAATTATATAGCACATCTCTTAGAGCGCTGCTTTGAAAGCGGTATTCATCTATCTTTGAGCTACGTTCTTCATAGACTAAATGCTCTTTTTCAGCCGCTACTAGTAGTTTTTCTAGTTTCTCCTCATCTATTTCTACTAATCTAGCTAATAAATCAAAGCTAAAACTATCACCAAGTACTGAAGCTTGTTTAAGTAGTTCTTTTAGCTCATCAGAACATTTTTCTATTTTATAAAGCAATGCTGTTTCAATAGTATCAGGTAGCGCTAAACTCTCTAATGCTTCGCAATGCCACCAATTACTTACTAAATGTATTTTACCTGCTTGTACTAAAAGACGTAATACTTCATTTAAGTAATAAACATTACCATTAGTTATTTTATATATATAATTTAGTTCTTTATCAGAAATTTCTATTTGATAAAATACTGCATCAAAATAAGCACGGGTTTCTGCAAGCGATAAGGGTTTTAAGTCAATTATTTCAAAATGGGTATAGCGGTTTTGTCTAGAAAACCACTCCCATAACATACTTCCAGTACGATTAATCTCTACTGAATTAGATGCTGCAATCATCAGCATTTTACTAGATAGGTTATTTCTTAATAAATAGCCTATTAATTCTAAACTTAATTCATTAGCCCAATGTAAATTATCAAGTAAAAGCACCAAGCTTTTTTCTTTAATTAAGTTTTTTAGTATTTCGCTAACAGTATCAAAAATATGCCACTTATCTGTTTCAGAGATAATCCCAGAATTTTGACCTAATATTTCCTTAGGTAAAGTTAGATTATAACGAGCTTTTATCCTAGCATTAACACGTTTTGCTAAACCTCCTTCTTCGTCCATTAAAGAATCATCAAAGCGAAAGCCTACTAAACTAGCAAGCATTGGTAAAATCCATTGATAAGGTTGGGCAAAATTATCTTGTTCAAAAAGGTTAATTATAGTAACTAAAACATTTTGTTGGTTAGCTAATTCTTGAAAACGATTAAGTAAAGAGCTTTTACCGCTACCATTATCACCTAATATAACAGCAGGTCTAATTTGTTGTTTACCTAATTTATAGAGTTCTGTTTGAAAAAATTGTAATTCTTTATCACGGCCAATAAATTGCTCATACTGTGGGGCAAGGTTTTGCATAGCCCCTGCAAACTTTCTATTTACACCAGACCTATTCATTTGATTAAAGGGTGATTCTAGGTTTGTATAAGTTCTACGATTAGCTTTAGGCTCTATAGTATTTAAGTTAAGCTCATCTCTTAGGCTAATTAATTCTCCTAGAATTACTTGCATTGATTGATAACGAGCTTTAGGAGACTTTTGTAGCATTCTAAGTACTATAGCTCTTAGCTTAGGTGAAATATTATTAGGCAGTGGAGGAGTAGGAACTACAGCAACGCTCATTAGTATTTGCACTAGAGAGTTACCATCAAAAGCAAGTTTTCCTGTTAATAACTCATAACAAACAGCACCAAAAGAAAAAATATCTGATCTAAAATCTATTTCTTCTCCCTTAGCTTGTTCAGGAGACATATAGTTAGGTGTCCCCATAATTATTCCTGCTTGTGTCTTAAAACCAGCTTCACTACCTAAAATAGTTGCGCTATGGCTTTCAGATACTTTTGCAAGACCAAAATCCAAGACTTTTAGTAAACCATCTGTGCGTAAAATAAAATTTTCTAATTTTAAGTCACGATGAACTATTCCATTCTGATGAGCTACATTTAAGGCTTGAGTAGCTTGAATAGCGACATTAAAAAAATCTTTTAGCTCTAATGGCCCATTACTAATTATTTCTCGCAAAGTCTTACCTTCAACAAACTCGGTTGCAATAAATAGCTGATCATTAAAAATACCAATCTCATATACAGTAATAATATTAGGGTGACTTAATGCTGAGACAGTGCGAGATTCTCTAGAAAAGCGTGCTCTATGTTCAGGGTCATTGCTAAGTTCTTTTGATAAAAGCTTAATTGCCGTTAAACGTTCTATTTGTGTATCTTTAGCTAAATAAACTTCTCCTACACCACCATAGCCAATTAAGCGAATAATCTCATATTTTCCAGCAATAACTGCCCCTGGAGCTAATTCTTTTGTACTTGGCTCCATAACCCCTCAAATTTAGATAGGTAAACTAACGTAAAAAATCTTTTAATATTCGATTAAATTCTTTTGCTTTTTCTATTTGTGGAACATGTCCACATTTAGTAATAATTTTTAGCTCTGTTCTAGGAATACTTTCAGCAAATTGATGAGCAAACTTTATTGGCATTAACTCATCATGCTCTCCCCATAAAAGTAAGGTATTAGCCTTTATTTCGTGTAATTTTCCATTTAACCATTCACTAGGATCTTTTGCAGATTCAATTACTTTTTCTATCGTAGAATGACTAGCATCTAAACTACGTACCAAATAGCTAATCATAACACTAAATTGGTTTGTGTAACGAAGTTTGTCATAGAAGCACATAGAAAGAAAAGCCTTTATTTCCCTAGCTGTGCGTGGGGCAAACTTAGTATTTTCTAGTTTTTCACGAAGTTCAGGCCAAGGTTCTAATCCCGCACTTCCAACTAAAACTAATCGCTCTATAAGCTCTGGCCGTTTTAAGGCAAGCCGTGCCCCAATCCAACCACCAAGAGAGTTTCCTACTAAATCTATATTACTTAAGTTTAGATAGGATAAAAATTCTTCTATATAGTCTACAAAATCTGTAACTCGATAAGCAAGTGCTGGCTTATCTGAACGTCCATGTCCAATATGATCTATTGCAATTACCCTAAATTGCTTAGAAAAAGCAGGGATAGTCATTAGCCAACTTAGAGAATTTGATCCCAGTCCATGTAGTAAAACCAGTGGTCTTCCCTCTCCTATATCTTGATACCAAATCCTATGACCACGAATTTTTACTGACTTAGAAATTTGTGTACGCGGAGTTTGATCTATACCATTACGATAATAAATTAAACGCCCTACCATATCGGTAGCTAAATCAATCATTTTTGTTTTTACTTCTTGCATAGGCTATTTTACTTATATCTGCTAGTTTTACTTAATAGACTTGATATTTTAATAGTAAATATAACATAACATCCTAAAAATTTTATTTGACCAAAGCGCCAAGAAAATTTTTTCTAAAGTTTTTTTATTTTTTTTCAAAAATAACTTGATTTTAGTGTATCGCTGTACTACACTTCTAATACACTAATACACCAAATTAAATCTTTGTTGTAATCAGATTTTAACTTAGAAAAAATAGCTTAATAAGGAGTGTTAAAAAATTTATGAAAAAATATATTACCAGCATTATCTTAGGTTTAACTTTAGTTGGCGGTTTTGCTATCAATAAAACTAATGCTAATAGTGTTAATAATAACTTGGCTAAAATAATAGAGGCTTCAACTACTAATACTTTAGATCTAGAAGAGATAAAGAAAAATGAGCAATCAGCACTAGAAATAATACGGCTATTTCACTCTGCACAAATGACTCACCAAGCAGGTCAAGGAAATGGAAACTTTACAAGTATTCAAGAGCTTTTTCTTATTGGCTATATAGATGGTTCTGTTGCTAATGCTGCGGGTTGTCCTAAAATGAAACAAACTGAATATAATGAGGTTTGTAAAGGCAATGGAGAAGCTAGAAGAGGCTATAAATTTCAGCTAGTTCATCAAAAAGCTGAAAAAGATAAACCTAGCACTTTTGCAGCAGTCGCTATTCCAGTAATTGCTATAGGAGAGAATATGACAGGCCGAATAAGCCTTTTTGTAGATGAAAGTGGTGTAATTCGCTATTCGGATGATCCAAATGTTATTGCTAATGCTAAGTCAAAATACGTAGGGCAATAAATTTCTTTTCCTATTATGTATTTAATAAAAATACTACTAACCCCAACTTGCTAAAGTTGGGGTTTTATTTATCTGGTCTAGCCGTAACAAAATAATATTTACTATCTTTTATACCTATAGGAATAGTAACTTCTTTAGTAGTTTTAGTGTTTTCAAATTTTACTTTTAGAACCTTTGTTACTTTTAAGTTAGTTCTATATTTTTTTCCTTCAAGTATAAAAGGGTTATATTCTTGTAAAGGGGCTTTAGCAACTCTAATACTAGTTATTTTGTAATCAAGGTAGCGTTTATGATTATTAAAAACAGACTTTTTTATTTTTTCATCAACTCCATCCCAATAATAAAGCGCTAGGACAGCATCTATATTTTTCTGACTATGTGCCTGTTTATAATCATATATAAGTTTATCTAAAGCAGGCTCAGAAGTATTAGCTATAATAACTTGTTTTATTAAAAACAAACTAATTAGAAAAATAACTAATAAATATTTTAAGTGCATAAATATACAATACTACTTAATTAATCTATATTTCTAAGCCCTATAACCACCATCAATTACAAGATCTGTCCCTGTTACAAACTTACTTTCATCCGAAGCTAAATATAAAATTGCTTGGGCAATTTCTTCAGCTTGGGCAAATCTTTTTAGTGGAACAGGCTTAGCCATTGCTTGCCAAAAAGCATCATCATTAATTTTTTTATCTTTTAATTTTTGCCAAAAATCTGTTGATTGCCAAATTGCAGTAATAACACCACCAGGTGAAACACTATTAACACGAATATTATCACCTGCTACTTCCAAAGCTACACATCTAGAGAGCATTTGCACAGCCGTTTTACTTGCACAATAAGCTCCTCCTCCTGCAAGAGCCTTAATACCTGCGGCTGAAGCAATATTAATAATGCTACCTCCACTGCCTTTTTTCATAGCAGTTACACAATATTTTAATCCTAAAAAAACGCCATCAAGGTTTATTGATAAAACTTTTCGCCAATTTTCAAGCGACATATCTTCACAATTGCCTGTTAGCGCAATGCCTGCATTATTAACTAAAATATCTAGTTTTTCCCATTTAGAAAGAATATCCTGACTAATACTTTGCCAAGTTTCTTCATTTACTACATCTTGATGATAAGCAGTGGCTTGCCCACCAAAAGCTAAAATTTCATCTCTAGTTGTTTCTACTGTAGCTAGATTAATATCACTAACAGCAACCTTTGCACCTTCTTGAGCTAACATTAAGGCGGTTGCCTTACCTATACCCGAACCAGCCCCAGTAATAAAAGCTACTTTGTCTTTAACACGTTCTAGTTTTTGACTCATTATTTTCACCTGATTATTAAATTCTTGGATATTTTTAATTGATTAAGTGCCATTCTAGCTAATATTTTTCCTGCAAGTAACTTAATTTGGCTACGTTCTAAGAGCCAAGAAATTAAAATTGAAATAAACCTTTTTTTGGTTTTTAAGGAGAAGCTTTATTTTATGAGTATACAAAGCACTTTTTTAACTAAATCTACTAATGAAACCCTTCCTATCTCTCCTAATAGCAAAACTACTGATACTAAGCGCAATCAAACAAGTATTCTCTCCCCTTTTGAACAAATAGCATTGCAATGGTTAGTCAAACGCCTACCTAGTTGGGTAAACCCCGATCACCTTTCAATAATAGGGCTTTTAGCAATGTTACTAGCTGGTATAGGTTATTTTTTTAGCAAAGGAAATATTGAGTTTTTACACTTAGTTAATTTTTGTCTAGCGCTAAATTGGTTTGGTGACAGTCTAGACGGTACTTTAGCACGTTATCGCAATAAACAACGCCCTAAGTATGGTTTCTATGTAGATCATATAATAGACACTTTTGGAATGCTATTTTTAATGGTTGGTTTAATAATGTCTGGTTTTATCTCTGAAAGAGTTGGATTAGGTATTTTAATTGTCTACTTTATGCTTTCCATTAATTCATATCTAGCAGCCTATTCGCTAAATGTGTTTTCTATTTCTTTTTGGAAATTTAGTCCAACTGAACTAAGAATTTTACTTGCAATAGGTAATCTTGCTCTCTTTAAGTTTGAGTATTGTAAATTATTTGGACAAAAATACTTACTTTATGATGTTGGTGGGATTGTAAGCATTATAGGAATGAGTGCAATGCTAATAGTTTCAACTATTAAAAATACCAAAGCGCTTTATGAGAAGGAGCGAGTTTAATGCTTAAACTGCCCCCCAATAAACTAAAAGTCTCTTGGATATGGAATTGGTGTAAATTTAATTTAGTAGGACTCTTAGGTGTAGCGCTTCAACTATCTCTATCAAGGCTTTTTGCTGCTATAAATCTAGACTATCTATTAGCTACATTTATAGCAGTAGAAATCACTATACTTCATAATTTTTACTGGCATGAGCATTGGACTTGGAGAGAGCAAACGCTTAAATCTAACCATTTTTTTGATAAGCTCTTTCGTTTAGTCAAATTTAACTCTACAACAGGAGCAATTTCTTTAATTGGAAATTTAGTTTTAATGAAGTTTTTTGTTGGAGCTTTTCACTTACCTATAACTTTTGCAAATCTTTTAGCTATTATAAGTTGCTCTACATTAAATTTTTTAGTTAGCCATAGAGTTGTCTTTCGCAACCATCAAACCGTGTAAAAATAGACTAATAAACTAACTTTAATCATTTATTAATTTTGTGTATAGCAAATAAGAAAACCTAAGCAATATATCCTTTCACATATTTCTTAGGTTTTTTTGTAAGCCTAGTTGCTAAAACTATGCTACGGCTTTAACCACATTAGCTTTAGCTTGCACAATTTCTACTGAACATTTTGCATGAGAAGCAACATATGAAGATACTGAACCAAGAATTAATTTCCCTATTGCTCCACGACCATGAGAGCCTACAATTATTAAATCTGCCTTCCAGTTTTCAGCTTCTCTAACAATTAGTTTTTTTGGAGATCCTTCTAAAATTTCACCAGTAATAGCGAATTTTTCACCAAGGCTTTCTAATAATTTTGTGGTTGCCTTATCCATAATAGCTCTTGATTCTTTACGCTCCTGTACTAAAGCTTCTAAGCGAACCCCATAAAATATAGGATCAGGCCAATCTGAAATTACATGAACAACGTTTAAGGCTCTTATTTCAGTACCTTCAGGCCAAGATCGCATTGCTACTTCATCAATAGCAACATCACTAAAAGTAGAACCATCTATTGCTAATAGGACTTTCATATTTTCCTCCTAAGGTAGTTAGTAGTAATTTTTAACCTTTACTAATCTTTAACCTCTCTTAAGCAAGATTTGTGCCTATTTAGAAACTTAGAAAATCAATAGATTACAATAGATTACAAATACAAGTTTTTTAGATAACCTTATTGTTTGAAATAAGTTTTAGTATTTCCTCTCTACTTTTAATTTTATCGTTATAACCTTTTTCTCCATAAGGCTCTAAATTATCAAGCCATAAATTTAATTGCTCATTTAGCTCTTCTTTTATGTTAGTAGTTTCTTTAGGCTTAATTTCATCCAAAACTTCAAAAACAAAAGCATTTTCACTTAGTTTATTCCAATCTTCTTGAAGGCTTTTACTTTTATGGCTACCCATCTTTAGTTGAAACCTATTGCTATTTATGATCCCTTGTAGATTTAGAGCAGACCCAATATATATTTTTCCATTAATAGTGTTGCGGATTTGATAGATCCCCATTTGTATTTCTTGTTGTTGATAATCTTTTTTTAAGTCTTTATTACTTTTCTTCATATTTCCCTCTATTATTAGAGAATTAAAAGACTTTATTAATTTACATAATCTCTTCTTGTAATTCCCATTTACTTAAACTAGGTTTAGTTTCTAGCATTTTTACTGCATTATGTTGCCCTGTTCCGCTTCTAGACTCATCTTGGGTACGATAATCAATTGCAGCTTTAATAAAAGATGCAAATAAAGGATGTGGTGTTAATGGCCTTGAACGTAACTCAGGATGAAATTGACAGCCTAAAAACCAAGGATGATCGGGTAATTCTATAATCTCAACAAATTTTCCATCAGGAGAGCGCCCTGATATAACTAAGCCATTTTCCGTAAGAATATTTTCATACTCAGTATTAAACTCATACCTATGACGATGACGCTCAAAAATAGTTTCGCTTTTATAAATCTTAGCCGCTAAACTCCCCTCTTTTAGCTCACATTCATAAGAGCCTAAACGCATAGTGCCGCCCATTTCCTCTACACCAATTAGATCTCGTAACATATAAATAATCCTATGTGGAGTATTTTGGTCAAACTCTGTGCTATCAGCACTAGTAAGATTACATACGTTACGGGCATATTCAATACAAGTACATTGCATTCCTAAACAAATACCAAAAAATGGGACTCTATTACGCCTAGCATAAGAAATAGCCTTAAGCATTCCAGCAATGCCTCGCTTACCAAATCCCCCTGGAACTAGTATTGCGTCCATATCATTAAGGGGTTCTGCCCAATTATCTTCTGTTATCAGACCTTCGGATTCTATCCACCTAATATTTACTTTTACTTTATTTGCAATACCGCCATGAACTAAAGCCTCAATTAAACTTTTATAAGAGTCTTTTAGAGAGACATATTTGCCTACAATACCGATGTTTACGCTACGAGGAGAGTTTTTTATAATATCTACAAGCTGTTTCCAGTGGCGAAGATCTGGTTCTCCAGAAGGTAGACCTAGTAATTCTGCTATAAGGTCATCTAGATTTTCTGCTGCTAAAGCAAGTGGGACTTCATAAATTGAGCCAGCATCTTGAGCAGTAATAACAGCTTTTTCCGAAACATTACAAAATAAAGCGATTTTTTCTTTTAGCTCACTAGGTAAAGGTCGCTCAGTACGACAAAGTAAAATGTCTGGCTGTATCCCTATTTCTAACAAATCTTTAACAGAATGCTGAGTAGGTTTACTTTTAAGTTCTCCTGCACTAGCAATATAAGGCACAAGTGTTAGGTGAATAAAGATTGCATTTTGTCTACCCACTTCTTGACGCAGTTGTCTAGTTGCTTCTAGAAAAGGAAGTGATTCTATATCGCCTACTGTGCCGCCTATTTCCACTATTATTACATCAAAATCTTTAGAAACCTGTTTAATAGCATCTTTGATTTCATTTGTAATATGTGGAATAACTTGAACTGTTTTACCTAAAAAATCTCCTCTACGCTCCTTTTCAATTACAGAGAGATAAATTCGCCCTGTAGTTAAATTATTATTTTTAGTCATTTTTGCAGAGGTAAACCGCTCATAATTACCAAGGTCTAGGTCTGTTTCTGCGCCATCATCGGTAACAAAAACTTCTCCATGCTGAAAAGGAGACATAGTGCCAGGATCAACATTAATATAAGGGTCAAATTTTTGTAGAGTGACTTTAAGACCTCGTGCTTCTAGCAAACAACCTATAGAGGAAGCAGCAATGCCTTTACCCAACGAGGATAAAACCCCACCTGTAACAAAAATATACTTTGGCATAAAATCTCCTAATTATTTTATTTTTTCGCAACAATAACTCTCTCTTGGACAAAGACATAGCTCTGTTGCTACGGTAGTTCTCTTGTTTTTATAAATTCTCTTGCTTTTTCTAAATCGGCTAAAGTATCAATTCCAATAGACTTATCTTTAACCTCTATTACTTGAATACGATAGCCTGTTTCTAAAGCTCGTAGTTGTTCTAAAGATTCCTCTTTTTCTAGTGGACTACGAGGCCAGCTAGTAAATTTAAGTAAAAATTCTTTTCTATAAACATAAAGCCCAGTATGCTTAAAATATTGGCCTAATTCAGTATAGTGATTTTCCATTTCTACAAGCATTGTTTGAGGGTCAAAACAAGCCTTTCCTAATGCTGCAAACCGAGGAAAAGGTATTGGAGCACGAGAAAAATAAAGAGCATCACCTTGAGCATTTTTAACTACTTTTACTATATTAGGGTTAAAAATATCCTCTAATTTATCAATAAGCTCGCAAGTTGTACTCATCATTAGGCTTTTATCTAATAATAATGGCTCAACGGCTTTATCAATCGTAGCTGGCTCAATTAAAGGTTCATCTCCTTGGACATTAACAATAATTTCTGAGTCTAGATTCTGAGCAACTTCGGCAATACGGTCTGTTCCTGTTTGGTGTTTGTCAGAAGTTATAACAGCAGTGCCACCAAAATTTTTAATGATCGTTTCAATTCGGCTATCATCAGTAGCTACAATCACTTGGTCAACTAATTTAGCGCAAGAAGTACGCTCATAAACATGCTGGATAATTGATTTACCACCTAAATCGAGTAAGAGTTTTGCAGCTAGTCTTGTAGAAGCATAGCGGGCTGGAATAATTGCGGTAACTTTTATTTGATTTTTTTGCTCTCCCATAATGGGATTTCAGGGTATAAAAAAGTGTTAAGACTGTCAAGGCTCTAAAGCAGAGACTAAAGCTAGTTAAATTTCTTGGATTATAGTCCAAGAAATTTAACTAAGGCCTTAACAACTAGAAAATTAACTTAATACCAAATTGAATGACTCTTGGGCCACCTTCTCCAAGCTTAGGATTTCCAGCAGAAATATCAGGAGTTTCTCCAATTGCTCCAAAACCTGAGCTATCAAATTGAACATTAGGCAATCCAAAATTTGGATGATTAAAAATATTAAATATTTCTGCACGAAATTGTATTGCTAACTTTTCGCTAATTTTAGTACGCTTATTTATTGAAAAATCAGCAACATTAAACCTTGGGCCAATAATAGTATTTCGCCCAGCAGTCCCAAATGTTCCTGTACGAGGTAAGGAAAAAGCTTTTGTATTAAAAAATGAGTTTACTTTCTCAAGCCCTGAATTAGGATCACTAACTGCGTTTGGACGGTCATTAAAATTCCCTACCCCGCTTACATCAGTAGATAAAAATGCTGTAGCAGGAAATCCAGTTGATAAAGTATAGATTCCGCTCAGTTGCCAGCCTTCTGTAACAGCTTTTGGTAGGCGATTTAGCAACTTAGGAAGAAAGTTTAGCTCATAAACAAAATTAAATGTAAATCTATTCTTTATATCAAAATTTGACACTGAACGCTCTGCACGTAAATTATTGCTATCTTGAGGAAATGATACACCTCTAGTGCCTGAAAAAATACCATTTGAAGCATCATCAATAGATTTAGAGTAAGTATAAGAGAGGAAAAAATCTAAGCCATTTGAAAAGCGTTGTCTAACAAAAGTCTGTAACGCATGATAATTAGAATTAGCTGTTGTTTCTAGGTAATTAATAGAGCTAAATTGTGGAAACTGTGTATTAAATGGTCTACGGCTTTGACGTGTTGCTATTGGGCCTGGTGTTGGTTGATTAATATCTCTTAAACGAAATAGCCTAGTTCCCGTTGAGCCTACATAAGAAATTTGTAGTACAGTATTAGCTCTAACAGCATATTGAACATTTAAGTTAAAATTCTGACTGTAAGGAGTACGTAATTTTCTATCAACAGCAAATAAAGGTGCTGCGGCCACAGCATTAATGCTAGCACTAGTAAATATAGGGATATTAAGGCCAAAAGGTACTCTAGCAGTAGGAGCAAAGTTTACAGTAAATGTTCCTAGTCCAGCAATAGGATTAGTCCCAACACTACCAGCAGCAAAACCTTGAGATAAAAAAAAATCTTGAGACAAAGCATCATAGAAAATCCCATAGCCGCCCCTAATAATTAGCCTATTTTTTCCATGAAAATCATAAGCAAATCCTATTCTTGGAGCAAAATTATTATGATCAGGCTCATATAATTCTGATAAACCCGTTGCTCCAACACGAACTAAACCTAAATTAGGGACAAAGTTTGAAAGTCTATCGTTTTCATCAGAAAATACTCCTACATACTCATATCTAATTCCATAGTTAAGGGTTAGGTTACGGCGGATTTTCCAATCATCTTGGAAGAAGAAAGCAAAAGTATTATTAAAAGTGTCTCTTCTAGTTGCACCTCGGGCAATTGTGGTATTAGTTGGAACAGCTATGCCTGCAAGAAAATTTGCTAAGTTGCTAAAATCAATTCTTCCTCGGGAAAAAGTATCATTAAAAGAGTTAACTATTGCTCGGCGATATTCTCCACCTATTTTATATGTATGAGAACCGCTAATTAATGTAAAGTTATCAACTAGCTGAAATGCGCTACTAACACGGCCACGAGGTACATTTGTTGGTGCTCCTAGGCTTGTAAACCCAGCAAGTGTAATAGTTGGAAGTCCTCCTGTAGAACCTGTAATTAAACCTATTGAAGCAGGATCAAAGCCTTTATCTAAAGGTGAAAAGTCTTGAAAAAATCGATTGTATCCAACTCTAGTTTCATTAAGTATATTATTACCAAAAAGTTGCACCAAATTCAAGCCTACTAATTGAACTCTAGTAGGGACTACGGTTTGGTATTGTGAAAGAGGAGAACCAAATCCACTAGTTAAAGGAAAAATTTGCATTCCATCACCAAAAACATAGCGTCCACTAAGGTTTAGATTTTCCCTTATCTTATGATCGATTTTAACTAAGAAATTATCACTATCATTAATATTATTAGAGCTAAAAGCAAAATTATTACGTGCTCCAGGATTATTTTCTGAAGGAAATAGCTTAAGTAGCACAGTAGAAAGAGGATTTTCTCTTCTTCCCATAGAATTATTAGCGGCTCTTGCATTAACAATATCTGAAGCACTCGGTACAACTACGGCCAAAGGTGAGTTAGCCCTTTCTCTTTGGCCTTCAAAACCAAAAAAGAAAAAAGTGCGATTACGAATAATTGGCCCGCCCACTACACCACCAAAATTATTATTCTTAAATTCTCCTTTAGTTGCACCTGGAATAGTTTCAAAAAAGTTTCTTGCATCAAAGTTATCATTTCTTAAAAACTCATATAAGCTACCATGAAAATCATTAGTGCCAGATTTAACTACAATGTTAAAAACGGCTCCTGAGTTTCTACCATATTCTGCTGCACCTTGTAGCTGTAAGCTAAATTCTGCCAGTGCATCAATAGGAACAAGGGTTGCGGGTGCACCTGTAACACCACCTTGATTAAATGATGGTTGATTACGAAAAGAATCATTATTATCTATACCATCAATAAGAAATATATTAGCTTTTTCTCTTTGTCCATTTACGGTTAATGAGCCTAAAGATCCACGTGGTGAACGAGGAGAAACACCAGGGACTAAAGTTGTTAGACGGCGAAAATCTCTACCATTTAAAGGAAGTCCATCTATTTGCTGGTTATTAATGGTTTCTGTTAATTGGCTACTTGATGATTGAAGTACAGGCGCAGTAGCTCCAGTAATAATAATAACTTGCTGGCTAGCTCTAACTTGTAGATTTAATTCTAGTTGTGTTTCTACACCTACATCAATTTTTACTTGTTTGCGTGTAGTAGAAGCAAAATTTTCTGAGTCTATAGATATTGAGTAATAACCTGGGGGTAGCTCAGGAACAACAAAATTTCCATTATCTGAAGAAACTACTTCTCGCTTAATTCCAGTAGCTTCATTTTCAATAACTATTGAAATTCCACCAATAACAGCACCTTCAGGATCCCTAACAGAACCTACTAAACGTCCTGCAAATGATTGCGAGTAACCTTCTTTAATTAAGCAAAAAAATAGAAGTAAAATTACTAATATCTGTCGAAAAAATACGATTCGGGGCGTTTTTTTCATAACGGTCTCCTAAGTTGTAGAAATTATAGAGGTTTTAATTTATATAATTAAATTAAATTGATAATGGAGTTGATTTATTATGCAATGAAGTGAGTAGCGTTTTCTAGAAATAAATATTAATAATTAAAATTTATTTTTAATTTATTTTTAATTTATTTTAATAGGGTTAGAAATGGAGGTGAAGGGAATCGAACCCTTGTCCGAAGACCTTTGACGGCAGAATCTACATGTGTATTCACTTCCTATTAGTTTTCATTACTTATAACAGTGGAAGAGACAAGCATTATAAGTAACTAGCTCAGTATTTCTTGTCGCTTGACCCTGATCACAATCAAGTGACTCAGCCCGCTAAAGTGACGTTTTCAAGCTATCCACGGGCGAGATAACCTAAAAACGCTAGCTGATCAATTAAGCAGCTAGAGCTAATTGCTGCGTGTTTGCAGTTAATTTTTCTATGCAGTTTACGGGTTACATAGTTCCCGACATGCATCTACACATCTCATGAATCCCCGTCGAAGCCTGTCACCCCCAAGGATAGAGAAGCCCTTGATACTAGCAGTAACCTTAAAGTTACGTCAAGCTAAGAATTACACCTAAAAGCTATAATTTATATTTTATGCTGACTTTTAATTAGTCATAACTCTTTACCTTTTAACTACTATATCACCCGCTTATCGACTAACATAACCACTTAAAAGATTTTTTATATCCAAATACCAGATTTTCCTTAATAATTTATTATTGTAAATAAATAAAATTATATTTATAAAAGTTTACAATAATTTTACTTCACTACAGAAAAATACTAGGGATATATAAATTTATATTAGGAGAAAGATCATGTCTCTTGCTGCCAAAAAAACTACTCGGTTAAAACAACTAATCCAAAGCTCAGAAACTAAGTTTATAATGGAAGCCCATAATGGTTTAAGCGCTAAAATAGTTGAAGAGGCTGGTTTTGAAGGTATTTGGGCAAGCGGTTTGTCTATTTCTGCCACTTTAGGTCTAAGAGATTCAAATGAAGCAAGTTGGACTCAAGTTTTAGAAGTAGTAGAATTTATGAGTGATGTTACTAGTATTCCTATTTTACTTGATGGTGATACAGGCTATGGAAATTTTAATTCATTTCGTCGCTTAGTAAAAAAATTAGAACAACGAAATATTGCTGGTGTATGTATTGAGGACAAAGTTTTTCCTAAAAATAATAGTTTTGTAAGAGGAAATCGCCAAGTTTTAGCCGATATAAATGAGTTTTGTGGCAAAATTCAAGCAGGTAAAGACTCTCAAAATTGCCCTGATTTTGTCATAGTAGCAAGAGTAGAGGCTTTTATAGCTAAACTAGGCTTAAAAGAAGCATTAAAACGTGCAGAAGCCTATCGTAAGGCTGGTGCAGATGCAATTTTAATTCATAGCGCCTTAGATAATGCAAGCGAAGTCCTAGCATTTAAAGAAGAATGGGCTAATCGTTTGCCTGTGGTTATAGTACCTACTAAATATTATAAAACACCCACAGAGGTTTTTTGTAAAGCGGGTTTTTCGTTAGTAATTTGGGCTAATCATCTTATGCGTTCTGCTATTACTTCTATGCAAGAAACGGCTAGGACAATTTTTATACAACAAAGTTTATCTTTTGTAGAAGGAAAAATAGCAGGTCTTGATGAAGTTTTTAGACTTCAAAATGAAGCTGAATTAACTGAAGCCGAAAAACATTACTTAAAAATTAAAGAATCTAAAATTAGAAAAGCCAAAAACTCTAGCCTTATTAAAGAGCAAAATACAAAAACTTTATCAAATATGGTAATAAATTAATCTCTTGATTATAAAAGGATTAAGAAAATGATTAGCTCAGAACTTTTTGTTAACCAATTACAAAACTTGGGCTTTGGCCTCTTTACAGGCGTTCCCTGTTCATTTCTTAGCCCATTAATTAATTATGTTATTGATAGCCCATCACTTAACTATGTTGGGGCAGCTAATGAAGGAGATGCCGTAGCCATAGCAACAGGCAGTGAACTTGCTGGTATTCATAGTGTTGTAATGATGCAAAATTCTGGACTTGGTAATGCTTTTAATCCCTTAACTTCTCTTAATGCAATATTTCACCTCCCTGTGCTTTTAATTGTAACTTGGCGTGCTGAGCCAGGAAGCGAGTTAGATGAGCCTCAACATGAGCTTATGGGGCAAATTACATTAAAATCCCTTGAGCTAATAAATATTGCTTGGGATTATTGCCCTGAGCAAGATAACCAGATTGAAACTACTTTATATAAAGCTATTACCCATATGTCAGAAACAGGACGTCCTTTTGCTTTAGTAGCAAGAAAAAACTCTTTTGCTCCATATAAACTAAAAACTAAGCTCTCTACTAAAGCTATTTTAAGAGAAAATCTTTCTAATACTAATAGTATTACTCCTCTACCAACAAGATCTCAGGTCTTAAAAGTAGTGCAAGAAAAAGCTCAAGGCCAAGATGCAATAATAGCTACAACTGGCTTTACTGGACGCGCTCTTTATGCTTTATCAGACTTAGAGAATCAATTTTATATGGTAGGTTCAATGGGGTGTGCATCTAGTTTAGGTTTAGGTTTAGCGATTTCTAAGCCAGATAAAAAAGTAATAGTAGTTGATGGGGATGGTGCGGCATTAATGAGGCTTGGAGCGTTAACAACAATTGGGTATGAGTCACCTAAAAATCTTGTCCACTTGCTACTAGACAATGAAATGCACGAATCTACAGGCGGACAATCAACAGTTTCTCACTCAATAGATTTTGCTTTAATAGCTCAAGCTAGTGGATATAGAAAAGTAGTTAGGGCTTATTCTTTGGAAGATATAGCTTTAGCGCTTAAAGAGTCAAATGAGCTTACTTTTATTTACGCAAAAATTTCTTCTGAGGAAACCAAAAACTTGCCTCGACCAACAGTTAAACCGCCTGAAGTAGCTAAACGTTTTAGCCTTTGGCTAAATAAATAAACTACTAACTCTAGCTAATATATTATCTTAGGAGAAAACAGTGAGTTCACCTAAAACTATAAAACTACTTAACCCTGGCCCAGTTACACTTACAAACCAAGTTCGCCAAGCACTTTTAAGAGAAGATATTTGTCATCGTGAAAGCGAATTTTCTTTACTCCAATCTAGTATTAGGTCAGAACTTGTTAGAGTTTATAAAGAAGCAGAAAAAGACTATACTGCTGTATTAATCACTGGTTCAGGTACAGCAGCAGTTGAATCAATGGTAAGTTCACTTGTCCCTAAAACCTCTAAAGCTTTAGTAATGGTTAATGGGGCTTATGGTGAACGAATGGTTAATATGCTTACTGTGCAAGGAAAAGAGGTTTATATTGCTCGCTCTGATTGGACTCAAGATATAAATTTAGAGCTAGCTGAAACGCTACTTAAAGAAAACCCTGAAATTACCCATGTATTGGCAGTCCATCATGAGACTACAACAGGACGCTTAAATGATATTCCATCACTTGCAAAACTTTGCCGTAAATATCACAAAAACTTGCTTTTAGATGCTGTCTCTAGTTTTGCAGGTGAAGAAATTCATTTTAATGAGTGGAATTTAGAAGCCTGTGCCGCTACAGCAAATAAATGTTTGCATGGAGTACCTGGGATTTCTTTTGTAATAGTGCGTAAAGATTCGTTAGAGAAAAAAGAATCTGCGGCAACAAGCATTTATCTTGATTTATTTCGCCATTTTCAAGAACAAAATAAAAATTCAACCGCTTTTACTCCTGCAATTCAAGTTTGTTATGCCTTAAGTGAAGCACTTAAAGAACTTGAATCTTTAGGCGGTTGGCAGATACGTCACTCTTATTATAAAACTCTTGCTAAAAAAATCTTCCAAGGCTTAAGAGATTTAGGTGTTAAAACTCTTTTAGAAATAGATTCTCCATCCTCTGTGGTTTTAACGGCTTATCAAGTACCTAAAAATCATGCTTACAAAGACCTCCATGATTTTATTAAATCTCAGGGCTATGTAATTTATTCTGGCTTAGGTAAATTTAGCAGTGATATTTTCCGAATTTCTACAATGGGTGATTTTAATCATAACGACGCAAAACATTTGTTATCTGTATTTAAAGAGTTTTTAGAACAGTAAATTATAGGATAAAATTTTACATACCTAGGAATATGACTATGACAGGACTATTAATAGTATTAGCATCAGCTTTTTTACATGTAATAGTTCACTTAGTTCTTAAGCTAGCTAAAAATCCTACTGCTTTTTTATGGTGGATGTGGTTTTGGGCAATAGTCTTGTTTTTTCCTGTTTTACTATTTACTTGGCACCCTATTCCGTTAAAAGTTTGGTTAGTAATTATATTAAGTGCTGGTTTTGGAGCACTTTACTATAAATCTATTGCTGAAGCTTACAAAATAGGAGAATTATCAACAATTTATCCTCTAGCTCGTGGGACGGCTCCAATATTTCTTTTATTTTGGTCAGTATTGCTTTTAGAAGAACGCCCTTCTTGGGGAGGAATATTTGGGATAAGTTTAATCGCTTTTGGGCTTTATACTATTAATTTACCTAAAATAGGCGCTTGGAAGGAAATTTTCCAGGCATTAGAAAAACCTGCTGCTCGTTGGGCATTACTTGCAGGACTTTGTACATCGCTTTATACAACCTGCGATAAATTTGCTGTTGGTTTTGTTTCTCCTCTTCTCTACACATATTTAACAATGTTTTTAACCTTAATCTACTTAACTCCAGGAACACTTAAGTCACTTGGAAAAGACGGTTTATTCCAAGAATTAAAACTTTGTTGGTCAAAAAGTATTCTAGCTGGAATTTTAGCAATGTCTATCTACATAATGCTGCTTTGGGTAATGCAAAAGGGTATGCCCGCAAGCTATGTAGGTGCAACTAGAGAAATAAGCGTTGTTTTAGCAGCAATTGTTGGCACATTGATATTAAAAGAACAGGGCACAAAAATGAAATTAATAGGCTCAAGTCTAATTGCTAGTGGAGTTGGGACAATTGCTCTACTTGGCTAAACTATGATTATTAAATAAGTTACTAAATTATATAAATTAGGAGTAAAAAATGGAAAACTCTACTCAAATGCAACCAATACAACCATCTGAAGAAGTTAATCGTTATACTCGTCGTAGCATTCTACGCTCAGAAGAAATGTATGGAACTGGGTTTCAAAGCCCTGGCAGTATTACAATGGTAGAAAATTTCTGCAAACGCTTAGGCTTAGAAAATAAAATTAAAATCCTTGATATAGGAAGTGGTTTAGGCGGAGCTTGCTTTTATTTTGCAGAGAATTATGATGCAACTGTTCTTGGCCTAGATATTGCTCAAGCAATGGTGGAAATTAGCACAGAACGAAAAATAGAAAAAAACTTAGATAAAGTTAGCTTCCTTTATGGAGATATTAAAGATGTTGAATTAGAACCAAATTCTTTTGACCTTGTTTGGACAAGAGACTGTATTCTTTATGTAGAAGAAAAACTAAAAGTTTGGCAACAGGCTTATAAGTTCTTAAAACCTGGTGGAAAACTTTTTATCACAGATTTTTGCCGTAAAAAAGAAACACTTTCTACAGAATTTTCTAATTACTTAGAGCAATGCAGCTATTATTTACAAAGTGTTGATGATTATAGTCAAACTCTTGAAAACGTTGGTTTGACAGTCTTATCTAAAGAAGATATCACTGACACTTTTATTAGCTGTTTACAAAAAGAATTAGATAATCTAAATAGTAGAAAATCAGACTTTTTAACAAAATATACTCAAGATGATTATGATTATTTAGATACTCGTTGGAAAAACAAAATTAAATTCTGTAAAGATGGGGATTTTCGTTGGGGTTTATTTATTGCTCAAAAACCCACTTTATAGGGCTTTTGAGTAGCAAATTAGTAGCATAAATTTTTTTATTAAATCACGTTCTATTTTATTTTCATGCCAAAAATGCAAAGTAAAAAAAGTTTGGTCAGCTTTTATTTTCTCCATAACAACCTTTAAGTTAATATTTTGAATATTTGATAAGGGTAGCTTAATTTTTGGGTTACTTGAAGTTTATTTTTATTTAGGTAAAAAACTTCTTGACTAAAAATCCTACCTAAGATATTTCTTGTCTTTCAAATATTTTTTCGCTTTTATTTTTACTCTTTAAAGGTTTACTTTATGAGCTTGCATATTTTTGGTATTCGCCATCATGGCCCAGGATCGGCTCGCAGCCTACTAAACAGCTTAAAGGCACTTGCTCCAGATATAATTTTAGTAGAAGGCCCTCCAGATGCTTCTGAAGTTCTACATTTGGCTAAGCATACTGACATGAAACCTCCTATAGCAATTTTGTTATATGTGCCAGATGACCCAAGTCGTGCTGTTTATTACCCTTTTGCAGTTTTTTCCCCTGAATGGCAAGCTATAACTTATGGGCTAAAAAATGATTTACCTGTACGTTTTATGGATTTACCCCAAACTCACCGTTTAGCAACACCTCCTGTAGAACAATTAGTTGCCTCTTTAACTAACATTAAACAAGACCCTTTAGGATGGTTGGCTGAAGCGGCTGGTTATCAAGATGGGGAGCGATGGTGGGAGCATATGATAGAGCATCGTCGCAATAGTACTGATATTTTTGAAGCAGTACTTGAAGCAATGAGCGAACTACGTAGTTCTGATTTAGTTAATGACCAACCTAAGCTAGAGACTCCACAAGAAAATGCCCAACAAGAAGTTGAATCTAAAGAACCTCAAGTGACTCTGCCAACCTTGGGCGAAGCTCATAGAGAAGCCTATATGCGCCAAAGCATTCGTTTAGCACAAAAAGAAGGCTACAGAAAAATTGCTGTTATATGTGGAGCTTGGCACGCACCTGCATTAAAAGAACCTGAAAATATAAAAGAAGTAAAGGAACTAGCTAAAAGCGATAGCACACTACTTAAGGCTTTGCCTAAAGTAAAAATTCAAGCTACTTGGGTTCCTTGGACGCATGGGAGGCTTTCTTATTTTTCAGGCTACGGGGCTGGAATAGAATCTCCTGGATGGTATCACCACCTTTGGACAAATAATAAATCCTCTGCTACACAAATAGTAATTCGCTGGATGGCAAAGGTTGCTCATTTTCTTAGAAAAGAAGATTTAGACGTTTCCGCAGCACATATAATTGAAGGTGTAAGACTAGCCGAAGCCCTTGCATCATTAAGAGATCGCCCTCTACCTAGTTTGCAAGAAATTAATGAAGCTATTCAAACAGTGTTTTGTTTTGGTAGCGATTTACCATTACAACTTGTTCATAAGAAACTAATTGTTGGAGAAGAATTAGGAGAAATTCCAGAAGAAACTCCTATGACTCCAATTCAACAAGATCTAAATAAAGAGCAAAAACGCCTACGTCTCCCAATAGAAGTAAATGCTAAAACTCTAGACCTAGACTTACGTAAAGAAAATGAGCTTGCCCGTAGTCATTTATTACACCGTTTATCTATCCTAAATATTCCTTGGGGACAAATACAACATAGCGGGAATGCACGAGGAACTTTTCATGAAATTTGGAAACTTGAATGGCAACCAGATTTTTCTATTAGAGTTATTGAAGCTGGAATTTGGGGAAATAATATCCATGATGCAACTACAGCTTATGTATGTGACCAAGCAAATAAGGCTGGCGATCTTCCTGCTATAACCAAGCTAGTAGATCATACTTTACTAGCTAATTTACCTACAGCAGTAGAACATGTTTTAAGAAAGCTACAAGAAAAAGCATCTCTAGCAAATGATGTAACTCATTTAATGGCAGCACTTCCGCCCTTAGCACAAGTAATGCGTTATGGAAATGTAAGAAAAACCGACTCTGAGAGTGTAGGCCAAATAGTTGATGAGCTAATTACACGTGTTTGTGTTGGACTACCAAATGCTTGTTTTTCCCTTAACGATGATGCAGCAGCACAAATGTATGAGCATATAGTAAAAACTAATCAGGTAGTTAACTTACTCCAAAAAGAGGAGCATAATAAGTCTTGGTGCAGTACACTTAGACAGCTAGTAGACAAACCATTTTTACATGGTTTAATTGCAGGTCGAGCTTGTCGTTTATTATATGATATTAAAGAGTTTAATGTAGAAGAGACAGCTAATCATATGAGCTTAGCGCTTTCAGTAGCAAGCGATCCTGTTCAATCAGCCTCATGGATAGAAGGGTTTCTTAAAGATAGTGGACTCTTACTAGTCCATGACATAAAACTATGGCAAGTCTTGGATGTTTGGGTATCATCGCTTAAAGAAGAAGCTTTTACAATCCTACTACCTCTACTACGCCGCACATTTTCAACATTTGAAAAAGCTGAGCGAAGACAAATAGGAGAATTAGCTAAAAAAGGTGGTACAAAAGCAAGCCTTCGTAAAAGCGCCCCAAAGGAGTTTGACCAAGTTAGAGCAGAATCAACATTACCTGTACTAGCAAAACTACTAGGATTAAACCTATAAGAGAAAGTGGTTATTTATGGAACAAATAGATGAAAGATTACGACGATGGAGATTAATTTTAGGTGGTGAAGAAGATGGAACAGGTTGTAAATTAAGCGGTCAAGATATTGGAATTGATAAATCTCTAAATGCTCTTTATGGTAATGAGGCTGAAAGAAGAGGTGGTTTAGGGGCCTCTGCACCTAAAGTTGCACGGTGGCTAGGAGATATTCGCAGTTACTTTCCTTCTTCAATAGTAAAAGTAATGCAGAAAGATGCACTTGAACGGCTTAACTTAAAAAGCCTTCTTTTAGAACCTGAGATGATGGAAAATGTTGAGCCTGATGTAAATATGGCAGCTAACCTTTTAGCATTAAAAGACATAATGCCTGCAAAAGCTAAAGATACAGCTAGAATAGTAGTTCGTCGTGTAGTAGAAGAACTAGAGCGGAAACTAGCAAACCACTTACGTCAAGCTGTAATAGGAAGCCTTAATAAAGCTAGCCGTAATCGTCGCCCGCGTCATAAAGAAATTGATTGGAACCGAACTATTAAAGCTAACCTTAAACATTATCAAGCCAGCCATAAAACAATTATTCCAGAAACGCGCATTGGTTATGGTCGTAAAAGAAGCTCGCTTAGGGATATAATCTTATGTATTGATCAAAGCGGCTCAATGGGAACATCTGTAGTTTATTCAGGGGTTTTTGGTGCTGTGCTAGCGTCTTTACCTGCGGTAAATACTCGGATGGTAGTTTTTGACACTGCTGTAGTAGATTTGTCTGAAGACCTACAAGACCCCATAGACTTACTTTTTGGCGTTCAGCTTGGAGGTGGAACAGACATTAACCGTGCTCTAAAATATTGCCAAAGCTTAATCCGCCGACCAGAAGAGACTATTTTAATATTAATTAGCGATCTCTACGAAGGTGGAAATAATAAAGAGATGTTAAAAAGAGTAGCTAACATTGCATCTTCAGGAGTGCAATTTATTGCATTACTTGCATTAAATGACGAAGGTGCACCTTATTATGACCATAGAAATGCAGAAATAATGGCAAGTTTTGGAGTCCCTTCTTTTGCCTGCACCCCAAATCTTTTTCCTGATTTAATGGCAGCAGCAATAAATAAACAAGATATTAACCAATGGGCAGCAGCAAACGAAATTGTTACTAGTAGAAAAACCAGCTAGACATTTTGCTAACTAACATATTATGGAAAATTATGGAAAACAATTTTTCAGAACCCGAAGAAATAACCTTACTTTTAACAAAGTGGAGACAAGGCGATAAGCAAGCTTTGGATAAACTGGTTGATTTGGTTTATGCAAAACTACATAAAATAGCCCAAAACCAACTATCTCAACAAAACCCTAACCATACTTTACAGCCTACTGCGCTTATCAATGAAGCGTATTTGAGACTAGCAAATTGGCAGTCAATTGATTGGAAAAATCGCGCTCAATTTCTAGCAGTTACAGCAAAAATAATGCGTAATATCTTAGTAGATTATGCTAGAAAAAATTTAACTACTAAGCGAGGTGGAGCAAGATATAAAATTTCTCTTGATCAAATAACAGATAAAGCTAAACAAGAAGAAATAGACCTAGTAGTCTTAGATGATGCATTAACTCGTTTATCTAACATAGATCCTCTACAAAGTAAGATTGTAGAGTTACGCTATTTTGCTGGTTTAAGCCTAGAAGAAACAGCCGAAGCCCTTGATATATCGGCTCGAACCGTTAGTAGAGAATGGACATTAGCTAAGTTTTGGCTATTCAATGAATTAGATAATTTAAAAAAATCTCCTTAAAATCTTGCAATTTTTTGGCAAAAAGTTTCTAGAAATCGCGCTTTAAAAAATATGAAAAATGAAAATTGGCAACAGGTTAAACAATTATTAGCTCAAGCATTGGAAAAAGACCCATCCCTGCGCGATGAGTTTTTGACAGAAGTTTGCAAATCTAACTTAGAAATTAAAAAAGAAGTAATGGCGTTACTAGCGCATGAAGAACAAGTAGTGGGGTTTCTTTCCACTCCTTTGATAAAAGCTCCTTTAGTACAAGGGCCTCTACAAAGCCAATTAAATCAACAAAGTGCAAAACCTAGAAGTTTAGAGGAAATGTTAATAAGTTTAATTGGAGAAACACTTGATGATAAGTACAAAATAGAAGAACAACTTGGTCAAGGTGGAATGGGAGCAGTTTTTAAGGCTACTCATTTAGGTACAGATCGCACTGTAGCGCTTAAAGTTATTAACCCTCAACTTATGACTAACGGTGACTTTGTTGAGCGCTTTAAGCGAGAGGCAAAAGCAGCAGGGCGACTCTCTCATCCAAATGTTGTTAATGTTACAGACTTTGGATTTACTAGGATTGGAGTAGACAATATAGCCTACCTAGTAATGGAATACCTTAATGGTTTTACCCTAGCAAGTATTTTAGCAAAAAAGAAAACACTACCTTTAGAATTTGTTGTAGACATTATTGAGCAAACCTGTTTAGCCGTAGAACTTGCACATAAACAAGGGATAATTCATCGAGACTTAAAGCCTGATAACATTTGGCTAGAGCCAAATGAGCGTGGAGGATATAACGTAAAAGTCCTAGATTTTGGAGTAGCTAAACTAAAAAATAATACTAGAGATAGCCAAGAAAAAAAAACTTCACTTAATTTAGTAAATGATACTAAAAACTTAGGTTTAGCAGAAAATGACTCCTTTTCCTCTACTTTAATAAAAGGGCTTAATAATCTTAATAATAATTCATTAACACTATCTTACAATAATTGTTATTCAGATAAGTGTTCCATAAACCCTGCAATTACAGAAATTATTAAAAAATATGACACTCAAGAAGATTTGCTTCCACAAACAAATGTAGATACTTGGCTTACTGGAGTAGGAATAATTGTTGGAACACCCACTTATATGTCACCTGAATAATGCCAAGGCTTAGAATTAGATGCAAGATCAGATATCTACAGCTTAGGTGTTATTCTTTATAAAATGCTATCTGGGGAAACTCCTTTTAAGGGTGATATCCACCAAGTAATGGTTCAACATGTAAATGTTACAGCACCTAACTTAAAAGAAAAATGCCCAAAGCTCTCCAAAACAATAACAGATCTCGTTATGTCAGCTTTATCAAAAAAGGTAGAAAATCGCCCAGTTAGTGCAATAGCTCTTTCTATTGCATTAAAAGCAGCTTTAGAAGGTGAAGCACCTATTTTAAGCCAAGCTGTAGATTTATTTAGAAGTAACTTTGTTAAAATTTTCCGTGTTTCAACTCTAATAAATCTACCTATAATTTTATTTAATGCAATTTTGATTGGTTTACTTCAACAAAATCCAACTGTGTTACCAGGCTTCAAGTATTTTTCTGTTTTATGGTGGTTATTGCCTTTACTAATTACACTTTTTGCTACAAAGCTTAATATAGCAGCATTTGCCCCTCTTATAAGTGAAATCTATAAAAATAAAACTATAGATATTTCTATCAAAGAAATGCTCGTTAATCTAAAAAGAAATCTCCTTAAGCTAGTTATTACTACTGGGCATGAAAGCTTAGCCGTTTTTAGTAACCTCATTAAATTTATTGTTCCTGGATTTAGAAAACATATTGAGTTGCTAATGTCGTCTTATGTTGTAGCTATAGAAAAACTAGATGGAAAGTTAGCCCTAGAGCGTTCTAGCAAACTAATCAAGCCTGTAAGGTCTTTAACCCTAAGTATTGAGCTTAGGCGTTTAACTACTTGTTTTACGATATTTTTTCTTTCATTTTTACCTTTTTGTTTAGACGAGTTAATTGATTTTTCTCAACCAAACTCCTCTTCTATAAGAATGTTCTTTTTTATAAGAATAGATATCATACAATTCTATGCAATAGCCTTTGTTTGGGCAGTTCTTATTCCTGGACTAATTGCCATATTGATTCAACCTGTTATTGCATTGGCATTTTTGCAGATTTACATCAAAAGTCGTTATATTTTAGGAGAGCCAATAAACAACATAAGCACTCTAGCAAAAACTGAAACTTATATGCCAAAGTATCCTTTAAGGAAAAATAGAAGTAAGTTAGTTTTAGCAAGCCTAATAATTGTAACACTTTTACTGTCAAGTATTTCTTATACTTTATTTGTCTCACCGCCAGAAATAGTAGAAGTAAAATTACCAGAAATAGAAAAAATCCCAGACTCAGAAAATGCTTGGGTTGAATATAGGCTAGCCCTTGGAGAGTTAGTAAAAACATCTTTGTTGGATAGTGTAGCTGTTTCTGATTTTTCTTTAGAAGACTTTGATTTAAAAAATTTTTTGGCTCACCCCAAATTATTTCAAGTTTTATCAAAAAATTATGAGGATTTTTATAATCAGATAACAAATGCTTCTAAATTAACAGAGCAACAAAAAAACGTTTTAGACAATTACAAAACTGCTATAACCTATCTCTTAGCAGCAACCAAGAAACCTAAAGCCAAATACTATAGCGAAATAAATGGTGATATTGAAAATATAAACCTTCGAAGTTTAATGTGTTTAGCCTGTATTACTTTAGCACAATCTCACCGTCTAATACTCGAAGGTAAAGAACAAGAAGCTATTAACATAATCCTAGCAGTTTATAAACTTTCAACAGATATTATGTCAGAACCTTATGTTCCGTCAGTAAATTATCTAATTGGTAATATGGTGCAAGGAAGAACTATTAAAGTTTTGCTTCTATGGCTTAATAACAATATAATTACTCAAGAAGATTATCTAAAGTTAATAAAAAAGATGGAACTATTAGAAGCTAATACTATCTCTCCTACAGAAATAGTACTTAATAGTAGTTTAGATTTTGAGAGAGAGATGAGGAGGTATTTAGTAAATTATAAATTTGGTGAAAATTTGTCCTACCCACTATATAGGTTGAGAGAGTTAAAACCATTTTATGGTCTTCGTTTAAGAATTTATCATTTCCTTACTAAAAGTTATAAAAACAATATAAAAAATTTGTCTTATGAGATAAAAAAATATAATTTTGTAAAAATAAAACACCAATCAGAAAATTTAGAAAAACAATTCTATTATCCTCCCACTTTGGAAAAGCTTATAGCAAAGGAAGTTTTCCAATACTCAAGTACTTTTTATAACTATGCAAGCCTTAGAACCTTTTATATGTTTCAATCTGTTACTTCAGTTTGGAAAAGCTTTGCTGTTTGTCTTGCTTACAAAAAAGCTAATGGTCACTTTCCTTCAAGTCTAGAAGAAGCTTTTGCTAATACAGGTATTTCTATTCCTATTGATCCTGTTACATCTAAACCTATTCGTTACCGCTTAGAAAAAGGAGTTCCAGTTGTTTGGTTTGCGGGATATGATGGAGTTGATGACGAAGGAAAAATTAGTTCTGACTATAACAATTATGGTAGGAATTTATCTGGGCAAGATTGGATATTTCGTTTTGGCGAAATGCCATTTCTTTATGCTCCAACTAAAAAGTAATGGGGAGCAATACCCGTTTATGACTAATTTATAAGCCAAGTTTAACGGAAGTAAAGATTGCAAGAAAGAAGGATAACTGTTTACCTAAAGAAAATTAACAAAGAGGGTGTAAGAAAAATGGTAGCAGTGATAAACTTACAA
>JACQZQ010000096.1 GCA_016213785.1 Acidobacteriota bacterium
CCAACACCGCCACCAATAAGCAAATATCCTAGCAAAGAAGTTTTTCTAAGTCAGTCAAATAATACAATCCCAAGCCTACCATCACCACCAGAGCCGTTTTACTCAAGTGATCCAACACCGCCACCAATAAGTGTTAGCTATGATCTGGCTTCTGTTTCAGATAGCTCTCTTAATTCATTAGATTTAGAGCTAGATTCATTATCTGGTTCATTATCTGAAGAGGAGAGCTATTCAAGTGATTTACAAAAAACACCTGTAGCAAAATATTCTTCTATTTCAAAATCTAATGATACTTTAGCTGGACTCCCAGATTTAGAGCCGTTTTATTCAAGCGATCCAACCCCTGTTCCAATATTAGGAAAACAGACTTCTCCAGAAGGAAAACTAGAGGAAACACTTGGAGCATTTCCACCTAAACCAGAGTCAGCTTATTCTAGTGAATCTATAAATATTAATGAAAAAGCTTCTATTTCTAATTTTAAGTTAGAGGAAACGCTTGGGGCCTTTTCAGATTCAGACCCTTTCCGTTCTAGAGGTATGGCATCAACTCCTAAGACAAATTATTCTGAGATGGCAAAAGAAAATGCTGATTTTAATAAACCTCATAGCGCTACAGAGCCAGTATATTCTCTTCCTAGCCTTCTTTCCCCAACTCTAAGAATAGAAGAAGGTAATATTGTTACTAGACCTTTAGCTTCAGAGTCTTTTTATATAGGAGAGGAATTTGAGGAAATTATAAGAAGTAGTATTAAAGAAGAAGTTAAAGCTGTTGAGCAAGTTGATGTTGATATAGATGTGGCATTTGAACAAGCTGGAATAGGCGAGAGTGCAGAAGAACTTAGTGTTAGCAAGTATTTAATTCTTTCTTCTGAACAAGCATATAAGGAAGTTTATCAGTTAAGCCCAAGCGCAGTTATTTACTTATTTGCAGAATATTTTGTTCCCACTCTACTTTCAGGACAAAGAGGAAGACAAATGCATAATAGTTTTAGTACTGAAAGAGAACGCTTAGCTGCATTACTTTTAGTATCAGCACTTTTTTCTCTTTTTTGTAGAGGAGTAATTGAGCTTTCTGTAGGCAGTAGCACTCAAAAGAAACAAATAGCCTTAAGTCAAAAGAATGAAGGGATTATTATTCGTGCTGTTAATTTAGATATTCCCGCACTTGATATTTTAGAAACAAAAATAGTTGATTCATTAAAACAATCTGGTACTACAAGGTTTTATAATATTTTCCTCTATATTGCCCAAACAAGTGTTGCTACTAGCCAAAGAGAAGCTATCTGTGAAATTGTGACTGATATGATTGCTGATGAATTAAGTGTTCGTAAATTTTTACAGGCAAGACAAAAAAATAGAAGACTTGAATCAGGAGAAAGCGCAATTCAATATGAGCTTGCTTGTGATTTATTGCCTTATCATAACCAGGCTTTAGCGGTACAGGATTGGCTCCAAGGACTTCAACAACAAGCCTCTATTGAACTTGCTGGAAAAACTGTCCAACCATTTATACATATCCTTAAGTATTATACTGATCTTTTTAGACATAATTCTAAAGAACTCTCTAAATCTTAGTAGGATTTTCCCACCCCAAGGTTGAAAGGCATTTAAGAAAGCACTTATAATAAACCTACCTTTTTAATTAGGCAGAATCAGGAGTAGTAATTTATGCGTAGAGTGTTATTTATTTTTGTTGCTTTAGTATTTTTATTTTCTTTATCAAACGAAACCCTAGCTCAAGGTTCTTATGGAACTGGTAAATTACCTAATACCGCTCCTAAAATCCGCAGAGAGCTAAAAACCATTGTTCTAGTAGAATCTGTTGATGCTGAAGAACTTACCTTTAAGGGTACAGATGAAATTACAGGAGATAAGTTTAAGTATAGAGCTAGTAAAAGAACTTCTATTTACGCAGAAAAAAGCGTCTTTAAGGTATTTGGTAAAAAAGAATTAACTTTTACAGACATACAAAAAGGCCAACGAATAGAAATTAAGTATAATGAACTACTTCCTACATCCGTCACAGAAATTAAAATCTTAAAACCAAAAGAAGAAAAATAATTTAGAATATTTTATTTATTTTTTGTTAATAGGTTTATTTATCTACTTATAATAAATTAATAAGTAAAATTGAGGAGAATTTATTATGGCTAGAGTTGCTTTAGCAACAGAGCATGTTAGACTAGGCGCTAAAACTATTGAGCAACTTGGTTGGGAAGTAAGCGCTGATTATGGTGATAAATGGCAGGAATATCGAGCTATTCGTAATAGTGTTGGAGTAGTAGATATTTCTAATAGAGGGCGTATAGAAGTAACTGGAAAAAATCGCATCCAATTTTTACATAATTTAGTTAGTAATGATGTTAAATCAATGCAACCAGGAAATGGTATTTTTGCAGCATTCTTAAATATTCGAGGCCATATCTTAAGCGACTGCTTTATTTATATGATCGAAGACTCGATTCTATTAGATATCCCTACTAGTACTAGAGAAAAAATTTACTATCATTTAGAAAAATATAGCCCTGCTGGGGAATTCAATGTAACAGATATTACTGAGGCAAGTTCGCTGCTTGCCCTACAAGGCCCTTTAGCTAAACCTTTTTTAAGTAAGCTTGGTGCAGTTAATATTGATAAACTCCATCAAGAGTTACAGATAACAGAAACAAAAATTGCAGGGCATAGCTTAAGAGTTGTTAAACATTCACGTACTGGTGAAGAAGGTTTTGATCTTTTTATTTCTAACGAAAATATTGTTGCTATTTTTGATGCTTTAGTTAAAGCAGGAGCAAGACCTGTTGGGCAAAAGGCTTTTGACCTACTACGTATTGAAGCAGCAGTTCCAGAATATGGTATTGATATGGATGAAGACATTATTTTACTTGAAACAGGGCTAGAATCAGCCGTTAGCTATACCAAAGGTTGTTATTTAGGCCAAGAACCTATTGCCAGAATTCATCATCGTGGTCGTGACCAAACAGCAAAACGCTTAGCAGGTCTAGTTATTAGTGGTGAAGATGTGCCTTTAGCAAAAGCTAAAGTCTTTAATAAAGATGGTAAAGAAATAGGCTATATTACCAGTGCTGATTTTTCACCTATTTTAAGTAAAGTTGTGGCATTAGCTTATCTTAAGCGTAATAATTTTACTGTGGGACTAAATCATTGTGTAGAAATTAATGGTAAACAAGTTTCTGCTGAAGTCTCTAAACTACCGTTTTATTATAAAGGATAAACTACCATGTCAGACGAAAATAAGAGCTTAGTAAAAATCGATCAACCTTTAGATTTTGCTACTGCTCAATCAACTTATAAAATTATTATTGCTCTACTTGACCAAGTAGATGCTTCTTCTAGTTTAATTACTTTACTAGCAAGTGCATTAGGAGAAAAAGCCACACAAGGCATTACTCAAACAAGCACTTGGGCAAATTACCTTACAGCAAAACGTGCCTTAGAAGCTTTACACCCAGAACTAGATCGTTTTGTAGGTACAGTTAATAAATTAGCCGATGAGTATAATATACAAGCAGAAGCCCAAGATAATAAACAAATAGAAACAAAGTAATTAAGGAAAGAAGAATGTTAAAAAAATATCAAGTTTTAGCTCTAATTTTAGTTCTATTAAGTCTTGGGTTAAATGCCTGTAAAGAATCTAAAAAAGATAAAATAAGCAATCAAAATAATATAACTGAAAATTCATCTTCTGAAATCCCTACAATAAAAAAGCTTAATTATTCAATAGAATTACAACAATTTAGCGATAATACTGCTAAGGACTTAAAACTTCTATCAGGTTTAAGTTTAGCTTATAAAGAAACAGACCAACTCCGTTTTCGTTTAACTCCTGAGCAAAATGGATATGTTTATTTAGTCAGAGAATCAAGCGATTTAATGGATAAAGAGAAACAAATACCAAAATATAATTGGGTATTTCCTCAATCAAAAATAAATAATTTTATTAAAGCTACAGAAGAAAATAAACTTCCAAACCTAGAGCAACCCCCACTAGATTTTAGTCAAATAAAAGAAAAAGAAAAACTTTGGCTTATTTGGTCAGATAAAAAATTAATGGGACTAGAAATGGTAAAAATTTCTCTTGATAGAGGAGAAGAACAAGAAATAGTAAAGGGAAATGAAATAATAGACCTTGAACTTGCTACATCTCTAAAAAATATGTTAGAAAAATATGCTGGAAATAAAAATGATAAAGTAAAATTAAATGATGATAGAAAAGGTAGAGTCACTAATTTAACTACATCAGAAAATATAATGACTGTAGCAATAGACCTAGAAAAAATAAAGTAATTTAATTAATAAAATATTGTAGGAAAATAATTATGAAACAGCTTAAATTAATTATATTTTTGGTTGCAATGCTTTTGTTAGTTTCTTTTAAGACAGATGGTGTTTTAGCTTGTAGATGTGCACAGCCAGAAAACTTAAAAGTCTATCACGATAGAGCCTCCTTAGTTTTTCTAGGAGAAGTAGTAGAAATAGGTAAAGAACTACCTCCGTCAGGAGAATTATCTAATTTTTTTGAAGTAAAATTTAAAGTTAAAAAATGGTGGAAAGGTGGTAACGCTAAGGAAATAATAGTCTTAGATACAAAAAGTACTTGTAGCCCAGAGTTTAAGAAGGGTAAAAAATGGCTAGTTTATGCAGTTGGTGAACATCATACAACAAATGTTTGTGATGGCACTGTTTCCTTAAAAAATGCCGAGGAACACTTAAAAGTACTTGGTGAAGGTAGTATACCTACAGAAAACTAAATGCTACAAGACTTAAAAAGCTCAAAGTTAATTCACTTAAAAGGGTGGTTATTTTTATTTATTGGGCTTTTATCTGCAAGTTTAATAGCTCTAGAAACAGCAAACTACCAAGTTATATTATTACTAATTTTAGCTATTTGGGCATTTTGTAGATTTTACTATTATATATTTTATGTAATTGAAAAATATGTTGATAGTAGCTATAAGTTTTCTGGGATAATGTCTTTTATTTTCTACTTAATAAATAAAAAAAGTAACAAATAATGATTTGTTACTTTTTTCTAAAAATGATTGTAAAGGTTTTTTAAACGTTCTTAAAAACTAATACGAAAACCTAATTGTAATTGTCTTGATGGAAATGCACCGCGAAAACGATCAGGAGTAACAATAAAACGTCCGCCTTCTTGAGGTGGTAAGAAAAAATTACCTTGTGCATCAGGTGGAAAAGTACGTGCAAAATCGCTTATGTTAACCCGATTAAGTAAGTTAAAGGCTTCAAAGGTTCCTTCTATTTGATATTTATCCTTAATATTAAACTTACGTGCTAACCTTAAATCTACATTAGCAAAACCTGGGGTAATCCCTAAATTACGGCCTATGCTAACACCATTTTGAAAAGGGCGATCACCTGGAGGATTATCACCACTTCCATTTAAGTCAACACCTGAAAGTAAGTTATAGGGTCGGCCTGTATTAAGTGTAATAATTGTGGAGAGCTGAGTTCCTTTAAGAAATCTATTTTGCCCATAACTTAAATCTACTACACCAGATAAAACAAAGCGGCTACGCGTATCTTGTAATGAAAGGCCGCGCTCATCTCTAAGCTTAAAAGAGTCAACTAATTCAAGTAATCCAGACTCAATACGAAAATCAATAAAGTTATCTATTGCTTTAGAAAAAGTGTAACTAGCAAGTAAACTAAATCGATTCTTAAATCTTTGATCAAAACTAAGAGTAAAACCATTGAAATAGCTATCAAACGCATTCTCAAATTCAAATATATCCCCACGAGTAGGATCAACTCTACCAGTTAAGAAGCTATTAAAAGCATCATTAGCAATAGGTCTTACAATTGGGTTTATATTACGTGCTGAAAATAGCTTTACTCCTCGTATATAAGTGTATTGTAAGGATAGAGAAGTTTGACTATTAAAGAAATAATCTAGACCAAAATTAGCTTGTTGTGTATAGCTAGCACGTTGATCTGGTTGAAAAGTAAGTACTTGTGTAAACTGTGGCCCAAAGTTTATTGCCGATGGTACTTTGTCACCATCAGGAAACTTATGACCAGGTAGGGAAAAAGGAATAACTGAGAATGGAAAAATTGCAAGAGCAATATTAAGTTTTTTAGAATTTGAAGTGGTATTTACAGGAGCTGAAGGCCCTACAAAAGGAACTCCAAAAAATAATCCATATGCTCCATGTATGTTAAAGTTTGAGATTTTTGGTGGTCGATAGGAAAAAGATAATCTAGGGCTAAAATTACCATTATTACTAGATTGTAGTGAAACACGGCTAAGATCGTATCTAACCCCCGCTTTTATTAGTAAAGATGGTTTAACTTTAATATCGTTTTGAAAAAATAAAGAAAATAAGCTGCTGTTTCCTTTTGAACGGCTATCGCCAAAACCTTGAGCAAAAGCTACGGGTAGAGAAAGTTTATCTAGAGGCAGTAAAGGAAAACCTATTTGAGCATTTAACCCTGCTGCTAAAAATCTTAAGAAAACTATTTGCTGAGGTGTTCTTAAAGAAGGATCAAATGCTTCTAGCCCAGAAAAAACAGGCCCATTTAAGAATCTAAAATCTATTGGACTAAATTGAGCAAAACCCCCAGGAAGAATAGGAACATTAGTTGTATCTGGATTAAAACGTAGGTAAACATAATCTAGCCCAAATTTAATTTGGTTTCTACCTTTAGAAATCGAAGTAATATTAGCAATTTGATATAGAGGTACTTGACGTTTTTGGCTTAAGAAAGTTCCTCTACCAAACACATCTGCTCCTTCAGGTGCAATTAAACGTATTTGTGGCCCACCATCTGTTGCTATAACATCTTGATCTCTATAGCTATAAAGAAATCTAGTTTCATTAACTAAGTTTAACCCTACGTTTATATAAGTATTACTTACTGCAACAGCATTATCTTCTAGTTTTTGAATTCCTGAATTAGTTTGTCCTACTAGACCTCCAAAAGGCTCTAATGCTCCATTATAAATAAATCCACCGTTATAGCGGACTTTTAAGGAATCTGTTTCTGATAGGCGAATATCAAAACGTGCAAGCAATGCAGTATTACCAATAGAAAGAGGAATCGCCCCATTTTGTAATGGTAAACCTATACTATTAGCAGATTTTACGGTTTGATCAGAAATAGTAACAAAGTTATTTTGTTTAACTGATAAACGCTCAAAAGAGGTAAAGTAAAAAATCTTATTTTTCTTAATTGCTCCGCCTAAAGTTGCTCCAAATTGGTATTGTTTAAACTCAGGCTTAAAGCTTGTAAAAACATCACGAGTATTAATAGTGTCGTTACGATTAAAGAAAAATAGTGACCCATGTGTATCATTAGACCCGCTTTTAGTCACTATATTAACAATACCTGCTGAGGCACGCCCAAATTCTGCTGAAAAACTATCTGCTAGGATTTGAAATTCCTGAATAGCTTCTTGGCTAAATGTTGCGCGTACTGAGCCAGAAGCGCTTTCATTATTATCAAGTCCATCAATGGTAATATTATTATTTCTTGCAGGCTGTCCATTAAATGATAAACCTGAATTTGCTGCTACACCTTGAGTTGGTACTCTATCGGCAGTTACACGAGAAGAAGTTAGGGAAAAGTCTAGAAAATTACGTTGGTTAATAGGTAGATTTGCTATTGATTGACTATCAATATTTGTACTGCTTTCAGTGCGAGTTTCATTAAGCATTGTAGCGGCTTTAACTTCTATTATTTCTGACGCTCCTTCAGGAACAAGTACAAAACGAGTTACAGCTGTTGTGCCTATTAAAAGCGTAAAGTTGCGAGCTTCGGGCTTAAATCCATTAACTGTTACTGTAACAGAATAATCTCCTGGTGGAAGTTGGATAAAACTATAACTTCCATCTTCTTCAACTTGAGCAGAACGCTCAATGTTTGTACTAATTTGTTTAGCTGAAATAGTTGCTCCTGCTAATGCAGAACCTTGAGCATCAACTACTGAACCTGTGATAGCACCTGTAGTTGAACCTTGAGCCAAAGCGGAAATAGCAAAATAACTGCTAATAAATAGAGAAAATACTAGGCATAAGCTTTTACGCATAAAAGTATCCTCACAAGGGCTTTATAGATTTTTTTTAGGAAAAGGGCAATAACTAGGAAATTTTTCTAAATATTATATATTATAAGCAATTATAGGTTACATTAATATTTAGAAACAATATAACCTCGCCTGCCAACAGCCCAAGCTGCTTCTGAGGAAATCACTTTTAAGCCTGTTAAATCATATTTTTTTGTAAGAGAGACTTCTTGCCAAGTTTTTCCCCCATCACTAGTACAAAGTAGTAAGCCACCTGTACCAACAATAAACCCTCGGCTTGCGTCAAGAAACTGAATTGAGCGAAATAAATTATTGAACTGAGTAGCTTGTTTTTGCCAAGTTATTCCGCCATCTGAAGTATTAAGTAGTGTTGCGCCTAGTCCAACTATCCAAACATTATTTGAGTCAAGGGGCCAAACATCAAATAATGCTGTATCTACGCTGTTTTGGATTTGTTTCCAAGTCTCTCCACCATCAGTAGTTTTAAGGATAAGCCCCTCTTCGCCAACAATCCATCCTTCTTTTTCATTAAGAAAACGTACACGCCAAAGGTCATCTACTGCCTTAGCCTCAACTTGTTTCCATTCTTTACCACCATCAGTAGTTTTAAGGATTTGACCATTAGAACCTACTACCCAGCCTTTCATTGAATCAATAAAATATAAAGAATTTAATGCTTCGGTTTCTTCGCCAATACGTAAATTATTCCAGCTAATTCCACCATCAAGAGTTCCTTTAATTGTTCCATTAAAACCTATTACCCAACCTAAATCTTTATCTATAAAATCAACATCACTTAAAAATTCTTGAGCATTGCCAATTACTTGCCAAGTTTTACCACCATCAATAGTCTTAAGAATAGCACCAGCAAACTCATTAAGATCACTAACACACCAACCAGTTTTTTCATCAACAAAATCAACTGCGGTTAAATCACGCTCTACAGACGATGTTTGCTCTTTCCAACTAGCACAAAATGCTAAGGGAGTAGGAGAACTAGAAGAATTAGAAGTTTGTGTAGTTGTTGTGTTTGTGCAAGAGGTTACAAATATTAGACTTAAGGCTAAAAGTAAATAAATTTTTTTCATGTTTATAGGTCTTCCCAAAAGATAGAATCTTTGGGAAATAAATCATTTATTAAAAAAGGCGAATTTTTATGGTTAAGTATTTTTTAGGTTCTTTACGAAAATCTTGTAGTAACTTAACTACTTCGGCTGAGGCTTCATTTACATTGTTATAGAGTGTTGGGTCTTCTAATAGTCTATTTACTGAGCCTTTACTATCTAAAGTTTTATCTATCCTAACAGTAAGATGATTTAGATTTGAAATAGTATTTTGAGTTTCTTTATAAAGAGAATCATTATTAAGTAATTGACTTACAGTCCCTTGACCATGATCAATTTTATCAGCAGTAGTTTCTATCTTAGCCGCAATTGTATCAAGACGCTCTAAAATCTTATTTGTGCGATTATAAATCTCATCGTCTGTAGCAATTTTCCCAATGGTGCCTTTACCAGCAGAAATATCTGCTATAAGAGTTTCAGCCTTTTTGGTAGTAGTTTGGATTTGGTCATAAAGTGAAGGGTCATTTAGTAATTTGCCTACAGTTCCACCACCATCACGAATACGTTCTACAAGTTTTTGAGATTCTAAAATAGTAGCATTAGCATTATTATAAAGCTTTTCATCTCTAATAATTAGGCCAAGATTACCTTTACCCTCATTAATATTTTTAGCAATAGACTTAACTTGGTCAGCTAATTCATCAATATCTTGTAAAATATTACTGGTGCTTGATACCACTTGGGGTAGTGAGGCTTCTTGATCGCCTTTTACCAAAGCATTTTCCTCAATGGCTTTGTTTGTTTTAGTTCCAGGTGTTATATCAATTACTTTATCGCCTAAAAGCCCAATTGAGCCAAGCTTAACTACAGAGTCTTCTCTAATACGCTCTTTAGCAGAAACCCCATTAATTATGCTGTTAATTTTCATTACTATTTCAACACTTTGGATTTTTTGTTTATCATCTTCAGCAATAGGTAAAAGTATTACATCACTAACTTGCCCAATATAAACACCAGCTAAACGGACTTCTGTTCCTTGGCGTAGGCCATCGACTTGTGGCAGCTTAGTACGAATAGTAATAGTATTTTTAAAAAAACCTATATCTCCGCTAATTGTAAGGATTATTGCTAGAGTTATGCCGCCAGCGAGTAAAACTAAGAGTCCTACTCTTAATTGAGCAAAACCGATATTTTTTTTGCTTGCCATAAGTATTAGTCTCCAAAGCTATTAAAGCTATTAAAGCTTAAAGAAGAAAATTTTTAATATATGGATCTGGTGATTCCCAAAGTTCTCTACCTGATCCGCTAAAAATTACTTTTCCTTGTTTTAGCATTATAAATTTAGTACGAGAGGAGGCAGCTTTTTCATCTTTACGTACTACTATTTCGCCTTTTTCATCTATTGTTACATATTCTGAGGCAAGTTGTTGAGCATCTTGGATACGATGAGTAACAAAAATAGAGCTAACACCTTCCAAGTCACGCAGTTTCATTGCAAGTTCAATAATGGTACGGGCTGTAGGCGGGTCAAGTCCTGCTGTAGGTTCATCATAAAGAATAATTTTAGGTTTTCCAACCAAAGCACGAGCAATACCAACACGCCTTCGCATACCTCCAGAGAGTTCTGATGGCATTTTATAAATAGCGTCTTCTAAATTAACAAACTTAAGCATTTGCCTAACAATATGTTCTACGTCGTTTTCTGAAGCCCCTTGTTCAAAAAGGCGAAAACCAACATTTTCAAAAACATTTAAGCTGTCAAAAAGTGCTCCTTCTTGGAAAATCATTCCTATTTTTTTTCTAACAGCCATCATTTTACTTTCTGTAAAATCAGTAATATTTTCCCCATCTACAAAAAGGTGGCCTGATTCAGGCTTAAGTAGTCCAAGCACTAGTTTTAATGTAGTTGATTTTCCTGTTCCAGAACCACCCATTAAAACTATTGTTTCTCCAGGCTTAACAGAAAAACTAACATCATTTAAGATAATCTGCTCGCCAAAGCCAAAGAGAATATTTTCAAATATAATTGCATTACTAGAGTTTTTATTACTCATATAAAATCAAAACTGTCCAGTTGGCCCAAGAGCAATTATTAATTTAGTTAAAAAGAAATCAGAAATTAAAATTAATAAAATAGACATTACTACAGATTGTGTAGTAGAACGACCTACACCAACAGTTCCTCCTTGTGTTCTTAGACCACAGCGACAACCAACGACTGCGATAATAAAACCAAAAACTACAGGTTTAAGTAGCCCACCAAAAATATCATGGTAATTTAGTGCATCTCTAGCAGAAGTATTATAAACAGAAGCAGGTATGTGTAATAAAGTTAAGGAAATAACTAAACCACCAATGGTTCCTACTACATTGGCAAATACTGTTAATGTTGGAGACATAACTACTAATGCAATAATTCTTGGGAGTACTAGCTTACGCAAAGGGTCTGTTCCAAGTGCTCTCATTGCATCAATTTGTTCAGAGACTTTCATTGAGCCTAGTTCAGCCGCAATACCTGAACCTATACGACCAGCTAAGAGAATACAAGTAAGTACTGGCCCAAGTTCACGTACTAAAGAAGTTGCTACAAGCCGTCCTGTATAGTTTTGTGCTCCAAAAGCTTGAAGAGTTGAGGCTGTTTGTAGTGCTAGGACTGCACCAATAAAAAAAGCCGCTAGCATTGCTATAGGTAAGCTTCCAACTCCAACAATATCCATCTGGTTAATAGTTTCACGAATATAAAAAGGGCGACGTACTAAGCCTAGTGCTGAGCGCCACACCATTAATGTTGCTTCTTGTGTCTCAAAAACGATTTTGATCGCTAAGTTCATGAGCTTTTTTCTATAGCAAATCCTTAAACTATCTAAACTACTTAATTTACCTAAATTAATAAAGCATCAAAACTTTTTTATTACTCTTTTGCTCTAAAACTAAAGAGAGGCTAATGCTGATAATACTTTATTTGTGTCTGATAGAGTTTCAAATAATAGATCTGGTTGGGCATTAGCCAAATCTTCTAACTTTGTTACTCCTGTTGCTACTGCTAAGACTTTTGCTCCAAAATGACGCGCACAGGCTATATCTCGAATTGTATCACCAATTATAATAAATTGATTAGGTAATAAGCTTTCTACACTAAGAAAACTTGCTATTCGCTTTTGTGCAATAGCTGTTAACTTTGTTCTGTCTTCATTATCACTACCAAAAGCACCTGGAGCTAAAAAATAATTTCTCAAACCCACATGAGATAACTTTTTCCAAGATAAAGATTCAATATTACCTGTTAGCAAGCTAATTAAATAACGAGAATCTAAACTTAACTTAATTAATAGCTCTTCAACATTTGGACAGGGCTTAAAAACAGGGCTGCTTTTACTTAAAACATCTATAACATTAGTAAATTCTGCTTCAATTTTAGAAAAATTTTCCCATACTTGAGCTAAGGTGAATCCTTCATTTTCTAAGGCTTCACTAACTATCTGTAGATCTGTTTTACCACTAAAAGAAATTTCTAGTAATTTTCCTGCTGTACCAAAAATATTAATTAAGGCTTGTGCAATATTTTTGCGATAAAGTTCACGATTGATGGTAGAGAGTAATGTCCCATCAATATCAAAAAGTAGAATGCGTAAGTTTTTTGAACTTGCACTTAAGTGCTTATTTTGATTTATCTCCATAAAATAAACGGTTTATTTTCGGCTCAGCCCAAAGTTGCCAGCCCAGTTTAGCAAGTTGCGCTAGTCGTCCCCAATTAATTTTTCCGGAACCAACTTCTCGTAAATTATCCCAAACTTGTTTACGTAAATGTGCCGATTCTTTACGTAGAAGAAAATCACTTGCATAGGGTTTTGCAACTTCAAGAAAATTAAAAGTAGGGTTCATTTGAACGCTAATTCCTTCTAATGTCATTAAAGCACGAATAATAAAAGTAAATGCTGCTGGTGTGGAAATAGGGTATTTATAGATAATATCACCTAATTCGTAAGTAATGTCCTTAAATTTAACATCACCTAAATTTATAGCAATTTTGCGCTCAAACATGTCTTTGACTACATTGCGAAACTCTGGGACATTAACTTCTGGCTTAAGAAAATTTAATGAGATTAAATCACCAACTAGTCCATCAAAATCTCGCTCTAGGATATGGAAAAAGGCTGATACAAACTGCTGCTGTAATTCTTGAGAAATATTACCAACCATTCCAAAATCAAAAAATGCTAATTTTCCATTATCCATAACTAAGAGATTTCCTGGATGTGGGTCAGCATGAAAAAAACCATCTTCTAGAAGTTGCTTAAAGTAAGTACGGTGCATTAACTCATTGATTTTTTTGGGAGAAAAACCAGCTTTTTCTATAGCCTGAGTGTCAGTAACTTTGATACCAGAAATAAACTCCATAGTAATGACTTTTGCTGTAGTATGCTCCCAGAAAATTTTAGGTACATATATACCAGACCATTCAGCAAAATTACTACGAAAACGGTCTGCGCTGCTAGCTTCTAAGGTATAGTCCATTTCCTCTTTTACAACACGCTCAAACTCATCTAGCATTCCTAGCCAGTCATTAAACTTCATTAAATTTTTTACTCTTTTTAGTAAAAATCTAATAATTTTACGTAAAATTTCTAGATCAAAAGCAATAACAGTGGCTAAGTTAGGGCGTTGGACTTTAACAGCGACATCTTCGCCTGTTTTAAGTTTAGCTTTATAGACTTGGCCTAGGCTAGCAGCTGCAATAGGGTTTGGGCTAATCTCAGAGAATAAATACTCAGGATTTTCGCCTAGTTCTTTTTTTATAATAGAAAAAGCAACTTTATTTGGAAAGGCAGGAACATTATCTTGAAGTCTAGATAATTCATCAATATAGGGGATTGGGAGTAAATCAGCACGGGTGCTAAGGGCTTGACCAATTTTAATAAATGTTGGGCCTAGTGAAAGGAGTCTTTCGCTTAGTTTTTTGGCTTGAGATGTGAGTTTAGCTTTACGAGATTTTTCGCTACCTTTAATCCAACCATGAAAATCTAGATAAACAAAAAAAAGAAATGTAAAAAGTGTCCAAAGAATTTTTATAGGTCTAAAAATTCTTTCTCGTCGATTTATTGTATAGGATTGAGGATAAAATTGTATTTGTTTAACAGGTTTAGCATTAAGTAAATACGAATTATTTCTAGGGGTACTTTTTACCAAATTTCCCATTTGGGTTTCCTATCAGGTTTTATCTAACAAAAATTAACATCTAATTAATCTAATTAATCTAATTAATCTAATTAATCTAATTAATCTTAATAATCTAATTTAGAGAGCGTACTAAATAGAGAGTGTATAAATTAATAAATAATAACAAAATTTAGCCCAAAGCTAAAGCCTTGGGCTAAATTTGAAAATCATAAAACTAAACGATAAATTTTAGCGGAATTGTTCAAGAGAATCTGTCAAAATTTTATGAGCTTTATCATCTCCTCCTAAAATCAGTAGAGAGTAGTTATTTACTTTATAAGATTTACGCTGACTATTACCCATCTTTTTCATAAATTCCATACCTTTTTCTTGGTCTTTTGGGTTATTAAATTCAGCAACTAGTACAGCAAAAGGTTTACCATCAGGTTGGTTCTTAAATGTAAATTGCAAGACATCAACAGCCTTAAATGCGCTTGCTCCTCCATCCATTTCTTTAGGCTTATTTAAGTTTAATCCCCTAATATCTGTTAGGAAATTATAATACCTAATAACGGATCTTGTTGTATTTGAAACATCGGCATAAAGGTTATCTCTTGATTTTCCAGCAACTTCTTCAGGGGATGGTGCTGGATTAAAAGGTCTTTGTTGATTAGATTGTAGACTTGAAGGTGGGCCAGCTACACCACTATTTTTAAGATCTTCTCTTAGCTTCAAAGCCTCATCTTTGTTCATAGGATGTTGCACATTTTGAATAGCACTAGGTGGGCCTTGAGGTAGTTGAGAAGTACTTGAACTCGAAGCCTGTTTTGTAGTTTGAGCTGTATTATTTGTATTATTAGCTGTAGTTGAACGCTCACAAGAAATGGAGCTTAATAATAATAAAATAAAAGCTAATTTAGAGAGACGAGAAAAAAACATACATTCTCCAAAAACTCCAAAAAATTAAAATCAAGCTGTGGGCTAAATTCTAATAAAAATTAGCATAAAGCTATATTTTTGGTAAAGAGAGCCTCAGCAATAAAAACGGCAAGCAAGAGTTAAAATTTTTTCCTTAATGCTATAATCCTGACTGTGTTAGAGCAAATTGGGCGATCGCCGTTTATTTTATTTAAGTTGCTCTTTTGTTGGCTTAAGTAAACTAGAGGGAGGAAAGTCTGAACACTATAGAGTAGCGGACTGGTTAACGGCCAGACGGGGCGACCCGATGACAAGTGCAACAGAGAACAGACCAGCCAAAGGCTAAGTTTAAGAGCTTGCTCTTAAAGATTAGTACTGGTGATGGGTGAAACGGTAGGGAAGGAAACTTCTTAATGTAAGAGCCTACCAGCAGGTGTGGTAACACATCTGGCTAGGCAAACTCTCCGTAGTGCAAGACCAAATAGGGAGGCGTTATTAAAAACTGCTCGTTTGAATTTGTTACCCTTGCGAAAGCTTAGGTAATGATGCGCCTCCCGGGTAGGTTGCTTGAGTTAGTTGGTAACAACTAGCCTAGATGAATGATCGCTATCCTAATGCAAATTAGGAAACAGAATTCGGCTTATAGATTTACTCTAACACACCCTCTAAATTAAATTTATTGACTTAAAACAGGTGACTTTATGGCGGAAAGAAAACAATCAAAAACTACCTCTAAAACAACTGATGCTGAAACACCTTCTAATAACTCTACTTCTACTAATAGCGTTATGTTTTTAACAGTTGGTTTACTACTAGGTTTAGTTGTAGGCTATGTTTTTACTAATAATGTTAATAAAACTGCTCCTTCTACAAAAAGTGCTAAAGGTGCTAAAGCAGGCCCGCTAAAAGACGGTCAAGAAATGCCAGCAAATCACCCAAGTGTAGGCCCAGATCCAGAGGTTGAAAAAGAAATTCAGCTTGCAATAGAATCTGGTGAAAAGAACCAAGATTACGATTCACAACTTAAGGCAGGTTCTTATCTTTATCAACAAGGACAAGTAGATATTGCAAAAAAATTCCTACTTAAAGCCAATGAACTTAAGCCAAATGAATTTGCCCCTTTAGTTAATCTAGGGAATTTACATTTTGATTTAGGTCAACAAAATAAAGACTCAAAAATGATGCAACAAGCAATTGAATGGTATGAAAAAGCGCTTAAAATTAAACCAGATGATTTAAGTGTAAATACTGATTTAGGTATTGCACATAGTTTTCTTTCCCCTCCTGATAATAAGAAAGCTTTAGACTATATAAATAAAAGTCTTTCTAAAGATCCAAAACATTTACAGTCTCTCTTTCATAAAACTCGTATTTATATTGAATTAAAAGACTTAAAATCTGCTGATGAGACATTTGCTCTATTTAAGGAAGCTAGTTCAAGTAATGAAAATGAAACTATAAAACAAGCAACCGCAGCACTTGAGCAAGAACTAAATAAGGCTAAAGGTACTACTAGCAATAAGACTGTTGAAATACCTACACATTAATCTTTAATGTTAGTCTTTAGTGTTAAGAACTTTTTTCTCTGGCTGATTGCCTAGCAAACCAAGTAAATAAAATCCTCCTGAGATTACTAATGCTATAGGAGTAATTAACATTGCTATAGCTAGGCTTTGTTTTGCTGTTAACCCTAGCATAGAAATAATAGGAGCAACTAGACTTGGAACTTCGCCTTGTTTAGTTATTGAAGTAGAAATAATACCTACTAGAGGTTGAGAAACAGCATCACCCAAAACATGGATAGCTAAAATAGTTGTGGCTACAGCAGTGGCTCGAATATTTGCAGGAACTACGCTTACTATAATTGCATTTACTGGAGCATTACCTAAGAAAAATAAGAAGACTGTAACAAAAATTGCAGGAAAGAAAATTTTAGGATCAGGAGAAGAAAGTGTTATGGTAAGAGGAATTGCTGAGAGTGCAGCACTAACCCCACAAATAATATAGTAGCCTCCCTTAATTTTTTTCATTAGCCTATCACCTAACCAACCACCCATTAAACTTCCTATAAGACCGCCTAAAGTTACATAAATACCAAGTTTTACACTAGCTTCTGTTTTATCCATTCCTTTACTTGAGACAAGCATTTCTAGTCCCCAGTAAGAAAGTGCTCCTAAGGCAAAAGTCACAGCAGAATAGCCTAGAGTAGCGACTATATAATAATAATTTTTAACTAAAAGCTTGTAAGTATCAATAAGAGAAGCATTTGCAGAAGTTAAAGAATGATGAGATTCATCTCTATCAAATTTTCCTCTTTCAGGTTCGTGTAAAAAATGTGCTGCAATAGCCATAAAGATTCCTGGAATACCTACAACAAAAAGAGTATAACGCCAACCTAAGACTTCATTAGGAGAAAGAACGCCTGCTAGTATATAGCCGAAGGCTTGACCTAAAGGGATAGCAGCAAAAAAAATACCAAAAGCAAAACCTCGTTTATTAGGCTCAAAATAATCAGAAAGAAATCCAGGAGATATTGTTGCATAACTAGCTTCACCAATTCCTACAGCAGCACGAGCTATTAACATATGCCAATAATTTTGTGCTACACCGCCCGCAGCCGTAGCTATACTCCAAATTGCTACACCAGAGGAAACCAGCCCTGCACGAGCGCGACGATCAGCTAAGTAACCATAAAGAGGGGAAAAAATTGTGTAAATAATTGTAAAAGCGCTGCCTAAATATCCTATTTGTTCATCGGTAAACTTCATATCAGCTTTAATATTTGGAATTAAAGCTGAAAAAATAAACCTATCAACATAATTAAGTAGATTTAAGATTGAAAAAACTGTTAAAGCATAATAGGAATAAATGCCGCTTATATCTTTAGTAGGTTTTACTGAAGCTGAGGTTTGGGCTTGGTTTTGCATTAGTTACCTTTGACGCTTAAGGAAAAGGTGGCTAGGCAAACCTTATATATTTAGCGACGATTAAAAATTAAGCCTGTTACCACAAAAATTAGCGCCATAAGAAGAAATTGGATACCACGTAAATGATAGATTAATGGCGAAAGAGAGTTATCGTCAACACTTGTTGGGATCAAATATTGAAAAATTGCTCCAAGCATAGCAAAACTTCCCAGTAAAAGGCACCCAATTGTAAGAATGGGTAAACTAGTTTGAGCTAAATGGATTCTTGCTTTTTTAACTCCTTCTTTAGCAACAGTTTGTAAGGAACTTGCTAATAGCTCTATTTTAGAAGGGCCTGAAGTTGTTCCACACACAGAACAAAACTTTGCACCAGGCTTTAACTCATTATGACAACGCCTACAAAGCATTTCTTTGGTTAATACTTCTGTAGGTGGGGTGGTTTCTTTAGTAAAAGCACCTTTTTCTGTAAGCATATTACTAGCAAGTAAAGTACTTAATAGCCCATTACTAGCTTTATCATTTAATTTGATATTACCGCTTGCTGAACTAGTAACAGAGGATAATTGGTTAATAAAAGAAGGTTCTAAGGATGTTGTTGTGCCTTGTGATGCAATAATTGAAGTGGGACTAGCTGTAATATTTTCTCCACAAGAAGGACAAGTTTTAAGATGTTTTTTGACTTCCACACCACAACTTTGACATTGCATAGCAATGTTACCTCCAAATAATTTTTGGTTTGGCGTGGGATGCTAGGCAAAGAAAACACGTTGCTTGTAGAAAATAATGGTGAGAGTTTTTTATAAAATGCCCATTGGTTTAAGCAATGGGCTGTATTTACACTATTTTGTTTATGAGAAAATATGGCAGTGTCCCATTAGCGCTTAGAAGAAAATTTGTTGCTAGCTCTATTTACTAGCTCTATTTAAAAGCCCCTATTACGGCTTTTGTTGCAATTGTAGTTGCTTTTGCAGTCTTTTTTGCTGCAACAGAAGTTGCATAGGCTGTAGAAGTTGCTGCAACACTTGTTCCTTTAGCCGCGCCTGTTGCTCCTTCAGCCGTTCCTTTAGCTGCGCCTGTTGCTAAAAAAGCCGTTCCTTTAGCCGTTCCCTTTGCTGTTGCTACACTATAACGCCTTATTATTCCATGCTTACGGTTACGACTTACACTAACTCCATTACGTTCTGAATCTTGCTTAGAACTGTCCATACGAACTCGTCGAGGTCTTTTGCTTTCTACTACGGCTTCTCCATTAGTGTCTTCATCGTCACTAATATTTGCTAGGGAAATACTAGATAAACTAACTAGTAAAAATAATGATAAAATTAGGGGAGTCAATTTCTTGATAAATAACATTAACTTTTACCTCCATCTCTTACATAATAGGTCACTTGATTGTTTAAGAGCAATAGTAAATTTTATTTTTTAGGTAAAGATATAAGTTTTTGGTTTTCTTATAGAGACTAAGACTAGTTTTATCTACAACATCCATAAAATAAAGACTAAAGAAATAAATCTCACAGTTTTTATATTAGATTAATTTAGGCGATCAAATTTAGAATAGTTTATAAATAGAAGTTTTTAAGAAGCCAGATGTTTCTAAATAAAATTATAAGTTATTACAGTGATTCTTATATGGAAAACAAAAGCTTATAAATCTAGCAGTTAATAAATAAGTAAGGTAATCTTACAAGGAATTTTGTTTAAAAAACTAATTAAAAGAAAAAATTAAAAGGGGCATTCAATGGCATCTACATTAATGGCAAATGGATTAACAGAAAATGTAAAGCGTAGAAAACTATCTAATGGATTAACTATTTTAACTAAAGAAGTTCATACAAGACCTATTGTTGCTGCAATGATTTGGTATCGCGTAGGTGCAAGAGATGAAGAGCTAGGGCAAACAGGTAAATCACATTTTCTTGAACATATGCTATTTAAAGGAACAGATAAATATAAAAAAGGCGATATAGATTTAATTACAATGCAAAATGGTGGGCGTAATAATGCTTTTACCTGGCTTGACTTTACAGCTTACTACTTTACTTTTGCTAGTGATCGCTGGGAAATTGCTCTAGAAATTGAAGCCTCACGTATTCGCGATACTCTATTTGCTCAAGAAGAGTTTACTTCTGAAAAACAAGTAGTTATTGAAGAGCTACAAATTGGTCAGGACGGGCCTTGGGACTCTTTAGAAGAAGAGGTTTGGGCTACAGCTTTTCGTCAACATCCTTATCATAACCCTACTGTAGGTTGGGTTGAAGACCTTTTAGATGCAACTGTTGATGATATGAAATCTTATTATGATCAATGGTATCACCCACAGAATGCTACTATTGTTTTGGTTGGAGATTTTCAAACCGAAAAAGCAGTAGAAAAAATAGAAGCCCTTTTTAGCCAAATTCCTGCTGGGCCAGAAATTAAGCGTAGAAAAATTATAGAACCTCCTCAAAAAGGAGAAAAACGAGTTCTAGTAAGAAAACCTACTCCAGTTGAACGTTTAATGATTGGCTATCATGCACCAGAAATTGGGCATCCAGATTCTTATCCTTTACAAGTTATGTCAATGATTTTATCAGCAGGCAGACGCTCACGACTTTATCAAAAGCTACAAGAAGAAGACCGCTCTGTTACTTATGCAAGAGCAACTTATAATGATCATATTGACCCAACACTTTTTTATTTCCAAGCAGAAGTCAAACCTACCCATAAATTAGCTGATGTTGAAGCCAGCATTTTATCAGTGATTGAAGACTTAAAAAATAATCCTGTTAGCGATAGTGAGCTAGCTAAAGCTCGTCGTCAAATCCAATCTAATTTTATTTTAGGTAATGAAGATGTACTTAATCAGGCAACTTTGCTAGGTCAATTTGAAACTATTGCTTGCCATGACAAACTTCCTGAAAATGAAAAGGGCTATAAATATCTAGCTAATTATTTAGAGCATGTTAATAATGTTACTGCTCAAGATATTCAAAGAGTAGCTCAAGAATACTTTACAAACAAAAACCGTACAGTTGGACATTTAATTTCTGATGATAGAAAAGAATCAGAATCTTTAGAGGAAGGCGAATCTGTTGAAGAAGGTGCAACACACGACCATATACCTCAAGATGAGGTTAGCGTGTCTATGCCTGGTGCGGCTGAAAAAGTCCAAGTACAAAAAAATCAAGCTCAAGATTTTTTACCTAGTATTTTTCAATATGTTTCTTTTCGTGGCGACTCCCACTTAGATAGATTTGACCTATTAACCCAATTAACTAAACGAACCGACATTATAGAAAAACCTTCTGCACCTACATTAGATATTGAGCGAGTAGTATTGCCTAATGGGATTATATTGCTTCTAGGAGAAAACCACACTATTCCAGCAATTTCAATTAATGCTGTTGTAGGTACAGGTTCTCGTTATGAAGCTGATGAAAAGACTGGACTCGCTTCGCTTTTAGGAGATATGTTAGATGAAGGGACAACCACTAGAAGCGCCCAGCAACTAGCAGAAGAGATTGAGCAAGTTGGAGGCCATTTGCAAACCTTTGGGGGTTATGGTCAAAGTGGAGTTTCAGTAACAGTGTTGTCTCCAGATCTAGACTTAGGCTTAGAATTAATTGCTGATGTTTTAATAAATAGTACTATCCCAGCAGATCGTTTTGAACAACAGCGCGACCGCCGTTTAGCACAAATAAAAAGCCGTAATGATGACCCTCGTGTAGTTGCATCAGATAGCTTTAATGAAATTGTTTATAAAGGTCATCCTGCTCATAAACCTAGGGTTGGCTATGAAAAAACTATTTCTAGTTTGACTCAAGAAGACTTGATTAATTTTTATCGTCATTATTTTATCCCTAATAATACTACTATTGCAATTGTTGGTGATATTAATAAGTCGGAGATTAAAGAAAAAATAGAAAGAGTTTTTGTCAATTGGAAACCTGTTTTAGATTTTAAGCTTCCAGAAATTCCTAAAATTAAGCGACAAACTGCACCAGTAAAACAGTTTATTACTAAAGATAAAGAGCAAATAAATCTTTATCTTGGGCATTTAGGAGTGGCGCGTAACCACCCTGATTATTATGCTTTGGTTATTATGGATACGATTTTAGGCAGTTCTCCAGGCTTTACTTCTCGTATTCCAAGACTACTTCGTGATGAGCAGGGGTTAGCTTATACAACTTTTAGTAATATTGCTGGTTCAGCAGGGCTTGATCCTGGTAGATTTATTGCATACATTGGCACTTCACCAGAAAATATGGAGCTTGCTCTTACTGGAATGATGAAAGAAATTCGTAGAATTAGAGAAGAACCTGTTTTAGCCAGCGAAATAAAAGACGCTATAGATTATTTAACAGGTAGTTTTGTTTTTAACTTTGAAACAAATGCACAAATTGCAGGCTTTTTAGTTGAAGCAGAAGTTTTTAAGTTAGGTTTTAATTTTCTTACTGATTACCCTAAACATATTAGAGCTGTTACAATTGAAGATGTTCAAAGAGTAGCAAAAGAACATCTTGACCCTGATAATATGACTCTTGTTGTAGTTGGCCCAATTGACCAAAATGGTAAAAGCAAAAGTAAGTAAGGATTATCTTTTAACTGCCCCGTTAGGGACAACCTAAAATAAACCAACCATTTATGGTTTTGGTATCTATTAAAAATAAGTAAGGGTTATCCTATATAACCCTATGTAAAGATAAAGTTTATGTATAAAGAAACAGATTTTGTTGTTGTAGGTAGTGGGATTGCAGGTTTACGGGCTGCTATTGGGCTAAGCCAAGGTGGAGAGGTTATTGTTTTAACAAAAGATAGAGTTAGTGAGTCAAACACTGAGTATGCACAAGGTGGTGTTGCAGTAGCACTTAGTAGTGACGATCAGGTGGATTTACATTTTCAAGATACTCTAGAAGCTGGTGCAGGGCTTTGTGATAAATCTGCTGTTAAAGTCTTGGTTGAAGAAGGCCCAAAATATGTTACAGAGTTGATTAACTGGGGGACTAGTTTTGATACCCAAGAAGGAAAACTGCTTTTTACTAGAGAGGCTGCACATTCCCGCCACCGCATTTTACACGCACATGGAGACTCTACTGGTCGAGAAATTGTTAGAGGGCTGCTTGCACATTCTAGGACTGTTCCACAAATAACAATTATTCCTCATGCTGTTACTTTGGATCTAATTTTAAGTGATGGTCATCAAGTTATAGGAGTTAAATATTTAGATATTGAAAGTAATAAGCTTTGTTACCTTTATGCTAAAAGTGTGGTGTTAGCAACTGGCGGAGCGGGTCAAATTTACTCACATACTACTAACCCAGAAGTTGCAACAGGTGATGGTATGGGAATGGCTTATAAGGCTGGGGCTAGAATGTGTGATATGGAATTTATTCAGTTTCACCCTACAGCCTTAAACGTAAGCGGTGCTCCAAATTTCCTGCTTTCTGAAGCTATGAGGGGCGAGGGGGGCTATTTAATTAATAGTGAAGGCAAGCGCTTTATGGATAAATATGATAAAAGGGAAGAACTTGCTCCTAGAGATATTGTTAGTCGTGCTATTGTTTCTGAATTAAGGCGTTCCCATTCAAATCAAGTCTATTTAGACGTAACTCACTTAAAATCCTCATACTTAAGAGATAGATTTCCAAAAATCTTTCTTACTTGCCTTAAGTATAACTTTGATATTACTAAAGATCCTATTCCAGTAAGTCCTGCTGCGCATTATATTATGGGAGGAATACGTACGGATTCATTTGGTAGAACGTCTTTAATAGGGCTTTATGCTGCTGGTGAAGTTGCTTCAACAGGAGTACATGGAGCTAATCGACTAGCAAGTAACTCACTTTTAGAAGGCTTGGTTTTTGGTGCTAGGGTTGCTGAGGCTATTCTTACAGACAATATTGAAAAAGTTAAAATTAAAACCCAAGAACTTGCTGAGACTAATGATAATAATTACCCGTTAGATAAAAACATTCGCCTTAAAGTAAGCGAAATAATGTGGCGCTATGTTGGGATTATTAGAAGCGAAACTAGGTTAAAAACAGCCATTTCTCAGCTAAAAGAAATAGCTAAAGAACCTCTTAGCTTACTTAGCAGAAACTATATTGAAGTAGCACAAATGATTGCTCGTGCTGCACATTTTCGCCAAGAAAGTCGTGGAGGGCATTATAGAGAGGATTACTTAATGCGTGATAATGAAGAATGGAGTTGTCATACCATAGATGAGTTAGGTAAAGAGCTTTCAAAAGAGCTTTTAACTTAGTTTCTAGAGTTTTTATTTTAGTTTGTTAAAAACCTTTATAAAAACTTAACAGCTATTATTTATAACAACCTAGGAAATTTTTCTAGCTGCTGTTTTTGCTAAAATAATATGATAAAATCTAAGCGATTTTCTTAAGCCACTTAAATCATTAACCTTCAACTGATAGATTAACAAAGCTTATCACTAAAAATATTAGTGGTAGAAAAAGGATTCTCCATGTCAGTAGAGCAAATATTAAAAAGTGCTAAAGCAATTAATGCTGAACAAGTGCTTTTAGAAGCAGGAAAAACAGCGTTAATGGTAGTTAATGGTACTACTAGGGAGCTAACAAAAACACAGCTTACTCCTTATGATATTTTCAAACTAATTGCTCCAATTATGCCAGAGGAAAAAAAAGTTGCTTTAGTTGGACAGCCTACAACAGAGTTTCTCTATAGGTTGGATGGAGTCGGAGAATACCATATCTTTGTACTAAAAGAATCCAATGGAATTAAAGTTGTTTTTAAGGATAGAGCTTTTAAGGCTAATCGTTCAGATTCAGGTGATTTAACTTCTGCTTTATCCTCAACTCAAGCTTTTACCGCTAAACCAATGATGGCACAACCGGTTATGGCACAACCAGTTATGGCACAGCCTGTGATGGCACAACCCGCCCAACCCGCTACACAAGCACAACCCATCCAACAACCACTTTTATCACCAATGGGACAACCCATTAATCAAAATGTCCCACCTCTTCAACAATCGCCATTACCTCCAACTGTTGCACTACCTCCAACAGCAAGACCGGCACAACCTATAACCCCAATGATGGGGCAACCTGCAATAGGTCAACCTGATACTATTGCATTACCTCTTGCAAACCAAGCTCTACCAATAGGACAACCAATCCCACCACCTCCAATGGGGCAACCATTGCCAGCTACGGCTAGTTTTACACCTGCGCCTGATAACACAATGCTTCTTGATGAGCAGCAAAAGGCTTTACTACAAGGGCGACCTCTTCAGCCTATAACACCTTTACCAAAACCTCAGGCTTTTGGCAGTATCACTGGTGCTAACCCACTTCCTTCACCACTATCGCCAGCCCAAAGCGCAGCTACTGCTTTTTCTACTACAGGAGTAGGTATTAATACATTTGCTAGAACTATGGGAGTTGCACCTAGTGATAGACAGCGTTTTAAGCAAGAAGTTGATAAATTATTAGAACGTACTCTAAAAATGCGAGGCTCAGACCTTCATCTTGCAACAGGTGCACCCCCTATTGTAAGGCGTTTTGGTTCATTAATTAGAGTAGAAGGCGAGCAAATAGAAATAGAAAAAGCTAAGTTTTTAGTTAGAGAAATCCTTACAGATGAACAATATAGACATTTTGAGAAAACAGGTGATCTAGATTTTAGTTATGAAGCTATTGGAATAGGCCGTTTTCGGGGCAATGTCCTAAAACAAAATCGAGGAATAGATTTAACTTTTCACGTCGTCCCATCAGAAATTATGCCTCCAGAGGTTTTAGGGCTTCCTTCTTTAGTACGGGATCTAACTACTTTTCATCAAGGCTTAATTTTAATTACTGGTGCTGCTGGTCAAGGAAAATCAACTACTATTTCATCGCTTGTAGATGTAATTAATAGTCAACGAGCTATGCATATTATTACTGTAGAAGATCCTATAGAATTTGTTCACCCAATAGATAAAAAATCAATTGTTAATCAGCGTGAAGTAGGTAGACATACTAGATCCTTTGCTAATGCCCTTAGAGCGGCACTACGTGAAGATCCTGATGTAATTGTAGTGGGTGAAATGCGTGATTTAGAAACAATTTCACTTGCTGTTACTGCCTCTGAGACAGGCCATTTAGTTATGGGGACATTAATGACTTCTAGCGCTCATCAGACGGTAGATCGTGTTTTAGAATCTTTTCCTGCTTCACAACAAAATCAAATTCGGGCAATGCTATCAGATTCTCTAAGAGCCGTTATTTCTCAAAGGCTTTTGCCTATGGCAGATGAAAGTGGTATGGCTTTAGCCGCAGAAATTATGTTAGGTACAACTGCTATTTCTAATTTAATTAGAGAAAAGAAAACCTTCCAAATTCCTAGTGTTATACAAACAAGTCGCCATTTAGGAATGAAACGTATGGATGATGCTTTACTTGAACTAGTTCAAACAGGTAAAGTGTTGCCACAAAAAGCTTTAGACTTTGCTTTTGATAAAAAAGGTTTTGAGCAAGCTACTAAACGGATATAGGATTATTTTAATATTGCTGGAGAATGGAAAATGGCTCAAATAGATCATTTATTTCGAGAAACCCTTAAACAAGGCGCATCAGACCTACATATGGTAATAGGTCGCCCTCCAATATTAAGAGTACGAGGTGCATTAGTCCCAACAGCTTTTCCAGTTTTAAGTGCTAAACATAGTAAAGATTTAATCTATGAAATTCTTAGCCAAGAACAAAAAGATAGAGTTGAAAATAACCTAGACCTTGATTTTGCTTATGAATTACAGGGTGTAGCTAGATTTCGTGCTAATATTTTTTTTCAACACCGAGGCATGGGAGCAGTATTTAGATTAATTCCAGAAAAAGTGCTTACCCTAGAACAATTAAATATGCCGCCTGTACTAAAGAAAATATCTGATATGAGGTCTGGAATAGTGCTTGTAACTGGGCCTACAGGTAGTGGTAAGTCTACAACTCTAGCTGCAATGATTAATTATATTAATGAAAGCCGTGAAGCTCATATTTTATCTATTGAAGACCCTATAGAATTTGTTCATCAAAATAAACGCGCTCTAATTACTCAAAGAGAAGTAGGCCATCATACTGAAAACTTTAATGTTGCCCTTAAAGTAGCAGGCCGCCAAGACCCAGATATTGTTTTAGTAGGTGAACTAAGAGATTTAGAGACTATTTCTTTAGCTCTTACACTTTCTTCTTTTGGTATTTTGGTATTTGGTACATTACACACTAATAGTGCAATGAAAACAGTAGACCGTATTATTGATGTTTATCCTCCCGATGAGCAGCCACAAATTCGTGCAATGCTTTCTGATGCGCTTCGCGGAGTAATTGCCCAACAACTGCTACGCACAGCAGATGATAAAGGCAGAATGGCAGCCGTAGAAATACTAGTTGGAAGCCCAGCTTTAGCAAATATTATACGTGAGGGAAAAATAAACCTAATTGCTTCTTATATGCAGGCTGGTGCTGCTGATGGAATGCAAACTATGGATCAAGCCCTTATTAAACTGGTAAATGAAGGTCGTGTTACTTTAGAATCTGCACTTGAAAAATGCCAAGATCGTAATTTGGTACAGTCTAAATGTAGGGGATAACTAGATTAGCTTAACTCTAAATAGTTGGGAATTAAGTCTTTATGAAAACTACTGCTGTTCGTATCTTAGATCAAATGAAGATTACATATGAACTTCGTGAATATGAAGTTAACGAAGATGAGTTAGATGCTATTACGGTAGCAAATAAAATAAACTGGCCTGCTGAACAAGTTTTTAAGACTTTAGTTGCTCGTAGTAGCCGAGGTGCCGTATTAATGGCTTGTGTTCCAGCTACGAGCGAGTTAAATTTGAAAATTCTTGCGCAAATAGTTAAAGATAAACGGGTAGACTTAGTTCCAGTTAAAGAAATACAAACACTTACAGGCTATATTCGTGGAGGTGTATCTCCACTAGGAACAAAAAAAACATACCCTCTATATTTAGACATCTCAGCATTAAACTATGACAAAATAAGTATTAGCGCAGGAAAACGTGGTTTGCAAATATTAATAGCTCCTAAAGACTTAGAAATAGCTACACAAACAACTATAATAAAGATCACAGCAAAATAATTTAAACGAATTTTGCCTTAGGCCTAGCAGCTTAAGTTGTTGCTCTATTTGCGGTTAAAAGCCTTATTTTATTACTTCATAAGATTTTCTATTAAGTTTTTCTTAAGTTTATAGGTGTTATTTTTTTGAGCATTATATTATAATGTTGAAAATTTGGCTTTTCTTAATAGTTCATAGAAAAACTTTATAAAATATAATAATTGAAAATAAATTTAGTGAATTCTTGTAAAAATTTCAGCTAGTTTGCAAATATTAAGTAATAGTGGGTAGTAATTGATTTGGCTAGGTTAATTGATTAGGTTATAAAAAGATACATTAAAATTAAGCTAAAGTATCTTCTATCAAGAACTTTCGTTACTTGTCTTGCTCTATGTGTGAGGAGAAGCCAATATGTTCGTAAAATTGAAATATCTTAATGGGACACATCCAGGAAGTACAAAAGAATTTACTCAACCAATAATAAAAGTTGGACGTGCTCCTAGTTGTGACTTTGCTCTTTACGATAATACTGGCCGACATTCAATAGCCTCACGAATACATGCAGAACTCCGCTGTGAAGATAACCAACTTTTTATCTGTGATTTAAATAGCAGTAATGGCACTTTTGTTAATGGAGAGCGAATAAAAAAAATTGCCCTAAAGAATGGTGACATAATGACTTTTGGGCCAGATGGCCTAGAATTACAAGTCAATTTCCTTATTTCTTCAAAAGACGAAACTGAATTTCTTGCTTCTTGCCCACTATTTCAAGACTTACCTTGGGAAGTCTTATATGAAATCACCCGCCGGGGCGATATTAAACATATGCCAAATGGAAGCTATCTTTTCCGTGCAGGAGAAGTGTGTAGCACTCTTTATGTTATTTATAGTGGACTTATAGAAGTTTCTGCTGTAAGAGATTCAAGCGGAAAACTTACTATTGTAGGATTTTTAGCTAGTGGAGAATCTTTAGGCGAATCACTAGCTTTAATTGGAGGAGTTCATAGAACAGAGGCTAAAGTAGAAGAAGCAGCAGAGGTCTTTACCCTTAGCGCAGAAGCACTAAGAGAATTAATTCACACAATTCCAGACTTTGCTCTTAGATTTTCAATGGCTTTATGTAATAGATTAGCTGCTAGTGAAGGCCAATTGCAGTCACGCCATAGCAAACGCCATTTACAAGGAGACTTACAACACTTTGATCTAGCTACCATTGTTCAGACCCTAAATGGACTTCGTGAGAGTGGGGTGTTAATGCTTTATCCTAAGATGGATAATGATATTGGTGGTAGTGGAGTAATAGGTGTACTTCCATTTGCTCGAATCTACTTTGAAGCAGGTGAGGCTAGATATATAAAACTCGGCTCACGTGGTGGTGAAGAAGGGTTTTATCAGCTTTTCCAAATGCCACTTGCTGGTAGCTTTACTTTTGTCCAACAAGATTTACCCGATGATATGGCTTCAACAGAGCCTATTCGTATGCCTACTATGAACCTTCTCTTAGAGGCTCATAGACTCCAAGATGAACTAGAAACCTTTAAGAATAGGCTTCCTGACCTTACTACAACTTTCCGTCCTTTGGTTGAAGAATTAGATTGGACTGAGGAAGGAACAGGAAATTATGCAAATCAAATTTGGTCTTTAATTTTAGGTGGCTCAACTCTATGTGAAATCTTAGGTAAAACCGATTGTAGCAATTTTACTGCTTATAGGCTTTTAATTGAAATGATTGGAAAAGGCCAAATTAGTGATGAAAAGCTTCCTGCTGATATGCTAATTTCAACAAAAACCATTAGAGTTATGACTTCTCGTCATGATGAGTAGAAAATAAATAATCTTTATTATAAATAATTAATTTTAAGCTTATAGTAAATATTCTGTTATATTTAGAGTAGTTATAATTAACTAGCAAATTTATACTAGCTTTGAATTACAAAATGTAGTATCTTTACTCCTTATAAAAATATTCATCTCTAAAAAATATCTAAGCAACCAATAAAATGTTGTCTTGCAATAACCTAAAAATAATCCATAAAAGTATAAAAGACAAAAACACTAATTAAGTTTTTGTAACAATAAACATATTTTCCGATCTTTAAAATTAAGAATATGCCCATAAGCTAATAAACCTATAATTTGAATAAGGAAAAAATAGCATGCCCAAAGAAAATGAACAAATAGGGGATTACACTTTAGTAAGTGCAATAAGGAGAGGAAGTACTAGCGAAGTGTGGTTAGCCGAAGATAAAGAAGAAATATCTTCAGGTGAAACTAAAAAAGTAGCAATAAAATTTATAGAAGTTGACAAAACTATTTCATTTGAGGTTATTAAGAAAGAAGCCAAAATATGGGAAAAAGTCTCAGGTAATCCTAATATATTACCATTGATAAAAGTAAGAAAATATAAAAACGAACAAGTAATGTTTGTTAGTGAATATGTAGAAGAAGGTTCTCTTCAAGACTGGCTAAAAAAACATAACTATAAGTCTCCTAGCGAGGAATTAGCTGTAGAAATTGTAATAAAAATACTAAATGGATTAGAGTACCTACATGAACAAAAAATACTACATCGCGACTTAAAGCCTGCTAACATATTAATGCAAAAAGGATTTCCCAAACTAGCTGATTTTGGTCTTTCTAGAAGATTAGAGTCAATAAATTCAGGTGGTAAAGATGCAAGAGGAACACCAGACTATATGGCCCCAGAAACCTTTGAAGGAAAAGGAAAAGAACAAGCTGATATATGGGCAGTAGGAGTAATACTTTATGAAATGCTATCAGGGAGTTTACCTTTTGAAGCAGAAGGATTTCCTCTTATGAGTGTAATCCAAAGTACACCTAAGAAACTACCTAAAGAAATATCTAAAGAAGTTCAAGCAGTAGTTTTTCAAGCTTTAGAAAAAGAGTTAAATAAACGATATAAAACAGCTAAAGAAATGAGACAGGACTTAGAAAGAATACTAATAAAAAATCAATTAAAAGAATATCCTTTTGAAACTATAGTCCTAGATTCTTATGCACAAATAATAAAAAGAAAAAAAGGGGAAGCATTGTATTTTGAAGAGTATGTAGGAAATAATGTTAAACTAGAAATGGTAAACATACCATCAGGTGAATTTGTTATGGGAGGTAGAGATAATCAATCTTGTGAAGAAGAAAAACCTCTTCATAAAGTAACGGTGTCAGAGTTTTATATAAGTAAATATCAGATAACTCAAAAACAATGGAAAGAAATAATGAGTTATAACCCATCATATTTTAAAGGGGAGCAACTGCCCGTAGAAACAGTAAGTTGGTATGAAGCTATATTATTTTGTAAAAAACTATCAGAGAAAACTAATAAAGAGTACAGATTACCTAGTGAAGCAGAATGGGAGTATGCTGCTAGGGCAAGGACTACAACATCATTTGCTTTTGGTGAGACAATAACTTCAGATATAGTAAATTGTGATGGAAGCGAACTAGAGAGAGGAACAACAAAATCAGTTTATAGAAAAAAAACAGTAGAAGTAGGAAGCCTAGGAGTAGCAAATGAATTTGGTTTATATGATATGCATGGAAATGTATGGGAATGGTGTGAAGATCTATGGCATAGCAATTATGTAAAAGCACCAACAGATGCTAGATCTTGGGACAATGATACTATTTATACTAATCGAGTATTAAGGGGTGGCTCATGGTTTGATACCCCTAGTCGTTGTCGTTCTGCTTGGCGAGGAAATGATGCACCTGATTCTAGTTTTTATCTTAATGGTTTTAGAGTCGTTGTTAAACTTATATAACGAGTTGTTAAGGTTTTATTTTCATATATAGTTAAAATTTAAATATAATTGGAGATTAAATATGCCGCGTCCTAATGAAAAAATTGGGGATTATACTTTTATCAAAAAGCTAGGAAAAGGACAGTTTGGCACTGTTTGGTTGGCAGAAAAAGAAAGATTAGATGGTAGAGTAAAAATGGAGGTGGCAGTAAAGTTTGTAAATGATGATAGTGCAGATTTTGAGAAAGTAGCAGAAGAAGCTAAGGTTTGGGCTAAAGCAAATGGTCATACTAATGTTTTAACTTTTTATAATGTAGAGATGCTGGATGGTCAAATAGTGCTTGTTTCTGAATATGCCCGTGATAGATCTCTTCTAGAATGGATTGATGAAAAAAAAGGTGGTTTTCTAGAACTAGAACCTGTCTTAAGAATAGTTTGTGGAGTATTATCTGGATTAGAACATTTACATAGTAAAAAGATACTTCATAGAGATGTTAAGCCTGCTAATATTTTGCTTAATGGAGAAACTCCAAAGTTAGCAGATTTTGGTATATCTAGAGTATTAAGATCTACTGTTTTAGCTAATGATAGCTTGGTTGCAGGCACTCCTGCTTATATGTCTCCAGAAGCCTATGCAAATAATAGAGACTTTAGATCTGATATTTGGTCAATAGGTATTTTGCTTTACCAAATGCTAACAAACCGCCTCCCTTTTTTAGGAACAAATGCAGTTGAAATGATGGCCGCTATAATCACACAACCACCTGCCCCTCTACCCAGTGAAATGCATTCAGAATTAAAAGAAATTATTTTTTGTGCTTTGGATAAAGATATAAATAAACGTTACCAATCAGCCCAAGAAATGAGACAAGCTTTAGAGCGTTTCCTAGTAAAATTAAATAGGCCTAACTCTAATGTTAAGTTAGAAGTTTATCCTTTTCAAACTGTTGAATTAAGTAACACTGGGAAACTAACAAGGCATTTAGAAAATTCTGCCCGCTGTTTTATAGAAAATTTAGGCAACAATGTACAACTAGTCTTAACAGAAATAGAGGGAGGAGATTTTTTGATAGGGGCCTCAGAAGGTGAAGTTGGTGCTCCTGAGAATGAGAAACCTCAACACAAAATAGCAATCAAAACTTTCTTTTTAAGTAAATTTCCTATTACACAAGCAGAGTGGAAAGCTGTAATGCAAACAACCCCTGCACATTTTAAGGGGGATAATTTGCCTGTAGAACAAATAAGCTGGAATGATGCAGTCGAGTTTTGTCAAGTTCTGTCACAAAAAACGGGTAGAGAATATTACTTGCCAAGTGAAGCACAATGGGAATATGCAGCTAGAGCAAAAGCAATAACCCCTTTTGCTTTTGGTCATAATATAAATCCAGAAATAGTTAATTATGATGGAAATTATCCTTATGGTTTTATGGGGAGAGGCGAATATCGTGCAAAGACCTCAAGTGTTGGCAGTTTAGGCGTAGCAAACGCTTTTGGCTTATATGATATGCATGGAAATGTTTTTGAATGGTGTCAAGATGTTTACCACAGTAATTATAAAGGTATTCCAACAAATGGACAGGCTTGGCGAGTTGGCGGAGATAATAACTATCGTGTAATTCGGGGTGGCGCTTGGAGTAGCGATGCTCTTTCTTGCCGTTCTGCGGCTCGTAATAGAAGAAAAGCAGACCTAACAGCTAATAATGTTGGTTTTAGAGTTGCTTGTTCCATAAAACAGCAAATTTAGAAGCATTAAGTATTTTATGAAGAAATTTTTTGTTCTAAAGCATAAAGCATAAACCTAAAATCTTTAGCCGTAGAATTTTCTCTTAAAGCAATATTTATATTATAAATTAGAAGGTTTATTTCTTGCCAATAAGGATGTTCAATAGATAAACGGTTTCTTAAGTCTATTGCTCTATCCTTTAATTCTATTAACTCAAGTGCTAGCTGCCAATTATTTCTAGACTGGCTAATTGCCCATTTTATTGCTTCAATTAAATGAGAGTTATTAGAATTTTTTATAGCCCAAAGCTTATCTTCTGACTTAGGTAGTAATTTAAGAGCCTCGCTTAAACTAGGCCATATTTCTTCTAAACGTTTTTCAAAACTGTCAGAATTAAGAACTTTAATAAGTTCTCTTGGGTCTGAGGGTAGTAAAATATTGCATTGACTAAGTATTGTAATTCGAGTTAGCCCGGTGGGATATTCTCGTAGGTATTCTAAGAGTTCTGTTTCTGAAATTTTTAGCTGATTAACTGCATTTTGGTAAATTGCTTTAAGGGTGTTTGATGAATACTCTGACCAGTTATTAAACCAATTTCCTGGTTTAGATTTTGTTTGGGGAAAAACTGGATGTTTAGAGTTTTTCAAGAATTTTTCAATTTTTGCATGTTCTTTACTATCTGGACGACCTCGAAGATCAGGGTCAATATAAATTATAGAATCTAGTATGTAGACGTTTTGGTTTTTCTCTTCTGCTACAACTATGAACCCTCTAAAACCATTACTTAATGTTACTATAATCGAGTTATTAGAAAAAATGCTGGGTTTTGTTGTTGGCTCATAGCTAGTGCCAGAGACAATTAAGAAACTTGCAAAAATATTTCTATTAGTAGGATTGTCTATATCAACTAGTTTTATTGTAACTTCATTTGTTTTATTTTTATTGATTTCAAATCTGATATGCTCTTTAAAGGATTTAGCAGGGGTACTTTCTATATTTTTCTTTGAACTAATTGTGGGTTCAAGTACTAAGTACATTATATTCTGAAGTTCCATTACTTCTGAGAGTAAGTGTCGTCGCCATTCTAGAGTTTGGTTATTTTTGCCTAATTCTAAATAATTGCCCATAACTTACCTAATTTGACCCAAAAATTTACGTTAATAGTTATTAAAATAAATAACTCAAAGTGTGAAATAATTATACTTAGTAACCCAAAATAAGCCAAACTATAATGAGTAATGTATTTTTTGCAAATTTCACTTATTTGTTTTCATTTTGGCAATAGCTCCAAAATATTGATCAATTGCTTTATAAATTGTGTCATACCCTAGCAGATTAGTTAAGGTTTCTAAGAGTTCTAATGTTTTATTTGTTAATGCTAGTGTATTTTTATTAATTGGTATAATTAAACTATTAGGATTTAAATTTTTTGTATCCATAACTTTTAGAACTATTTCATCAGACCCAAATAATAGTTTCTTTGGTAATTGAAAGAAGTTTTCTTTTTGAATATATGATGAAAAGATAGGTTTCTTTTTCTTGCAATGATTTTCTGCTAGCTCAAAAACTGATTTTACTAACTGAGATGTATGTAATGATTTATGTAATTCTTCTATAAGAAATTCTATTAGTATCTTGTTTGCTGCACTAAGCTGCTCTTTTTCTTGATCTAATGGGTTTATGAGAGAAGAAAACCCATTTATGTATTTGTGACATAGCTCTATTTTATTATGTAAGTTTTTACTATAAATATCGAGTGCCTCCTTTAGACTCCCTTGAGAGTGACTTGGTACAGCTGAAAATACTGCCCAGACAGGAGAATTTTTAAGGTCATCTCTCCAAAGTAAAAAGTTTTTTTCATTTGTGTAAGAAAGTTTGTGGAAGTCTAGCAAGGCCAAAGCAAATGTAGGACAATCTGCCATTATTGAAAGGTTTTCTTTTTTGATTACGTCTTTGTTTTTAATAAATACTTTTAGCTGCTCTGAGGAAGGTTGAAAAGATTCAAGTGTGTGTAGTTCGGATGAATAAAGCTTTAGTAGCAACCTTATTGACCAAATATCTTTAGCTCCTTCCCAAAGAGGATTTATCTTATCATTGAACATTTTTTGTGCTGATGTATCTAGTTTGACTACTTCAGCTACTATTACTAGTCTTTTTTCTAGTAGACTTTTATCTGTGTTGCCCACAGGGTCTTTAATATCTAATGAGCCAGTATATAACTGTAAGCATATATGAGTTGCACGTAAGGTTTGATAGGAATAGGTGCTAAAATCATCACGCAATTCATTCGTTAGATTAACTGTCCATTTCCACAATAAACTAGCTACTTCTTTAGGGATAGTATAGTTTTTATTTTTAGAGTTTTTATCTATAAAATTTGCCCAACCATCAAAGATCTCATCTAGTATTCTTTGGGTAGGTTGGAAATCTTCTGCTGCTTTGCTAACCTCTAAATTTACAGTTCGTCTTTTATCGTGGTCAAAACTATTGGGATTCTTCAAAAAATAGCTTATAAGTAAAACTTCTTTTATTTTTGAAGGCCAACAGTTAATCACTCGTTCCCAGGTTTTAAATTTGCTATCAATACTTTGTAAATAGAAATCTTTGCTAAAGCTATTCCAGGTATTAAGAATAAATATAGAAACTTTTAGTAGTAATGAATTAGGAATTGAATCATTTTCTATTTCTAGAATAAGGCTTTTTATTTCTTCAGCCGTTACTTCTTCAATAGGTGTTTTAAGCGGTGAATTAGCAATAGAATTATTTTCTACTTCTGAAATAGGGCTGTTTAGTTTCTCAGTCTTTGGTTTTTCATATGAAAAAAGACCTAAGAATATTCTGAGTAAGATATTTTGTGAAATAGGAGGATCTAAAGCTTCAATCCAAGATAATAAGTTTTCTCTTATCTCTCTTATCTTTGGTGAATTACTTGACCATTTTTTTAACATAAGTTGGGCAAATACTTGTTTGCTTTTACCAGGGAAACTAGAAAGTATTAACCTATCGTTTTCACTAAGTGGCTCTTCTTTAGCGTATTTTCTAGCAACTTCTAATTCTAAGCATTTGGTCAATTCCCATAACCGTTCCATAAAAACTGAGTCTATTTCTTTTAAGAAAACAAGAGTTAATCGAATAGCATTATCGTTAGTTCTTATCCAACGTAAGTAGCAGCTAGGTAATAGGTCTAGTCCTAGAAGTAGAATTTTTTTATGCTCTTCATAAAGAGATACATAATTAGGATTATTAGTTTTTATTTCTAAAGTATATAAATTAATGGTTTCATTTAGTTGTTCATAAATTTTTTCTTCTATTTCTTTGATAAAATTATTTGCTTCTCCAACTTGAGCAGCTTTATTTAGTTTTTTAAGCGTTTCTAAAGGTATTTGTCTGTTTTTAGAAACAGCTAATAATAGACGTAATCTCTCGGAAATTTTCCCAGAAAATTTCTCTATGAAATTTATCAACTCTTTTTGAGTATCAGGAAGTTCATTTGATAAATTATTAAGGGTATGCCAAAGGATTAAATCCCCTTTGTTTCTATTGTTGGTTTTGATAGCTAATTGAATGATGTCTATTTTATTTTCCAGAAAAGTAAAATTCTTAAAATTATAGTTAGTAGGTAATGAGACCTCAGATTCTTCTGAGGATCCTAGCCATTTATATAAAAGAGAATAGTGGTAAAAATCATTCGCCATCAAACCAGGATCTCGAAATATACGAATAATTCGATTTCTAGAAAAATCTAAGTATTTTTTAGATGTTAAAAAATTTTCTTGATTAACAGTGTCTAGGATTTCTTTTATATTAATTGAATTAGAAAAAGTTTCTATAACCGTTTTATTTTTATTTGTAAGCTCAGAAATATCCATTGAGCCATCTTCTTGTAGATAAGCATATTGTGAATACCTAATACCAGGCAACAGCCTATTTTGGGTGTAATCTTTTTTTATAATTCGGCCTTCTTGTGGGATAAATATTTGTTTTGGTGCTATCCATCCTCTAGTTTTCCAAGAAAAAATAGCACTATTGTCTGAAGGTATTGGGGAATAACTCACTAGTAATTTACCGGATAAAAAACTACCAACATTCCAACCCGCGCTCATTAGTGGTCGCAATTTCTCAGGTAATAAATACCAAAGCGTTTCTATTAGGTCAAAAAACTCCTCTTCTGTTATTGGGTCAACTATAGCAATGGGGATTCCAGAAAGTATATATACAATAGCTTGTTTTAAGAATTCTTCTACTACTGGGGGTTTAGTAGCTTTTGTAGCAAAAATAGGCGAAAGGTTTTTGGCTTCTTCTCTAGTAAGCCCTTTTAGCCTTTCGGAATTCATTGCATTTAACAACGTTAAAGGCGTAACCTGCTCTGGCTCTAAAGTAATAAGATAACGAGCTATAGTATATCGATCTAAGCTAATACTAGAGTAATTTGTATTCTTTCGGTCAATATCTCCTGCCTCTAGCCGCAATCGTGTTTTGTATAAAAGTTGAGCTATTTTCTTTTCTTGGGTAACTAATGGCCTTAATAAAGTGCTATGTTCGCTATACTTAGGGATTTCATCAAATTGATTTGCCATTGTACCTATGATTGAAGGGTCGCATAAGGGGACTAATTCTAATGGAAATCCAGGAGATCTTCCTAATTGACGATGCTCAGCTATTCCTTCAATCTTTCTATTTGGTAAAACACAAAATTTACCATACTCAAGCCTTTCTAACTTAAAAGGCTGATTAATTTCAGAGCTAGGCACCTTTTTTTTGTTTTGTTGTGTAACAAGGTTATTTAACAAATCCATTTCTTTTTTGAGTATTTTAGTTTGGTAAAATTGGCTTTATAAGCCTGGTTTTGAGGCTTTTAGATTTGTGCCATGTTTATCTCCATTGGTTTAACTTAAACTTACCACTACATTTATAAGTAGCTAAAGTTAATAGTTAATATTTAATATTAAGATTAAAAGTAGAAATAGCTTATGCTAACTCACAGTGTAATATCTTCTTCAGTAACAATTTGTACAGTAGGTTCAAGGGCAATACCTGTAGTTATAAAAAAAATAGCCTCACGAATGCCAAAAGGTCTCCAGAGTTTGAGCATTTCATCTCCTGTTTCAACACTCATTTTACCAATTCTACCACGCCCATCTACCAAAGGTTTACCGTTTGTTGGATGAAAGCCCCAAGCACTACTAATACCAATAGCAAATTTAGCATCAGGTTTTAATGCCTGTTGTATCTCATTTAGGAATGATACTCCTAGAATTTCTACTGCTTGTTTTATTGGAGATACTCGTTTAGCAATATCTAAAGGTCTATGTTCTTTAGATAAAATTACATCTATTTTATTAAGTAATATCAAGAATCTATCAATATTTAAAACATCTTCAACTTGTTCAAATTCATTTGGTTGTGTTAGAGGATCTTTAGGTTTTAGTTGTTTAATAAACTGCTTTAATGATTCAATTGGCTTAAAACGTGCTGATACTTTGTTAGCAATCGGAACTGGTGAACGCATTTTATCGATTAGTTGAGGCAAATTTGCCATTAAAACATCAACAGTAGGTTCAACAGCATTTATGCAAAGGATCAAAGAACGAGAGTCTTTAACTTCTTTAATCAATTCTTCATGGAAATTGTTTATTGGAGCAGACATTTCTTCTTTTAGTTCTCCATCAAATAGAGCACCCCCTGGCCCATCTTTTATGTTCATATGAAGAAATGTTTTTATAGGAGGGCCAAGAAGGCTTTGTGCTTTGGCTGAAACATTGATTTGGAATGGATAGTCAGAAACCTCTCTAGTTCTTTTTGTTAAACCTTGATCGGGTCCTTCTTTTGCAATAGCCCGGATGGCGTTTTTCATTAGTATTGCAGTGTTTCCTTTAGGGATGAACTTTAATTTTATATCACTATCGCTTACTGGTTGGTAACAAGCCTGTCCTATAGCTAATAGAATACTGGTTTTTCCTGTTTGTGAAGGCCCCATTATTACACAACGACGGCTAGGATCAAGGTTATTAGTTTCTGTTTGTGTTATATTAGGCCGAGGAAAAAAACTAATAGAATTAGAAGTAAGGTTAGCTTTATTATCAGTGGTAGGTTCTTGATAAAAACGCTCGGATTTAGTTGTAGGTTCAGGTTCATCTGGTTGATATTTACGATACTCTCCTGATAATCCAGGGTTTTGATCATCCTCTTCTGGGATAAGGTCGTCTGGATAAAGATTGTTCTTTAAGTCGCTCATATTTTACCTACTATTTCCTAATAATTATGCGAGAAAATTATTAAAATTCATTATTTGCAGATGTTTGTTTTTCTTTAGAATAATAGTCCTGTAACTCTTTTGGCATAAATATTTTCATTATCATTGCTAGTAATGGGATAAACATTGCTACTGCAAATACTGTCCAATAAGTACGCCGAAATTGGCTTGCTTCATCTTCACGACGGTCTTTTAAAGTTTGATCTTTAGCGGGGTTGACAATTTTAAAGGTTTCATTTAGCTGTTTTTCATACTCATTAGCTCCATCAGGCCAACGAGGCGGCAAACCATAATAAAGATCATTAATAATACGTAATCTTTCAAAAAAGTCATAATTATCAGGTTGGTAAACTAAATCACCTTCTACTAAAACTTTTCCTGGCTCGTTTGCTTGAACTTTTGTTATCCATTTTTGTAAATTTTCTAGAGAATTTTCTCCTATTTTTTGAACCTCTTGAGTTTCTTTTTTTATTTTTTCATATCTATTATCAAAATCTTTTTGTGCCGCTTGAAGATCTTTTTCAATATTATCAAGCTCTATTTGTTTAGCTTCATTTTCTTGCCTAGCTTGGTTAAAAGCCTCTTCCTCAAGACTTGCTTTTGTTCTTGCCTCACTTAATCTTTTTTGAATGGTAGGTCTTGCCTCAAAACTAGCTCGGCTTAAAGTCTCTCTCCAATAATCAACTGTTTTTTGAGCTTTAGAGAAGGCTTCTTGTTTTGATTTAGCTTGATTTTCTAAAATAGTTTTCTCTTTTTGTAGATTCTGTTTAGTGGTAGTCAATGTGTCAATTTTTAATGACTCTGGCGTTCCTTTTAATAGTTCTTTAATTTTATCTCCACTTGGGCCTTCAGCTTTTTTTCTAGCTTCTTCTAGTTGATTTAACCGTCTAATAGCTTCTTTAGGGACACTTTCTTGGTGAATTCTAGCTTCGATTCGCGCTTGAAAGAATAGTAATTCTATAGGTTGGCTAGTAATTAAAGCTGCAATTACAACTAGTATAAACCGAGCAAAAGCTCCTAATCCTAGCCTAGACCATCCAACTTGAGAAACATCAGCCGTAACAAATTGCCGTTCATAAATAAAGGTAGCAAAAGAAAGAAGAAAAGCTGGAAATAAAGCTACAAAAGTCAAACCCCCAATTTTTAAAGGATTAGAATAAAAAATCGTGTTCCAAAGTAATGTCCAAGCAGATAAATCAAAAATAAAAACAGTTATTAATAAACCTGCAACAAATTGCATTTCCGTATAAGCTTTTAATGAAAGTAAAGAGGTTCCGTAAGTTGTTAGTCCAAATAAGCGTAAAAGCTTGTCTATAGGTTTATTAAGTTTTTGATCTGAATTGCTAGTTACAACGTGTATTCTTGTAGTTCTTCTATAGGACTCTTCATCCGACATATGTTCTCCTTAAACTAGGAAAAACTTTTTTACCAAATATTTTGTTAGGTTTAACCATTTTATTTTTTCAAAATGCGTGCAAAATAAAAAATTTTAAGTGCCACTAATAGGTTTCAGTAAAATATTATTAAAGAAATTTATTAAGTAAGTTTTTAAATTTAAGAAAATAAGACTAGGGTTAAGCAAGATTTTTACTAATATAGCTTTAAGCCAAACTAACCCAAAAATATAACCGATAGGTATAACCATCTTCTAGAATTTAAGCGTGGAAATTAAAGATATCAGGTCATATTAGAGTATAGAGCATTAAGTTCTTAAACTATCTGCACCGGATTATACTACAAAATAGTAAAAGTTGATTATAAAAATCTTTATAACTGGACAAAAAATAAGAGAAAGCCAAAGAAGCCAAAAAATAGTAAAAGCTGATCATAAAAATCTTTATAGAATAAAGAACATACCGCTAAAATCTTATTTTGGTTCTTTGATAAATAAATATAATACTCTTTTATTTCTTTATTCTTTTTAGAGAAATTAAATGACCCTACTTGTTTCTGCATATACTTGACACTCTTCCATTCTATATGTTACGTTGCTCTCTTTTACTTTACCCCAAATTTTCTATAGTTAGTGGAGGATGCTTTGAGCAATAAACGCAATTTTTTGTTTACGTCCGAATCTGTAACAGAAGGACACCCAGATAAAATAGCTGATCAAATTTCTGATGCCGTATTAGATGAAGTTTTACGTAATGACCCTAAGGGTAGAGTCGCTTGTGAAACTTTATTAGCAACAGGGCTTGTTTTAGTTGCTGGTGAAATTACCACCAATGCACAAATTGATTACGTAAAAATCGCAAGAGATACAGTAGAAAAAGTAGGATACACACGTGCTAAGTATGGGTTTGATGCTCATACTTGTTCAGTTATTACTGCAATGAATCGTCAGTCTCCTGATATTGCTCAAGGTGTAGATACAGGTGGTGCAGGTGATCAAGGCTTGATGTTTGGCTTTGCTTGTAATGAAACCCCAGAACTTATGCCACTTCCAATTATGCTGGCACATAGACTTACTAAAAGGCTCTCAGTTGTACGTAAAGAGGGTTTATTAGATTATTTACGTCCTGATGGAAAATCACAAGTAACTATTCAATATCAAAATGGCAAACCTGTTAGAGTAGAAACAGTAGTAGTTTCTACTCAACATAGTGATTCTGTAACTAATGAAACTTTGCGTTCAGATATTACAGAACATGTTATTAAGTATGTAATTAATGAGGTATCCCCAGAAATGATGGATAGCGCTACAAAGCTATTAATTAACCCTACAGGGCGATTTGTAATAGGTGGCCCACAAGGTGATACAGGTTTAACAGGCCGCAAGATAATTGTTGATACCTATGGTGGTTATGCTCCTCATGGTGGTGGTGCTTTTTCTGGTAAAGATCCTACAAAAGTAGATCGTTCAGCAACATATATGGCTCGTTATATTGCTAAAAACATAGTTGCAGCTGGGCTTGCTGAAAAATGCCAAGTTCAACTAGCTTATGCAATTGGTGTTGCTGAGCCTGTTTCAGTTTATGTTGAGACTTTTGGGACTTCTAAAGTTGATGAAGATACATTACCAGAACTTGTAAGATCTCATTTTCACCTTACGCCTAAAGGTATTATTGAGTCGCTTAATTTACAACGCCCAATTTATCAACAAACGGCTGCTTATGGACATTTTGGACGTACCGAACCAGGCTTTAGCTGGGAGCAAGCTGATAAGGCTGAAGCTTTACGCCGAGATGCCAAATTATAAATATATTTAGTTAATTTTTAACCCTATGAGAAGCCATAGGGTTTTTATTTTAAGGAGAATTTAATGAGTAGTACCACAGTCCCTAATTGTGATGTAGCTGATATAAATTTAGCTTCACAAGGTAAAACCCGCATTGAATGGGCAGCAAGAGAAATGCCTGTACTTGATTTAATTATGAAAAGATTTTCTGAAGAACGCCCATTAGAAGGTGTTCGTTTAGTGGCTTGTTGTCATGTTACTACAGAAACTGCTAATTTAGCCCGTGCCTTAAAAGCTGGTGGCGCAGATGCAGTATTAATTGCTTCTAATCCTCTTTCTACCCAAGATGATGTTGCTGCTGCTTTAGTAGCTGAATATGGTATTCCAGTTTATGCTAAAAAAGGCGAAGACGTTGACACTTATAACCGACACGTTCGTATTGCCTTAGACCATCGCCCACAAATTATTGTTGATGATGGTTGTGATGTTGTTGCTACTTTAATTAAAGAACGCCAAGAACAACTTGCAGAAGTATTTGGTACTACAGAAGAAACAACTACAGGAATACAAAGACTAAGAGCAATGATTAAAAGTGGTGTTATCCAATTTCCTGTTATTGGTGTTAATGATGCTGAAACCAAACATTTCTTTGATAATCGTTATGGTACAGGTCAATCCACTTTAGATGGTGTGGTTCGTGCTACAAATATTTTACTTGCTGGTAAAGTAGTAGTTGTTGTTGGTTATGGATGGTGTGGAAAAGGTGTTGCAATGCGTGCTCGTGGTATGGGTGCTAATGTGGTTGTAACTGAAATTGACCCTATCAAGGCTGTTGAAGCTGTAATGGATGGTTTTAGAGTAATGCCTATTGCTCAAGCAGCCCCAATTGGTGATATTTTTATAACTGTAACAGGAAATCGCCATGTTATTGATGTACAACACTTTGAAAAAATGAAAGATGGAGCAATGGTTTGTAACTCTGGTCACTTTGACCTAGAGCTTAACTTAACAGGTCTTGCTGAGATTTCTAAAGACCGTCGTCCACTTCGTCGTTTTGTTGAAGAATATGAGCTTAAGAGCAATGGTCATAGAGTTATTGTATTAGGTGAAGGTAGGCTGGTTAATTTAGCTGCTGCTGAAGGTCATCCTGCTTCAGTAATGGATATGAGCTTTGCTAATCAAGCTCTTTCTGTAGAGTACTTGGTTAAAAATAAAGGAAAGCTATCCGCAGGTCTTCATAACTTACCTAAAGAGGTAGACGTAGAAATTGCTAGCTTAAAACTTGATGCAATGGGAGTAAAACTTGATACTCTTACGCCTGAAATGGTTGAATATATTAATAGCTGGGAACATGGAACCTAAAAATTATAAGTAAGAGAAGATAATTTAGTTAACCCTTTTAATAGCCCTTAATGTTAATTACTTTAAGGGCTGTTTTGGTTTTCCTTTTCTAGTTTTTCTAATACATTTCTCTAGTATATTTCAATAGACTATCTAGTTACCCTATTGAACTTTACCTAATGACTTAGTTAAATATAGTAATATAGTGTAGTGGATTATTAAGAAACAGCTAAGTTAGTCTATCTTTTGCATTTACTATTTGCGAAAATTTTTTATTTCTGTTAAAAATCTACTGGGATTGTCTGTTTTTTGTAAACAAATAATCTTAATAGGATTAATCCTTTTTAACTTTCATTTCCTAAAAATCAAATGTTTATTTAAAACTAGTATTTACTTAAATAATAGTAAATTAAATAAATAGCTAGTTAAGTTGATTTTGTAGAAATGAAGTAAAAGTTCCCTTGGTTTTTAGTTTGTAACTGTCTTCTATAAAAGAAGTTAGGTTTTTACTATAAAAATATCTACTTTCAAATCCTCTATCTAATAAATATAGAGAAAGAAAGATAGAAATAGGTGCAAGAGAGAAGGTTTCCTAAAATTAAATCTAAAAAAAAATACTAAAAAATATGTGAGGATTGTAAAAATGAAAGCTATAAATGCTAAATTAGCAGAGCTAAGAAAAGATAGCTATTATGAAAGAATATCACTAAAAAAGTCGAAAAAAGCCTTAAAATATATATGCCCAAAATGTAATCTTCTAAAAGTTGTATATGCTAGAGATTATTATGAGGGTAAAATCTGTAGAACATGCCTACCTTTGGAACAAAGAGTAAAAAAAGAGGATATATTAAAAGATATGCTAAAAGTAATGGAAAAAATAAATTCTCCTTTAACTCTAGAAAAATATATTAAATATGGTGAGTATAGTTTATATGCTATCAATAATGTATGTGGGCAACCTTGGAAAATATTAGTAGAAGATGCTTTAGCCTTGCAAAGATTGCTAAAGCAAGATGAAAAGCAAGATGAAAAGCAAGATGAAAAGCAAGATGAAAAGCAAGATGAAGAGCAAATAGCAGCAGAAAAACCAGTAGAGAAGAAAAAAGAAAAAAATATAAGATATATATGCCCAAAATGTAATAATGTAAAAATGACTTATGCTAGATATCATTATGAAGGAAAAGTATGTAGAAGTTGCTCTCCAACAGGCTCAAGAATAGAAGTAAGCGATATTCTTACAGATGTAAAAAGAGTTGTAAGAGAATTAGGCTATCAGCCAACAATAGAACAATATAAAGAGTATGGAAAATATGGATTATCAACCATTTATCGCGTTTGTAAAATGTCTTGGAAAGAAATTTTAACAAGCCTTGGTTATAAAGTCTTAAGAAGAGTACATGATGCTTATTCTTTCCAAGATATAGTTGCAGATATGGAAAGAGTAAGTAAAGATCTAGGAAAACTTCCTACATATAGTGAATATATGGAAGTTGGAAAAATTAGCGCAACGGCTTTAAGAAACGCGACTAGAGAGACAAAATGGCCTAAAATACTATCAAAAATATTTAATTTAGATATCAATACAGTTAAAGCAAATCTTAAGAATGATAAACAAACTATTAATTCACAACTAGAAAAACTTAAACAAATTGCTTCTAAACTTGGACGTAGCCCAAGTCTAGCCGAAGCAAGTAAATATGGCGTTAATGTTGAGCTAATTAGAAAACGATTAACCAAAAACTGGGTCGAAGTACTTGAAAAAGCAGGGCTTCAAGCTGATGAACTTTCTATATCATATCAAAGCTACTATGTTAAAGATGAAGATATTTTATCTGATATAAATCGTGTAGCTAAAGAACTTGGCACCTATCCTAGTGCTATTAAGTATGAAAGATTAGGGTATTTTTTACCAGACACAATACAATATCGCTTTAATACTAATTGGCCTGGAGTAATTGACTTGGCAAGAATTGCAGCAGAAAAATCTGATTTAGAGTTTGTTAAACCCCAAGAAAAAGTATTTGCTACAAGCTAAAATCTGTAATAGAAAATTAACTTAATATATTTGTGAAGAAGGGTGTTCTAAAACATCCTTTTTTATTTTTAATACCTAGTTAAAAACAAGTTTTTAACTTAATCTGTTGTTTGGTATTGGGTTAAGAGCGGTAAAGTATAAATTTTAGCTAAAATTTTAGCTAAAAAATAAAAACTTAGGGAACTAAAATAAAGGTAAGCTTGTCTAATAGCCTAGAACATCATTATTAAAGCTATTATTAGTAGTATTAGTGCTAATTAGAAGGATTTATATTTATGTCTAAACTAGTAATAAAAATGGTCTATAACCCTAATGTTTTACGCTATTCTCACACACCAACCCCAACTTTTAATAGTAATCATCAATTACAAATAACAAAGGTAAAAAACATAGAACAAGCTAGCAAAGATTTAAACTCTAGTATAGCTTTTTGGCAAGATGATCATAATGATTTTAGCTTAGTTACTCTATTGATAGGAATTATTCCATTTGCTTTAGGGCTTCAACTCTTTATTTCTTCCCTATTTTTACCTGAAATAAGTGCATACAGAGATATATATATTCTGCTAACATTAGTAGGTTTAATGATAATAAATCCTAAAGTGAGCAAGAAAAATAATGCTAAGACTAGCTTGGGTAACTGATATACACTTAAATTTTTTACGTAAAGAACAAATTAAAGAATTCTGCAATAAACTGCTTAAATCAAACCCTGAGGGGCTTTTAATTACAGGCGATATTTCAGAAGCCCCTCACCTAGAAAAACACCTTAAGCTACTAGCCAGAAACCTAGAAATCCCAATATATTTTGTGTTAGGTAATCATGATTTTTACTTTGGAGAAATAGCTCAGGTTAGACAAGAAGTAACATATCTTACAAATAATACTGAGTTTCTTAAATGGGTTCCAGTACTAGAAATTGTTCCACTTAGCAAAACTACTTGTTTAGTAGGTCATGATGGTTGGGGAGATGGTCGTTTTGGTAACTATTTAAATACTCCAGTTTTTCTTAATGATTTTCTCTTAATTAGCGATTTAATCTCATCCAACAGCCAAGAGCTAATAAAAAAACTTAATCAGTTAGGTGATGAAGCTGCAAATTATTTAGCAAAAGTTTTGCCTAAAGCCTTGTCCGAATATAAAAAAGTGATTTTAATTACTCATGTACCTCCTTTTAAGGAAACTTGCTGGCATCGTGGTGAAATTTCAGATGAAAACTATCTACCATTTTTCAGCTGTAAAGCTGTTGGAGAAGTTCTTTATAAGTTTATGTGTGAATATACTGAAAAAGAAATGCTTGTTTTATGTGGACATACTCATGGCGTAGGGCAAGCGCAAATTCTCCCTAATTTACTAGTAAAAACAGGTGGTGCAATTTATGGTAAGCCTGAGTTACAAGAAATTATTACTGTAGAATAAATTAAGTTTAGGAGAAGAAAATGACTTTATTTATTAGTTCTATTTCACTTAAAGATGTGGAAGGAATGTGGGGCGGACAAAATATTTATAGTCGTAAGTTTGGAGAAACCATTGTTCAAATTATTGATAGAACTCAACATGAAACACGATATAACTTTAATTTACCTACGGAAAAAATGATGGAGCTAGAGGCCTTACTAGAGAAAAATAACTTTATGCAACTGGAAATTCCAATGCGTTATGGTGTTCCTGGTGAAGTGTTACAGACTATTACAGTAACTTTATTTTCTGGTGAAGTTAAATTGGTTAATAAATGGGCAAATGATAAAAAAACTGAATTTGATGCTATTTATAAATGGCTTTTGAATTTAACTGTTCTAGCAAAAGAACACCCACCAAGTTTTCAAGGCCGCTATGACCACGCTTGGCAACCATCAGGGTTTTAGTTAGAAAGACGAAAATTGTTTCTAATTAGAAATATTAGGGCGTGTAAATAATTTTCTGTAAACGCGATGATGGCGAAAGCCAGAAATCGCGCTCCCCTTACTAAGTAATTCAATATCAATAGGTTATGCGATTAGTAAAAACTCTAATAAACTGGAATTTCTTCACAGATACAGAAAATGATTTACACCCTCAAATATTATGCTTACAGCCCAAAATTTTTATAACCCTAGTACTTCTTGATATTCGCCAAAGATTTTTCTTAATCGATTAGCTATTTCTCCTACAGTTGCATAACACTCTACTGCGCTAATAATATGAGGCATAAGGTTTTCTTCGGTTTGTGCAGCTTGCTCTATTTTTGATAAAGCTATTTCAACTTGTTTATTATCACGTTCATCACGGAGTTTTTTGAGTGTTGCAACTTGGGCTATTTCAATTTCTGGGTTAATTTTTAATGTGGGAATATGACTTTCTTCTTTTAGTGTAAATTTATTTACTCCTACAACAATTTCTTCGCCTTTTTCTACTTGTTTTTGGTATTGATAGGCTGCATCTTGGATTTCTCTTTGAACCCAACCTTTTTCAATCGCTACTAATACTCCGCCCATATCGTCTATTTTAGCTATATATTCTTTAGCTTTAGTTTCTAGCTGATTAGTAAAATGTTCTACAGCATAAGAACCTGCTAAAGGGTCTACCATATCGGCTATTCCAGATTCATAGGCTATAACTTGTTGTGTTCGCAGTGCAATACGTGCGGCATCTTCTGTAGGAAGGCTTAGAGCCTCATCACGTGAATTAGTATGAAGTGATTGAGTGCCTCCTAGAACTGCTGCAAGGGCTTGGAGTGTAACACGAACAATATTAACATCGGGTTGTTGTGCAGTAAGCGTACTACCAGCAGTTTGAGTATGAAAACGAAGCATCATAGATTTTTCATCTTTTGCTCCAAAACGCTCTCTCATAATTTCAGCCCAAAGTCGGCGTGCTGCTCTAAATTTTGCGACCTCTTCTAGTAAATTATTGTGAGCATTAAAGAAAAAGCTTAAACGAGGTGCAAATTTGTCTATATCTAAGCCTACACTTATTGCTGCTTGGACATAGCAAATAGCATTAGCTAGAGTAAATGCTATTTCTTGTGCTGCTGTTGAGCCTGCTTCACGAATATGATAGCCAGAAATCGAAATGGTATTCCAATTAGGTACTTCTTTAGAACAAAAAGCAAATATATCAGTGATAATTCTTAATGATGCTTTTGGAGGGTAAATATAAGTTCCTCTAGCAATATATTCTTTTAAGATATCATTTTGTATTGTGCCATTGATTTTATTTAATGAAACTCCTTGTTTTTTTGCTACTGCAATATAAAGAGCTAAAAGAATTGATGCTGTAGCATTAATTGTCATTGATGTAGACACTTTATCTAGTGGAATACCATCAAAAAGCATTTCCATATCTTTAAGAGAATCAATTGCTACACCAACTTTGCCAACTTCTCCTAGTGAAAGTGGATTGTCTGAATCTAGTCCAATTTGTGTTGGCAGGTCAAATGCAACAGATAAGCCCGTAGTCCCATTTTCTAACAAATATTTATACCTTTGATTTGACTCATAAGCTGTACCAAAACCTGCATATTGGCGCATTGTCCAAAACTTGCTACGGTACATACTTGAATGAATTCCACGAGTAAAGGGAAATTTTCCTGGCTCAGAAAGGTCAAGAAACCCATTTTCATCAACTGCATCTTCTGGTAAAAATGCTCCAGAGATTCCTATATTAGAAGAGGTTTGAAATTTGCTTTTACGTTCTTTAGCTTGTTTTTCTGTTGTTGTCATAAGAAGTTTATTCCTGAGGGTTGGATTTTTTTGTCTGCAATCTTAGCAGATCATAACTAAGTAAAGCAAAAAAAGGTATATATTCAATTAAGCGAATTATTATAGAGTCGTACCAAAGATTTTCTCTGCGATAGGCTATTAAAACATAATAAGAAAATTGGCTAGACATTATTAGCCAAAATATTGCTTTACTAGGAATAAATACTAGTAAAGGCACAATCCAAGTTAAGTACCAAGGATGCACTATAGGGGAAAAAATATAGAGTCCTACTAGTGCCCAAAATATTCCATTAATAAGGTCTTTAGACTTTAATGCCACTATTACAAGCCAAATACTTAAAGCTAAATAGCATATAAATGATGCTACTCTATTTGTTTCTATAAGAAAAAAAAGAAAAGAAAATACTGAGCTATTAAAATAAAAGTCTTTAATAAAGTTAGTAAAAGAGCCAAAAATATTATTATATACGGTAAAAAAATGTGGTATATAAAATATAAATATACTACTTATAAGGTATAATAAAAATATGAGGATATATCTTTTTTTAATATGATATAAAATAATTGGTAAAAATATAATAGGCATTATTTTTATAAGAATACTACTTGCTAAAGCAATACTAGAAAGTTTATTCCTATAAGTTATAAATAAGTAAATAAATAAAGTTAAAAAGAATATTGCTATAGAATCAATATGCCCACTAATAAAAAACTCTAAAATAGGTAGTGGGCATAAAAAATAAATAGAAAATTTTGTTATAGGTAAGTTTAATTTATATAATAGTTTAACTATTAATAAGCTTGTAGCTAGATCAAAAAATAAAATAATTATTTTAATAGAAATAAAAGAGTTTTTGCCTACTAAATGGGCTAATAAAAAAATAATTTGGGCTAGCGGGGGATAAATTGTAGGTAAATGAGGATGATTAATAAAAGGAAAAATGTCTTTATTTCTAAATTCTATTAACTCTAAAGAATTAGGGGTATATAAATAAGGATTAATTCCATTTGTTTGTATATAACCATCCCAGATATAGCGATATATATCATCAGATAGAAAAGGTTCTATTGGAATTAAAGTAATCCGAAATATAATACCAAAAGAGAAAATAGCTATTAATAAATATTTAATATTATGTTTATTATATAATTTATCAAGGAGTTTAATATTAATAAAATATATTATAAAACATAAAAAAGTTGTTAATATATATTTATTATAAAATAAATATAATGATTTTGGGAAATAATATAAAGATATATAAAAAAATTCTGTTAAAGAAAGAAGTATTAATAAGAGAAGTTGTTTTTTTGATTCGTCTAAGGTTTTAAACTTAGGCGAATTTTTAGTTATCATTACCTTGCAATCCAAGATAATAAAGTAATGGCATAAACAGCTAAGGCGATTATAGAAATAATTTTAGCTGCTACGGCTTTGCTACGGTTTTCATCGATTCGGTATTTGTCAAATATTTTAAGGGCGTTTTGCGCTTTAATTAACCCTACAATAGCTAAAGGTGATAAACACCCACATAAAAAACCTACTACAGAGAGAATTAAAGCTGTATTAGCTTCCTCAAATGCTTTGTTTACTTCATTTGACATAGTAGGATTAGAATATTGTCCTAGAGGAGGCGCTATAGGAAATTGCCCAGGCGCAGCAGCAAATCCGCTTTGTTGATAAGTTGCTGGGTTTTGACCTTGCATTGGGGGGTAGGGAAATTGTGATTTTTGGTCTGCCATTTGTGGAGGAGCAAAGGGACGATTTTGTGGAGGAGCATAAGGGTTTGATTGTGGGTTAAATTGTTGGGGTGGTGGATAGGCTGGATTATTAGGTGGTTGTTGTAAATATGGTGGTGCATAGGGTTGAGGCGGGTTTTGAGGAGGTGCTTGAGGTAAACGAACTGGAGGCGCTGCTTGAGTTGGGTTTTGAGAAATCCCTGGTGTTGTGTTAGGTGGCCTAACTGGTTGTGTACTATAAGCATCAGGGGGCATTACTTGTCCAGCAGACATAGGAAATTGAGGTGCAAACTGTCCTTGTCCTGGAAATGCTTGGGGTGATGGAGGTGTTAGAGGTGGAGTACTTGCCCAAGGATCAGGAGAGTCTAAGAGTTCATTAGCTTTTTGACAAGAAATAATATTTGAATTAGTTTCTTTATTAAGACCTTTGTCTACTTCTATTTGCAATTTTCCGCAATATTTTTCTATATCTCTATCAGTTGAAACAATTTTTACTTTAGTCTTATCTTTAAGGAGTTTATAAGTTGCTAAATCAATAATTACAAAGCTATTACGCTCAATTAATGCTGTTACTGCTGATGCTAGTCTCTCAGCAGGAGCATCAGGTCGGTTGATTCCAAAAGAGGCAAAATTCATTAAATCTAGATCAAGCCTAATAGGTCTAGGTGTTGAAGAAATAAAAATATCTATATATAGTTTAGGATTTGACCCTACACCTACTTGGCAGGTAGAAATAATTTGAACATCATTAAAAGCAATACGCTCAATCATAGGATGAGCAATGCTAAACCCATACTCATTAGCAGAAATACGACCACTAGTAATAGGAGTAACTGATTTAGCTGCTTCATCAAAAGGTGGGTTAAGTACTTGGACAGTTTGCCACCACTCCCCATTCATTCTATTAGTTTTAGATGCACTAGAAGCAGGTTGTTCTACAGTAGATGTTTCTTGGCTTGAACTACCTAAAAATGCACTTTGAGCATTAGTTTTATAAGGGTCATTTTGAGTAGGTAAGCTCTTAGATTCTGCTTCACTACTACCTTCTCCATAAAATATTGGGTAATCAGATTCTAAAGGATTAGGTTTTGTTGGAGCAGTTGGCTCTTTTTCTTGATTAAAAAGAAGGGGTGAGAGAGGACTAGTTTCACTAATTTTTATTTCTGGTATCTTCTCAACTATCGTTGCTGGGACTATTTCAGGTGCTTGAACTTCAACAGCTTTAGCTGGGGGAGTATCAATAGTTTTAGCTGCAATAGGTGCTTGAGCGATAGGGGTTGGGGTTTGTGCAATAGGTGCATCAGTTTCATCTGGTACAAGCCTAACAGTTGCAATTGCTCCAATTGAATCTAGCGCAGCTTTATATTTATTAGCTTGGTCTTGAGTTAGCCCTTTTTTTACTACAATGGGCGCTGAGACTATCATACGCTCAGCTTTTTCTGGAGCTAGCTTAAATTTATCTACTAGCTTACCTTTAATTAGCTCTTTTTGTTCGGGAGTGTTATCTTTTAGTCCTTCAAATATTACTTGGAATGGCATGTTTTACCTCGTGTCCTAAGAATCTGTTCTTAAGACTTTGGGTTAAGAAACAATCAAAAAATCTAACAAAGTTTCAGTTATGTAATAAAGTATTACTCCACCAAATACAACTAGAGGAATTACTGTTCGTTCTGAGCCGTTATTTACTTCAGGAATTAAGTCTGATGCTGCTACATAAAGCGTTACACCGGCAGAAAGGGGTAGAGCATAAATAGCTACTTCCTTAAATAACAAAATAAATAACGTACCAATTAAAGTTACTAAACCAATAAAAACGCTTGCTAAAAAGGCTGTTTTACGACTTTGACCAGCAGCAAGCATTATTGATGCTACTGTAAAACCCTCTGGAAGTTTATGTATTATCATTGCAATAAAAATAAGTACGCCTAGCTTAACATCAACAGCAAATCCAGCAGCAATTGAAATTCCATCAAAAAAAGTATGTATTGCTAAACCACCTACAGCCGTAAACGCCGAATTAGTAGATAATAGATGTGAATGAGTTTCTTCTCCAAAATGAAAGTGAGAAACTATTGTATGTTCACAAAATTGAATCAGTAAATAACCTCCTAGAACTAACATTAAAGTCCTAGAATTATTACCAGCTATTTCTAAACTAGCAGGAAGTATATGTAAGAAAACTGCTGCTAGCATAAAACCAGCCCCACTAGCAATTAAATACTTGAGAATTTTAGGGTTTAATACTGGCTTAGTTGATATAAAAAGGCCACCTATTATATTTGCAATTGCTGCTACTAAAGCGTAAAGTATCGCGGGCGACCAATGCATGAATAAATGCTCTCTGACTAAGAAAACTAAGGAAACGCAGTTTCTTTATATTCTTTAATTTCGTCAATATTGACAATTTATAAGACAGTGTAAGCCCGCATAATAGCATAATCGCTAGAGCAAATCTAAAGCATTGAGCTAAAAAAACATCCTAAGATTAGGCTTTTTATAGTAAATAATAATTATTTTATAAGTAATATTTTGTACTGTAAAACTAGAATAACCTATTGATTAATTTTAAGTAAGCTTAAATTAATAAAAACTTAAGAAAATACTCAAGCTTTGTTTAGCTAAATCACACTATATAAATAATATTAGACTTTGGAGTTTCCCCTTGACAGACAACTTAGGCGTGGCTTACTATTCTCCTAAAATAAAACAAGAAAAGTATCTTAATTTGTAGTGTGTTGGCCTTTTTCAGTTGAAGTTCTACATCAAGTAGTAAAAAACACTAAACCTCACACATTTTAATCAATAATTAATCTAGGGATAGGAAAAAAAGTTTAATTTTAAGGAGATGTGTTGTGTCAGCAACTAGTTTCTTTCACCGATCAGTGTTGCTTGACGAAGTACTAAAAGCTTTTGAAACCATTTCAGATGGTTTAATTATAGACTGTACTCTTGGACTAGGAGGTCATAGCGAAGCTTTACTATCACATAAAGAAAATATTTCCCTGCTAGGCATAGATAGAGATCTAGTAGCAATTAAATGTGCTGAAGATCGCCTAGCTGCTTTTGGTAAACGCTTTCAAACCCATCATTCCGATTTTCGTGATTTACCTAATATAATTGCTGGGAAAAGTATGGATATAATTGCTGAAAAAAATATAGAGAAACAGCCAATAAAGGCCATACTCTTAGACCTTGGTGTTTCTTCAATGCAGCTTGATACTCCAACTCGTGGTTTTAGCTTTCAACAAGATGGCCCTCTTGATATGAGAATGGACTTTTCCCAAGGTGAAACTGCTGCTGATATAATAAATTCTTTTTCAGAAGAAGAACTAGCAAACTTAATTTATGAGTATGGCGAAGAACCTGCTTCTCGTCATATTGCAAAACAAATTGTTGACAGTAGAGAAACTAAACCTATTGAAACTACTGTAGAGTTAGCCAATTTAATTACTAGAGCAGTAAATTATCGTGAACGTAAACAGGGGAGAAAAATTGATCCTAACCGTATTCATCCAGCTACACGAACTTTTCAAGCTCTAAGAATTGCAGTTAATCGGGAATTAACAAACTTAGATAAGTTTATTGGTCAAGCTATAGACTTACTTGCTCCTGAAGGACGACTAGCGGTAATTTCTTTTCATTCTTTGGAAGATCGCATAGTAAAAAATGCTTATCGCTTTGCTGCTGGCGCTTGCCAATGTCCTCTAAGACTTCCTTTATGCGTTTGCGGGGCAAAAGAAAAAGTAAGAACTTTAACTAAAAAGCCTTTAGTTGCAACTGATATAGAGACAAAAACAAACCCTCGTTCAAGAAGCGCTAAACTTAGGGTTTGTGAAAAGATAAATAAACTTGGTATAGAGACATAGCTCTATACCTATTTGATGTATAGAGACATAGCTCTATACCTATTTGATGTATAGAGACATAGCTCTATACCTACTTGAGTGGTGTTATGACAACACAATACTTTGATAGGCAAATAAAAAATAACCCTACTAAAAGGCATGGTAGTAAATACCAGGCTAAATGGATATTTCTTACTATTGGAGTCGCCTGTATTATTACTTATAGTTTTGTTTTAGCTGCACAAAATCATTTTGCTGCTCTAGAGCTTGGTTATAAAAGCGAAGAATTAAAACGTCAAAGAGATAAACTTGAGCTAGAACAAAGAAAACTTACTCTTGAAATGGAGAGAAAGCTCTCTCCTCAACGCCTAGATACAAAAGCTCAAGAGCAAGGTTTAAGCTTGCCAGTAGCAAAACCAACTAAAGAGGAAACACAAAAAACATCAGATTAATAGGGAAATTAAAATGATTGGTAAAACACCTCAAGCTATAAACCCACTATCAGCCGTTAAAAAGAGAACAATATTTTTTTGTGTTGTACTAGCACTTTGGGCTATAGGCGTAGAGGCTCGCTTAGTTCAGTATCAAATCTTTAAGCATGAACAAATGGCAAATTTTGCCGAACGCCAACAACAACGCACTATAAAGACCACTCCTAAAAGAGGCTCAATTTTTGATCGTAAAGGCCGAGAGCTTGCTCGTAGCCTAGAAGTTGACTCTGTTTATGTTGCTCCTAATGAAATAAAAGATCCTGATATTTTGGCTAAATCTTTATCCCAAATCTTATCACTATCAGAAGATTTAGTTCTTTCTCGTTTAACTGCTAAAAAAGTCTTAGTTAGCTTAAAGCGAAAAATTACTGATGAAGAAGCAAAAATTCTAAGGTCTGAAATAGAATCAAAAAAAATTACTGGTATTCATTTTGTTACAGAAACTAAGCGTTTTTATCCTAAAGATGAAGTAGGTGCTTATGTTTTAGGCTTTGTTGGTATTGAAGAAGACGGTGCAGCAGGCGTTGAGCGTCAATATGACCGCCATATTCAAGGACGTTCTGGCTTTGTTTCTGTAGAAACTGATGCTCATGGTCGTCCATTTGGCAGATTTGAAAAACAACCTGAAATAGGCCAAAGTCTAGTGCTTACAATAGATGAGCAAATACAATTTCGTACAGAAAAAGCCTTACACGAGGCTGTAGCAAATGTAGGTGCTAAAGGTGGCACAGCTATCATAATGAAACCTAAAACGGGCGAAATCTTAGCAATGGCTAATTTACCAGGATTTAACCCTAATCTACCTATTACTAAAGGCGATGAACTTAAAAATCGGCGTAACCGTGCTGTAGAAGATGCCTATGAACCAGGCTCAGTTTTTAAGGTTATTACTTACTCTGCTGCAATTGATTCTGGACTCTTAAAACCTACTGATCAAATTGATTGCCAAGGCGGAGCTATTACTATTGCAGGACATACTATTAAGGACGGGGGCCGTTATGGAACTCTTACTGTAGGCGAGGCTATAGAAGTCTCTAGCAACGTTGCTGCAATTAAAACAGGTCGTAAATTAGGTAAAGATTTACTGCTAGAGAGCATTAAAAATTTTGGTTTTGGTAAACCTATTGGTGCAGGACTTCCAGGTGAATCCCCAGGCTTTGTTGGTGGTACAAAAAATTGGAGTGAAGCATCTTTTGGTGCTCTCCCTATAGGCTATCAAGTAGGTGTTACTCCACTGCAAATTCTTGCTGCTGTTTCTGTAGTCGCTAACAACGGCGAATGGATCCAACCACATATCTTAAAACAAATAGTCTCAACAACAGGCGATGTTGTTTTTCAAACAGAACCAGAACACCGTAGAGTTATTAGTAAATCTACTGCCGAGGCTATGAAAACTATTTTAGAAGGCGTAGTAGTTAAAGGCACTGCTAAAAAAGCCCGCCTAGATGGCTATAGCGCAGCAGGAAAAACAGGAACAGCCCATAAATATGACCCTGCAACAGGTCGCTATGCTCCAACTCGCTACTATGCATCATTTTGTGGCTTTGCTCCTGTTAATAACCCTGAAATTGCTGTAATTGTCGTAATCGATGAACCCCGCTTAGGTCTTCATCATGGTGGTCAAGCTGCTGCTCCAGCTTTTAAGCAAATTGCTGAAATGGCACTTCGTACCCTTAATATTGCTCCTGATGAAATAAATAGCGACTATCCTGAATCTGATAAACCTTTAATTATTGATGAGCATTTACCTATAGAAGATGATTTTGGAATGGAGGAATTTAACTCACCAGAAATTCAAGAAATATTGGCTAAATATCAATCAACTAATTCATTAACAGAGACTGATAATCAATTAAATTTATCTAGTAAAAATATATCAACTGATAAAACTGGTAAAAACTCTAAAAATGTTCCTGAACTTAAAGGTAGTGCTTTAAGTAATAGAGAGAGTTCTGATACTAAAGAATCTAGAGTAGCAATTTTAACTTTTTCTGAAGGTGACGGAAGTTTAGTAATGCCTGATTTACGCCATCAAGGAATGAGAACAGCCTTACAACGTTGTAGGGAATTAGGTTTAAAAGTAACCTTCCAAGGTTCAGGTGAAGTAGTAGAACAGTTTCCCGCTCCAGGTACAGCAATTTCACCAGGAGCCGAATGCAAAGTAGTTTTACAAAAAATCCAGTAGCAACAAACCTATGTGTTTGTTACAAAAAAATCCAGTAGCAACAAACCTATGTGTTTGTTGCAAAAAAATCCAGTAGCAACAAACCTATGTGTTTGTTGCAAAAAAATCCAGTAGCAACAAACCTATGTGTTTGTTGCAAAAAAATCCAGTAGCAACAAACCTATGTGTTTGTTGCTACTGTCGTAGGTAAAAATGGCAAAATTAATAGATATAGCAAAAGCACTAAAAATAGTACCCGCAAGCAATCTTAATGGCGAAGCAAGTGGAATTACTAATAGTACAAAAAATTGTGGTGTTGGAGATATATTTGTTGCAATTAAAGGGTTTCGCCTAGATGGAAATAGTTTTATCCCTCAAGCTATTTCTCAAGGCGCGGTTGCAGTTATTTCAGAAAACGCTTGTCCAGAAGGTTTTTCCCTACCCTGGTTTCAAGTTAGTGATGCAAGGGATGCTCTTGCTAAAGCTGCTAGTGTAATTTATGACCAACCTACTCATAAACTTAAGCTTGTAGGAATTACAGGAACAAATGGAAAAACTACAACTACGACTCTAATAGATAGGATTTTTCGTCAAGCATATGGTACATCTACAATGATAACAACAATTTCTAATCGTGTAGGTGATGAAGAAATCCCTGCTCAAAGGACTACACCTGAAGCAAGCGATACTCAAAAAATGCTTGCACATGCTTTAGAAATAGGCTGTAAGGCGGCAGTAATGGAAGTTTCCTCTCAAGCTATTGACTTAAAAAGAGCTAATGATCTACAGTTTGCCGCCGTAGTGTTTACTAATTTGACTCAAGATCATCTAGATTATCACCAAACTATGGAAAATTATTTTGCTGCTAAATGTAGGCTTTTTGATGGTAGTTTAGATTCTTCAAAAGCTACAGCAGTAATTAATATAGATGATCCTTATGGACAAAGGCTTGTAGACATTTTTGCTGGCAAAAAAATTACTTATGGATTTAGTAAGTCTGCTAATGTTTACCCTTTAGATTTTGAGCTTTCTTTACAAGGAATAAAAGCCTCTATAAAAACCCCTAGTGCAACATTAAATCTAAATTCTAGTTTAGTTGGTAAGCCTCATATTTATAATATTATGGCTGCAATTGCTACAGCAGTCTCACTAGGAATAGATTTAGATACTATTAAACAGGCTATTGAAAATCTCCCTTCTGTTAATGGGCGTTTTGACCGTGTAGGTTGTGATAAAGATTTTTCTGTTGTAGTTGATTATGCTCATACAGATGATGCTTTATCTAAAGTGTTAGAAACTGCTCGTCAAGTTTCTAAAGGAAAAGTAATTTGTCTTTTTGGCTGTGGTGGTGATAAAGACCGAGGTAAACGCCCATTGATGGGTAAGGCTGCTGCTAAAGGAAGCGACTTAGTTATTATAACTTCTGATAATCCGCGTAGCGAAGACCCTGAGCAAATTATCTTAGAAGCAGAAGTAGGTGTAAAAGAAATAGGGACAAAATACTTTAAGATTGCAGACCGTCGTGAGGCTATAAGTTTTGCTATTTCTCAAGCCAAAACAGGGGATCTTGTCTTACTTGCAGGAAAAGGGCATGAAAATTATCAAGTTCTAAAAGATAGAACTATTTATTTTGATGATAGAGAAGTAGCTCTTGAGTTTTTACAATGATTTTTCCCAAAGCTTTATTTTGGGCAACTATATTAAACATAAAATAGCCTTAATAAAAGGCAAAAATTTCTGAGGGAAAACTTGAAACTAAACGACATTACCAACATTATTAAAGGTATTGCTCAACTAGGTAATTTAGCTGAAGAAGAGCCTTTTAACTACAGCATAGACTCTCGTAGTGTAGAAGAAAAAGGACTCTTTTTTGCTATAAAAGGCGAAAAATTTGACGGCCATGACTTTGTTCTTTCTGCTCTAGAACACGGCGCTATTGCTGCTGTTATTTCTAAACCTCTCCCAAATCTAGAAAATTTTAGCCAACGTCTTATAACTGTAGATGATGTTTTAACCGCTTTACAAACTCTAGCTAGCAAAGTTTTAGAGCGCTGGGGTCGTCCTATAATTGGTATTACTGGAAGCGCTGGTAAAACAACTACTAAAGAACTAACCGCTTTAGTTTTACAAGCAAAAGGAAGGGTACATAAATCTGTAGGTAATCTTAATAATGCTTATGGGCTACCTCTTTCAGTTTTACAAATGGAAAGTAAAGGCAAACATGCTTCAGATTTTGATTTTGCCGTCTTAGAAATGGGGATGAGCACGCCCGGAGAAATTAAAAGATTATGCCAAATAGCTCCTCCTAGTCTAGGGACAGTATTAAATGTTAATGCTGTCCACCTAGAATTTTTTGAAAATCTCCAAGGTATTGCTAATGCAAAAGCTGAACTAGTTGAAGGCTTAAAACCTGATGGCATAGCTATTTTAAATGCTGATGACCCACTAGTCTTAGCAATGAAAGAAAAACATAAAGGGAAGACTATAACTTTTGGCATTGATAATGATGCAGATATTAGAGCTTTTAATATAGATGCAAGGGGAATTTATGGGACTTACTTTACTCTTGCTACTTCTAAAGGTGAGACTAATACAATGCTTGCCTTTACAGGTCGTCATATAGTTTATAACGCCTTAGCTGCTGCTGCTGTTGGAGATTATTTTGGTCTAACTCCACTAGAAATAGGTCTTCAACTCCAAAAAGCTTATCCAATAAATCATAGAGGCGAAGTACTAGTATTTAGAGAAAAGTTTTTGGTCGTAGATGATACATATAACTCAAACCCTCGTGCTTTAGATGAAGTGGTAAAGGCTATTTCATCTATGGGCTATGATAAACATATTTTAGTTGCAGGCGAGATGCTAGAACTAGGCACAAGCGGGGTAGAACTACACCAAAATTCTGGAAAAAATATTGCAGAAAATAAAATCGATTTTCTAATAGGCGTTCGTGGGTTAGCAAAAGAAATTGTTAATGGTGCAATTAAAGCTGGAATGCCTACTAAAAACACTTATTTTACAGAAGATATTGAACAAGCAACTGATTTTTTAATTGATCAACTTACTAATAAAAAGCCACAAGAAAAATACCTAATATTAATAAAAGGCTCTAGAGGCGTTAAACTCGACTTAGTAGTAGCGCAGCTAAGAGAAAAATTTACTGAGGAGAAAGCATAGTGCTCTACTACCTCTTTTTTGAAATTTTAAGAAATGTCCATCCATCAATGTCTTGGATGCGTGTTTTTGAGTATGAGATTTTTCGTGCAGCAGTGGCGACTATTACAGCAATGCTAATAAGTTTAGTTATTGGCCCAATCTTTATTGATAGACTTAAAAAGTTTCAAATCAGCCAATATGTTCGTGAAGAAGGGCCAAAATCTCATCAGAAAAAACAAGGTACTCCAACTATGGGAGGCATACTAATTCTAGCTTCTGTAATAGGTGCAACTCTTTGCTGGATGGATCTTAAAAGTGCAAATACATGGCTAGCTATTTTTTCTATTTTGGCTTTTGGTGCTATTGGTTTTGCTGATGACTATTTAAAAGTTGCTAAGAAAAATAACTTAGGCTTAGCAGGACGCTATAAATTAATTTTTCAACTTCTTAACTGTTTAGTAATTATTGTAGTTTTGTATTTAACAGGCTATGAGCCTAAATTAAGTGTTCCTTTTGTTAAGACTTTTACGCCTACTTTATGGTGGCCGATTTATGGTTTTTTTATTTGGATGATTATCACAGGCTTTTCTAACGCAGTTAATTTAACTGATGGGTTAGATGGTCTAGCAATAAGTATTACTTTTGTTACAGTTTCTACTTTAACAGTATTTACTTATTTAACAGGTAATCTTGGACATGCAACCTTTTTAGGATTAATTCATAATCCAGCAGCAGCAGAAGTAACAATTTTTTGTGCTGCACTTGCTGGTGCAAGTCTAGGGTTTCTTTGGTATAACTCACCGCCCGCAGAAATGTTTATGGGTGATGTTGGTAGCCTTGCTTTAGGTGGTTCAATGGCAACTGTGGCAGTAATCATTAAACAAGAATTTTTACTAGGTCTTATGGGAGGAATGTTTATTGTTGAAATGCTTTCAGTAATGCTTCAAGTCGCTTCTTATAAGACTACAGGTAAACGTATCTTTAAGATGTCGCCAATTCATCACCACTTTGAGCTTTTAGGCTGGAAAGAAACTAAAATAGTCTTTCGCTTTTTAATAGTAGCAATATTTTTTGCTTTACTTAGTTTAGCAACACTTAAATTAAGGTAATTAAAGATTTTATGCAGCTATCAGGAAAACAAGTTACAGTCATTGGAATGGCAAAAAGCGGTCTTGCCGCAGCAGAATTTCTTGCTGCTCAAGGTGCTAAAGTCCTAGTTAGTGACGCTAAAGCAAAAGAAACGCTCCAAAAAGAAATAGACTTTCTTTTGTCTAAAAATATTGCTGTAGAAACTGGTTCTAATAGCGATAAAGCTGTACTAGATACCGATCTAATAGTAGTTAGCCCAGGTGTACCACTAGATATTGTACCTCTAAAAAAAGCACGTGAGGCTGGGAAAAAAATCATAGGAGAAATAGAACTTGCTGCAAGATTCTTAAAAGGAAAAATAGTGGGAATTACTGGTTCAAATGGTAAAACTACCACTACAAGTTTAACTGGTAAAGTACTTAAAGACTCAGGCTTTTATACTCAAGTTGGGGGCAATATTGGCACTCCACTAATTAGTCTAGTAGAAACTTCTTGCGATAATGGTTTAACCGTGGTCGAGTTAAGTAGTTTTCAGCTTGAAGCAACTGAAAAATTACATCTTAAAGTAGCAGCAATACTTAATATTACTCCTAATCACCTAGATCGCTATGCTAGTTTTGAGGACTATAGAGAAGCAAAAAGAAGGATTTTTCTTAATCAACAAGAGGATGATTTTGCCGTGTTAAATTTTGAGGATAGATTAGTTAGCTTGATGGCTGACTCTACACCAGCAGAGAAGTTCTTTTTTTCAGCAAAACAAGAACTTCCTGTTGGAGTCTTTTTACAAAAAGACGAAATTATTTATAGAAATAAACAAGGCCAAGAAAAAGTTTTATTAAACCCAAGTAAAGATGTTCAATTGCGAGGAGCACATAACCTAGAAAATGTTATGGTAGCTCTTAGTATAGGTATTGCACTTAATGCTTCTACTGAAGCAATGCGTAAAGGCATTTCTTTGTTTCAAGGTATTGAACACCGTTTAGAACCTGTAGCAAAAATTAACGGGGTAGAGTTTATTAATGACTCTAAAGCTACTAGTGTAGATGCTGCAATTAAAGCCCTAGAAGCCTTTCCAGGCAATTTAATTGTAATTTTAGGTGGTAAAGATAAAGGTAGTGACTACTCACCCTTACGTCCATTAATTGCTCAGAGGGTAAAGCATTTAATCTTAATTGGTGCTGCAAGTGATAAAATTGAGGCTTCCTTAAACGGAATTTGCCCTATTCATCGAGCTAGCACAATGGGCAATGCTGTAGAAATAGGTCTTACTATTGCAACATCAGGCGATACGGTTTTACTTGCTCCAGCTTGTTCAAGTTATGACATGTTTAATAATTTTGAAGAGCGTGGACAAGTCTTTAAGTCAGAAGTATTTCATCAAAAAGAGAAATATTAAATTTTAATAATATCCCTATGGGGAGTTAAATTACCTGGTTGGAACAGACTATGTTTAGATTACAGCTAGCAGAAACAGGGTATGGCGACAGACTTTTACTGGCTACAACAGTAGGGCTGGTGCTTTTTGGGGTTTTAATGGTATATAGTGCCTCAGCCGTCATGGCACAACAAGAATATAACAGTCAGTTTTACTTTTTCTCTAAACAAGTTTTTGCTGCAATGTTAGGTTTTTTATCAATGATTGCTGTGACAAAAATTGACTATAAACACCTTAAAAACCCTGCAATTGTTTATAGTCTAATTTTTATGGCAGTATTTTTTCTTGTTTTAGTGCTTTTACTCCCACCAGTTAAAGGCACACATCGTTTTATAAGAATTCCTGGGTTTTCATTTCAACCTTCGGAACTTGCAAAAATTTCTTTAGTGGTATTTTTAGCCTATTTTTTAGAAAAGCGTGCTGGAGAAATTCGAGACTTAAAACGGACTTTTATCCCTGTTGTAATTATAAGTGGGTTTTTAATGGGAATGGTTCTTTTAGGTAAAGACCTAGGCACTACTTTAATTATGGCTTTAGTTACTGGAGTAATGCTTATTGTTTCTGGTATTCCTCTTAGGTATATGGGAGTTTGTATTTTGCCAGTTATACCGCTTCTATACTGGCAACTATTTCATGTAGCCTATAGATTTGAAAGACTAAAAGCTTTTCTAGACCCTTGGCAATATGCCCGTGATGAAGGCTTTCAAGTCGTGCAATCTTTGATTGCTGTTGGTAGTGGTGGTGTAAAAGGTTTAGGCTTATCTCAAGGTAAACAAAAGCTTTTTTATTTACCAGAAGCACATACAGATTTTATTTATGCAGTTATTGGAGAAGAACTTGGACTTATTGGTTCAGCTATAGTAGTTTTGCTATTTCTACTTTTTCTTTGGCGTGGTATTAGATCAGCACGACACGCTCCTGATATGTTTGGCTGTATGCTTGCACTTGGATTCTGCGTCATGATAGTCTCACAAGCTCTTTTTAATATGAGTGTGGTTTTAAGCCTAGTTCCAGCTAAAGGTATCCCACTCCCTTTTATTAGCTATGGTGGTACTTCAATAATATTTAGCTTGATTGCAGTAGGCATAATTCTTAATGTTTCTAATTATATTAATTCGGAGAATTCTTAGTGGCACTTAAAGTTATAATTGCTGGAGGTGGAACAGGCGGACATATTTTTCCTGGTGTAGCTATAGCTAGAGAGTTTGAAGGCCGAGACAAACAAACAGAAATTCTTTTTGTTGGGACTGAGCAGGGTTTAGAGAAAAAAATTATTCCTCGCGAAGGGTTTAAGCTAGAAATGATACATGTTGCAGCATTAAAAAATGTATCAATGACAAAACGAATAAAATCGCTTTTAATGCTTCCAGGAAGCTTTTTAGAAGTAAGAAAATTGCTTAAAAGCTTTTGCCCAGATGTTGTTATAGGAGTTGGAGGCTATTCTTCTGGGCCAGTGCTACTTTTAGCAGCACTTCAAGGTTTACCAACAATGGTTGTAGAGCCAAACGCTTTACCAGGCTTTACTAATCGAGTTTTAGCAAGTTTTGTTGATAAAGCGGCTGTGACTTTTGAAGTCACAAAGCCTTATTTCAAAGGAAAAGCTATTGTGACTGGAAATCCTGTTAGAGGGGAATTTCAAAATATAGCTAAAAAAAGGCGAACCAGCCAAAACCATATTTTGATTTTTGGTGGCTCACAAGGGGCGCATGCAATAAATATGGCAATGATAGAGGCTTTACCAAAACTAAGCACACAAAAATCGCAAATTACAATTACTCATCAAACAGGTGAGAAAGACTTAGAGCAAGTTCGGGCAACTTATCACCAACATGGGTGGTCAGCCGATGTACGTCCTTTTATAGACAAAATTGTGGATGAGTTTGCCCGAGCCGATTTAGTTTTATGCCGCTCAGGTGCTACAACAGTGGCCGAGCTAACTGCTTCTGGAAAAGCTTCTATACTGATTCCTTTTCCTTTAGCAGCCGATGATCATCAGCGTAAAAATGCAGAAGCTCTTGAACAAGCTGGTGCTGCAAAAATGATTATTCAAAAAGACCTTACACCAGAAAAATTAGCTCAAGAACTTTTAGCCTTAATTAATTCGCCAGAAAAAATTGATTCTATGGAAGTTGCAAGTAGAAAACTTGCTCATACTGATGCAGCCTCTAGAGCAGTAGATTTAGCCCTAGAATGTATAAACAAACGAGCTAACAGATAGTTTAGCCCCTACATAAAATGTTAAGGACAAACCTAAATGTTTGCTCTTTTTGAGGAATAATAAATGTTTAAGCGCTATAGACACATACATTTTGTAGGAATAGGTGGAATAGGTATGAGCGGCATTGCTGAAGTGCTGCTTAATCAAGGCTATGGTGTAAGTGGTTCAGATGTAAAGCTTTCTCCTGTTACTGAAAGACTGGCTAACCTTGGAGGTACAATTTACGAAGGCCATTCATCAGATAATATTAAAGGGGCTGATGTAGTTGTGATTTCATCAGCCGTTCGCTCTGATAATCCTGAAGTTACTATGGCAAAAAGCCGTCAAATTCCTGTAATTCCTCGTGCTGAAATGTTAGCCGAGCTTATGCGGCTAAAGTATGGTATTGCTGTAGCAGGAGCACATGGAAAAACTTCTACTACTTCTATGGTTGGAATGGTACTAAACCTAGCAGGTTTAGACCCAACAATTGTTGTAGGTGGTAGAGTAGGCGCTTTTGGTAGCAATGCTAAGCTAGGTCGTGGTGAATTTATGGTTGTAGAAGCTGATGAAAGCGATGGGTCTTTCTTAAAAATCTCTCCAACCATTGCAGTTGTTACAAATATTGACCGTGAACATTTAGATTATTACAAAGATTTAAGTGAAATTTGTCAGCATTTTATCAATTTTGTTAACAAAGTGCCTTTTTATGGAAGCATTGTTTTGTGTCTAGATGATGCTAATGTTCAGTCAATAATTCCTCAAGTAAAAAGGCAGTTAATTACTTATGGTCTTTCTGCTCAAGCAGATATTTCTGCTAGTAATATAAAACTAACAGACCGTTTTGGCTCTGAATTTAATGTTCGTGAGCGTGGTAGAGATTTAGGAAGAATACGTCTTCAAGTTCCTGGTCAACATAATATTTATAATTCTTTAGCGGCTGTAGCTGTAGGGCTTGACCTTAATATTGACTTTGAAAAAATTAGTGCTGCATTAAGTGAATATCGAGGAGTAGACCGACGTTTTCAAATCAAAGGCGAGAAACAAGATATTTTAGTAGTAGATGATTACGGCCATCATCCAGCTGAAATTAAAGCTACTTTAGCAGCAGCAAAAACTAGTGGCCGTCGTCTAGTCGTCTTTTTCCAACCTCATCGATATAGTAGAACTAAGCACCTTTATGATGAGTTTGCTAGAGCTTTTTATGAGGCTGATGTACTTAGATTAGCTGATATATATGCTGCTAGCGAAGAGCCTATTGAAGGGATTAGTTCACAAAACCTTGCTGCTAGTATTGAGCAGTTTGGTCATCGTGATGTTAAACATATTGGCCCTGTTTCATCGGGGGCAGTAGCCTTAAAAGAAATTGTAAAACCAGGAGATTTAGTCCTAACTCTAGGCGCTGGCAATATTTGGCAAGCGGGCGAGGAACTATTAAAGATTTTATAAGTGTACTTTATGAAAGTTTTAACTGATAAAGCAAAAGAAATCACTGATATTTGTCAACAGCTAGAAGTAGCGGTTCGTTGCGGTCAAAAGATGAAGAACCATACTGCTTTAGGTATTGGCGGAGAAATTGACGCAATTGCTTATCCAGAAACACCTCAAGCTGCTGCAACCCTTGTTAAAGAACTAGAAAATGCTAGTATTGCTTGGTCGGCTTTAGGGCGTGGTAGCCGTATTTTAGCTAAAGACCAGGCTATAAAGCGAGTTGCTATAAGCTTAAAACTACTAGAAGAAGTTTTGCTATTTAAAGATATTAAGGACTCTAAAAATAGAGAAGAAGACAAATTAGTTAATGTTCATGGAGGTTATCAATTATCAAAACTTGCTTGTGCAACTATAGAACGTGGTTTTTGGAGACTACAAAACTTTGTTTCACACTTAGGTACAGTAGGCTCAGCTATTTTTCGTAAAGAACCTAAAGATAATTTTATGTCAATAGTAAAAAGTTTTACTTATGTCTCTAATGGTAAAGTAGCAAAGATAACTGACTATGAGCTTGAAGAAGAGTTTGATAGAAAATCACCCTGCTTAATATTAGGTGCAAGCCTAGATGTACTGAAAATTAAAAGCGCTTATGGTCAGGAAAAACATTCTAGAACAGTAAAAAGATTATTAAAAAAAAGACGAGATGATTTATTAGGTACAGGCCCAGTTTTTCAAGAAAGCGGGACTTTAACAGAAAACCTAATTACAAAAGCAGGTCTAAAGGGTTTTTCTTGTGGTGATGCAATGATTGGGCTACATAATGCAAATTTTATTGTTAATAAAGGAAATGCAACTGCTAGTGAGGTGTTAGAATTAATTGATCAAGTTAAAGATAGAGTAGAAAAACATTCAGGTGCAAAGCTAAAGATGGCTTTAGAGGTTTGGGGGTAATTATGGCTGAGAAAATTAAACAAGTCGTAGTACCAAGAAAACGTAACTCACGAACTAAAAAATTAGAAATCCCTAAAATAGATTGGGAAAAGCTTCGTACTTATGGCCGAATTACTATGCGTATTAGTATGGCAATAGGCTGTTTGGTTGCAATAGTTTTTCTTTATAACCAAGTAGTTTCTTTACCTGCTTTTCAACTACGTGATATTCAAGTAAGAGGAAATTTAAGAATTAGCTCTGCTGAAATAGAAAAAGCTATTAAGCAAAATCTCTCAGGCACATTAATGACTACTAGCTTAAAGAGTCTACAAGAACAGCTTAATAGTTTTGTTTGGATTAAACGTGCTCAAGTAACAAGGATATTGCCAGATACTTTACGTATCCGTATTGAGGAACGTAAACCCTTAGCATTAGTACGCTTTGAAGGTGAACAAGCACCTGTTTGGGTAGACGATGAAGGAGTTACTTTAGGCGAATATGATAGTACTTTAGATAAAGAACTTCCACCCTTAGTAGTTGGTTTTAATAGAGAATCTGTTAAAACAGACAAGCAAGAAAATTTTGAGAGAATAGAGATGTATAAACAATTAATGAATGCTTTTGATGGGGGGCCAAAGAAATATTCTCCATTAATTGAAGAAATAGATATCTCTAACTTAAAAGATATTAGAATTCTTCTTTCAGAAGGTTCTGTAGAGGTAGATTTAGGAGATAGAGATTTTCGAGCACGCTTAATGCGTGCTTTAGATGTGCTTAACTCCTTACGTCACCGAGATATAGCAAAACTTAAAGGTTATAAATTTTTAGATCCGCAGATTTTAGAGCAACCTGAGCAAATACGCTTTATTAGTGTGGTGCATCCAACGCAAATAGCAATAAAACCTGCTAGAGCACAAAATAAAACGTCTAGTGAAAATCTCTCAGCTGCTCAAAAAGAGAGGTAAACTTATGCCAAAACAGAATCCGCAAGTGGTGGGTCTAGACGTTGGCACAAGTCGTGTGCGTGTTGTACTGGCTGAAGTCAATGACCAAGACCGTTTAGAGGTAGTTGGTGTTGGTGCTACTGATTCCAAAGGATTACGTAAGGGAGTTGTGGTAAACCTAGAACTAGCTGTAGATTCTATTAAGCGTGCTGTAGAGATTGCTGAACAAATGGCTGGATTTACTGTAGAACAAGTTTATGTTGGTATAGCTGGTGCTCATATAAAGGGAATGAACAGCAGGGGAGTTGTAGCAGTCTCAAGACGTAATCGGGAAATAGGTGCTGATGATATAAAACGTGTAATTGACCAAGCAAGTGCAGTGTCAGTATCTTCAGATAGAGAAATTATAGATGTTGTACCGCAGGAATTTACCGTAGATGAGCAAGATGGAATTGGTGATCCCCTTGGTATGTTAGGAATGAGGCTAGAAGTTGCTGTTCACATTGTAACTTCACCTATTACAGCTAAACAAAATATAGTGACAAGTGTTAATCGATCAGGTATGATAGTGCTCGATACAGTCCTTGAACCTTTGGCCGCAGCCTCAGCCGTGCTTACAGAAGAAGAACGTGAATACGGTACAGCCCTAATTGATATTGGTGGTGAGACAACAAAATTGGCAATCTTTCAACGTGGAGCAATTAGACATATTGCTGTGTTTCCTGTTGGTGGAAATCATTTTACTAATGATATCGCCGTAGGTTTACGCACACCAGTACCCGAAGCAGAGAGAATTAAACGCCAATCAGGTTGTGCTCTAAGCCATCTTTTAACGGAAAATGAGCGTCAATCAATGCTAGAAATTCCAAGCGTTGGTGGTCAACCAGCTAGGCCTCTTTCTAGATATACTCTTTGTGAAATTTTACAACCCCGTGCAGAAGAAATCTTTTGCCAAATTCAAGATGAAATTCAACGTGTTGGTTATGAGAGACAAATCTCTAGTGGAGTTGTTTTGACAGGTGGTGGATGCCTTTTACCAGGAATCCCAGAAATAGCTGAACAAATTCTTGACCTTCCTGCACGTCGAGGTATCCCTCAAGGTGTGGGTGGGCTTTCAGAAGAAATTGCTAGCCCTGAATATGCTACAGCCTTAGGCTTAGTCTTATCAGGCTATAAATCAAAATTTACTAGTGGCCGTAGCTATCTAAAAAATACTAGCCCATTAAAACGTAAGGCACATAAAATTAGAGATTGGATTGCCAATATGTTTTGATCTCTAAGAGTAGTTCTGCTACTTATTAAAGCTTTACTAAATGTAGATAAAAGTTTTTTTTAATAATTCGGAAAATATTGTGGTGGTGATAATTGATCTGTTGTAGTATGCACCAACAAAACACACCATATATAAGATTTTCCTTAAGTATTTAACCTGAATTTAACATAATAAAAATTATAAGAATGGAGTCTCCTAATGGCTACAGATAGAGGTGACGCATTGAATTTGACATTTGCTGATAATCCACCAGTAACAGGGGCTTGTATAAAAGTAATAGGTGTAGGTGGTGGTGGTGGTAATGCTGTCAACCGAATGATTGAAGCCCAAGTGGAGGGAGTAGAATTTCTTGTAGCAAATACCGATTTGCAAGTTTTAGCTCGCTCCTTATCCCCAATAAAATTACAAATAGGCGCAAAACTTACCAAAGGTCTTGGAGCAGGCGCAAATCCTGATATTGGACGACAAGCCGCTATTGATGATACAGAAAAAATCATTGAAGTCTTAGAAGGCGCTGATATGGTCTTTATTACAGCAGGCTTAGGTGGCGGCACAGGAACAGGTGCAGCCCCAATAATTGCTAGTCTTGCTACAGAACTTGGTGCACTAACAGTTGCAGTTGTTACTAAACCCTTTGCTTTTGAAGGCCGCCGTCGTATGTTACAAGCTGATAGAGGGCTTGCTGAACTAAGAGAATGCGTTGATACTGTTATTACTATTCCTAATGAAAGATTACTTCATACAGTAGAAAGAAATACATCACTTCAAGATTCTTTTAGAGTTGCTGATGATGTTTTAAGGCAAGCTGTACAAGGTATTTCAGACTTAATTACTGTACCTGGACTTATAAACTTAGACTTTGCTGATGTAAAAACTATTATGCAAGGAATGGGTATTGCCTTAATGGGAACGGGTGCAGCACACGGAGAAAATCGTGCAATAGAAGCAACTCAGCGTGCAATTGCTAGCCCGCTACTTGAAGAGGCTTCTATTGAAGGCGCAAAAGGCATTTTAGTTAATATTACTGGGGGGCCAGACCTAACTCTACATGAAGTTAATGAAGCTTCTACAATCATTCGTGAAGCTGCTGATGATGAAGCTAATATTATTTTTGGTGCTGTAATTGATGAACGAATGACTAATCATATGAAAATAACTGTAATTGCTACAGGTTTTGATAGAATGGTTGGAACTCAGCCTGTACCAACTAGAAGCTATTCAATACCTTCTACTACAACGATTAATCAACCTGTTAGCACTAAGCCTTTAGAGCCTAGAAATGGTAGAGATGAAATCAGAAGAGAGGACTTAGACATCCCTACTTTTATGCGTAAGAAAGCAGATTAATAAAGTTGGCTATGTTAAAAGAACCTGCTAGACTAGTGGGTTCTCTTCGGTAAGGTGAATTGACCCTAAAAACCTATCTCTCTATACTACTGACCAACTGTTAAAAATAATTCGGTTGCAGTTCTTTATAAAGAAGACTTTTGCGAAAGTGGCGGAATTGGCAGACGCGCTAGACTTAGGATCTAGTAGGGCGACCTATGGGGGTTCAAGTCCCCCCTTTCGCATTTGAAATAACCTAAGAAAACTCTTAGGTTAAAAGTTACCTAAATTGCTCCCATCTGCTGGAACTCGCCTAAAACAGCCAACAAACTTTATTAGCTAAAATTAAAATTAAAGCTTCTAAAGTTAGAAAATTTACCTTTGGCTAAAATCAATCAATGTGATTTCCTTCTTCGCTGGAGCAAAAATCAATTTTAGACTTTATATAAAGATTTTTGATGAAATGAGGATTTCAGACGGTGCAAAAGATTGAAATAGTAGATATATCATCTTGTAAAAAACAAATTAATGTAGAAGTGCCAGCAGAAAAAGTTTCTGAAGAATTTAAACGCGTTTGTAAAATGGTAGCTCAAAATGCTAGCGTCCCAGGTTTTAGACCAGGCCGTGCTCCTGTTTCTGTTGTAAAAACACGTTTTCGCAAAGAAATTCGAGAGCAAGTAATGCGCGATATGCTCCCAGATGTCTTAAAAAGCGCAATAGTTGATAATAAATTAGCTGTAGTTGGTGAACCCAATATAGACGAATTTACTCTTAATGAAGGCCAACCTCTTGTTTTTAAGGCAAAAGTTGAAGTCCTTCCAGATTTTGAACTTAAAGACTATAAAGGCTTACCTCTAACTAAAAAAATACGCATCATTACAGATGATATGGTTGAAAAACAGCTAGAGAAATTACGTCAGCAACAGGCTAATTTAACTCCTGTAGAAGACCGTGAAGTGCAAGATAAAGATTATGTAAACGTTGATGTAAAAGGTAAATTCCTTAATCATCAAGCTGATGATATTAAATCTGAAGGTCTTCAACTAGAAGTAGGCTCTTCTAATCTTCAACCAGAATTTACCGAAACTCTTAAGGGCATGAAAATAGGGGATGAACGCACTTTTGAAGTAAATTACCCAGAAGATTCAACAAATAAGACCTTAGCCGGAAAACATCTAGAGTATACTCTTAAGCTAAATTCTATAAAAATAAAAGAAGTCCCTGAATTAGACGATGATTTTGCACAAGGCTTAGGCGAATATGAGAATTTAGCCGATTTAAGACAAAAAACCCGTGAACAATTTGAAAATAATGCTAAAGAAGAAGCCCTAGAACGCTTAAATGATGTAGTTTTAGAAAAACTTCTAAGCGATTATAATTTTGAAGTTCCTGATTTTTTAGTTGAAGGTCAAACAAAAGAAAGATTAGAAAACTTTATTACAAGTCTTGCTAGGCAAGGAGTTGACCCACGCAATACACAAATAGATTGGATGGGGCTTAGAAACGCTCAACGAGACGTTGCAATAAAAGATGTAAAAGTAGCTTTAATTTTGGAAAAAATCGCTGAAAAGGAACAAATAGAACTTAGTGATGCTGAGCTAAATGACGAAATTAAACGTATGGCTAAATCAACAGATTTAAGCTTTGATGCTGTCAAGAGTTTCTTGACAAAGGAAGGGGCAATCGATAGTATCAAAGGTAAATTGCGCAACAATAAAGTGATAGATTCAATCATTAAAAGCTCAGAAATTACTGAAGAATTAATATCTAGTGAAGAACTAGATAAGCTTGTTCATGAAAATCATGAACATGATGAAAATTGTGATCACGAACACCAACATGAACATCCACATGGTGATATTGAAGATAATAAAGAATAGATAGTTAAAGTGGTTTTTTGGATTAGTTATAATTAGTTATATTAAACTAGTTCTCAAAATTTATAGTAAATGCAACAGATATAAGTTTGAAGCAAACAAAATTCAAACCAAAATTAAACCAATATATAAGAGAGTCAAAATATGAACCAGCCCTATGCCACATTAGTACCAATGGTTGTTGAACAAACAAGTCGTGGAGAACGTGCTTATGATATTTACTCCAGATTACTTAAAGATAATATTATTTTTATTGGTACTCCAATAGATGACATGATTGCTAACCTAGTAGTTGCACAACTCCTTTTTTTAGAAGCAGAAGACCCTGATAAAGACATATCTTTATATATAAATAGTCCTGGTGGTTCAATAACTGCTGGAATGGCAATTTATGACACAATGCAATTTATTAGACCTGATGTTGCTACTATTTGTGTCGGACAATGTGCTTCTATGGGCGCACTTCTTTTAACTGCTGGTGCTAAGGGCAAAAGATTTGCACTACCTAGTTCACGAATACTAATTCATCAACCTTCTGTAGGTGGGATTTCTGGTCAAGCAACAGATGTTCGTATTCACGCAGAAGAATTAATGCGTATGAGAAAACTTACTAGTGATATTTTAGCTAAGCATACTGGACAGCTTTTTGATATGATAGAAAAAGATGTTGAACGAGATAGGATTATGGATGCTTATCAAGCTAAAGAGTATGGTTTAATAGATCAAGTTATTACTCATCGTGAATAGATTTATAGAGATTATAGAATTGTAAAACAAAATTTGCTTTAATTTTATCTTTAAGGTAAATTTTCTTAAAAATAATTCAACTTCTAAAGCTAACATATGGCGGAGTTAAAATTTTGAGAAGAGACGAAACACTACGCTGTTCTTTTTGTGGCAAAACCCAAAATGAGGTGAAAAAACTTATCGCGGGTCCAACAGTATATATATGTAATGAATGTATAGATATTTGCAATGAAATCATTACAGATGATGCTAACCAAGATGCCCAAGCTTACCGCCCAACACTCCCTAAACCAATAGAAATAAAAACCTTTTTAGATGATTATGTGATAGGTCAAGATGACACTAAAAAGAAGCTAGCTGTTGCTGTTTACCAACATTATAAACGTATTGAAATGGCTAGACGACGTACTCAAGCTGATGTAGAAATCCAAAAAAGCAATGTTCTTTTAGTAGGCCCAACTGGTACAGGAAAAACTCTACTAGCCCAAACTTTAGCAAGAATGCTTAATGTACCTTTTTGTATTGTTGATGCTACTACTTTAACAGAAGCAGGTTATGTTGGCGAAGATGTAGAAAATATTATTCTTAAGCTTTTACAAAATGCTAATGGTGATATTGAGCGTGCTCAACAAGGAATTATTTATATTGATGAAGTAGATAAAATTTGCCGTAAAGATGAAAATCCCTCCATAACACGTGATGTTTCAGGCGAAGGTGTACAGCAAGCTTTACTTAAAATCCTTGAAGGAACAGTTGCTAATGTTCCTCCTCAGGGAGGCCGCAAACATCCTCATCAAGAGTTTTTCCCCATAGATACTACAAATATCTTATTTATTTGCGGAGGCGCTTTTGTTGGTTTAGATAAGGTAATTGAGCGTAGGATTGGAAAAAAAGCGCTTGGTTTTCAAGCTAAATTAGAAAATCGTTTTTCTCGTAATTCTAATATACTCGAACAAGCTCAGCCAGAAGACTTAATAAAATATGGCCTTATTCCAGAATTTGTTGGTCGTCTGCCTGTAATAGGTACTTTGCATGAGTTAGATGAAGCTGCAATGATTGAAATTTTAACTAAACCTAAAAATGCTTTGATTAAACAGTACCAAAAACAGTTTGAATGGGATAGCGTAAAATTAAGATTTACAGATGATGCACTACAAACTGTGGCAAGACAAGCTTGTGAACGTAAAGTTGGTGCTCGTGGACTGCGAATGATTTTAGAAGAATTAATGCTAGAGGCAATGTATTCTTTACCTTCTCAAAAGAAAATAAAAGAATTTGTTGTAACACGTGAGATGGTTGAAAACCACCGTACTAACTTCCCTATATTAGAAAAAGCAGGCTAAAATATTTTATAAATAATTTGGCAAAAAATTTTTGCTGTCTTTCGTTTAAGGGTAAAAAATATGCAGGAATTTCATGATGGTACACCAGATGACGTAGCCCGTTATCCAATGGTTCCTATTCGCGACGTGGTAGTATTTCCTTATACTGCTGTGCGCTTTAAGATTGGGAGGCAACTTTCTGTAGTTGCCCTACAAAAAGCTTTAGCTAGTGATCGTATTATTTTCCTAGCAACTCAACATGATGCTACTTTAGAAGACCCCAATCCAGAACAAGTTTATAGAACAGGTACACTTGCTCGTATTTCTCAGCACCTCTACTTAGCTGATGGAAATATTAAAGTTCAAGTTGAAGGTATTGAGAGGGCTAAAGCTATTCGTATAGATGAAGAAGAAAATTATTGGCAAGCCGTTATTAGACGTACCAGTCAACCTATAGAACGTAGTCCAAGAATTAATGCTTTAGTTGGCCGTCTTACTTCTCTTATAGATCAATACGTAAGACAAAATCCAGAAAATGTTGATAGTCTTCATAGTGATTTACAAATAGAAGACCCTTCTCGCCTTGTAGATACTATTACAAGCCATCTAAAAATTAGTGTAGAAGATAAACAAGGAATATTAGAAATAGCTCCTTTACATGAAAGGCTTGTTCGTTTAATTGAAATTGTAGAAATCGAGCTAGATAAACTACAACTTGACCGCTCCATTCAAGGCAGAGTAAAAAAACAAATGGAGAAGGCTCAAAAAGAATACTATTTAAATGAAAAAATTAAAGCCATAAACAAAGAATTAGGTCGTAGAGATGAAAAAGCAGAATTAGAAGAGCTAAGGAAAAAAATTGAGGCATCAGGAATGTCTCCAGATGCACATAATAAAGCACTTTCTGAACTACGCCGTTTAGAACAAATGCCTCCAATGTCTGCTGAATCGGCAGTTTCTCGCAATTACTTAGATTGGCTTTTAGCAGTACCTTGGAAAGAAGCTTCTGAAGAGGTTAGAGATATTAAACACGCAGAAGAAGTTTTAGAAGCAGACCACTATGGCTTAGAAAAGATAAAAGAACGTATCTTAGAGTTTTTAGCTATTAGGCAACTAGTACAAAATCCTAAGGGTTCTATTTTATGTTTTGTTGGTCCTCCTGGAGTAGGTAAAACTTCTTTAGGCCGCTCTATTGCCCGTGCTACTGGACGTAAGTTTGTTAGACTTTCTTTAGGTGGTGTACGCGATGAAGCAGAAATTCGAGGCCATCGCCGCACTTATATTGGTGCTTTGCCAGGCCAAATCATTCAAATGATGAAAAAAGCTGGTACAGTAAACCCACTAATACTTTTAGATGAAGTAGATAAACTAGGAATGGATTTTAGAGGCGATCCAGCCGCAGCCTTGCTTGAAGTTCTAGATCCAGAACAAAATAATACCTTTCAAGACCATTACTTAGATGTAGAGTATGATTTATCTAAAGTAATGTTTATTGCTACGGCTAATGTGCTACATACAATACCTGCTGCACTTCAAGACCGGTTAGAAATTATTCGTCTTTCTGGTTATACAGAACAAGAAAAAACCGAAATAGCAAAACGATATCTTATTCCTAAGCAATTAGAAGCTAATGGTTTAACATTAGAAAAACTTGAGTTTGGTTCTGAATCTATAGCTACTTTAATTCAACATTATACTCGCGAGGCAGGAGTACGTAATTTAGAGAGAGAAATTTCCTCTCTTTGTCGTAAAATAGCGCGTAAATATGTTGTTTTAGATGATAAAGAAAAAGAAAAATTTAAGGAAACTCTTGCTGGTGAGTCAGTTAAAGAGCTTTTGGGCCCAATTCGTTTTCGTGCTCAATCAGCTAATGAACATAACGAAGTAGGTGTTGCTACAGGCTTAGCTTGGACTGAAGTAGGAGGAGATGTCCTACAAATAGAAACTAGCTTAATGCCTGGGCGTGGACAACTTACCCTCACTGGTAAGCTTGGCGAAGTAATGCAAGAGTCTATGCGTACTGCAATAAGCTGTGTTAGAGCTAGGGCTAATAAATTAGGTATCTCTCCATCATTTTATAAGCGCTATGATATACATATACATGTTCCTGAAGGCGCAATACCTAAGGACGGCCCATCAGCAGGTATTACCATAGCAACCGCTCTGGTTTCTTTACTTACAAATAACCCTGTAAGAAAAGATGTAGCGATGACAGGTGAGATTACTTTACGAGGAAAAGTTCTTCCCATAGGCGGGGTAAAAGAAAAACTTCTTGCTGCTCATCGTGTTGGGATGAAAACTATTATCTTACCAAGAGATAATGAAAAAGATTTAATAGAAGTTCCTAAGGATGTTCTTAGCACTTTTCAGGTAAATTTAGTTGATAAAGTTGATGAAGTATTAAATATTGCACTAGATGAAAGCGTGTCTAAAGAAATATCAGGAGATATGCCTCCTATTTGGGAACAGCAAGATGTCAGTAATACTACAGGATCTAATACTAGTCTAGATTAATGAAGATTTCTGAAGCAATATTTGTTAGTGGGGCTGTAGATTTACAGGGTTATCCAAAAGATGGCCGTAAGGAAATAGCTTTTATTGGCCGATCTAATGTAGGTAAGTCTAGTTTACTGAACTCATTACTAGGTCAAAAACTAGCACGCACCAGCAACACACCAGGACGAACACAACAAATAAATTTTTTTTTGGTGAACAAACAATTTTATTTTGTAGATTTACCTGGTTATGGTTTTGCTAAGCTATCAAAAAAAGAAAGAGAAAATCTACTGGTTATAGTAGAAAAATATCTTGCACAACGAAGTGAGCTTGTGCTAAGTATATTACTAATCGATTCGCGACATCTACCCACAGAATTTGATTTAAAAATGAAGTCGTGGCTTGAAGAAATCGGCAGACCGTTCTTAATCGTTTTGACCAAATCAGACAAGCTATCAAATAATGAGTTAAGCAACCAAACTCGTAAAATAAAACTTGCTCTAGGTGTCCAAGAAGTAATCCCCTATTCATCAATAACAAGTTTGGGCAGAGACTCACTTTGGAAAGCAATTCTTGCGCAAATTTCAGACGGGAAAGCTTAAGCAAGCGTGAATCTTAAATATTGAAAATACCGCAAAAAGTTTCTCCTTAAATCAAAGAATTAAGAAGTTAGGAGTAACCCTAGATTTACTTAACTGAGTTGCTCTAGATCTATATAACAATCCCAAATAATTTAGTGTGACTAATTTTCTGTTAACACCTTTAGCAGAAAGTCAGAACAACACAAGTAAGTGTAAAAACTGTGAATACAAATACTACATCAAGACCACCAAATAGAAATAACCGCTCAAAAAGCGTACCAACAGAAGAACAAATCGATAATCAAGTACATAATGGTTTATTAGATATTTCTACCTTAAAGGAAATGAATATATCTAAACTTACCCATATTGCCAAGGAATTAGATGTTCCTGGCGCAACTGGTATGCGTAAGCAAGAGTTAATATTTAAGATCTTGCAAGCACAAACAGAAAAATCAGGGCTTATATTTTCTGAAGGCGTACTTGAGTGCTTACCTGATGGATTTGGCTTTTTAAGAGCACCAGATTACAACTACTTACCTGGCCCAGATGATATTTATGTTTCTCCTTCGCAAATTCGTAAATTTGACCTTCGTACAGGAGATACTATTTCTGGACAAATTCGTCCACCAAAAGAAGGCGAACGCTACTTTGCTTTGATAAAAGTAGAAGCAATCAATTTTGAGCCTCCAGAATCTCGTAGGGATAAAGTCTTTTTTGATAACTTAACCCCACTCTATCCTAATGATAGATTAAAAATGGAAATCACCCACGATAATCTATCCGCTAGAGTAATAGACCTTATTACTCCAATAGGTAAAGGGCAACGCGGCCTTATTGTTTCACCTCCACGCACTGGTAAAACAATGCTACTTCAAACAATTGCTAATTCTATTACTCGCAATCACCCTGAGGTTACTTTAATAGTTTTACTAATTGATGAACGGCCTGAAGAAGTTACAGATATGCAACGCTCTGTACAAGGCGAAGTAATTAGCTCTACCTTTGATGAACCTGCTACTAGACACGTCCAAGTTGCTGATATGGTCATTGAAAAAGCAAAACGGCTAGTCGAACATGGTCGAGATGTAGTGATTTTACTAGACTCAATCACCCGTCTAGCACGTGCTCATAACGCTACAGTTCCTCCATCAGGTAAAATTTTATCAGGTGGTGTTGATGCTAATGCCTTACAGCGACCAAAACGCTTCTTTGGTGCTGCTCGTAACCTAGAAGAAGGTGGTTCATTAACCATTATTGCTACTGCTTTAATTGATACAGGCTCACGTATGGATGATGTTATCTTTGAAGAATTCAAAGGTACAGGCAATATGGAAATTCATTTAGAACGAAAATTAGTAGAAAAACGTATTTTCCCAGCCATAGATATTAATAAATCTGGCACTCGTAAGGAAGAATTATTAATGCCTAAGGAAGACTTAAATAGAGTCTTTATACTTAGACGTGTTCTAAGCCCACTCTCCCCCGTAGAATCTATGGAATTAATCTTAGAACGCCTTTCCAAGTCTAAGACTAACGCAGAGTTTTTAGCCTCAATGAATCAATAAAACCACAAGATATAGATGATTAGTTTAGAAAAGAGTGGACTAGAATAAAAAATCGTTAGTCCACTCTTAAAGATCGCTTTAAGGTTTTCGACCTTGTTTCGTTTGTTTTTAAGGATCAAGTACTTAGAAGCCTTGCTTTATTCCTGCTTTACACCCTCAAATAAAGTTGTTATATATTATTTACAAATCCTCTAAAAATAATTTTTTGCTAGAATTAATACCTATGGAAACCTTTAATTATCACAATTATTTCACAGAAGTAGAAGAGCTTTTTGTTAGCAAAAGAGGCGCTCCTATGCTGATTTCTCCTCTAGATTGGTCTCTTGTGGAAAGTTGGAAAACTATGGGGATCCCTCTTCATATCGTCTTACGAAGCATTACTAGGTGTTTTGAATCTAAAGATAGAAATAATGGTAGACGAGTAAATACCTTATTTTATTGCCAACAAGAAGTATTATCTAATTTTAAGGTTTATGTAGAGTCTCAAGTAGGCGGTTCAATAGTTGCTCAAACCGATTCACCTGATAATAGCAAAACTCTAGGGTCTAATTTATCTAGCTCAGTGGGTTTTTCTAAAAAGAAACTTGTAGGCTATATTACTGAATGTAGTGAAGAACTAGAACAAGCACGCCTATATGCAATTGAGCAAAATAGCCAAAATCTGGCAGAAACCCTTAATAGAGTTATTTCTAGGCTTGTTGATATTATTAAAAGGCTTGAGAGTAGTAATTTGGTTGACTCAGAAAATTTAGAGAGAGACTTGACCCTTTTAGAAGATTTAATTTACCAAAGCCTAAGAAGTGCTGTTATTACAGAAGAATTAAACAAAATCGAAAGCGAAGCTAATCAGCAACTCCGTCCACATAAAAGAGCAATGGAACCAGCAATTTATCAGCAAACCTTACAAAATTACATAGCTAAACGCTTAAGAGAACGCTACTTTATTCCTAGATTAAGCCTATTTTATATGATTTGATTAATAGCTTAAATAAATTTAAGTATTAGCCCTATAATTACTGATGCTGCTATAAGCCAAGTTGAATTTATACGAAACCAAATTAAGGCTATTGCACTTAATAAAGCTAGGATTAGAGTTAAATAATCAACAATAGCTGTACTAGTTAATTGCCAAAGGGCTGTTGCCATAAGTGCTAAAGATGTAACATTTACTCCATCTAAAAAAGCTCCCATAATAGGTGACTTACGTAAGCGTGGTATTAAGGGATTACTAGCTAGCACAAAAATAAAAGCAGGCAAAAATATTCCGACTGTTGCTGCTAATGCTCCCGAGTAACCAGCTAATAAATAGCCAATAAAAGTTGCTGTTGTAAAAAGAGGCCCAGGAGTTACTTGACCAATAGCAATAGCATCTAAGAGTTGTGTTTCAGTCAACCATCCATATTTTTCTACTAAATCAGCGCGTAAAAATGCTATAAGTACATACCCACTACCAAAAAGCACAGAGCCAACTTTAAGGAAAAAAATAAATATAGGCCATATTCCTAGAGTAACGGTTGGTGTTACAGCTATTGCTTCTAAAAAAGGAAGCATTAAAAAAAAGCTTGAAAAAAGTGATGTGTCTTGAGTTTTTCTAAAAGTATTAAACCATTTTATTAGTGCAAGAATAATACCTGCACCAAAAAGAATTACTAACTCATTTAATCTAAATACGCTTAGTATAATTGCAATTACACAAATTAATCCTAGAAACTTTGTTTTTATTGCTGTTTTGCCAAATCCCCAAAGAGCTTGTAGAACCACAGCGATAACTACAGGTTTTATTGTGTAAAGAATGCCGCTTATTTGAGGCAACTTGCCAAAGCTAACATATGCCCAAGCAAGTAGTAATACAATTATTGCTGCTGGAATAATAAAGCAAGTGCCTGCAACAATTAGCCCTGGAACTCCTGCTCTTAAGAGTCCAATATGAATAGCCATTTCTGTTGAATTTGGGCCAGGAATTAGATTAGTTACACCTACTAGGTCTAAAAATTTTTCTTGGGTAAGCCATTTTTTTTTATTAACTACTTCTTCTTGCATCATTGCAATATGTACAGCAGGCCCACCAAAAGCCGTTATACCAAGTTTAAGAAAAAGTAGCGCTAATTCTTCTAAGGAATTAACGCTACTTTTTTTTAGAGCTTTTTCTATAGTTTTGCCCATTTTGAAGCTTTAGTTTGAAGCTGAGTTTATTCAACAGTTACAGATTTAGCTAAGTTTCTAGGTTGGTCTACATCACAACCTCGTCTTACTGCAATATGATAGGCAAGTAATTGTAGCGGTACTATTGCTAGGACTGGAGAAAGTAAATCTGAAGTAGCAGGAATATGAATTACACGGTCTGCTATTTCTGTTACTTCTGTATCTCCTTCAGTTACAACAGCTACTACTTTACCCTCACGAGCTTTGACTTCCATAATATTTGAGATGGTTTTTTCATAACGTAGTTCTGATGCAGTATTACCAATTTCTTTAGGTGCAACAAAAACTACTGGTAATTGTCCATCTATCAAAGCATTTGGGCCATGCTTCATTTCTCCGGCTGGATAACCTTCAGCATGTATATAGCTGATTTCTTTTAACTTAAGTGCTCCTTCTAGAGCTACAGGGAAGTTTATTCCTCGGCCTAAGTAAAGAAAATTGCTAGCACGTTGAAATTCTTTGGCTAAATCTTCTAATAAATCGTCTTTACCAAGTAGAGTTTCTATCTTTATTGGGATTTCGTTTAGACTGGCAATATGTTTACGTGCTTGGTCTGGAGTGAGTTTTCCACGAGTTTGAGCTAGATAGAGAGCAAAGAGATAAAGCGCTATCATTTGAGATGTAAAAGCTTTAGTTGATGCAACACCTATTTCTGGGCCAGCATGAGTTAGAATTGTCCCATGAGATTCTCTTGTTACCATTGAACCTTGGACATTACAAATAGCTAAAATACGGCAGTCATTTTCCTTTGCTTGGCGTAGTGCTGCTATTGTATCTGCTGTTTCACCAGATTGAGTAATTACTAGTAACAGAGTTTTTTCGTCTAATATTGGGTTTCTATAACGAAACTCACTTGCATAATCTACCTCAACAGGTATACGGGCAAGTTCTTCAATCATATATTTACCAATATGTGCAGCGTGCCAACTTGTACCACAAGCAGCTATTTTAATACTAGTAATATTTTGGAAATCTTGCTCACTAATCTCCATTTCATCTAAATAAATTTTTCCTGATTCAATAGAAACACGATTTTGAATGGTTTCTCTAACGGCGCGAGGTTGCTCATAGATTTCCTTAAGCATAAAGTGCTTAAAGCCGCCTTTTTCCGCCATAATTGGATCCCAAGTAATACGCTGACGAATAGGGGTAACAAAATTGCCTTCAAAATCTGTTGTTACAACCCCATCGCGTGTTAAAACAGACATTTCACCATCGCCTAAAAAAAACATATCTCTTGTATGATAAAGAATTGCAGGGACATCAGAAGCTACAAAATATTCATTATTTCCAAGCCCAATAACTATTGGAGGGCCTTGACGAAGGGCAATAACTTTGTCTTTTTCATCCGCAGACATTACTACAATTGCAAAAATTCCTTTTAATTGAACTGCTACTTCACGAACAGCAGTTTCTAAATTAGGTGAATTTTGCAGGTGTTTTTCTATTAAGTGCGCTACTACTTCTGTATCAGTTTCAGTTACAAATTGATGATCTTCTTGTTGAAGGCTTTTTTTAAGGCTTAAGTAATTTTCTATAATCCCATTATGAATCACTACGATTCTACCAGTACAATCACGGTGCGGATGAGCATTTTCTTCTGTTGGTCTACCATGTGTTGCCCAACGAGTATGACCTATGCCATAAGTTCCATCTAGCGGACGTAAGCGGATGTTTTCTTCTAAATTTCTAAGCTTTCCAGAAGCACGACGGACTTCTAATTTTCCATTTTCTACAACAGCAATTCCAGCAGAGTCATAACCTCTATATTCTAGGCGCTTAAGACCATCTAGAATTACATCTACTACGTGTTTATTACCTACATAACCTACTATTCCGCACATGAAAAAATATTCCTTTCCAAAAACAGTTACTATTAATTTATAACCGTGAAGTTACAAATAAGTTAGAAAAAATAATTAAAATCATAAAGATTTAAGATTTAAGCTCTTATAGAAATCTATCAGAAAGACTATCTAAAGAGCAACTCAGGTAGAATTTTTAAAGTTTTTATAAAAACAATAAAGGCTCATAGCCCCATTAGCCACAAGCCTTTTTGCAAAATAATATTAAAAATTTCTCTAGAAAGTAAAGCTTGAAGTATTACTACTAACACCATCAACAATTAACCTAACAGTGTTATTACCTTTAATAATATTTAATTTCTTTTTGTTAGCTTTAATAGAGAAAGCATTGTTTGAAATGCTTTTAGGTGTTAAGGCTATCTCTTTATCATTAACAAATAGCCTAGTAGTAGAGTTCCTAGAGTTAGACAAAAAGCCTATTCCTGTAAGGTTTAAGGTCTTTGACTGATAAGTAGCATTTGTAATAGCAGGAGCAATTGAAAACTGAGTATTTGCTTGACCTATATTTCCGCTTGTATCTGTTGCTGTTATACGTACTATCCCTTTAGAGTTAGTTATATTTAACTCCTCTATATTGTTGATTACAAATGAATTATCATTAGCTCCAAAGCTTGAAACTGTAGCAAATGTTTGTCCCCCATCTAGTGATAACAATAATGCTTGATTTACAACTGCTCTATTATCAGTACTTTGCCATCTAACTTGAATAGGTTGGCCTGCTATTAAGCTTTGATTTGCTGTAGGCTGTGATATTGTTACCATTGGAGCAATTGTGTCTGCCCCTAACTCTATCCTAAAGTTTGATGGTATTACAGTTTGAGATGAATTCCCTGCACTATCCCTAACAATGAGGCGAAGTCTAGTTTGCTCAGATTGTAATGTCATTGGAATAGGGAAACTAAAACTTTGAGTAGTTCCAGCAAGCCCATTTACTAGAGTAATTGGGAAAGTAGCTCCTCCATCTGTTGATAGACTTAAGTCTTGTGATGTTACCCCTACATTATCGCTTGACATCCAGCTTATTTCTAGACTATCTCCTGATGTAAAACGCTCTCCTCCCTTTGGTGAAAGGAAACTAACCATTGGTGCTTGTGTGTCTCCTGTTTGTCCACTTCCTTTTACTATAGAAAAACTCCCTGTAGTAGAGTTTGCTCTTCTTGCTCCTAAATCTACTGTACTTACTCTTATTTGTACTTTGTTAAGCAGTTCAATATCAGGTACTTGCCAAGTAAACTGCTGAACATCTGCCTTTAGTCGTTCTGCTCCTGGAATTACTGAAAAACTCATTCCTCCATCAGTAGATAATTCTACCTTATGACTTGCTATTGAAAAGCTTCTTTGGGCTACTGTTGTTTGCCACTTTATTGTTAGCGGTTGTCCTGCCATCACTTGCTGATTTCCCATTGGTGAGAGCGTTTCCAGCTTTGGCGCTTCTCCTATTGTAAAGTCTCCTACAAAAAAAATAGAATCGAATGTAGGTTGAGTAGTAGGGTCCCTAGATTCTTGAAGAGAAAAAATAGTTTCATTAGATTTAGTGTCAACAATAAATCGGCCTGTAAAACTACTGACATAAAGCAATCGACCATCTGGGGAAAGTGTAAAATCTTGTATGGTACGACTAGTAGAAGTAAAAATTTTAGTAATCTGTTTAGATGCAAAATCACAAGCGTATAAGTTAAAACCTTGGATTTCGCTTATATATAGAATTTTGCTGTCTGGACTAAACTCCAATGATGCAAGCTCGACAAGTGATGTATTTGGAAAAACAAAACTATCTATAACATTTAAAGAGGGAATGTCTATAACTGTTATAGTGTTTTTACTATTGATTACTAAGGTAGTTCCATCAGGAGAGATTGTTATTTCGCCTCTTCTAAAAAAACCATTTCGACCTTCAGGTATGCCAGTTATAGTTTTAACTACAGATTTTTTTTGAACATCAATAACAAGTATATTGCTATTATTTAATGAAACAAACGCTTTACTATTGTCTAAACTAAATGCAATATCTACAGGAGCATCATTTGCTGATATCCTACTAATCGTCCTAAAATTTTGTGGATTTATTAAGACTATCTGTTGTCTATCATAGAGTAAAACCCATAGGGTTCCATCTGGCGACACTTTAGCATTAGAGGCAACTTCTCCCATTAATAAAGTTTGAAGTAGAGTTCCTTGAGTTAAATCTATGATTGAAATTCCTTTGGTTGGAGTGGGGCTTGCAGATATTAAAAAAGCTTGTTTCTTATCCAAAGATAGTTCCAGGAAGAATGCTGCTGTTGGAAAAAGAATTTGGTTTACTTCTTGCTGAGTTAATCCATCTATAACAGAAATATACCCACCTCCTCTGTATGTTTGAAAATCGCGTATAGCAAGTCTGTAATTGATAGGATTTTCAGAAGATTGAGCCAGTCCAAAAATGTTTGTTATAAAAAGTATGAAAAATAAGCTAAATAAGCTGAATAATTTTTTTAACATAACAATATCTCCTTGATCTATTTAATTATAGCTGGAACCAATGCTTACTGTCCTTACAGTTAATATAAATGAATAGCCTTTAGAATCTGGGCCTATTTTGCTTTTTCCTGAATTTAAGGAAGCACATCCTACTTGTGGTCTTACTGATCCAAGTTTAAATAGTCTTAAGGTTCTTCCCCCTGATAATGGACAATCTAGCCCGCGTGAAACTGGTTTGCAAGGGCCTTTGATGGTACAATCAATGCCAAAAGACTCACAATCAACTGAACCAGGAAGCCTAATGCTGGAATCATCGCCTGTAGAGGAGGGAGGGCTAATAATAACGCTGCTATAGCAATCAAGTGTATCAATAGGAGTTCCAGACCCAGAATCAATTGTAGGGCAAGGAAAGATAAAATCAGAACTAGGCTGACGATCACAAGCGCCACCAGCACCATAGAATTGATTAGGATAAAATTCATTGATTAGGTAAACATCATAGTAGATAACAAGAGGCTGTTTGATATCGCCAAGATTAGCACCATTGGTAGTAGCAATAACATCAGCACGGGTTAACCAATGATAAAGCTCACCTCTTCTTTTTCCTATA
>JACQZQ010000098.1 GCA_016213785.1 Acidobacteriota bacterium
CTCTGATGGTCTAACAGATAAAAACCAAAACCTAATTAGATTCAGTAAATAACAACCTAATTAAACGCAGAACTATTGCGTCTTTTTATTATCTTACATATAACTACTCTAGTCAAAACGAATTATCAAAACTCGTTTTTTATTCTGTTTACTGCTAATACTTTTATTATTCTTTCTTCTCTTCCTCTGTTTTATCAAGTATATAGTTACTTTATTTGTTATCATTTCTTCAACTCACCGTTGTTCTTTTTTGTTTTTACCTACTTTTTTCATTTTCTTTACACTTCGTTTTTACCAGTTCGTTATATTTCTGTTTTCCCTCTACTTTTAGTTCGTTATATCATTAACTTTTCTACACTTATTCTTTTTCTATCTATACACTCTCTATTATTCATTTTTTACTTTTATTTTTTGTATCTAATATTATATTTATTACTTCTTTTCTTCCTCTTCCTCTTTGCTCTCACTTTCCTGTTACTTTTATTTTTTACCTACTTTTCACCTAGGGGGCATAACCCAAAGTTCAGCGGCGAAGGGCTGTTGCGGAGCGACTGCCCGAGTCCGCTGCAACGTTTGTTCGGCCTCTTAAAGCCTATAAGTTGTTTGTAGAAAAGAAAGAACTACTCAATAAAAACTTGTAGAAATAGAAAAAAACTAAACAAATAGAATACAAAAAAACAGCAAAAGAAAGAAAACCTATTAAAGAACCAATGAAACCTTGCGCACAAACAAAATTGTCAAAACCATCCCAACTAAATAAGGTACGGTAAATATCTGTCGCAAAAAAATAATAGTGACGCCAAAAACCAGAACCGATTATTAAAGTAAAGTACATTCCTAACAAATGTAGCCACAAATTTTTACTAAACAAAAATAAAGAAGATATAAGTAAAAAGGTAGCGATCTTACCTTTAGAAGGACAAGCACAAATCATAGACCCACCACTACTGTATATTTGCCAATCAATTATTGTTTGGCTTACACATATAAATAACGCACACCCTACTATTACCGCTTTCGCATTTACTAATGAATACATCTTTTTTAGCATTTTATCTCTTTATACCTCAATACTTACCTCACTAAATTCTATTCTTCCTTTAGGTTCCAAAAAAGATTTTTTGTTCCTTATTTGTATTTTCATAGTAACTATCCTGAGTTAGAGGCCGAACCCAAAGTTCAGCGGCGAAGGGTCGTTGCGGAGCGACGACCCAGAGTCCACTGCAACGTTTGTTCGGCGCTTAAAACAATATAATATTCGTAAACCCACAACTTTATGGTTATTTATAAGGAATACCTAACCCATTAACTAAAATTTTATGCCATGGCATAACACCTAATTGAATCCAATCTAAGGCAGCCATTATTGATGTCAAACCTATCCCAAAAGCAACTTTATTAACCTTGCTTGTGTAGTATTGAGAATGTGATGGAATATAGAAAGGAGATCTTAGAACTAACTTACCATTATCATCTTTCAAAACAGGTAATATTAGGTTACTCTCTCCTATTACTAAAAGATCTGGAGATACTTTGGATTGTATTGTTTGATTTGTTAGTATGGTCTGTATCTCTTCAGAGTTGGTAATAATATTGCCCCCTTTCTTTTGCCGTACTTGTTTAGCAAAAAGCACCCCAAACATAGGGTTTAAAATTGTAGGAAAACCTAGTGGAGTTGAGGCTTGGATCCCCTGATCAATCTTTAGATATGGTGCAACTTGATTTGGAGTTATAACTGGCCGACTAGAACATAAATCTTTTACCTTACTAATTTGTTCACATGCATTACTAAGGCTCTGTGAATCTTCTCCTTCCAAATGTAGTGTATGTTTAGCTTCTATATAACAATATGCTGCTTCTATTGGGATAAATTCTTTTCTAGCATAATCATCTCGATCTCGCAAAGCTAAAGTTGGAAACCGAGTTCTTTCAAAAATAACGATATCATCTCCAGCCATTTTTCCATTAATGTCAACTACATGCCCTCGTGCAATTCCAAATTTGTCCGCAAGTGCACTACGGAGCATTTGACACATAACTATTTCAAATTCTATTCCGTACTCAAAATTATATCCTGTTTCAATAGTAGAAAGACCTGCACTTACTCTTTCTGAAAGAGTTTGTACATAATTTTTGTAAAAATATTCTGTCATTTTGCCTCGTTTACCTATTTATAAAATATTGATTTTTATTTTTAACTATAATCCATTCGGAGTACTAGTTATAGTTAGATGAAATGCGCCGAACGCCAAGTTCAGCGGTGAGGAAAGCCGGCGAGCGATAGCGAGCCGACTTTCCGAGTCCGCTGCAACGTTTGTTCGGCCTCTTCTTTTAACCTTGCTTGCTTCTTGGTTGAGTTCTTTGCTTCTTCCCTGCTTTGTTCCTTGATTGAATTCTTTGCTCCTTGCTTGTTCTGTTTCTTGGCTCAACTCTTTGCTTCTTTGCTGCTTTACTTCTTGATTTAGGTTCTTTGCTGCTTTCCTGCCCTAATGCTTGGTTGAGCTTTTTGCTGCTCTGCTTATTGTCCAACCCTTTGCTTCTTTGTTTCTTCACTGCTTTTCTGCCCTAATGCTTGATTGAGTTCTTTGCTGCGTTTCTACCCTAATGCTTGGTTGAGCTTTTTGCTGCTCTGCTTATTTGTCCAACTCTTTGCTTCTTCGTTCCTTGGTTAAATTCTTATCTTTTCTTATCTTAATCTTATCTTAACCTGATACTTGGTTAAAATCGTAACTGATTTGTTTTTTGTCGAGTTCTTTGCTTCCCTTCGCCATTATTGCTTTTTCGCTCCTATTTAGAGGCCGAACGCCAAGTTCAGCGGCGAGGGATGTTGGCGAGCGAAAGCGAGCCGACAACCCGAGTCCGCTGCAACGTTTGTTCGGCGGCTGTGATTACAAAACAAAAATCTGTTTAGAAAACTGAGACCACTGAATAGCATACTGATTGGCAAACTCTTCAGCCTGTTTAGTAGAAGTCTTGCTTAAAGGTCTAAATTTATTTTCAAGATGATGACCAATTTCATGAAGCAATAAGCTTTCCGCGTAAAATCGCTTAAGAGAATCAGCAGTCCAATATAGTTTCCATTCTTGATTTTCAAGCCTTAAATCTGTAGTCCAAGTTGAATACTCTTTTAGAAGTTTTGCGCTAGGTTTCTTATTAGCAAAACTAAGAGCAAGTGTTTTTGGCCAAGGATAAAGAATTATTACTCTTACCCCTCTACCACAAATATATTCAGCAAAATTCACTTTCTCAAACAAATAGTCAGTCTTTTTTATTTTACGAAACCACAAATGAGTTATTCCTTCAATATGTTCTTGTGGTAAGGTTTTCAAAATTTCTAACGCCTCTTCTGCCTTTAGAGGAAAGAAAAAATCACGAGAGGGGTTTTCCTCTATTATAACAGGAGTTTCTTGCCCTATTGTTGGTGCTTTGAGGTTATGGCATCTATGAAATATATTATCTTCCAGTTTAGGCCGCATTCGCCCTCCCTGCACATCTCCTAATTTTCTATTTTTACGCCATGCTGTACTTTTTCTATTTTCTACCATAATCTTTTTTACTTACTCCTTTCGTTTAGGTAAAGCCGCCGAACCCAAAGTTCAGCGGCGAGAGTCGAACCGAGTGATAACGAGGGACGACACGAGTCCGCTGCAACGTTTGTTCGGCGTGTCTTAAAATTACAATTAAACACAAAACTAATGAGTAAAGGCAAACACCATTAATTATTAGAAGTAGGAGTAAAAAAGCTACCCACAGATTTACTAAAAGCAAGCCTAAACATTAGTATTAAAAATAATAAATGGATAACTACCTGTGTTATTGAGCCAGCAACAAGTTGTGTTGTGTTGCTGTATTGGTATGGTTTGATTGGCCTAGCAGATTGATAAAACTGTGAAATAGCAAGAATAATCCAAATAATAAACACAGAAGCCAAAGCACACCATTTACCGTAAATCTTTCTTTTCATTAGTCCCCAAAAGGAAACCGCAAAAAGTGAAATTATAGAAAATGTAATTATTGTAAAAATTATGAATTTTACTGTTAGAATTTCTAAACCTTCTCTTTTAGCCACACGAAATGTGTTAAAAACCCATATTACAAAATACATTAACCCAAAAACCCATAACAGTATTTGTGTTATCCAAACGCTTGCTGGTCGCATATTTTTCACCTACATTCTTCTTAGAGAAAGTATTTCAGTTTACTATATTTGTAAGATTTTTATCATAGAGTTTTATGCTCGTAATACTTATTAGTCTTTTATTACGTTTTATATTGTCCAACTTCGTTGTAAACGCGCCGAACCCTAAGTTCAGCGGCGAGGGAAGCGGCGAGTGTTAACGAGCCGACTTCCCGAGTCCGCTGCAACGTTTGTTCGGCGCTTTTATTTACAAAGCCACTAAATTTTCGCCTTTTAGATACCTATGACACTTTCCTAATGTAAAAATTTAACCTTCCTACAGATTTTTAGTAGTTTTATTTGGAAAAAAGAAATTTTTGTTGCCTAAAACCAAAGAAATAAGCAGATAACCCCCTACTCCAACAAAACCTAACAATATACCCACTATCAACCCAAACAATATTTCAGGTAATAAAATATCTAAGCTGGTGGCTTTATTGCTAACCTCATATCTAGGAGTAAAACAATTAGATATACTAAACCTAGCAAAACCAAGTAATAATAGTATTCCAAGTACCGATCCAATAAGCCTATACACAGAACGTTTGCTTACAAACACAAATAAATGTGCATTCTTTTCAAAAAAATCTTTTTCTTCAGCCGTGCTATCTTTGTGAACAAGCTTATAACTTTCTGTTAAGTTACAACACCGATTACAATAATTTTTTTCTCTATCATAACTATCTATTTGGTGGCATATTTCACACCTTTGTGCTGAAGATTCTTTTTTTATTAATATTCTATTCATAACGCTTAGTTTTGTTCCTAATTTATTTCTATAATTTCTCAGCATAGCCAAAACACAAACCTATAAATTATTTTACTAGTAAATATTATCTAGGTCACTACTTAAAACAAATTTTTCTTTGCGCAATTGTATCGCCCTGTTATGCGCCGAACCCCAAGTTCAGCGGCGAGGAAAGTTCGGCGAGTGTTAACGAGCCGACTTTCCGAGTCCGCTGCAACGTTTGTTATGCCGCTATCCAAAAATCTACTTTATTAAACAATAGTAAAGAATCATAGAATATTTCATAGTAGGCTCTCATTTCAAACCAAGATCAGATAACGTTTATTATGTAACTATAAAATCCAATAATTCTAAGGCTACATAATCTTTTGCTACTTTGCGAAGACCGATATCTATAGTAAGCTGACTAATATTGTCATTGTAAGTAAGCTTTAACTGGAGCATACCAACGTAGTATTGTGGGTCTAGTGCATCAAAATTCACGCTGCGATCTAAATAAAACCACTGTTTTGCGATGCCTGGTGAGAAAATATTTTCTATAGAAACAACTTTGTAGGATGATTTATCCCCAAACCAATAATCAATTATGTAACTTTTTAAAATATTTGCTGTCCAAACGGATTCTTTATCTTTTATAAATAACATTTCAGATGCGGCTTGATAATCTTCCTTTATAAGAAAAGATACCCATAGTTCCATTATACTCTTTATTTCTTCATTAGATGCGACTCTAGGAAACTCAATCATATACTCTCAAACTGATTAATATTCTCTTTACTTCTTCTCTATAAATAATACTAATCTTAGCCCTCCATCGTCATATTATTCATTAAGCCGTTATCTAGTGCCAGTTTAGCTTCTTCTACTTCTTAAGACAACTAAACATTGTTTTCATGATCAACGCCACAAGCGGCATAACCCTTAGTTCAGCGGCGAGGGTGAGGAGGCGAGCGTTAGCGAGCCGACCACCCGAGTCCGCTGCAACGTTTGTTCGGTGACTGTTAAAAAAAACTGTCTTAAAGAAAATAAGCTGAAAGAAACAAAATCTTTTTTACTTCGAGTGTAGGGCTTTCCTAGTTAAGAAACCAATTAACCCTCATTCAAATGTAATCTTTACAAGTACATCACTTAAGGAATAAAAATATAGAAAAAAGGATTATAGGAATAGACCAATATTGTATTTTGATATCAAATATGTCGTGCAAGGAATAAATAATAACTTCTTTTCCTGTATTGGGATCAATAACTGTTTTTTTTCTACTATTTAAATAACAACCTAATACCCAATTAAAAACTCCAGCTAACAAAAAGGCGGTAGCAACAGGCCAATTGTGTTGCTCGTGATAACCTTCACCAAAGAAACGATCTACAACCATATTTACAAACACACAAAAAATAAAAGGAAAAGCAAATATTATAGGGCCAATACCTCTATATTCTATATACATACTGTCTCCCTACATAATTTCAAATTCTATTTATATTACTATATATTACTATATATTACTATATCAATAATTATCTTAATACTTTTTTATACTAACTTTATTAGCTAGTGATTATTAGGCGTGTTAGTTACCTAGTAGTCACCGAACGCCAAGTTCAGCGGCGAGGGGCAGTCGGCGAATGTTAATGAGCCGACTACCCGAGTCCGCTGCAACGTTTGTTCGGCGATGATTAAAAATAAAATGTAAAAAGGTTAAAACTCCAAAGGAAGAAAACAACAATGAAAACATAAACCTAAAAACAAACCTCAAAAATCAACGAAAGAATAGAAAAATAACAAACCAAATTTTAATCTAGTCCAAAATAGATTAAATTTAACTTAATGACCAAAATAGAATTATTCAAAATAGTCAAATAACAAAAGCTTTATAATCATAGAAACAACTATACCAAAAAATATACCGTTAGCCATATTTTTACGACCTGTAATTCTAACTATTACTCCTATTATCAATTCTATACCTAAAACCATTACAAAAAAGATGAATTTGATTGGAAGAAATACCATTTCGTTGTATTCAATTGTGTTTTTTATTAACAATAACAAAATGATGTTAATAACTATTGTTATAATTACAGTATTTCTTAATATTTCTGTAGTCCTTAAATAGTTTTCTTTCATATCACATGATTCTTTCCAATTAATAGGTATTATTGAGATTAGTCTATCATTTTAAATATTTATGCGTTAATAATGTACCATAAACTCCAACATTTTTTATTAGTTACTTTATTCTATCATTAATTTTACTTATATACTTTAACTAGCAACAAATCGCCGAACCCCAAGTTCAGTGGCGAGGGAAGCCGGCGAGTGTTAACGAGCCGACTTACCGAGTCCACTGCAACGTTTGTTATGCGACGTAAAGCAAGAAACTAAACCCAAGCTACTGAGAAAACCCGTAAAAGGTTTAACACCCATTTCTAGAATAAAAACCCGCCTAGCCATTGGTAATTGCTTCGGGGATAAAACCCATTGGGGAAACAACAACTGCTAAGGGGACAGGCTTTGCTTTAGGGACAAAACACAATGCAGGAAACAAACCCGTTAGAGCAACACCCGCTAAAGGTTTAACACCCGCCTCCTGTATCAACTCCGCTTCGCAAGCACGACTCTGTTTCCGCCAGCCATTGCTAAAATCCCAACTAGCTTATTCAACACCTTTCTTCTTATACGGCGCATAACCCCTAGTTCAGCGGCGAGGGGAAGTCGGTGAGCCTTGGCGAACCGACTACCCGAGTCCGCTGCAACGGTTGTTATGCCCCAATGCAAAAGCAAACGAAGCTGAAAAACCAAACAAAAAAGAACCCAAAACAATAAAAACAACTAAAAGCAGCGATGTAAACAACGTAGAAAATATTTACAATAGGAAAAAACTGATCAGCCTATTGTAAAGGAATGTGAAAACGTCAAAAGTGTTTATCAAAAACTGCCTGAAAGCAAACAGGTTATAGAGTTTTATCAGGCATAGATAGAATGTGAATTTGCAACCCTATTATAATCAAAAAGTAACAGAATTTGATTATGCAAATATGGTTCTATCAAAAGCAATAGAATGCAAATAACCAACAGCTTTTTTATCAAATGCCTGTTTAATGCGAAACTGTAAAAATGCAATCTCAAACTACCTATTAGTTCTTCTATCCTTTTATTTCTTCTTTTTCAATCATTTATCCATTTGCCTTTTTCAGTAGTTTTGCTAATTTTCGTCAAGATTTATATTTTCGCCATATTCGCTTTTTCCCCTCTTTTTGCCTGTTAGGGCGAGCTTTGTTCCTTCTAATGGGGCATAACGCCGTGTTCAGTGGCGAGGGAAGGAAGGAGAGCGAAAGCGAGCCGACTTCCCGAGTCCACTGCAACACCTGTTCGACTTCTTAAATACGACCCGAAGGGAGACAAAAACAACAAAACCTGTTTGTTAAGGTTCTCAAAACGTAGTCGAAGGAAAAACAAACCCAACACAACCTGTTTGAAATTAATGTAGCTCAAATATCCGTTGATAGAGAAGAATACAAGCTTTGCTAGTATGTTTGCTAGCTAAATAATCCAAGTTTTTTGTTCAAGACAAAAGCCGTAGGCCAGCCGTCGATAGACGGGTGGCCTTTTCTTCTTTCTTTCTCAAACATAATAAGTATCATATTTGCTATAGGTTAACAAAAGATATTTAGTAGAATTTAGTTTCTATTCACTAGAAAAACCACGTAAGTTGATAGAAACAAGAGAAGATGTAACATTGTTCCAAACTGCAAGTTTATTCAAATATAGATTATATTTGTTATTTTCCTGTTATCTATATCAATCAAGTTTTATTACTATTTATACTCAAATAAAGACTTATACTTACTATTATAGAAAGTAATTTATTGATTTGGAAATAGTTAACTTACTCTGTAGTTCAGATTATATAACTTATTCACATATTTCTTTATTAGTTCTTAATCCTATATTTTTATATATTTTACATTACTTTTATCATTAATTTATTGCATTATAAGTATTTAGGAAGTCGAACCCCAAGTTCAGCGGCGAGGGAAACGGCGAACGATAGTGAGCCGATTTCCCGAGTCCGCTGCAACGTTTGTTATGCCCCCTCTTCTGTCCCAACAGAAGAAAAAGGAAAACCTAATTAGATTCAATAAATAGCAACC
>JACQZQ010000097.1 GCA_016213785.1 Acidobacteriota bacterium
AGCTTTCTTCCCCCTCTAAATATACCTCTATTATCTTTTCTCTTATGTCTATTGAATACATTTTCCCTCTATTTTACTTAGTATTTCCTTATTCATTTATATTATTATATTTTGTATTCTTTTCCTACTCATATTGCTGTATAGCGATTGGCTTTGATCTTTTTAGCACTAGTCATATTGAACTTTCCTTTTTGTTTTCTAGAATGAAAAACTACTTAATCCAGATTTTTTGCCTATAAATTTGCTTAAAATGGCCTACTATAGCCAATTACCTTTTAGATCAATGGTTTTGATTTGGCTATAGTAGGAATACGAGTTAGTTTATTTTTTTACCAAAAGTTGCCTTATTAAAAAGGTGCAGTATCTTCACCTTCTGCTTGTATTTCAGGTAAATCTGGTAAAACAATTTTAAGCCCTAAGTTGTTTATTTCATTTTGAGTAGGCCAACGTGTTTCAAAGCTTATTAACTCAAAAAGATTTCCTGGTTTGTCCTTATCCATAGCATTACTGATTATTTGTCTATCTTCTTGGCTTAGATCATGATCTGCTGCAAAACTAATGTTGTACGTTGTTTTTCCACTAGTATCAGTACGACTAATAATAAGGTTATAGGATGTAACTTGTTTATTTTTAGCATTTAGAGATTGGTCAAGTGCTTGCAAACCCCTAAGTATAGAAAGCTGACTAATGCAGAATAGCTCAACTCGATTTGTACCAAAGTTGTAAACACCATAGACTGCTGTAGGACGAGATGTGTCTTCACTTAGTGCAATAATTGGACATTTAAGATTTGTATCTTCTCCATTACTATTCATACCAATAGAGTTTAATCGTCGTCGTTTACCGTCTTTATCAAACCATATAGGTAAACAATATTTTGGCTCTAATGTAAGCAATCGAACGGTTGTATTTGAGTTTTTTTCTATCTTAGTATAACTTGTGGCTGGATTATCGTGCTTTTTCAAGAAGTCTGTTAATTTCATATCTGTTCCTTGTAGTTTTGAAGTTAGTGGATTACTTCCAGCTAGAGCTGTTACCTCTAGCTGGAAATCTAAAGTTTCTAGTGGTGGAGTTGTCCGCCCATGCTTCTTTTCATAACAAGATAAGCAAACACCCCGTTTGATAGAGTCTGGTAAGTTCAAGCGATAGCTGCATTGCTCACAATACAGAATTAGCTCGGTTTTCTTCTCAACCTTCTTAGGTTCTGTCAGTTTTGACAGTTCTTTAACCTCAGAGTGTTGAAAAAAATTGTTAGGTACGTTGAGGTTATTGAGTTCAAGAAAACTATTAAGATAGTTTTTCATTTGCTCTCTCCTTTAGCTTAGGATTTATTCGATAAATTACTGTTGGTCGGCCACCATCATTAGTAGATGGAAGACGAGAAGACTTAAGACAATTGAGATCCTCAAGCAGTTCCAAAGGTTCAGTACAGTCTTGAGGTGTAGCTAGTCCAGACCAACCACGTCGATAAACCTCTCGAACTGTGAAAGGATCTGGTAAGTTACCTTTCTGAATGTGATTAGCTATGGTTTTAGCTTTACGAATTTCTGACCTAATAGCTATGCCGTAGATTCTTTTTGCATGTTCAAACAAAAAGCTACACCAAGCAGCCGCTAATTGGGCAGAATGAAGGGATACAAAATTTGTTGTTGTTTGACCATCACAATAATCTATAAGGTGGAAAATTAAAGATAGTGAGGGCATTAGGCTACGATATTTTGATAAATGTGCTTCTAAAGCGGGATGCTCTATTTTGTTGCTCCTCAGAGTAGTTTCTAGATCTGTTCTCCAATCATCAAAAAACTCTTGGGCTTTATCTTCATAGCGTAAATAAGCTACTGTGTTGTCAGGATCTATGGTTGCGCCGACGTTGTATGGCTCTAATTGATCCAGTCTTTTGAATAGCAAGGAAATTTTATTTTTGGCTTCATTATCTGGCCATCGATCAACATTAATCCACTCTGTGTTTATGTCTGGATAGACAATTAGCTGACATTTGTTAAATTTTAGAGAGAGCTTGAAGAGTACGGTAAAAAGACATACGATAAGACCTAGCAAAAAATAGAATAATGGAAAAAAGAAGCATGCAAATGTGGAAATGACGTAAGAAAGATCTGAGATTGTGAAAAA
>JACQZQ010000094.1 GCA_016213785.1 Acidobacteriota bacterium
GCAACCCCAACGCAACCCCAACGCAACCCCAACGCAACCCCAACGCAACCCCAACGCAACCCCAACGCAACCCCAACGCAACCCCAACGCAACCCCAACACAACCCCAACGACGATTATCCCAAGGGCATCTTCTAAGAATCGCAATAAATTTTAATAAATCGCAATGAATCAATGAATTCTAGTAAATCTATTAAAATAGTTGGTAGTAGTGTTATTTCCAGTAATTACGGTCAAGAGAGCGGTATTGAATTGCTTCAGATATATGTTGAATATCAATTTTTTCTGAATTTTCTAGATCTGCAATAGTACGACTAACTTTTAAGATTCTATCATAAGCTCTAGCAGATAAGCCTAAACGATTGATTGCTTTTTCCAAAATATTTTTAGCTTGAGCATCAATTTGGCAATGTTTAGTAATAAGCCTAGATCCCATTTCAGCATTTGCATAAATTTTTTCTTGTTTAAATCGCTCTAATTGATAAGTTCTAGCTCCAATAACCCTTTCGCGAATGGTAGTTGAGCTATCGGTTATATCAGTTATTAATTCTTTAAATTTTACGGCTGGAACTTCTATATGAATGTCTATACGGTCTAGAAGTGGGCCAGAGATTTTATTTACATAGCGCTGAATTTGTAAAGGAGTGCATTTACATTCTCTGGTTGGTGAGCCAAAATAGCCACAAGGGCAGGGGTTCATTGCAGCAATAAGCATTACACGAGAAGGAAAGGTTAAAGACATTGTTGCTCGACTAATTGTTACAGAGCCATCTTCAATGGGTTGGCGTAGGACTTCTAAGACATTTCGAGCAAATTCTGGTAATTCATCTAGGAATAAAACACCATAATGAGCTAAGGAAACCTCTCCTGGTCTAGGTGTTGTGCCACCCCCAATTAAACCTGCATCGCTTGTTGTATGATGAGGAGCACGAAAAGGTCTTTTAGCTACAAGACCACATCCGTTGACAAGCCCAACTACGCTATGGACTTGAGTTACTTCTAAAGCTTCTTCAAAACTTAAAGGTGGAAGTATTGTAGGAACTCTACGTGCAAGCATGGTTTTACCTGAGCCAGGAGGGCCTATTAGTAAAATATTATGACCTCCTGCACTTGCAACTTCTAATGCTCGTTTAACATGAGGTTGTCCTTTAACTTCTTGAAAATCAATATCATAAGAATTATTTTTTGAAAGCAAAGTTGTAGTATCAATAGTTAATGGAGGAGTATTTTCTTTAGATAAAATGCTAACAACATCACTTAGAGACGTTACAGGATAAATAGCCATATTAGAAACGACTGCGGCTTCATGGCTATTTTCTATAGGTACAAATAAGCGTTTAAGCCCAGCACTACGAGCTTTAATAGTTGCAGGCAAAACGCCTCTTACAGGGCGAATTCTACCATCTAAAGCAAGTTCGCCTAAAAATAGAGTATCTGTTAGGTCTATATTATTGATTTCACCATTTGCTCCTAAAATTCCTAAAGCAATGGGTAAATCAAAGCTTGAACCTTCTTTGCGAACATTTGCAGGTGCAAGATTGACTGTAATTCGATTATTAGGAAAGAAAAAGCCACAATTGTTTATGGCTGCACGGATACGTTCACGGCTTTCACGAACTGTTGTGTCAGGCAATCCTACCATTGTAAAAATAGGAGCATAATCGGTTTCTTTTGGTTTAAGCTGAAGATCTACTTCTACTTCTACTAATGATGCTTCTATACCAAAAACGGCAGCAGTAAGAGTCTTAAATAAAGGCATGGTAATTTTCTCCATAAGTTATGAAAGTGATTTATTAACAGGCTATTTATCTGAGAAAAATAAGAATTTATTTTTTGTAGGGTTAGCATTGTAAGAGAAGATTTTTTGGTAGAGTGCTAGCCTTTAAAGGCCAAAGATAAAGAGCTTTCTAGCAAGAAATAGATGCAGAAGGGAGATTTATTTCGGCAAAAGAGATACTTTTATTGCTGCAAATAGAGAGGCTAAAGTATACTTAGCCCTATGAGCTTAAGTCCTGCCACAATTTTAGTTGTTGATGATGATCAAGATTCTAGAGAATACTTGGCGCTATGTTTTTCTCATTTAAACTATAAAGTGATTCAAGCAACCAATGGGATACAAGCCTTAACTCTAGCTAAATCTACTCAACCAGATGTAATTGTCCTAGATGTTGTTATGCCTGATTTAGACGGCTATCAAGTTTGTCATGAATTAAAAAGTGATGAAAAGACTGCTCATATACCCATAATTTTAATTACAGTACTACGTAAACTTGAGGATGAAATAAGGGGTTTTGAAGCAGGTGCTCATGACTATATTAGTAAACCTTATAATAGAGCAGAATTAAGCGCTAGAATAACAGCAGCTTTAAGAGTAAAAAGGCTCCAAGATCAATTACTACACCGTAATGAAGCATTAAAGGAATTACTCAAGGTTCTACAAAGAGACATTACAGATCCTTTAACAGGAGTACTTGGGCGAACTACTTTAATGTTAAGACAACCGCTAACAGAGGATGTTTCAGAAGGCTTACATACTATTGAAACTCTAGCTAAAAGAATTGCCAAATTAATAAAACATCTTGACAAAGAAATAAAAGATATTAGCTAAACTAGAGTTAAAAAGTTTCTTGATTATCAAAATTAAAATCATATAATAGGCGACATGGAAAACAGAAAAAAAAGTATCGAAGAACTACAAGCAGAACTTACTTTAGAAGCTGAAGCTTTATCCACTCTTCAGCTAATTTATGCTGAAAAAGTAAAACAAGTCAGAATTAATACCCAACTTCCTCCTGATATTCAAGCCCGTTTTTTAAGCGAATGGGAAACTTTTTATCAACAAAGAATGACAGCTATTTTCCGCAAAGAGTATTTGTTTGACTCAGCCTCATCTAAGCATAACCCAAATAATTTATTAGCCATGCAAATGCTTTCAACAGAAACACCTCCTACTCCTGTAGCTGTTATGCCATTGCCAAAAATTTCTACTATGGCAACTCCTATACCAAGTCCTGTGTCGGTAGCTCCAGTAGCTTCAACTCAAGTAACTGCTGTGCCAGCTAGCCCTATAAAATCAACTCCTAATCGTCCTCTAGCTTCAGCAGTACAAAATGCTCCTATAACCCCATTACCAATTCCACCACCTATTGCTAAACGTAGCGAACCGTCTTCAATGCCTTCTTCTGCTAATCAAGAACCTACTGTTACAGATGATATATTAGGTGTTAATACAGGTAGTTGGATGAATCCAGCAGAGTCTATTGGTTATGAGCAGTATTCAGATAATGAGCCTATTTCTTCAACTTTAATGGATAGTGATAAAATACAATCAGCTAGTAATGATAATGAGACTTCTCCCTATGATGAAGAAATAGATGAAAGTGACTCTATAGATGGGTTTGCTGCTACCTCTGGGTTAAAAGGTTTAACAGAATTTATGGATTTTGACTTAAAAAGGAAAAAATCTTAAAAAACTTAAAACTAAATTCTTAGGCTATCATCAAAAGCCTTTATAAATTTCAAAAAATTGAAACACTTACAATAATTAGCTCCAGAATATTTACTAAGCTAATTATCAATCATTTATATTTATGCAAAAACGTATACTTTCAGGTATTCAACCTTCAGGAAAATTACATTTAGGAAATTATTTTGGTGCAATTCATCAACATCTTGCTTTTCAAGATCAAGGAGAAGCATTTTATTTTATTGCTAATTACCATGCACTTACCACAGTACAAAATGCTCTACAATTAAGGGAATTAACTATAGATGTAGCAATAGATTATCTAGCTTTAGGGTTATCTCCAGAAAAAGCTACTCTATTTCGTCAATCGGATATTCCTGAAGTAACAGAACTAGCTTGGTTACTATCTACAGTAACAGGAATGGGGCTACTAGAACGTGCTCATTCTTATAAAGATAAAGTAGCTAAGGGAATTTTGCCTAAAGTAGGTTTATTTACTTATCCTGTGCTAATGGCGGCAGATATTTTAATTTATCAATCTAATATTGTGCCTGTAGGCGCTGATCAAGTTCAGCATATCGAAATGACTCAAGATATGGCAGGATATTTTAATACTACATATAGTAAGGAGGTCTTTACTAGACCAGAACCACAGCTTAATGAAACAGCTAAAGTGCCAGGAATAGATGGTCAAAAAATGAGTAAATCCTATGGCAATACAATAGAAATTTTTGCTGAAGGAAATGCACTAAAAAAAGTAGTTATGGGTATTGTTACAGATTCTACACCTGTAGAAGCCCCAAAAGACCCAGATACTAACGTAGTTTTTCAGCTTTACACTCTTTTTGCTACAACAGAAGAAAAGCAAGAGATGAGAGATAAATTTTTAGCAGGTGGTTATGGTTATGGTGAGGCAAAGAAAACCTTACTTAAGAAAATAGATGAATATTTTGCTCCCTTTAGATTAAGAAGAAAAGAGCTAGTAAATGATAAGGCTTATGTTGAAGAAGTGTTAAGAAAAGGTGCAATTAGAGCTAGAGAGGAAGCTAGCAAAACTCTAAAATCTGCTCGTTTAGCTTGTGGAATAGATTAGTTAGGCTATTAAACAGGTAAGAACTTTCTAAAAAGTTCTCTCCAAGTTGATTGTGGTGGAACAAATGGTGAAATGGTGCGGTTTAGTGCATTAAGTGTGGCTCTAGATGCTGCTTGAAGTGGAAGAGTATCGTTTTCTGCCATTGCTACGCCAGAAAGTGTTTGCATTGAATCTTGCGTTCTTCCTACCTTAAGAAGAATTGCTACCATAGATTGTTCAATTTTTGATAAAGAATGGTGTTTAACTTGAAGTAGTTCAAAGAAAAATTTGTTTCCTAATATTTCATTTATTGCATCTAAAGTTGCTTGAGCAGAGGCAGTAAGCATATCTTGAACATTATCTTTACAGAGTTTTTCTGTAGTAACAACAGATGTTTTAGAGGCTAGAGTAACTGCTATTGCACGTCTATCTTCTTCGCGTCGCCAAACATCGACAGCATGTAGGATTAAACGGGCTTCACGTTTAGTCTCTAGGCTTTTTTGTAATTGCTCTAGAAGCGTATCTAAGGATTCTTTAGAAATATAAATTTCTGAGTCGCTTTCTTCACCTATTAAATAACCAAGTTTAACCCACTCTACTAAAGTTTCTTTATCTGGAGCTTTATCTAGTATTTCAGAAAGCCTTTTTTGTGTTTCAGCTAGAGTAAGTTTTCTTTGATTATCGTTCATAAACAACTCCTTAGAGTAGGTAAGAAAATTATAAAGGACACGAAGAAGTTAACTTCTTCGTGTCCTTATAGGTTAAAGAGAATTATTTTGTTGGTTTAGCATCTTTAGCGCCTTCTTTAGGAGCGTCTTTTTTCTTATCCCAACCAGTATATTTAATACCGATTTTTTCTAAGAAACCTTTAGGTGCTTCACTACCAATCATAGCAAACACAAAATCATTAGGAATAGTTCCTATGACTTGTTCACCACGAATCTTCATTAAAGTAACTTCTTTTTCTTTAATTTCCTTTAAGCCAGCGCCAAAGTAAGCTTTCATTCTGCCTTTATCTATACAATAGTAAACCCACATCTTGTTTTCTAGAGTCAAGTCTTTTGGGAAGTCAGAACGAACAACTAAAGAAACTTCATTACCACCTTCTGGAAAGATTACAGTCCCATCATCTTGACGCTTACCTGTTAAGTCTACAGCAGCCTCTACCGCAGAGTTACCTGCACCAACTACAACAATCTTCTTACCTTTGAAATCAGCAGGATCTTGTAAGCGGTTAAGGATCTTTTGGTCATGCTCTTTTTCGCCAGTTACGCCAAGTTTACGAGGAGCCGCCGCAGTACCCAAAGCAAGGATAACTTTGCGAACTTTATAGCCAGTTTGATTCTTGACAGTCTTAACTATAAAGATTCCATCTTGTGGTACAACTTCGCTAACGCCTTCAAATTCATTTATTTTGATATTGAATTTTTGTACTGCTTCATCCCACCAACCTAGCATTTTTTCTTTGAGATCTCCTCCGCCTTCTAAACGAACAGCACCTAGAGGGGGATCACTAGGATTAAACGGGTTAAAGGCTACATATTTACCAGCAGGATATTTATCTGCAATGGTTGCATATTTACGGCCTTGTTCTAGTGCAATATAGCTAAGACCAAGCTCAGCAGCGCGTGCTGTTGCTGAAATACCGCCAGGGCCTATACCAATTATTGCAACGTCTATATCTGCTCCAGCTTTACCTTCTGCTTTTATCTTTTCTGCAATTTTATCTACAGCCACACGGCCTTCTTTAATTGCATTACGAATAAGTGGTACACCAGAAACATCACCTACTAAATAGACTCCATTAACATGCTCTGTTTCAAAGCCTTCTCCAGCCCCTTTACGAAGTGGTTTAGGAGCTTCACGAATGTTTTTCTTAGTGTTAATAAGTACACAAGATTGAGGTGCGGTTGGACAAGCAAGCTGACAACCCGTATCTTCCATACATTGTTCAAAGTTAACTACAATTGCATGGTGTTCTTGGTCATCAAATCCAAGAACGTCTTGAGGGCAGGCTAAAATACATCCATGACAACCTATACAAGTCTCGACATTAATAATAGGGTGTGGCACTGGTCGAGAGCGGGAAGATTTTTCAGCACTAGCTTTTTGAGCTGGAGATTCCCATTTTTGAGCATATTTGATACTACTTGCATCCCAAGCTTTTTTATTAGAAAGGTCTATTAATTGGCCTTTAAGTTTTTCTTGTACCTGACGGCGGCGAAGAGTATCGACTCCTAAGAAACCTAAGATAGTTAAAGGAACAATACTAAAGAAAATTAACCAGCCAGAGAAAGACATTCCACCAAATCTAGCTGCAAAAGATGTCCAATTCCAAGATCTACCACCACGAAAAACGCTATCGGCAGTATAGACTTCTAAAGTCTTTTTGGCATCAATCTTTTTACCAACAGCAGGTCTTAGCATTACAGCTTTAAGCTCTTTACTTTCACCATGTTGTGGGTGACAAGAATTGCAGTCAAGACCATTTTTAACTGCTAATTTGTCAAGCATCTCTTTTGCTTCTTTGGATTGTTTATTGGAAATATTTACAAACTGTACGCCATGACAAACTGCGCATTTGTTGCGATCAATATTTTTAGCCAGTTCAGGAGTGTCTAAAGAACCATGACAGTCATTGCAACGGGCACGACCAGCTTCGCGACCACTTAAGTGAACGTAATGGAATTTACTAGACGGTGTTAAAACATCATCTGTTGGAAGAGCCTTTTTCATATATTCATTCATAGGATCTTTCCAAGTCCATTCTCCACTATCGCTTATAGGATAGCCAAAGTTACCACCATGAGGTTCTGTAAGTTTTTTACCAGCAACAGTTTTAGCTTTAGGGTGTTTAGGGTCAGCCGAATGGCAATCAACGCACATACTACGAGCCACAGTTGCAGGGCTAAAAGCCTTACCTTTATGGTCAGTATGACAGTCCATACAACTTATTTTGGCTTTATCGTGGGCATCAATAACATTTGGATTAAAGTGTGATGTCTGGTGGCAGCTTTTACACTTTTGCTCCATAGGGGTTACAGCGGAGTGACAGCTAGCACAATTACCACCAACAGAAGAGTTAGAAGCAAGTAGAGGTTTAGAATTTGGTAAAAGTTGTGCCCGATTAAACTCATTAGCCTCATGAGCGGCAGCTAGTGGGCCTGGAGAGAGAAAACCATCATAGGTTAAAGATAATGCAGCAGCAACCACAGTGATAATTATACCTAATGTGCCTAAAAAGCCACGAGGCCAGGGGCGTACTAAGTCTGTAGAGGGCAACCAATTAAATTGTTTTTTACCTAAGTGAAGGTTAAATTTCTCATACTCAGGATCGGGTTTATTTGGGCGTAAAAGAGAAATATCAGCCATTTTTTGCTCGCCGCCTGTTTCTGCTAGCTTGCGTCTATCCCAGAAAGCATCCATAGTTTGTTGGAATTTTTGTTGCTCATCTTGTGGCAGAGCCATAATTGAGCTAAGAAGTCCAGTCATACCACGTTGCAAGCGAGCAGCCCCTAGAAGCTGTGTTGCACTTTGTTTTGATACTGCTTTACTAGGAGAAGGTGTAGGAGCACCTGGTTTTGCTCCAGGAGCACCTGGCATTGATATCCCAAGCTTTTTTAACATCTCTGGGTCAAGCATTTTAGTTTTACCACTAGCTATGGCTTCTAATGGCCCACCTAGGATTTGTGTTCCACGATTATTTGCTGATACGGAGTCAATTTGTTTTTCTACCTCTAAAGTGAGTGATCCATCATCTGGATCCATTTGTGGTTTAAGCAAGAAAACCCCAATTTGAATAGCATCACTATCTTCTAGTTGTACGGTTTCAATTAATGCTCCATTAACTATAGTGCCGTTAGAAGTAGATAGATTTTTGATCCAATAAGCGCCATCAATTTTACATATACCTGCATGGGTACGAGATACTGCTGGGTGGTTAAGCAGTACATCATTACCTAGTGCAGACCCAATGGTCAGACTATCGCTTTCGATTACTAAATCATCGTTGTCTAAGTCTGTTCTCTTGATGACAAATTTCGTTGATTCTGTACTCATAGCTCTCCTCAACTTTTAAGCTAAAATACTTAGCTTGAATAAAGATTAACACCAAGATTTATTTAATATTTAATTAGTTACGCCACAGATAGTAGGTTACCTGAATAATGTGTATGAGCAAGAGAGCTAGCATTATAGATGTAAAAATAACATGTGGAGGTAACCAAAGTTTTAATGCACGATGCAGATATACAAGAGCATCTACTCTACGCACTGTTGCAGCTGCTTTAGCCAGTTTAATAAAAGCATCTTTTTCTGATTGATCTTTTATTTTACTTGCTTCCCCTTGAAATTCTTTTTGGGTAGCAGCTAATAACTCTTCTACTGATTCTTTCTTAAGATATTGACGTAGTAGATAAGGTAAGGAAGTAATAGTATCTAAAACAACATCACGCCCTTTAAGAAATCCATTCCTAAACTCTGCTTCACGGTTTTGTTCTTTTGCTTTATTTTGGCAAGTTGCTGTAATATCAGCTATTTCTTGGTATAGCTCTTCACGGCGACGTTGTAGGTCTTCTATTAAAAGAGGCTCGCCTTCAATCTGTGTTAATGTTCTAGGGCCTAACCAATAAATAAGAATACCAAATAGACCTGTAAGGATTACTAGGTCAAAAGAAATCATTAGAGATGCTGTTAAATAACCACCTAAGCTAGTACCACCATGTAATAGTAGTAATACTCCGGCAATAACTCCAGCATAAGTATGGCTAAGCATCCAATAGCGAAGCGAGCCACTACGTTTTAACCACATTTGTCGTCTCATAGGATAGGCCATAACTACAACTATTCCTAAGAGTCCTACTAAACCTGTTATCCAGCGGAAATTAAACCAGTTAGTGGTAAGAAGTGGTGTTCCAAGACCATACTGGACAATTCCAGCCATAGTTAAACCACATAAGAATAGAGTAAATATAATCCCAATAACATGAGCAATTTGTTTACCAGTGTCTTTATAAGATCCTTTACGTACAGTTGCTTGAGCGTTTTTATTAAAAGCAACTCCTTTAATATTAGAAATTTCTGAGAAATATTCTGTTGGGCTAACACGCATACAAGCGCCTGTTGGACAGCTTTCTACACAATTATATCTATGGTCTTTATGGATTTTAACCCCATTTTTATCAACAGGATTAATTGCTGTTCCATTACAGAGGTTACATTTTACTGCTACTAAATCCTCTTCACCCGTTACTGGGCTTGGTTTAGTGTCAAAAGCTAGTCCTAGCATTTCAAAAACATTAGCTTTTGCTTCTGCTGTAGCGCCTTTAGCACCTGCTTTAGCATCCTTTGCAGGAGCGGCTTTAGCCGCAGCAGGAGCACCAGGTTTTCTTAAGTCTTTACGTAGTACTAATGAAATGGCATTATAGGGACATTGAGTGGCACAATCTCCACAGCCAATACATGTAGCAGGATTAATATCAACTTGTCCGCCTTGAAAACGGGCGATTGCTCCAGTAGGACAACCAGTCATACATTCAGGATCTTTGCAATGTAGGCAAACCGAAGGTGCAAGAATGCTTTGATCCAATTTATGGCTAACTTCTTTAGGTCTAAATAGATGGATTCCTCTGCGAGTTAATCTTGCTTGACCATGTATTTCGTGGCAAGCCAAAGAGCAATTACCACATCTTACACATAAATCCATATCCATTACTAAAAGGTTAGTTGCATCAGCAAGACCTTTATCTAAAATACGATCTTGTGCACTTTTAGCAGGTTTAGCAAAAGCTAGTTGTTTTTCGGGTTGTAGCGGTGTTCCAGTACTACTAAAGGGTAATAATTCTGTTTTTAGACTTTCCATTAATTGTGGATAAGCCATTAGTTTCTTAAATGGAACTTCTAATACTTCTGTACGGCTAAGAACAGTGGCTTTATAAGGCCATTTAGCTCCACGCTCGGTTAAAGCATTTAAGCCTATACAGTATCCTGAGCCAATAAAATCGGCTGAATCGCCTGTTTTATCTGCTTCACAAGTTCGTTTAAGCCAACCATCTTTAACTATAACAAGTCGATCTATTGGGCGGTTTTCTTGACAAGCAACGTGGCCTCGGGCAAGTACACGAAACTCTGAGATTTGAGCTAACTGTTTTTTAGCTTCTTCACCAATAGACAATATGCCTAGGGTAGAGTTACGTCCATTATTACGATAGGTTAAGTCGAGTGCAGCACCAAATTTCTTTAGCTTTCTTAACATACGTAAGGCGGGGCGTTGTACTTCAAGTACAGTGATACCTGTTTCATGGTGGGCTTTAATAGTAGCTGCACGTTGTACACCTGCTAAAACAGCCATTTCTCCAAAAGGATTTCCATGTTTAACAGATGCAACAGGTTCTTTACCCTCTTTTACTGCTTTAACAAAAATTTCTGCTGAGCCTTCAACTACAATATAAAAAGTGTTAGTGTCCCAGTCTCCTTCACGAATTACTTCTGCTCCTGCTGGATACTTGAACATTCTAATATAGGGGCCTACTTTTTTACCTGGGCCATAATTACGGCCATAAATAGATACTTCTAAGTCAACTGCGTATTTATAACCATGTCCTGCTTCAAATTCCACTAGCTCTTCAATCGCTCCAATGCCTTTAATAGCTTGAATAATTGCATGATGGTCTTGCACTTCTTGACGCTTTAGCTCTTTACTCATAGAGACCTCATTATAAAGCTTTAAATTTAATGATTTTCAACCAGATAATTAATAATTCTTATCCATTGGTTAAAGCTATTAATTATGGATATATATAAGTTTTTAATGCTTTATTATCTTTACCTGTTTGAAAACTATTGGTTGGGATAGCAACACACATTATATACTTGATTTGAAAAACGTAACTAGAAAAATTCACCAAAATGGGGCGTTCTTTCCAGAAATTACCAGAAATTAATAGTAATCTTGCTTTAAGCTATTTGTTTGACATAAACTTAGCCCTAGGTTAACTATTTAGAGCTTTTTCTTAGAAAATCCTTAAATCTATTGTTATTTTTGCTTGAGAAGACATCCTTGCTAATGTTAACTTCATATCTACTATACTACTATTTATAGCCTTTCTATATTCCTTGATATTACTTTATGGATAAAAATTATGCGTCTATTAAACCAACTAGCCCAATTAGTCATCAATATCGGCGTTTAGCTCAAAAAATTGCTGATTTATGCCCAAAGAATTTCGCTACAGAAATAGCCCTAATAGGCTCTACTGCCTGTGGTGTTGCTGATGAAGATTCAGATATAGAGTTAATTTGCTGGATAAATAATATTGCTACAGCCTTGGAACGTAAGGAGTGGTTAGAGACTATTGGTGCAAGAGAAATTCTTATTGATAAAGAACCTCTATCTGATGGTTCTGTTTGGACAACTTGTTTATTTGAAAATACTTGGGTTGAAATAGGTTGGCAGAATGAATTAGCCCAGGAAAAACTCTTATGTGCTCTTTTGGAAGGGACTATTCTAGATTCTAGTCAGCTAATTGGCGCAGGTCTTCTTACTCAAGCTATTATTTTACGTAGTAATGGCTTAATAAATAATTGGCAAAATAGATTAAAATATTACCCTGAAAATCTATCAACAGCACTCATTTCTAGTTTAATAAAGCCTTGGCAGTCTTCACACCTTATTAAAGTTCGATTTGCCTTAGTAAAACGCCAACAAAGATTTGCCTTAACCCAAAAATTAACTCAAGATATTAATAATCTACTGCGTATTTTATTTGCTGTTAATAAAAAATGGGAAAGCTCTACAAAATGGCTGGATTTAGTTTTAGAGCAAATGACAATAAAACCTCTTAAGCTAGTAGAGCGTATTGATAGGATTTTTTCTTGCCTTTCTCTTAATGAAAAAGTTTGCCTAACCCTTGAATTAATAATAGAAACCTTAAATTTATTACCCCAGTCACCTGATATAAAACAGGCTATTAATACGTTAGAGAAAAATCTAGATTAAAGAACTAGATGACTTAGAGTATCAATAAATCTTGCTAGAAAAGGTTTATTTCAATAAATTAGAAAATTAGACTCTTAAGCTTAAAAACTTGTTCTTAAATGAAAAATATTTTAACGGGGAACTGCTATGTCAACAGTTGTTGTAGTAAAGAAGGCCAATCGTGTAGTTATTGCTGCTGATACTTTAACTAGTTTTGGTGATACTAAATGTAGAGGTAAATATATAGAAAATAAAGATAAAATAATTGTATTTAAGGATAACTATATTGGTGTTGTAGGTAGTTCTGCTCACAGTAATGTGTTTTATAGTATTATAAATAATTATGCTAACTTACTTTCTTTTAAGAATAGAGAGGATATTTTTGAAAGCTACCTTAGGTTACATCCTGTATTAAAAGAGAAATATTTTCTTACTACTCAAGAAGGTGATGAAAGTGAACAAGTCTATGAATCTAGCCAAATAAATGCTTTAATTGCTAATCGTTATGGGATTTTTGGTGTATTTTCATGGCGCGAAGTTTATGAATATGAGAAATTTTGGGCAATTGGTTCAGGAAGTAGTTTTGCTTTGGGTGCTATGTATGCTACTTATGATCTTTTAAGCACTCCTGAACTGATTGCTAAAGCTGGTATTGAAGCAGGTGCAGAATTTGATAATGCTTCAGCACTACCCTATAGCCTTTATTGCGTTAAACTTAAGGTTTTAGAAAAATGAAGAAAATCAAGACTTCTAATAAATTGCTGGTAAAAATCCTTGTGGTAGTTTTTGTAGTGATTGTTTTTCCAATAATCTATTTTTCCATAATTACTATTAAGGCCTATTTTGATTCACAAACTATAGTTAATAAAATTTATTCTTCTAATAAATTAACACTTAGACTAGAAGATTTTTCTCAAGAACAGCGACTAGCCTTACTTAAAGTTGAGGATCCTAACTTTTATGAGCATAATGGAGTAGACCTAAAAAGCCCTGGAGCAGGTTATACAACAATTACTCAAGGGCTTGTAAAGATTTATTTTTTTCCAGAAGGCTTTTCTCCAGGGTTTCTTAAATATAAAAAAATAAAACAAAGTTTAATAGCTTTAGCTTTTAATAGCAAAGTAGATAAAAATACTCAGCTAGATATTTTTATTAACACAGTTTATTTAGGCAATATTCAAAGCAAGGAAATTTTAGGCTTTCAAGAAGGGGCAAACGCCTATTTTAAGAAGGATTTTAAGCAACTTTCTTTTGATCAATATTTATCTCTTGTTGCAATGATTATCGCCCCTAATGATTTTCACCCAATTAAAAAAACAGAGAAAAACAAAGAACGAGTAAGGCGAATAAACCGACTACTAAAAGATGAATGCAAAGCTATTAGCTTAAGTGATGTCTATTACGAAAATTGTCAGGATAAATAATAAATTAAAAGTAGAAGAAGTTAAGAATCTATCAATTTTATTTAGCTATTTTACTTAAAAGATTAGGGGTATAAAATCTTTCTTCTAACTTTTTGTTAGAAACTTGTAAAAAAGGTTTTTCAGCTGTATTTGCATTACTTCCGGCCAAATTTTTCTATTTTTCCGGCAAAAGCTGAATAAAGACATGACTTGCTCCTGATTTAGTTTTTGATATCAAGAGTAGATGGAAAAAAAGTAAAGCTTTCTGCAAAATTATTCTAGATTAGTGGGATATCTTTAATAAATCTACTAGATCAGTTAAGGTTAATTCATTTTTATTTATAGCCAATATTTTATACGATCTATTTATTAGGTTTTTTAGTAGCTCTTTTCTTAATTACCGCCAGCATTTTTGCACACGCAATTTTGTTTTTGTCCTTTTACTTCTGCTATTAAGGAAATAACATCTGGAATTAACTCTGCTTCAACTGCTTTATTATCATTAGTTAAAAATTCACCTAAGCTTAATTCTACTAACGTATTAGAAGGAAGAGTTTTAACTTTAAGAAAGTATTTTTTACCTTTATCCTCAAAAGAAGTTACTAAACCTGTAAGTTCTTCTTTTGAATTAATTAATATATAAGGTTTATCTACTTTTATAGTGACTGCTAGGTTTCCTACGCAATTATAATTTTGTATCTTTTCTGTACTAGTAGATACTTCTACTTTGGAAAAAAATAACCATTGTACTACCCAAATAAGCGAGGAGAGAAATATAAGACTTATTAATATTGGTATGCGCCAATTAAACTTAGATTCTTCCCTATCTAGGGCTTGAGCCACTTTAATTGTGTTATAAGAGATTTCAGGTTTAGTGGTTTTAGATGTAGTAGAATTTCCAGTAAAACTACCTGAAATTGTATTAGGAAAAGTTAGTTCTTTAGTCCCTTTAAAAGATTTATAGCTTTCTTCTTTGGTTATAACTTTTTCTGCTAATTGTTGTGCTATCCAAGAAACTTCATAACGGTGTACTGAATCACCTTTTGATTGACAAGCTGTTTCTTTAACATCTGTTACGCTAAAACCAAGCTGCTCTAATAATTTTTCAAAATACCCTAAGGCACTAGCACAATAGTTTTCACTTACGTCCATTTGATAGCGATAAATTAATGCTACTTGTTTAATATTTCCTTTATCAGGCAAGGTTTCAATTTCAACTTCTCCAAAATTTTGAAATATTACATTAATTCTTGAAGTATTCTTAAAAAGTTCTTCAGGTTTTTGTTGAATTACTGAGTCTGGTAAGCGCCAAAAATTAAATTCTGCACTAAATCTCCCTAGCTCATGAAGTATAGTAGGATCACCTTTAGCTAAATCATCTAAGATTGTTTTGTCAAGAGTTTCTAAAGTTGCAAACTCAAACCAACTATTTTCAAAAACAGGGCTATCTAGTAGTTTTTTTTCTTTGGTAGGTAATTGGTTAATCAACTTTTGTTTAGCGCTACTCCCCCAACGCTTTTCAACAAAGGCTAATCGAGAACTAATAATTGCTCCATTAATTTTGTTTTTTGTAGATTTATCTTCCATAAAATTTAGGGCTTAACGGCTTTCCTCGCAAAAAGGAAGGATTTCTATTTGATCTAGGCTAGAAACAACCATTTCTAGCTTTTTACCTTTAGGTTTTTCTTCTTTATTTTTTTCATCATCATATTTGCAGCTTATTCCAGCTTCGCTTAATTCCTTAAATGGAACATAACGCCATCTAGAAATTACTCTAGGAGAGCTAAAACTATTATCAATCAGCAATAAAAAATTTATTGTGCATTAATCCAAATTTTTTATTATCAGCAATAAGCTTTACTTTGCTATATTTTAATAAATTAAGCGATGCACTGTTCTTAGGTAAAGTTAACCGCCTTGATTCAACTACTATTTGAACATCAACACCTGAGTCTGCTCGTTCAATTAGCTTTTCTGCTACAGCAATCATATCTATTTCATGTGCAGAGCCATAAAGAGAAACTTTAGCTGAGTCAAAAAAACGAAGTAAGTGATAGAATACACTAGTTTTATCATCTGTAGCCTTTGGCCCAAAGTAAGCCTCTATAGAATTACTAGTAGTAAATACTGTAGTGTTAGAAACAGTATTAGTTTTATTAGGTGATGTTGATTTTGAAGTTTGAGCTTGTACAGAAGAGATAAAAACTAGAGCAAGAATAATTACTATAAATCTTGGTAGCCGTGCCATATTTATTCCTTAAAATCTTAACATTTTTTATGGATTAAAAAACTTATAAGCATTGGTTGGAGGTGAACCTGTTTGTGGTAAAGCAAATAAAATAACTTCACCTGCACCAGAAGCTCCTCCTGTAGTAGAACGGCTTGCACGAAATCTAAAAAACCTATAACTTGTACGTAGGTTTGTTTTTGGATCGCAATCTAATGTATAGCCATCAGCATTAGCTGTATAACGAAAGCTGTAATCATAAAAACCATCAGATATAATTTCTGTTGCTCCATTGCTACTGTTAACGTTACGTGTAAATTGTCCTGGAGTTAAGAAGTCTTTTTTATAAAGATCGTCTACAATTGCAAATTTATCATTACTTTGATAATAAAGGGCTTGTACATTATTAATAGTTTTAATATGGGCAACGGCTCTACCTTCGTGGGCTGCACGGCGAGCCGCTATTAGATTAGGCACTGCGATACCTGTGAGAATACCTAATAGTGTTATTACTAAAAGTATCTCAAGCAGGGAAAAGCCTTTTTGTGAAGAAGTTTTTGGTGACATCTCAGTCTCCTTTTGAATCTATCTATAATTAGTACTTAGGAAAAATAATTGAGTAATTAGGTAATTAGCTGAGAGTTTTGAGAGTTTTGATTCTAACATGAGCTTATAGAAACTCCTTGTAAATATACAGTAAACTTTTCTTTCTAAAGGAATTATTGAAAAAATACTACAAGAAATACTAATGAGCAAAACTATTTAGTCTTCAAAAATTCTTGCTGATACGCCTGCATGACGACCTTCTTCTTCTAAGTCTTCTAGCTTAGCCTCAAGTTTATCCATTTTAGTTTGACGGGTCTTGACAGCTTTTGTATCAAGCATAGGAATGTTTTGCCCTTTTGGGGTTTTAAGCTTTTTCTTACGGGATTTTCTAGAATCTGCATAAAGGAGTTGGGTTTCACTTTGAGGGTTAATACGCTCTTCTTCAATCATTTCTTTGCGTAACTTAACGTATTTTTCTTTATAAATTACATCCAATGAGCGCTCGCGGCTATAGTTCTTTTTACTTCCTTCGCTAGCAAGTTCATTCATAAATTGTCTTTGTCTATTTAACTCTACTACAGTATCGCTACTTCTATTGGTAAGTTCGCTTCGCAATTCAGCAGTAAGGACTTTTATTTCTGCTTCATCCATTCTATCTTGCCAAATATCTTCTAATGGGTCAGTTGATGTAGAGGATGTTTTAGATTTAGATTTTTTAGTTTTAGACGTAGGGGTATTTGTTGTAGTTGATGAAGTTGTAGCACTTGATACCGGCGATACATCATCCATTGTTAAGCTTTTTGATTTCCCTTGTGTTTGAGCAGGTGTAATAATGGTACAAGTTAGTATTAAAAATAGGGCTAAATAGCACTTATTCATAGTAACTCCTTCAAAAATTAAATGATTAAAATGATTTTGATTAAATATTTTGTGCTTTATCTAAAAGAAGTAGGAAAAGATATTCTAACTCATAGAGTCATGAAAAATAAAGGTTTAAGAAATATTTAATGGAAAATTTTATTAGCTCTATTTCTAGTAATTAATCCCTAGTCTAAGACTAAATTAAATTCTTGTAGTAATCCAAAGTATTAGATAAACCTATAAACCTTTTATAATCCATAATATAATTTTGGATTTGCAAAAACTTTATTTGGAATTTTGTTATGTTCTTAACCTTACTATGTTGCTTTTTTATTGCGATCGCCTTTAGCCTTTTGCCAGGCTGGATTTTTGTCAATCGATTGCAATTTGATAAACTTACCAAATTATTACTATCAATCATACTTAGTTATATTATTATGTATTTATTAGAGTTTGCTACATATATAACAGGTATAGCGCATGGATTACCCTTTTTAGTTTGTGGAGCACTTTCTTTATTTTCAATTTATTTAATTAGACAACAAGGTTTTCCTTGGGCAGGTTTATTAGCTTGGATTGGTTTATCCTCTTGGTTAATGGCAATGCAATGCTTAGTAGTTGTTTATGGTGCAGGAAATTGGTATGGCGATTGGTATGAACACTATGAGCGCTCAGTTTTTTTTCTTAATCAACTCCCTTTAGAAACAAAATTTCTAAATAATTTATGGACTTTGCCAGCTAGAGGCCCAATCTTTAATGCTTCCTCTGCTTTAGTGATGGCAGGACTAGGGGATGAATTTTGGATTTTTCAAATAATTTCTACTGTTTTTAATTCTTTTACTTTTTTACCACTAGCTTTACTTATAAGAGACATAGCAAAAATACGAGAAACCATAGCTTTACTAATTAGCACAATAATTTGTGGCCTTGCCCCTTTTGCTATACAACCAGAATTATGTACTTGGACAAAGTTTTTTACTGTAGCCTTTATTTTATCAGGTTTTTATTTTTATCGTCTTGGAGCAGTAGAAAAAAAACCTTGGTTAATGGGTGGAAGCTTTATAGTTTTTGCTACAGGGATTCTTGCCCATTATTTAGCAGTAATTTATACATTTTTTTTTGCATGCCATTTTCTTTACTTAACAATAAAAAATCGGTGGAATTGGCAAGTAATTGTTTATCCTGCAATTATTTCTGCACTTTTACTATTTAGCTGGTTTGGTTTTTGCGTTGCAACTTTTGGCTTTAAGGCAACTACAATGGCTAATAGCACACTTGGAGATTACAAAGACCAAATTGAACAATCAGAAACAACTAATGAGCCTTCAGCTAAACCTTCAGCTAGTTTAATTTTTCTTGCTAATGTTGTTTCAACTACAGTTCCTTATAGCTGGCGGCGTAATTTTAAGTTTGCTGGTACACCAACTTTTTTCCCCCAACTCGATGAAGAATCAGAGTATCTTTATGGCTTAGCTAATAATTCGGCTAGTTTTCTAGGTGCATTAGGTTGGTCTGGTTCCATAGGGCTACTTGTTGCAGTTTATTTAGCTCTAAGAAAAACTCTTAATATCAATAAACTAGGTGAGCCTTATAGCCCAGAATTCTTAAATTTAGTTCCTGGTAGATATTTTTGGCTAATTTATTTTCTTCTAGGCATTCCACTTAATATAATGGTTCATACAACTTATGCTATACAAGGTTTAGTTGTTATTCATTTGCAAACTTATATATGTTTAATAGCTATATTTTTAATCAGTAACTTAAGCCCCCTAAATCTACTACCAAAACTAGCTTTTATACTTATTTTTTTAGTGGAATCTGCTTTAGCAGTTTTTGCTACTTTAGCTCTACAAGCAAGAAAATTACCCGTCATTATAGAGGCCAATGGAAATATAAAAGCCGAAGCAGAAGTTATAGCCTCTCCAGTATACGTAGGTAATTATATTTATAAACTCAGTACTAAGGCGGTATTTATTTCTGATAAATTTGCAGATATAGCCTTACCTATTTCTATAGGAGCCTGTTTATTAGCTATTTCTATGTTTTTTGTAGGATTAATTTATAGCTATAAAGCTACTATGTCCAATAAGTTAGAGCCTGATAATAAAACAGATTCTAAATAACTGGATTATCCTATAGCTAAAGGATGATAGCCAGCATTGCGTTTTACTGGGGTAAACCCTTCTGAAATAATGACTTCACGTAACATTTCTTCCGTTGCTTTATGATTAGCACCTGCTTTAGAAATTACATTTTCCTCAATCATTGTGCTACCAATATCATTAGCTCCATAATGTAAGGCTTTGCGCCCTACATCTAAGCCTTGTGTTAGCCAAGAAACTTGATGGTTTTTTATGTTTTGTAAATAAATTCTAGCTAAAGCAAACCATCTCAAGTATTCTTCGCCTGACACACGGTCAGGGTATTTTTTCCAAAGAGGTGTGTTATCTGGCTGTAATGTCCAAGGAATAAAGGCAATAAACCCGTTTGTTTTTTCTTGTAATTGATAAAGTCTTTCTAAATGCTCAATACGATGTTCAATGGTTTCACCCATTCCAAATGTCATAGTTGCCGTAGTAGGAATGCCTAAATTATGTGCTACTTCCATTACATAAAGCCATTCTTGAGCATTACACTCGGTACGACGACGGCGGCGAATTTCATCTACTAGGATTTCTCCTCCACCTCCAGGAATAGAATTAAGTCCAGCAGCTTTTAATTTAACTAAAACTTCTTCTACAGACATTTTGTAAATCTTTGAGAAATTATCTATTTCTGGTGGGGAAAAACAATGTAGATAGATTTTATAGCGGCTTTTTAGTTCTCTAAGTAAAGTTTCATAATACTCAAATGGTAAATCAGGGTGTAGCCCACCTTGCATCAAAACCCCGCTACCGCCAATGGAAATCATTTCTTCAACTTTATGGAAAATCTCTTCATGGCTTAAGACATAACCATCTGCTGAGCCAGGTTTACGATAAAAAGCACAAAAGGTGCAAACAGAAGTGCAAATATTACTATAATTTATGTTTCTATCAACTACATAGCTTATGGTTTTTTCTGGGTGTAAACGGATTCGCACCTCATTAGCCAATGTAAAAAGCTCTTGAGATGGCATTTCTGTAATCATCTCTAAAGCAATTTCAGGAGTAAGTTTACCATTATTTTCAATTGTTTTTGTTATAGAAGTTGAAGTAAGCATAAATTAAGTCTATATCCTTAAACGAGTTACAGTTTAAAAACTCTTGGTTTTATTAAAAAGATTTTGAACTAGCCCAACACTTTTGCGTTGGGCTAAAGTATTACACGAGCTAACAAAAATCGTCAATATAACTAGTTAACTAGAAAATATAGCTGTAGATATTACTTAACATCTAATTCTAGGTTATCATAGCCAGATGTTATATTTGTTTGCTGGCGGGGTTGTTTAGCTTTAGGGGTTTCAGCTATTGTGGATGAAAAAGCTTGTTGTAATAGTCGTGCTTTTTCTTGTTCAATTGGGTGAGGATGAATTGCTGAAATAGGAGCATTTGAGCTTGAAGCCCCTGAAATTACAGTACTTTGTTTAACAGGGAAATAAGAGAGAGTTTGTGCAAAAGGTTTCATAAACTTTTCAAAATTCTCAATTATATAAGCCTGTTTGGCTGAATCACCACCGGTTTGCAAAATCTCTACAGTCTTTTTTAACTGATCTAGTTCAGATTGAGCACGGCCTTGAAAGCTTGTAGCTTGGGTTTTAGCTATAAGGATAGTTTTTTCTTTCTCTGCTTGTACTGGAATAATCATTTCTGCCCGAAATTTTGCTTGTAACATTTCTACTTTACGTTTTTCTGCTTCGATTTGGGCTTTAATACCTGCTACTTTAGCTTCTGCATCACGAGTAGCTTTTTCTACTCCAATTGCGGCACGTTGTCTTTCTGAAGCAATATTAACACTGGTTTGTGCAGCTAAAGATTCTTTTTCATTATTAAATTTACGTACCATAACCTCAGCACGTTGAGCTTCACTTGCTTCTTTAGAAGCAGCAGTACTAAGAGCTTGGGCTTCACGCGCTTGAGTTTCTGCATTAGCTGCTTGAATACGTTTAAGTAAAGCTATGTAGAGTTCTGGTTCTGTAACCCCGTCTAAACGATGGTCTTCTACATCAGCAATATTCATTGCCGTAATTTCTAAACCAATTCCCTCTAAGTCAGTTTTACAGACTCTTATCATGTTTTGTACTAATATATCTTTATCTGTCATAACTTGTTCAGGGGTCATTGTAGCAATGGAGTCTCGTAAATGGCCTTCAATAATAGAGTTAGCTATATAGCGTAATTCCTCCCATCCATGAGTCATTGTAAGAATTCTACGTATTGCATTTTGAATACCACTAGGGGAAGAGGCTATAGTAAAACTTACTGTAGCAACAACTGTAAGAGGTACAACGCCCTCAGCAATAGCAGATTCTACTGTTACTGTAGTAGTTTGTGGCCGCAAATCCATTTTATAGAAAGCATGAATTAATGGGAAAACAAAAACTCGACCGCCACGAATAGTTGAAAGACCTTCTTGACCTTTTCCCGCGATGACTGCTAATTCATTAGCTCCAACAATTTTCATTTTACTAATTACTTGGTAAAGAATTGATGCTCCGATTAATCCTATTAGTGCAACAAAAAATCCACCCATAATTTTCTCCTTATTTTGACCCTTCAGAAGATTTACTTGATAAAGCCATTAAGTCACGAACGCTAATGCCAAAACTAGCTTCAAAATGTTTTAAGAAGTCTGCTAAAGCCTCAGGCCCGCGATTAACAACGCCATTAAAGCCTTTTTCTGGATCCATAATAATTAAATTGTCTACAGACATTCCTTGAGTATTTTCTTGGTAGGATTGGAATAATTTATCTAGATGCTGTTGAACAAAAATGGCAATTTTAGCGGCATCTCCATACTGAGAAATTAGCTCTACTTTTTGCTTTAATAAATCATTTTGAAGTTCTTGAAAAATCTTTATGGCTTCACCTTCACCCTCAGCACGGATTTCTGCTACACGCTTTTTAGCTTCAGCCTCTAGAGTTACTTGGGAGATATTTTTAAGTTTTTGTAGTTCAATCATTGCTTCTTGAACTAGTTTTTCACCCTCGCTCATTGCTTTAACTATTGCACTATCGGCTTCAAGTCGATTGCGTTCTATAGATGCCTCACATTCACGACGAAAGACTTCTAATTGTTGCTGGGAAACTAGGACTTTTTCATTTGCCTGGTTTATTGCAATCATTTGACGGCGAGATGAATCAGACTCAGCTTGTTCGGCTCTAGCACGAAGTCTTGCTTCTTGGATTTCTACTTCTTGGCGCTTTTGTGCAAGCGTTTTACTTGCTAAATTAGCTATATAATTTGAAGTATCCCAAATCTTTTGTAGCGATACAGAAACCACTCTCATTCCAAAAGTGCTTAAATCTTGGTTACTATCTTTAAGAAGCTCTTTACGAAAATGGGCACGTTCACCATCATTTTGTGTTGCTAAAGCGGTATTACTAGAACGTACAAGCATACTACTAGCATTACTTTCATCTGAGCGGTCTTCATCCATCCCTATTGCTTGTAAAGGAGTAGTTTTATTTAGCGCACCACGAACGTTTCCAACCATTGTTTGTTGCATTTGTTCTTGGATTTCTCGTCGAGATTTGCCTATTAAACGCTCAACCGCAGAATAAACTAAAGCTTCATCTTTATCATCAACACATACACAAGCTGTAGCGTCTGCTCCAACAGTTATACCATTAGCAGAGTTAACACCCTCAATCTTAACATTAATTGGTAAAATTCCTAGGTCTAGGGTTTGAGCACTTTGAAAATAGGGAACTATGTAAGTCCACCCGCCTTTTTGAATGCGAAACCCGTATTCTTTGCCATTAATAGTAGTTTGAGCACCAATAATTACTAGAACTTGATTAGGTGGACAAACTCGGATTATAGTTTGAAGTAGACTAACTACTGTAAAAAATAGTACTGCTGCCGCTGCTGCTCCAAAAATAAAAAAAGAATCTAGCTGAAACATAGCTAGCAATGGAAAAACACTTACGAAACCTGTCTTTAGTGCTAAGACCAAAATCATAGTTTTCTCCTAACTGATATGATAAAAAGCCTATTTTAATTTTCTATAAATAGTTTCCCCTATTTTTCTGTTAGTTATGGGGACAAATAACTAATTTATTTTTGTAGTTGTGGGGTCTTTTTTCTTTGAGACATTCTACTTATAGGAAAGTCATTAGATGCAGGACGAACATAAACACACTCGTCTGTTACACGTACAATATCAACTTCACTATCTTTAGAAAAAGAATCTAAAGGGTTTTCAGCCAAAGCATAACGCTCAGCTACAGATTGTCCAGTAATAATTCTAACCTTACCCATATTACCATTAGTAATAGGCACTATTACTTCAGCTTTACCTAAGAAAAGATCCTCCATATGCACAGTAGAATCTAAGTCCTTTTGTTGTAAACGGAAAAAAAATAACCCCATAGATGTACTAGCTAGACCGCCTAGCATAGACCAGGCAAGGGCACCTAAAAGCCCTGAGCCGCTAAATTCAGCTAAAAGCCCCATAGGGCCAAACCCAGCACAAAAATAAACAAACATCCTTATATATCTTAAAACTGAAAGTAAAGGGATATGGTGATTGTGGCTATTGTGGTTATTAGTTTGATGGTCACTTTGATGATTAGCCTGATGGTCACTTTGGTGGGCTAAGTTGTGATCCATTTGTGAAATATCTTCTGGCGTTTGGCTTTGAGAGTTGCTATCAGAATGACTAACCCCAAAACTATGTGCAAAGACTCCAAGCAAATCTAATAACATTACTCCTACACCAAATATGGTTGTTACAAGATAAATAAGATGTAAATAGCTTTCAAACATAGAGTTTTCCTATTTTAATTTTGTACCAAATTATGGAATTGATTTTTATTTATAAACTTAGACTTATAAACTTAAGGGATTTTGTTTTAAGAAAGTTTAGCATGAAAAGCTTTTCTAAGAAGTAAAGAAAAGTTAACTTCATTTTTTAGGCTTTTAGCAGGCTCAAGTAAAATTTTTAAGGCTAATGTGGGCTTCTTTTTTGACTTTACTTTCCAGCCACTTTTTACTTATGCTGGCGCTTATTGCAATTACTTTTATGCCTTTTTAGGCTCATATAATTTTAGGAACTTACGTATGAGAAAGCTCTTTATTTGTATTTTTTTAGCACTTTTTTTAACTGCCTGTGATGACACAAGATCGCTTGAGACAACCCCAACTCCCACACCTACAAATACTTCTGAAACAAACTTAAAAAATAATAGTGATTTTATTCAAGGTGATTTTTCTGAGAAAAAAGCAATGGAGTTTTTATATAGTAATTATAATGAAGCTCAAAAAGAATCTAATTGGAACCCTACTCAAGAAGATTTACTAAAAGTTGATGAAGACTCTTCATTAAAAGAAGCTAAAGAATTTTATGTTACAGCCCTATTAACAAGCCCTTTTAAGGAGGAAGGCAGTGATAAACAAATATTAATTACTGCTGCTGCTCCTCCAGAACATACTTGCCATGCTTGTGCTCCAATTATTGGAGCTTTTATTTTTAAGAAAAATACTCAAGGGTGGGAACTAGAGTTAAAACAACATTATGTTACAGAATTAGGTTCTTATGGCGCTCCTCCCGATGGTAAGCTAGTACAAATAGGTAAAGATAACTTTGGGGTATTATTTGACTTTGGTGATACAGGTCAAGGTTACACAACCGAAAGTGTAGTATTAATAGCTAAGACAGATAAAGCTTTTAAGGAAATATTAACTGTTGAAACAGGTGGCGATAATTCTGGAACCTGTGGAGATGATTTAGGGCCTTGTTGGGAATTTTCTTCTAAATATGAATTTGTTTCAGGAAAAAATGAAAATTTTTTTGACTTTAAGATATCTACTACTGGAACAAAAGGCGGTGATGAAGAAAATACTACTGTTCCAGTAAATGAAAATAAAACATATATTTTTGATGGTAAGGAATATAAGTCTCGTCAATAGCTAACTTAGCTAACTTAATTCTTAGACTAACAAAAATACCTAAAAATTATAAAAAGCTTATTTGAAAATTTTAAGACCTAGTTGTTAGAAATTTCTAAAAAATAAGGAAAAATAGGTTTGTTAAAACATAGAAGAACTAGAATTTTAATAACCATATTATTAATAGCAACGATATGGTTTTTAGGCTGTACTTCTGATAATAAAAAGCAAGAGACAAAAGAAGTAGAAAGAGCAGAACAAACAGTAAGACCAAGTAATTTTCAAATTCAAGAAGCAGAACCAGATCCAGCTATAGATATAAAACTTATAAAAATACCTTCAGGAACTTTTATGATGGGGAGTGATAAATTTCCTAATGAGAAACCTATTCATAAAGTTGAAATAAAAGAAGATTTTTATATAGGAAAATATGAAGTAACACAAGAACAATGGCAAAATATAATGGGAGATAATCCAAGTTATTTTAAGGGTGAGTCAAATCTTCCTGTGGAGGAAGTAAGCTGGATAGATGTAGGGAAATTTTTGGATGCTCTAAATAAAAAAAGCGAAAAATATACTTATAGATTACCAAGTGAAGCAGAATGGGAATATGCTGCAAGGGCAACAAGTACAGGAGATTACGCTGGAAACTTAGATTTAATGGCATGGTATGGTGCTAATTCAGAGCGTAAAACACATCCTGTAGGGCAAAAACAACCTAATGCTTTTGGCCTATATGATATGCATGGAAATGTTTATGAGTGGTGTCAAGATTCTTGGCATCCAAATTATCAAGGTGCTCCTAGCAATTCAAGTGCTTGGGAAGATACACCTAATAACTCGCCTGATGATTTAAGAGTATTTCGTGGAGGTTCTTGGTATTATTCTGCTATTAATAATCGCTCATCTTATCGCTTAAACGCTAAGGCAAGTGCTTATGATAATGGACTGGGTTTACGCGTTGTAGCAGTTCTACGTTATAATATTAAGTAAAACAATAAATTAGGTAAACAAATTTTATGCTTAAAATTGCTTTAACTAGAAAATTTAATCAAACTATAAGATACACTACTATATTTTGTATCATCTTGATTATCTCTCAAATAACTACTATTACTAGTGCTAATAAGTCTTTACAAGAACCAAGTGATAGCTCTAATAGTAAGGTTAATAATGACCTTGGCGAATGGGAAAAGTTTTATTTATCTCAGCCTAATCCAGAAAATATAAGACGGCATTTAAGAGTTTATACTGAAGAACCACATATAGCAGGAACAGAGCAGGACTATCAAACCGCCGTTTATACTCGCGATAGGCTTCGCGAATATGGAATTTCAGCAGAAATAGTTGAATACCAGGTTTTTTTACCTTATCTAAAAGAAAATTCTTTAGAAATGCTTCGACCAACTACTTATAAAGCATCGCTTAAAGAAGACACAGTTACAGAGGACAAAGATTCTTTTGATATGGCTGTAACTCCAGGTTTTAACGCCTATTCAGCAAATGCAGATGTAACAGGGCAGTTAGTTTATGTAAATTATGGACTTCCAGCAGATTACCGTAGACTTACAGAAATGGGGGTTAGTGTAAAGGGCAAAATTGCTATTGCACGTTATGGGAGGTCTTTTCGAGGTGTAAAAGCAAAAGTTGCAGAAGAAAATGGTGCAATTGGACTATTAATTTATTCTGATCCTGCTGATGATGGTTATGGAGCGGGTGATGTTTTTCCTCGTGGGCCTTATCGGTCATCTTCTTCAGTACAAAGGGGAAGCGTACTCTATACTTTTTTACACGCAGGAGATCCATTAACTCCAGGTGTTGCAGCAACTAAGGATGCAAAAAGGCTTTCTCCAGAACAAGCCACAACACTACCTAAAATCCCTGTTCAACCTCTTTCTTATAGAGATGCATCTCCGCTACTAGAAGCCTTATCTGGGCCAAATGTTCCACGTAATTGGCAAGGAATGTTACCTTTTTCTTATCATGTTGGGCCAGGGCCAACTGAAGTAAGGCTTAAAACTAATTTTGATTTCCAAGTACGTAAGATTTGGAATGTAATAGGTGAGATTAAAGGCGCAATTGAGCCAGAAAAATTAGTTATTTTAGGTAATCATAGAGATGCTTGGGTTTATGGAGCAGTAGATCCTAATAGTGGCTCATCGGCTATGTTAGAAGTGGCTCGCTCTTTAGGTGAACTACTTAAAAAAGGTTGGAAGCCTCAAAGGACAATAGTTTTTGGTAGTTGGGATGCTGAAGAATTTGGTCTTATTGGTTCAACTGAATGGGTAGAAGAAAATGCTGAAAGATTAAGAAAAAACGCAGTAGCTTATCTTAATGTTGATGTAGCAGTTAATGGTACTAATTTTGGAGTGTCTGGAGTCCCTAGCTTAATGAAGTTTGCTCATAGTGCAATGGCTGATGTAACCGATCCTAAGACAGGCAAAAGCATTTTTGAAACTTGGGTTAGTCGCCAAGTTGGGCAAAAACAAAATTCAGTTAAAATCGGTGATGCGAACTTTCAAATTGGTAGTTTAGGTAGTGGGTCAGATTATACTCCCTTTTTGCAACATATAGGTGTTCCTGCTCTAGATATGGGTTTTAGCGGCCCTTATGGGGTTTATCATTCAATTTATGATAGTTTTTATTGGATGGAAAAATTTGGAGATCCTAATTTTACTTATCATGCAACTTTAACAAAAATTTGGGGCCTTATGGCTATAAGGCTTTCTAGCGAAGCACTTTTACCATTTAATTATAGTAATTATGCTAAGCAAATAGAAAAATTTATTGATGTTACAAGCCGGCAAGCTAAGGAAAATGAAGTAGATATAAACTTAAATGATTTAAAAAAAGCTGCTGGTGAATTTCGCCAAGCAGCAGAAGACTTTCAAGAAAAACTAAATCGTGAACCTTTAACAGGAAATAGCTTAAAAACCATAAATGAAACTCTAATAAAAGTAGAAAGAGCTTTTATTGATTTGCAAGGGCTAAATCTACGACCTTGGTATAGACATGTTGTTTATGCACCAGGTATTTATGCTGGCTATGAAGCAGAAGTTTTTCCTGCTTTACAAGAATCTATTGATGCTAAAAATCTTTCCCAAGCACGTTTAGCCGCTAATCAGGCAAAATTAGCACTAGAACGCGCTAAAGCAACATTTTTATTTAATGCAAATCCTTGACAGATTTGTAAGTTAACGCCTATAATGCAAACCTCTGTTGTGACTTTGATAAAAAAAATAACATCGCAATTTTACTATAAAAACTTTTTTAAAAGTTTTAAGCTGATTGTATTTTTATTTTTGTAATTAAAGTAACAATTGTTGAGAAAAATACATAGAAACTACATTATTAAGGGGCTGAAAAAAGTGATAAAGTTGGATATAGTTAATCGAGTTTCAGAAAAAACCGGTGTTCCAAAAATTAAAGCTGAAGTAGCCGTAGATGCACTCTTTAATGCTATGAAAGATGCGATGCAACGCGGTGAACGTATTGAGCTTAGAGGATTTGGCGTATTTGTAGTAAAACCTCGTAAACGTGGTATTGGCCGCAATCCTCGAACAGGCGAAGTAACAGACATTCCTCCTGGCAAAACTATTAGGTTTAAACCAGGCAAAGAGTTACAACAATAGTCTTGTTAAGATATTGATGATCTTATAGTTAGGTGTGGCAGACTTGAAACTTCCTTTTTTTTCAAAGCCGCAAGAAAAAAGTTTTGAGCAAGAAGAAAACAATCGTTTTTTCTACTCAAATGATGAGTCTGCTACATCTTATGTTCTATCTCTAAACTCTGGCTTAGGTGTTACTCCTAGACAATTTATTTTTCATTTATTTCTATTTATTGCTACTGTAGTTACTACTACTATTTCAGGAGCAATATTTCCCTATCTTTTACAAGAACTTGAAATAGAAGAAGTAATAAGAATTCTAACAAGCTCCTGGGTTCCTATTACTAATGGTTTACTATTTTCTTTTACTTTACTAACAATTTTATTTACACATGAATTAGGCCATTATATTGCTTGTCGCTATTATGGAGTAGTTGCTACACTTCCTTATTTTATACCCATTCCACCGCCTTTAGGTATAGGAACACTAGGCGCATTTATTAAGATCCAATCCCCGATTTATACTCGTAAAGCTCTTTTTGATATAGGAATTTCAGGCCCGCTTGCAGGTTTTGTTTTTGCTATTCCTGCTGCTATTGCTGGAATTTACAATGCTAAGCCAATAACTGACAGTGCTTTAGCCATAAATTTTAATAGCCCATTATTATTTACTTTAATTTCAAAAGCTTTTGGGATTGAGTCACATCTAGCTTGGAACCCAATATGGTTTGCTTGTTGGGTAGGGCTACTTGCTACAGCACTTAATTTATTACCTGTAGGGCAACTAGATGGCGGACATGTTGTTTATGCTCTATTTGGCCGTAAAGGTCATCGTAGTGTGGCGCTTGTTGTTACACTTGCTCAAGCTATGATTGCTTATTTTGCCTATATTGACTCTAATTGGAGTGGAGGCTTTATCTATGCAATTGTATTAGTTGTAATGTTTGTAATGCGTCATCCTCAAGTAGTAGACGAAGATGAACCCTTAGGTATTTGGCGAAAAATACTAGCTTTTATTGCTTTAATAGTATTTATCTTAAGTTTTATGCCTGTCCCGCTAAAAATAAATTAAAAATATCAAAAATTTTTCTAAGTTCTGGGTGCTTTGCTCTAAAAAATAGCATAGCTAAATTGACATTTTTTCATTCCCAAGGCTTAATTTATAATTTGCATTTTGCTTTCCTGTAAATTAATTGAAAGGGTTTAATATCAAATGGCAGATTCAGCAGAAATCGTTTATCAATTACTTTGTGATGACGTTCGTTTAGAAGTCGGAAACAAATTTAGTTTAATGGGTATTTTTCAAGATATTTATGTTCAACAACTTCCAGTAGGATTGCCTAAAATGGCCGTTATTACTCAATGGCGCGGTAAGGGCGACTTTTCTAGTGAAGTGAGAATACTTACTCCAGATCGTAAAAATGTATTAGCTGGTTCACCTCCAACTCGTTTTCAAATTCCTGAAGGTGGTTTTGCTAATAATGTTAATTTCTTTATTACACTACAATTTAATGAACCTGGTGATTATGTTGTCCAAACATTTTTGGATGGTTCTCCATTTATGGAGCGTAAAATTACTGTAGGACAAGTTAAGATTCAAGAAGATGGTAGTGTTGCTAGTGATGATACCGTTAACTAAAAAGAATTGATATGTTTTCAAAAAAGATAGTGTTTTTTAATTAAAAACGCTATCTTTTCTCCTAATTAAATAATTAAAAACTAACGAGTTTCTTTTTTACTGTAAGTAGAAATATGGCTTGCTAAATCCCATAAACTTAGAATTACTCCTACTGTTATAGCTATTGGCCCTGCATCTTTTAGCCGAAAATAATCAAATTTATAATAGTTCCAAATTGCTAAAACAATTGCTGAAGTACTTGCTAAAGTAATTAAAAAGCGTAAAAATATTAAAGAAAATAGTTGAAAATTTTTTCTTTGTTGATTGTGTTTTAATAAAACTACACTAGATATAATTCCGGCTAAAACCCCAAGAATAATTCCGCCTACTAACCATTGTTTTAAGCTATCTAAGCCAGAAGTATACCTTAATCTGATAAAGAAATAGTGAATATCTGCGAGTGATGAAGCCATTAGGCTTATCACCATTCCCATTAATAAAATACCTAGGAACCTACCAAAAGATTTAATAATAGTTTTAATATACATATAATTTTTAGAGTTTAGTGATTTAGATAAATTAGTTTAAGAGAATTGAAACTCCTGAATAGTAGCACGAACTTTGGGTGTTTCCACTTTAGGAGGTTCTGAATCAGGCTGATTAAGTAACGTTTCTAGTTCAGCCCAGTCTAGTAAACGGCCTTCACTTAATGGGGCTAAAGAAGTTTTTGGTTCAACTGACCAAACAATACAATTTCCTTGGATTGTAAACTTATCTTTAAGTTCTTGTACTAGCTTACCAGTTAGTGGTAAAGCCTGATAAAGGTCTAATTCCCGATTATAAGCGCGGGAAATTTCAAGTAGCTCTTGATTAGTCCAAATAGCAACACGGTTAGGTAGAATTGTAAAAAACTGACCATTAGCACGTCTCATTATATAGATTTTGGACATAGAGTTTTATTTTCCTAAGATGAAGCTATTTAATGGCTAATTTTACTTTTTAATGTTTATTATGCAAAGAAAATATCCTTACATAATGACGTAATAGCCTTTTAGGTAAGATAATTCTTGTAAGCCTAGTCAAAATTGCTTACTTTAAGCTATAAATTAACTGATTGACTAACTGAATTTTAATTTTTATTTAACTCTGTTTAACCCTGTTTAAGCCTATTGTAAGCCTATTGTAAGCCTATTTAGCTTTATTAATAATAATAAATTAAAGGAGTAAGTTCCAAAATGCAAACGCATTTGATCCAGTTGAAGCCTAAGAATAAGAAAAAGGCAGTTGATTTTAAGACTCCTGAAATAGTTCCTAGTACATTTTGGATTTATAAGCAAAAACTAAAAATAACTTTTTATACAGCAATTTATATTTGGCAGTCTAAACATTCTTTAGCAAGTATGCGTCGGTTTTTTATGGCTTTTGTTGCTCCTCAAAGTTATAGAGATAGATTAAAAGCGCGTTTAGAAGGGAGTTGTAATAATTGTGGGCATTGTTGTAGGGTAAATTTTCAATGTCCTTTCTTAAGAGAACTTCCTGATGGTAAAGGGCAATGTACAATTTATTTAACTAAACATGCCCCAAAAGTTTGTGTAGCTTTTCCTCTTGATCCTTGGGATTTAGAAGAAATCCAACGAGCCATTGCCCCAAATAAATGTACTTTCTATTTTACTCCTGAAAAAGTAGAAGAGCCTCTAGTTAAGCGTTTGCCTATTAAAATACGTAAATTACTAAAAATAGGTGCAGATGCTTAAATTTATAAAGTTTTTGCACAGCGAAAACCTACTAACATCCATCTTTCTTGTGGGTAAAAGTAATTACGATAGGTTGTGCGAATATGGCTTTGTGCTGTGGCATATGAGCCACCACGCAAGACTTTTTGGCTAATAAACCATTTATCTGTATATTCATTAAAATAAGGCTTAAACCCTGGATAAGGAGCATAATCAGAAGTAGTCCATTCCCAAAGATCCCCAATCATTTGATGACAACCATAAGAACTAATACCTAATGGAAAAGCTCCTATAGGCGATACATCCCATAAATTATTTTCAAAAAGATTTGCAGTTAGAATATCTGGTGAATTATTTCCCCAAGGAAATAACGTATTTTCTTTTAATTCTTGACTAAAACAAGCAGCTTTCTCCCATTCTGCTTCAGTAGGCAAGCGCTTTCCTCTCCATTTAGCAAAGGCTGAAGCTTCATGAAAATTAACATGAGATACAGGGTAATTTGCTTTATCTAAAACCTTATGAAGGCCATGATAGTCACGTATATACCACTCGTTTTCTATAAATTCCCAATAAAGTGGAGCTTGCCATTTTTCTTGATTTAGTAAGTTCCACCCTTCTGCATACCATAAGGATGGGTCTTGATAGCCTCCTGCTAAAATAAACTCTAAAAACTCAGTATTATTAACCATTGCTAAATCAATAGCAAAGTCCTGTAGGTAAACTTGATGGCTAGGTCTTTCATTATCAAAAGCAAACTTACTTTCTTTATCACCAAGCCAAAATAGCCCACCTTCTACTTGAGCCATTCCAATCACTTTTTTACCCTCTAATGAATTTTCTTTATTGATAGGAGTTTTATAAATATCACAAAGTAAATGCTTTATATCATAAACGAGCAGTTCTTGATGCTGCATTTCATGTTCTAAACCTAGTTGGACAAGTTCTAGTATTTCATTACACTTAGGATGATTTGCTAGATTGCTTAAAAATTCCAACATAGCTTCATCTATAAAATCACGGTATTTTACTGTCTCGCTTACCGTAGGGCGAGATTTAGTACCTCTTTTAGCTCGTTCAATACGTACACCAAACTTGTCATAATAGGAATTAAAATAAAAAAGAAAATCTTCAGAGTAAATTTTATATTTAGGAGAGTACTCTTTTAAGAGCATTTCAAAAAACCAAGAAGTATGCCCAATATGCCAACGCGGAGGACTCATAAATGGCGCAGTTTGAATAACATAGTCCTCTATTTCTAGTGGAGCTACAATTCTCATTGTTTGGCTACGTACAGACTTATAGCCTGTTTGAATGGCTTGAGTATTTTTGAGCATATAACTTTCTCCAAAAGTTTTGGTGTGGAAAAAGTATAGAAGTAAAATTTTATTATGAAAATACAAAACAGGAATATAAGGCTTTTTATTTGAGTTTGTATTTTTATAATTAGTTTTTGGATTCTTACTTGGACAAAAAAACTACCAGTATAGCTTTTCTTAAAAAGAGCTATACAAAAACGATAATTTAAGTTTAGTAGAATTAACTAATTAAATTTATAGGAGTAATTAGTTAATAATGGAGAAAGGTATATTAGTAGATTTTTGGCTTACAGTTTTGATTTCTTGCCGTAACTTTTCTAAACATTTTTGACAAATTGTATGAGATTGTTTAGAGCTATTAGTTACAGGTTTATCATTTAGTATTTGGTTACACCAAGCACATATTATAGTGAATGTTTCTGTTATATTAGTAGTCTTCTGCATAACCCTTCCTTTATTGTTTTAATGTTTTATTACAGACCTATCAGACATAAAAATTAAGGAGGTGTGAAGTAACAGTAGGGCTTTTTTGTATTTTATTAAATTTTTATTAATTCCAGCCATATTATTTAGTAAATTTCTTATTGTCAAGATTTTTCCCCTAAAAATTATTACTATTAACAATGTTATTTATATAAACAGTGAAAACTATTGTAAAAAGGGCTATTTTTATTTTTAAGAAATTATGCTTAGGTTGACTTTAAATAGATTTTTTTATAAGTTTTGATCTAGTTTTAACGTCCAACATAAAATCTAAAAAGTTTAATAACATAATGGTAAAACAATCTAAAAATTCTAATTTAGCTAAAGACAATACTCTTAGTAAATCTCAGCAGCTAGATATACCTGCATATCCTAATTCAAGACCAATACCTACAGAAAAAGCTCCTAAGGGGATACAAATACTAGAAATGATTAGTAATGATTCTTGGGAGGATGTATTAACTTTTTATAAGGAGAAGTTTTCTGAAAGAGGATGGCAAGTTTTTGCTTCAAATGAATTAGCTGAACGAGGTTCATTAAGCTTTCACCCTACAAAAGATGAAACTGTAACTGTACTTGCTGCTAATGAAGACTCCCTAACTCATATTAGAATCTATATTCAAGCTTAAGGATTTAAGATTTATGCGTATCACTAGAGTATATACTCGTACTGGAGATAATGGAACAACAGGATTAGTTGATGGTAGCCGTGTTAGTAAAGCTAGTTTAAGAGTTGATGCTTATGGAGATGTTGATGAGTTAAATTCACTGCTAGGACTCTTAAGGGTTAAGCTTTTGGATGAAGAACTTGATGGGGTTTTAGCAGTAATTCAAAATGATTTATTTATTCTTGGTGCAGATCTTGCAAGTCCTATATCAATAAATGTCCCAAGGGTTCAGCAATTAAGTATTGATCAGCTAGAGACTTGGGCAGATCTTTATTTAGAACACCTTGCACCGTTAAAAGAGTTTATTTTACCAGGAGGTTCTGAGGCAGGAGCATTAATGCATCTTGCTCGAACAGTATCACGTAGGGCAGAACGTCGCGTAGTTGCCTTAGGTGAAAGTGAAGAAATTAATCCTTTAACTATTACATATCTTAACCGTTTATCAGATTTATTATTTGTTTTAGCAAGAGAAATAAACAGGCGTAAGAATGTGGCAGAAAATTTTGCTAATTTTTCTGCTCGTTCATCTAAAAAATAGCAATGAGCCTCTATAAGAATACTTAAGCCTGTAACAAGGGTTTTAACCAAAAAAAGCTATTACGGAAAAATCCCCAAAATGTGTGCATAAAGAGCTTGTAATAGTTATCTAGTTTAGATACGATTGCGGCCTTAGCAGCGATTTATATCAATTTTTTAAGAAATCACACATAAAAATCTTTAGGAGGATAGTTTATGGCAGAAGCTAAAATTGGTCTTATTGGCTTAGCAGTAATGGGTGAAAACTTAGCACTTAACATTGAACGCAATGGATTTCCTATTGCTGTTTGGAATCGTGATCCTAAGAAAGTAAACACCCTACTAGAAACTAGAGCCAAAGGCAAGAATTTTATTGGGTGTACATCAGTAGAAGAGTTTGTTAAGTCTATTGAAAGACCCCGTAAGATTGTTATGCTAGTAAAAGCAGGTGAAGCAGTGGATTGGACCGTATCACAGCTTAAACCCTATTTAGAAAAGGGAGATATCCTCATTGACGGCGGTAACTCCTGGTATCAAGACACAGAAAGACGTACCCGTGACCTAAATGCAGAAGGACTTCACTTTATTGGTTCTGGTGTCTCTGGTGGTGAAGAGGGAGCACTTTGGGGGCCATCCCTAATGCCAGGTGGTGATAAAGAAGCTTATGCAAGTCTACAACCAATCTGGGAAGCTATTGCTGCTAAAGTTGATGATGGTTCATGTGTTACCTACATTGGCCCAGAGGGTTCTGGACATTTTGTAAAAATGGTTCATAACGGTATTGAATACGGCGATATGCAATTAATTGCTGAAGCTTATGATATGATGCGCCGTTGTTTAGGAATGTCTGCCAGTGAAATTAGTGATGTTTTTACAGAATGGAATAAAGGCGTTCTTAGCTCTTTTTTAATTGAAATTACTGGCGAAATCTTTAAGTATGTTGATGAAGAAACAGGTAAGCCGCTAGTAGATTTAATTATGGATAAAGCAGGCCAAAAGGGTACAGGTCTTTGGACTTCTAAAGTAGCTCTTGACCTTGGTGTAGCTATTCCTACTATTGAATCCGCTTTAGCTGCTCGTATGATGTCTGGGCTTAAAACCCAACGTATTGAAGCTGCTGGTGCTCTTTCTGGGCCAAAAGATGCTTCTTATTCTGGAGATAAGGCCGAATTTGTTGCTGCTATTCACGATGCCCTTTATGCCTCAAAAATTTGTTCTTATGCCCAAGGTATGGCATTAATTAAAACTGCTTCAGATAATAACCATTGGGATCTTAATATGGGTGAAATCAGCCGTATTTGGAAAGGTGGTTGTATTATTCGCGCCCAATTCTTAGATAAGATTAAACAAGCTTATCATCGTCGTGCAGACTTACCAAACTTACTCCTAGACCCAGATTTCCGCGATGCAGTTAGCAGTACTCAAGCAGGTTGGCGTAAGGCTGTTACTACGGCAATGAACCTAGGTGTTCCTTGCTTGGCTATGGCTTCTAGTTTAGCCTATTATGATAGCTATCGCTCTGCAAACCTACCACAAAACTTAACTCAAGCTCAACGTGACTTCTTTGGTGCTCATACTTATGAACGTGTTGATAAACCTGAAGCTGGCTTTATGCACACCGAGTGGAGGAAAAAAGCTGAATAGTTAAAAAATTTGGCTTTATAAATTTGCTTATTATTACCGCTAATTTCTCATCAGAAGTGATTTAAGAAAATAGACCTAAGCATGTCTTAAAAAGGCTTATTTCCTTTAAAATTTTAATATAAGGAGAGCGCTTTTTCCCAAAAGCTTTTTGGGATTTTTGTGCCAAATTTCTTATGACATCTGAAATGGAAAATCCTTTACGAGAAGAAATGCGCATGGAACGCAAAGCTCCTCCCTGTGCTATAGTAATCTTTGGCGCTTCTGGAGACTTAAATAAACGCAAATTAACCCCAGCCCTCTATAGTCTATATCAACAACATTTACTTTCTAACGGGTTTGCTATGGTAGGCTTTACCCGAACTAAAATGGATCATCAAACTTTTCGCACACTTATGACTGAGACTACTAAAGAGTTTGCCGAAGGCGGTATAGGTGATACTGCTGTTTGGGAAAGTTTTTCCCAAAAACTTTTTTATGTCTCAGGCGACCCAAATGATCCTAAAGCTTATCAAGAACTAAAAGAATTACTTAATAATTTAGACCGCGAGCAAGGCACAGCTTGCAATAGAGTATTTTATCTTTCTACTCCTCCAGAACTTTATACACCCATTGTAAAACAATTAGGTGCGGCAGGAATGAACCGCGCAAGTACTCCTGATAGTTGGGTACGTATTATTATTGAAAAACCTTTTGGCTATGACCTACCTTCAGCACTTAAACTAAATGGTGATGTTGGTCAAATATTTGAAGAAGACCAAGTTTATCGTATTGATCATTATTTAGGTAAAGAAACTGTACAAAATATTTTAGTTTTCCGTTTTGCTAATGGTATTTTTGAACCTATTTGGAACCGAAATTTTATTGACCATGTACAAATTACCGCCGCTGAATCAGTAGGTGCAGGTGATCGTGTAGGTTATTATGAAGCCTCAGGTGCTTTAAGAGATATGATTCAAAATCACTTAATGCAGGTTTTTTCTTTAGTAGCAATGGAGCCGCCTGTTTCACTAGATGCTAATGCTATTCGTGATGAAAAACAAAAAGTGATGATGGCTGTTTATCCTTTTACTCACCAGGAAGTCCCACGTTTTGCTGTTCGTGGACAATATGGAGCAGGAGCTTCTAATGGTAAACCTGTTTTAGGATTTAGAGAAGAAATCAAAGCTTTTAATGCTAAAAGTAAAGGTGGCCGTCATTATAATGAAGAATCTGATGCTCCAACTTATGCAATGGTGCGATTAATGGTTAATAACTGGCGTTGGGCTGGAGTGCCTTTTTTTATTCGTTCTGGTAAACGTATGCCTAAGCGTGTTTCAGAAGTAGCAATCCAATTTAAGCGTGTTCCACATCTTTTATTTAAGCAAACTAAGGCTGATCGTATTGAACCAAACTCGCTAGTTATTCGCATCCAACCAGATGAAGGTATTACTCTAAAATTTGGCGCTAAAATGCCTGGTCAAGCCGTCCATATTCGTGAAGTAAACATGGATTTCCAATACGGTCAACAATTTGGCCGACATTCTCCTGAAGCATATGAACGTCTTTTATTAGATTGTATGTTAGGTGATCCTACACTTTTTGCTCGTCGTGATATGGTAGAAAAGGGCTGGGAATTGCTTGGCCCAGTACTTGATATTTGGAGTGAACAAAAAGCTAATTTCCCAAATTATGAGGCTGGTAGCTGGGGGCCAATTGAAGCAGATGAATTTATTGCTCATGGTGCTCCTCATCGCCGTTGGCGTAAACCATAGCTAATAGTCCCTTAAGTTCTTCTAGTTACCTAAATGGCTAAAAACTTAAAGGTTGATATTGTTAAGGAGTTTTTATGATAACAAGCGATGCAGCAAATACAGAAATAATTGACCAAATAATGAAGCCTTTTGATTTACGTACTATCGAAAAAGACCTTAGAGAGCTTTGGAAACAAAAAGAGGATGCTGCGGAAGAAAACAAAGTAACTAGTACTCGCGCTTGTGTAAGTAATCTTCTTATTTATGAAGACCAAGAAGATGAAATAAACACTTTAACTGAAACTATTATTGATGTTACTAAACATCATCCATGCCGTGTAATAGTAATGTCTTCTAAGGCTAATTCTTTAGAGGACAAGCTAGAAGCAGGAGTTTCTGCTATATGTAGTTTTACTATAAGCCAAGGTAAACAAATTTGTTCAGAACAAATTATGGTTAAAGCGGAAGGAAGTGCTGTTAAAAGGCTTTCTGCTAGTGTAATGCCGCTACTGGTTTCAGATTTACCAGTAAATCTTTGGTGGCGAGGAGTTCCAGTTGATACACAACCCTTTAGTGGCTTATTAGGTTGTGCTAATAGAGTAATTCTAGATTCTAGTTATTCCACTCGCCCTACTGCATTTCTTTCTGTCCTTGCTACTTTAGCTAGACAACGCTTTAAGGAAGTTGCTTTTAGTGATATTAATTGGTCACGTTTAACTCAGTTACGCTCACATATAGCAGGACTATTTGATGTCCCAGATCTACTTGCCTATCTTAAAGACTTAAGCAAAGTAACTATAGAATTTCCTTCTTCTACAACTGATCAAGACCTGCCAGCACCTCAAGCAATGCTTTTAGTCGGTTGGTTTATGAGCCGTCTTAATTGGGGGCTTACTGAAGATATTTTAAGGTCTAGAACTGGGGCAACAATCTTAAAATTTTTACGCGGAGAACATGAAATTACTGTAGAAATGACTCCATCAACTAAACTTGAAAATCAAGACCTAAAGCTTACTCTTACTATGGCTGATAATACAGGCTGGCAAGAAGCACGTATAGTTATAATGCGTAATTATGCTTATAACGCTATTGAGACTAAGCTTGAGACTCCAACTATTTGTTGGCTTAAAGACGTTGCTCGTTATGAAATGCCTACAGAATCAGAACTAATTTTAAGCGAGCTAGAAATTTTAGGACATGATGTTATTTATGAGAATGCTTTAGAATGCACTGCACAAATTATAGAGAAAATGTAAGTTAATCCATCTAAATTTAGGTTAGGAGGAAGCATTTATGACAAGAGAAGTTATTGTTTGCCATAGCCAAGAGGAAATTTTTACCAAATCAGCAGATATGTTTGTTGCCTTAGCTACTCAATCCATTGCTGCAAGAGGGCAATTTACTATAGCACTTTCTGGCGGCTCTACTCCTAAGGGAATGTACTTGCTGCTAGCTAGTGATGCTTATAGAGACAGAGTTGATTGGAATAAAGTACAACTTTTTTGGGGTGATGAACGCTCTGTTTCACCAGATAATGATCAAAGCAATTACCGAATGGCTAATCAAGCAATGATTAGTAAAGTTCCTATTCCAGCAGAAAATGTTCATAGAATGAAAGCTGAATCAGAAGATATAGAATTAGCAGCAAAAGATTATGAAAATATACTAAAACAAGTTTTAGGTTTTGCTGATGGTGAACAGCCTAAATTTGACCTAATACTTTTAGGAATGGGTGATGATGGGCATACAGCATCGCTTTTTCCAGGCACAAAAGCTTTAGCAGAAAAAGAGCGAATAGTAGTAGTAAATTGGGTAGAAAAATTTAATACCAACCGAATGACTTTTACTGCACCAGCCATTAACAATGCTCGCAACATTGTTTTTATGGCCGCAGGAGCAAATAAACTCCAGCCATTAAAAGAAGTGTTGGTTGGAGAAAAAAATCCTGAACTTTACCCCTCACAACTTGTTCAACCTACTGATGGTAAGCTAATTTGGTTAGTTGATGAAGCTGCAACTGGCGGGGAAAAATATTAACCACCTTAAGAAGTTTATAATGATAGAGTTAGTTCCTATTGGATATATAAAAAACTCCCGCCAAATAGTAGAAGATGACTATTGGGGCGGGATTATTTCTGAGCTTATAATTGACGAATCAATTGTGGGCAAAGATGGACTTGATGGAATAGAGGGCTTTTCTCATTTAGAAGTGGTTTTTTATTTTCATCTTATAAATAAAGAAAAAATTGTAGTAGGAGCACGACACCCAAGAAATAATCCCAATTGGCCGAAAGTAGGAATACTTGCTCAACGAGGTAAAAACCGACCTAATCAACTGGGTTTATCTATTGTTGAACTTATTGAGCGAAAAAACAACAGTCTTTTTGTCTTAGGGCTTGATGCAGTAGATAATACACCAGTACTAGATATTAAGCCTGTTATAAAAGAGTTCCTGCCCAATAAAAATATTACTCAACCAAAATGGTCAACTGAACTAATGGAAAATTATTGGAAAGATGCCATGTAAATTCCTATTTTCTTTAATAGCTTGCCAAAATAAACCCTACTCGTTAAGCTTTGTGACTAAACTATTTAAGGCAGTTAAATCTAATGCAGTCTAATAATCAAGACCTTTCCTTAATAGATCTTGCTCCATACATTCGCGCTATTTGGAAATATAAATGGTTAATTATCATCTTACCATTAATTTCAGTAACAATCACTTTAGTACTAAGTCTTAGAGAAAAACCTAGCTATATAGCAACAGCACATATCAAAATAGGTAAAGTTTGGGATTTACCTGTAGGTGATCCAAACATAATTGCAGAGCTAGTAACAAAATCCCCGTTTTTGCTTAGGGTAAATGAGAAGTTAAGTAAAAAAAGAAATATAGATGTTTTATCTCGTGCTATTACAGCCGAAAAACTAGAGGCTGGTAAAGGTCGAGCAAGATATGTTTATTTAGTTCGTTTAACAGGGCGTGGAGCTAGTCCAGAACTAGCTGAAGAATTAACAAAAGCAACTGCTGAACAAGTAATTTTTGAAAGCAACCAAATTTTTGATAAAGCCTACACAGCTTATGAAAATAGAGAAAAAGAGTTAAAAAAGAAAATAGAAGAATTAAAGACTAGCGCAACTAGCACAAATCTTTCACCAACAGAACTTTATGAAAAACGCTTAGAGACAGAACTTTTAGAAACAGAGCTTTCAGAAACACAAATAAATAACCAATCCCCATTAAAAACTTTTAAGACTGCATTTGCTCAAGAAATAGAACCAGCTAAACAAGTGCCAAGTCCTAATGTTTATAAGTTTTTAGCTATGGCTGCTAGTACTGCTTTAGCTCTAGGTGTGCTTATTGCTTTAGCTTTAGAATTTGGATGGCCGTTCTTAAAAGAGGCTGTTAGGAGAAATTAAAATCTATGGCTGAAAATAAATTAAAAATTATGTGTATTGTTGGAGCACGACCTAATTTTATGAAAATAGCTCCTATAATGAGCGAAATTAAGAAACGCTCAGACAAACTTAATGCAATACTTGTGCATACAGGCCAGCATTACGATGAATTAATGTCAGATGCTTTTTTTGCAGATTTGGAAATTCCTAAACCAGATATTAACTTAGCTGTTGGCTCAGGTTCTCATGCAGAACAAACCGCTAAAATAATGTTAGCTTTTGAAAGTGTTGTACTAGAACAGCGTCCAGATTGGGTAATAGTAGTTGGGGATGTAAACTCTACAATGGCTTGTACTTTAGTTTGTAGCAAACTAGCAATTAAAGTCGCTCATGTAGAAGCAGGACTACGTAGTTTTGACCATAGTATGCCAGAAGAAATTAACCGCCTAGTTACAGATGTTTTAGTTGATTTACTCTTAACCCCTAGCCGTGATGGTGATACAAACCTTTTAAGGGAAGGGGTTTCACCAGAAAAAATTAAATTTGTCGGTAATGTAATGATAGATACTTTATATAAGTATTTGCCTAAAGCTAGAACTTCAAAAATATTAAATACACTAAATATTATCCCTTTTAATTATGGTGTTGTTACTCTGCATAGACCTTCTAATGTGGATGATAAAAAAGTCTTTCAAGGTATTTTAGAAGCCCTAGGAACAATATCAGGGAAATTACCTTTAATTTTTCCTATACATCCACGTACCAGAGAAAGAATTAAGCAATTTAAGCTAGATAGAAAAATGGCTAACTATAACATTAAATTAATAGAGCCTTTAGGTTACTTAGACTTTTTACAGCTTTATAGCAATAGTCGAATGGTTTTGACCGATTCTGGCGGAGTTCAAGAGGAAACTACAGTCTTAGGCATTCCATGTTTAACTTTAAGAGAAAATACTGAGCGCCCAATTACAATTAAACAAGGGACAAATAGATTGTTAGGCACAAAACGCAAAAAAATAGAACAAGAAGCTTTTTCCATATTAAATCAACCCATTGGAGAGGCTAAAAAGCTAGAGTTCTGGGATGGACGAGCAGCAGAAAGAATTATTGATGCAATAATTTCTACTAAAAACTAAGAAAATACTACTCAGTAATATTCTTAGTTGGTATATTTAGATTTTCTATTATTTCGAGGGCTGTTTCTTTAGAAAGCATATAATAACTAGGTAGCATAGTTTCATAAATTCTTTTCACAAACCTTACTGAAAGTTTTATAATTATTTGCTAAATATAGGCTTATTACTTTTTTTAGTATAAATTCCTTCTGCTGTAACATAAGCACCAAAACCACAATCATCTACATTTTCTTCAGCTATTTGGACTTTGTTATTGCTAAATTTGAGAGTGATTTTACAGCTACCTTCTTTATAAACAGCAACATTATCTTTAAGCTCAATTTCTGCTTCAATTTCACCATTATGAGGCGAATCTGAGCCTGTTATTAGAATTGCTGTTAAATGGAATTTAATTTTATTGCTATTTAGATGTTTGATATCTAATTGGTTTGCCACATTTGATTTTTTAAAAATATAATGTCCTGTGATGTTACTAGTAGGTTTATCTTTATTATTTTGAGCAGTTATAGTAATTGTAAAAAGAGAGATTACTAAAAATAATTTAAATAATAGCGCTAGTTTTTTCATAATTTAAAAAGTTTTTGTTTATAAAAAATACTGGGATGTATTTATCATACATCCCAGTTTATTAAGGGGACAATTATTAAGAATACTCTATTTACATTTAGAGTAGCCACAATCTCTACAAGTATCGCAATTAGAAGCGTGTTCTAACTGACCAGAGCATTCTGGACAAACTCCAATAATTGATGAGACTTCCCTTTTACGAGAAGTATCAGAACGGCCTTCTAAACGACGTTTAGTAATCAAAATACATTCAGCAATTGCTTGCTCTGGAGAAGTGCAAAGCCTTTGATTAAACCAAACTGAATGAGTTCCATTGACTTTATTTAAGCTACGAGCTACTTCTTCTGACTCAAACCCTCCTCGTAACATTTTAGACGCAAGTAGGCCAACAGAAGGACTAACTGGGCCAGAGGCAAAAATTTCTAATACTCGGTTAAAATCATGATTAACTGTTACATATAGATTTAAGCCATCAAAAGGAATTCTCCAAGTATAGCCAATTAACTCTTTAGGTCTTTCTAAATGAACTCTTGTATTTGCTGTAGTAGAAGTATTTTTAGCCAGTTCTTCCGCTTTCTTTACCTCCTTAGTTAGACCTGGTTTTGATATAGTATTTGCGTCTTCATTATCAGTTTTTTTACTAGAATCTGAAGAAGTAATAGCTGTTAATACTTGACCATCGCGGCTTCCATCACGGTAATAGGAAACACATTTGACTTTTAAGCTTCGAGCTAGGCGATAGAGTCTATCTACATCAGCAACAGTGTCTGTTGATGCGCCATTACAGGTCTTAGAAATAGAGTTATCAACATTCTTTTGAAAAGCTGCTAAAACTCTAATATGCTCTTCTCCCCCAATTTCATAAGCGTTAATAAAATAGCTAGGTAGTTCAGCTTGACGCTCTACTACTTGTTGAGCGGCCATTTCAATAGAAGCCTCATCTGTAGGATCATATTTAATTCCTAGTGCTTCTGCTGCTAGAGGATGAACGTAAAAGCGTTTTCCTAAAGTATCTTGACGTAAATATGCCCAAGAGAAATTGGGTTCAATACCTGATGAAGTTTCAGCTATTAAACTTATTGTTCCTGTAGGAGCAATAGTTGTAGTTTCATAATTACGTGGTGTTAGTGGACGGCTAGAATCTATTCCAATTTCATTATAAAGGAAGTTTTCATAAAGTGCTTTGTTTGGTTCAAATTCTGGGAAAACTCCTTTTTCTAGCCCTAAGTTAAAACTAGCTTCCCAGGATTCGTGGCGAACAAATTTCATTAATTTATCAGCCATTTCAAGGCTTTCTTGCGAGCCATAACGAATACCTTGTTTTAATAAAAGGTCTGCATACCCCATAATTCCCAGCCCAACAGGGCGAGTACGATGTACCACATCATCAATTTGAGGAAGCGGCCAAGTACAAACATCAACTACATTATCTAAGAAACGTACACTAGTATGAATAGCATCTCGCATTCCATCCCAATCAATCACACCTGCATCACAGAACTTAGCAACATCTACTGAACCAAGATTACATGAATTATAAAAGTGAAGAAATTGCTCCCCACAAGGATTACAGCTAAAAATTGCACCCATAGAATTCATTAAGTGATTATGTCTATTTACTTCATCAATAAAAATAATTCCAGGTTCAGCATATTTCCAAGCAGATTCAACAATACGTCGCCAAATATCAGGAGCATAAATCATTCCTGGGCGTGGGGGTTTTTGTCCTTCATACTCATAATCTTTGCCTGTAACAGGGTCATAGATTGGTTTTTCCCATGCTTTATCGTTAAAGTCTGTTTGGAACCATTCGTTGCGGTCTACTGCTTCTAGAAAAGCGTCTGTAACAGTGACAGAGATATTAAAATTAGTTAGCGAGGCTTGGTCATTTTTAGCATGAATAAAGCGTAAAACGTCAGGATGAGTTACTCGCAAAATGCCCATATTAGCACCACGACGTACACCACCTTGTTTTACAGTTTCAGTCATGGTGTTAAAAATATTCATAAATGAAACTGGCCCAGAGGCTACACCGTGTGTTGATGCTACTACAGCACCAGAAGGACGTAGTTTTTCAAAAGTAAACCCGGTTCCTCCTCCTGTTTTATGGATAATTCCTGCTGCTTTAGTAGATTCAAGAATTCCAGCTATAGAATCTGGTACATCGATAACAAAACAGGCCGCTAATTGCCCATCAGATTTACCTGCATTGACTAAGCAAGGTGTATTAGGAATAAACCTACGCTCTATCATTAGTTGGTAGGCAGAGCTATAAAAACGCTGTCTTTCACTAGGATCTTTTTCTGCTTTAGCAATTGCGCCTACCACTCTTTTACAGATTGCTTCCCAATCCTCTAATGCATTACCCTCACGATCTTTTAAAGCATATCGCTTAGCAACTACTTTTTGAGTATTAGCACTTAATGCTTTTAGATCTCGTAATTTGCTAGCACTCGCGCTCATGATTTTTGTTCTCCATTTATTTTTATTCAAATTGAACAAAAAAATCCCTAAGAACTAGCAATAGTCCTTACGTATTTTATAAATTAATAAGCTAATATTTTGATAGGAATATAATTAGCTCACAAAACTAGAAAAACTATGTACGTAGAGTTAGAGATAAAAATTTGTTCATAAGTTGGTTTGATGTGGCAATGCTAGCCCTAAGGATTTGGTGTTGTCAACAGCAAAATCCAATATATTGTGGTTTTTGAAGGTAACTTGTAGTTAGTTATAAGCTTATTTTTTGCGGATAGAGTAAAATTTTTCGATCAAAAAATTTCTTAATAATCAAATCTACTAATTGTGGTTATGAATCATACAACCCACGAGTAATAGTGGTTTTTCTGATTGTTTCTGGAGAAAAGTTTTTCGCCCAAAGAGCAAAAATTTTTTCAGGGTCTGTATTATCTTCTAAAAATATATCCATTGCTAAATGATTACTTTCAGGGTGAGAACGAAAGCAAAGATGACCTATATCAAAGAGTAATATTCCTGTATAGATTCCTGAGGGTAGGTTTTTTAGAATAGGTTCTGATAAGAGATTAAGTTCTAAATTGGTTGTATCTTTGAATAGTTGTAGGAAAAAGTTTTGATCATTGAGTTTATCTTTTGTTACTCCAAAAAAGTCTACTAGAAGATGTTGGGCAGGTAGGTTTTTTTGCATGCTTTTTCTACTCACTATAGATTATTTAGTTTGATAATAAATTATTTAAGTTATTTAAGCTTACAATTTTAAAAATCCTCTATAGCTTATCGCTAAAACCGATTATTGTATAGTAGTTTTATAAGGATAATTATATATTTAAAACCCTTTAATCTCCTATAGTAATTTATAGTAATTTAGGGGGTACTACTAGTTTGATTAGGTTTTTTTTCTAGCGGATTTTTAGGTTTAGTTTGATTAGGAGTAGAACTTGGGCTAGGAGTAGGTTCTGGAGTACTATTATCTAATTGAGGATCACTATCAGGTTTTGTTCCATTTTTAGCGGCTCTAGCGGCTCTAGCTTCTAGAATTACTTCATCTTTTACCTTTTTTCTTGCTCGTTCAATATGGTTATTAGCAGAGCGTAGAGCTTCGTGTAGGATGGGGTCTATATAGTAGTAGCTATGAGAGGCTATTTGTAATTCTGGGCCTAGTTTATAACGTTCTTTAACTTTAGAAAATAGTTCTCTATCATTTGTAGCAAAAAGCTTGTTAGCAAAGAAATTATCTCCAACCCTAGCACGTTTTTTTTCTAAAAGTTCTGAAGCTAGGCGAAAATCTTCTATCGTTTGTTGTATTTCTAAGTAAGATGGTCTAAGTGGAGTGGTTTGATTAGAGTTTAAGAATTCATTAACTATAGCTTCTGTATTTTTTAAGTTTTCTTTATAAATTTTTATATCTATTTCTTCTATTTCTAAAGATCGTAATGTACTTAAGGAGTCTAGTACAGTTTCTGTATTTTTTTGATATATTGTCCAAGGAGGAGTTTCTTTTTTCTTTTTAAATGGACAAGCTGTAAGAGTAAGTGTTAAAACTAAAAAAAGAAATGTAGCTAAATATTTCATATTCTTTATTGCAAAATAAACAAAATTCTAGACTTATTATATATGATGCAAGTTTTTTTATAGAGTTAGCTTTTCCTAAAAATCGCAATCCTAACAGTTTTTTTTAGCAGACAGCAACTCTTATAAGGATAAACTCTCCTGCTTATGATATATTGATTGTATTTATAAGAGTATTAACCTATGTTAAATCTCTAGTCTTTTCTTAAAGCCATGAGTAAAACAGAAAAAAACAAAACAGAAGATAATTTATTGGAAAATAGTGAAGTAGACGAACCTACAGATACATCATTTATTACTAATATAAAAATAGATATTTCTGCTTCTCCAGATAATTTACCTAAAGAAAAAAAGCCTCCTTCTTTAGGTAGCACAGGAGTTTCCAATATGTCTAAAGAAAGTTCATTTATCAATAACACTGCTATCAATAATACTGCTTTAGGCACAAGTCGGTCTTCTTCTAGAACTACTACGCTAGCTTTAGACCCCAGGCCATATAAGAAAAGAGAGACTGTTTATACAACTATAATAGTTATACTCTCTGTTGCTTTAGTTGCTCAAAGCGGTCTGCTATGGGCAATGCATTTGCATAATGTTACTAAACAAACCACAAACCAAACAAATAAAAACCCTAATTTAGATAAAATAATTATTTCTGGAGTCAAGTTAAATCTAGAGCTTTTAGAAAAAGTAGCAGATATATTTATGCGTAAGCATATTGGTAAGAGCTTTTTAGTACAACCAAGAGATGAAAGGGTTGCTTTAGCTGAATTTGCACAAGGCCAAGTTCATATTATTCAAATGACCGAGCCTCTATCATCAGATGAAAAGAAACAATTAGAAGCTATAACAGGGAAGCCAGTTAAAGAAATATATAGTCAAACTTTTCCTTTAGGGATATATATTGATGAAAATAGCTCACTAAATGAACTTAGTATAGATAGTCTAAGAAAAATTTATTCAGGAGAAGTGTTACGTGGAAAAATTGTAGGTTGCGAAGATGATTTTATTAATACTTATAAGTTTGAGGAAAACAAGTTTATTGATAAGTTTTTTCAAGAAAAAGTAATGAAAAATAACCAAGCTAAGATTAAATTTAACAGCCAGCAAGAGATGCTTTCTAAGGCTAGTCAAACCTCTATAGTTTCTATTGGTTATGGGGAAGTTAAAAAAACATTACCTATGAAAATGAAGCTAGTCAAAATAAAGCCAAATGAAGAAGGTGAAAGTCTTCAGCCTATAATAAATGGTAGACTAAACCCAAGCTATCCACTAGTTTATAATATTTATTGGTATACAACTGATTTAGGAGAAGAAACTATAAAATTTTTTGTGGAAGAGATAAAGCGACAAGAAAGTCAAAAATAGTTAGAATTAAACAAAATAACTAAGGGCAAAATAACAAGGAGAAAAAACATAATTTATGTTTTTTCTCCTTATAAATTAAGAATACTTACTTGGAATATTATGCGAGACGAACTAACAACCTTTGCAGTTTTTGGCTCATAATAGGATCGTTTTGAGCAAAGTCTGACATCACAGACATCAGATTGCTGATATTAATCTTATCTTTTAACTCAGGACTAATTAAGTTATTAACAAATGCTCTAGCTGCTTTATCTACTGCAACGCGAGAAGAGATAGAGTTATTAAAATCAGTTCCTTGTGCAATATTGGTTAACTGATTTTGTAAAGGAGATGAACTTGTATTAGTACTAGGAGTATTTATATTATCTAATTGAGAATCAAAACTATTGCGATTAATATCTTGATTTTTTACATTTTTAACATCATTAAAAGAATTAAAATCTATATTACTAAATCTATCTATTTTCATAATTTTACCTCACAGAAAAATATTTCTGCGTTTTTATAAAAGCATCCTATTCAATGACTTCCAAAATTGATTGTGCTAGTTGTGCGTATGGACTTTCTGGGCTAAGTTCTATGGCACGGGAGAGATTTTCACGTGCCATAGAGAATTCTTTTTTCATAAAAAAAGCTTCACCTAAGTGAACATGGGCATAAGCGCTATGGGGTTGTTTTTCTACAGCTTTTTGATAATAGCTAATTGCTTCTTCAAAATTATTTTCTGCAAATAGTATAGTGCCGTAAGTAACTAGTGGAATATCAGAATCTGGCCTTAGCGCTATCAAGCCACGAACTACATCACGAGCTTGCTCATATTTTCCCGCATCGCGGTAAATAGTAGCTGCTTCCATTAAAAAGGTTAATTCTTCTTGTGATACTTCCACATCTAGTTTTGGCATCTATAGTCTCCTTACTTAAGGTTACGAGCAGCATCTAGTGCAGTATCATGACGCGACTTAAGTATATTAGTTAGAATCTCTGTAGTACGAGATTGTGATTGAATTCTTTCTTGTAAATTAATTAAGGATAATTGATTTTTAAATTGTTGTTGAATTGCGTTTTCACCTGCAACAGAGTTTAATGCATTTTCTACATTGGCATCCTTGGTGTTGACATCACCTAAGCCTAAATTACCTTCGCCAACGCTGTTGCTACCGGTAAAGCTTGAACTAACTCCACCTGAACCATTTCCTAAATCAAATGAACCGCCGCTAGTAGACGCAGAAGTCCTATTAGTAAGAGAACCAATGTTGCCTAAATTAAAATTACTATTATTTAATCCTTGAATACTCATTTTTATATTTCCTTCCTATGCATGTATGTTATTCAAACGACAAGTGTTTGATCACAGGTATTATCGGGAGTCAAAATTAAAAGTTGCTCAAGTAATTAAGAAATTTTCCGCGCTAAGCTAGAAAATATAAGCCTACCAGCCCCTAAACTTGGCTTTTAGCTCTAGAAGTTCCTTAGCAAGCTGTATTGATAAACCATATGCATTAATTGCATTTTGAGCTTGGGTTGCCATTTCATTTGATCCCGTTCTTACAATACGATCTAGCTCTGTACAGCTTTTATAACACTTCTCAAATAACTCTCCAAAGTTTTCTGTAGTAAGATAGCGCTGGAAAGCAGGATAGGTTTTTTCAAATTTAACATCATCTTCTTGTTTAGGGTTGCTAGTTCGTGGCTGAGACTGTCGATTATACCAATCCCCAACGGTAAATGGCTGAAACTTATCACTCATTTAGCTTTCTCCTTAGGTTAGTTTTTCTACAAAGTATGATAAAAAATAATGTAATTTATTTTTAAGGAAAGTAAAAACCGAGCAAGTAAGCTCGGTTCACTAAAAATGTATATAAATCTAATGCTATTTCAATATCCATTCTAGCAGGAATGCAAGGGGTTCAGGCTCACTACTAGAGGTTTCTATTTCCAAAACTGCAACATAAGAGTTGCTTGACGAAGGTGATTCTACTAAGCGTATTTCAGCAGAACCATTTAATTTATTTACTTTAATAGTTGCATCTTGAGCAGGGAGGGGTTCAGCCTCATAACTAACATCTTTTGCTATCATACCGCTAACTTGTTCAATATCAACAAATGGGCCTTGGACTCTTATAATACTTTTTCCTGTAACTTGTCCTCGCCAACTAACTTTACCTTGACGTTTAAGTTCCCATTCAATCTCAAAAGATACATTTTTAGGCTTTTTAGTTTCAACAGATATAGTTGTTGTGTATTTATTAGCAACAGAAGGTTGCTCAGCTATTTTAACAGGAACACTTCCAGAAACCGGTTTAACTTTTTTAACTAAATAGCCAATTACAGGTAAAGCTTCATTAAGCGATCCATTACCACTACCATCATAACTAAGTTCTTTACCTGTAATCTTTATCTTTGTTGTAGAATCAATTTTGCCCGACCAAACACTTTTTCCTCTTGCAGGTGTAGACGGTCTAAGGCGGACGGCTATTTCCTCTAAACGGGTTTTAATTTTTTCATCATCTGGTAGGATTACAAGTGCTGCTTGATAAAGCTTTTCTGACTCAATATATTTTCGGTTAGCATAAAGTTGCTCTGCTTTAAGCTTTTGGAAATTGCCTTCAGCTATTTTAGCTCCTTGTTGTGCTTGTTCATTATCAGGATCTATTGATAGGGCTTCTTTAAATTTAATTAAAGCATCTTCATAAGCTTCAGCCTTCAGTTTATTTTCAGCAAATTCTAAAAGAGCTTTTAAGTCTAGGACTCGTAGTTTTTGTTGAGCTAATTGGTTTTGAGGATCAATATCTAAAGCTCGTCTAAAGCTACTTTGTGCCAAATCATCTTTACCTTGAGAAAGTGCAGATTCTCCTTTTCCAAGAAGTGCGGGTAAAAGTTTATCTTTAGCCTCTTTATTTGAAGGGTTTAAGGCAAGTAAAGAATCAAGGCTCTCTAATGCTCTATCATAATCTTTTTGATTTAATGCTTCATCAGCTATTTTAGCGTAAATTTCTGGAAGCTGTTCTTTTGATTTAGGGTCATTAGGACGGATTTTAAGAATTTCTAAATAGTTATTTAATGCTGTTTGAGCATCGTCTGTATCATCTGCTTCTATATGTAATTTAGTTACCTGAGTCTGTTTATCAAGTAAATCAAGTAGTTCTGGTGTTGCTAAACGGTCTTTACGCTTTTTTTCTGCCTCTTCAAAATATTTTGCTGCTAGCTCAAATTCCCCATTATCAAGCTTTTCTGTTCCTGTAGTAATATAAAAGCTTAAGGACTTTCCTAGAGGAACAACAGAAGCTGGTGTTTTTACTGTACGTTTAGGTTTGGTAACTTTACGTGGGGGGGTAGGGTTAGGGTTAGGAGTAGGGTTTGTTGGTTTTGGAGGATCTGGCCTTCCAATAGTAGGTTGAGCACTAATATTACTAGCAGATATACTTATCCATAATAAACTAATCAGTGTGGTAATAACTAATTTATTGATCTTCATAGTTTTAATTTTAATTTATGAAATACTTAAAATATAATGATTTAAAACTAAACTAAACTAACTCGATAGATCTTAGTCTAATAAAGATTTATAACGCAAAAACAACATTAGCTCAAGCGAATTACTCTGAGACAACTAGTAAAATCAAACTATAGATAATCTACTTAAATGTAATGCTTGTTATATAATCCCTAGCGGTCTTAAGATTAAGACCCACACCAAAATACTTACACCAATTAGAGCAATTAGGCTAAGGATTATTAAAATAACTCGTTCAGTACGACGGGAATCTTCTAAGATTGTTGCTGTTTGTGGGCTAGTGACAGAAAAAATATTTGACGAAGGAACGTTAGAGAGGTTATTTGTAGTAGTTATGCTTTTACCTGTTGTATTTTTTGGAGTTTCTTGTTTAGGAATGACAGGTTTTACAATATTAGGTACTGGAGCTACAGCAGAGGTTGAGCTAAAAGAAGGCTTAATAGGAATATCTTGGGTTTTATCTTTATTCTCTAAAATAGGAATATCTTGGGTTTTTTCTGTTAAAACAGGCATATCCGCAGTTTTTTCTGTTAAAACAGGAATATCTTCTGTTTTCTCCCAGCTTTTATCTACTAAAACTTCCATCTCATCTGTAGGAGCATAATCATCATCATAATCATCAAATTCAACTTTAGGCGCAGCAGATGCAGGTTTAACTGCATAGCCACTTGAAGAAGAGAGTTTGGTAGGTGAAGAACCTTTTTTTAAGTCAAGCCCAGAAGAACTCAAAGAACTAACTTGAGGTTTAACTCCAAAGCTATTTGATTCTTTTGATTCTAATAGGCTAGGTTTTGAATGCCCGTTTTCGCCATTTCCTTTTAGCGGAGGCATAGTTTTAGGAACTTCAAAACCTACTGTATCAGGTAGCAGTTGCTGAGTAAACTCATTTAATTGATCTTCTAGGTCTTCTTTGTATCTTTCACCACTTGAAGGATCAAGTGCTGGTTGCCATTGAGGTGTTGTTGGTTGTGAGGTGTTAGGTAGTTTTTCAACTGAAGGGGAAAAACTATTATAAAGGCTCTGATCAATTAAACTAGGTGCTACTGATTGGTTTTGATTATCAGTTTGACTATTTGGAATACTATCTGCAACAGAATTTAAGTCTCCAGCAAAGCTATTATAGTGAGGTAGAGGACTTGTCCCAACATTAGTTCGTGGCGCTGGCAAAGTACGACCACATTGGCGACAAAACTTCTTACCGTCCCGGTTCTGATGGCCGCAGAAGGGACAAAACATTATAGGCTCCCCTCTCAATCGTAAATAAACTTGGAAATTATTAGGCAGATTGCCAGTTTTTAAGTAAAGCACCAAATATGGTTAGCTTAATTTTTTAACTGAGTTTTAAGCTAAATGATGAAAACAAAAACATTTTACCACCCTAATCATTTATGTTTCAAGCATAGCAAAGAAAGAAAATTACAACTAATAATACTACTACAGAGTTAGCTATATTAACATATATGATTAGTAGTAATAAACATAAGTATTTTAGTGTAAGCTATATATTTTCATCTTTTACTAAAGCAACAAAAGGCAGATTACGATAACGTTCTGCGTAATCTAGACCATAGCCTACAACAAATGCATTAGGTATTTCAAACCCAACATAAGCAACGTCAACTTGACGAATACGCCTAGAAGGCTTATCTAAAAGGGCTACCACTGAGACAGAGTTAGCTTGACGGCGGTGAAAAATATCTAATAAGTAGCTTAAGGTTAAACCAGTATCAACAATATCTTCTACTACTATTATATCCTTACCTTTTAAACTAGCGTCTAGATCTTTTAATATACGAACTTCTCCAGAAGATTTTGAAGCAGCACCATAACTAGAAACAGCAATAAAGTCTATTGCTAGTGGTAGGTCAATATTTCTTACAAGGTCGCCTAAAAAAATGCATGCCCCTTTTAGGACACAAATAAGCAAGAGGTCTTTGCCTAGAAAATCACGGGTAATTTGTGCTCCTAATTCCTGAATACGGGCTTGTAGTCTTTCTACACTGATCAAAACTTCTAAACTAGGGTTATTAAATTCTGAAGGTTGAATGTCAGTGATCATAACAATACCTTTTCTTTATGGTAAACTAGCTTGGTTAAAATTTAAGGATTAGCCTAAAATAGGTCACTATAAAAAATCCATCACTTTGCTGTCAAGCCATCATCAAGGATAGAACTATGCAGGATCTCTCTGAAAAACAGGTAATCACCGAACAAGACTTAAAAATATTGGCTGAAGGCACAAAAATACAACTTGCCGAAAACGCAATTATTACACCTTTAGCACTAGATCTAATCAGTGCCCGTCGTTTAGAAATTACTCGCCGAAGACGACATGGAAAAAAACGTATAATTGCTATCTCTGCCGATCATGGTGGTTATGAAATGAAAGAAGCTCTAAAAATTCTCCTAAAAGAGCTAGGGCTTGAATACTATGATTTTGGTACTTATGACACTAAAGCAGTTGATTATCCTGATTATGCTTTTATGGTAGCTAATGGAGTCTCACAAGAAAATTTCTCTTTAGGTATTATTATAGATGGTGCTGGTATTGGCTCCTGTATGGTAGCCAATAAATTACCAGGAGTAAGAGCCGCAATGGCTACAAATGTTGCCCTAGCCCGTAATAGCCGAGAGCATAATGATGCAAATGTCTTAACTCTTGGCGGTAAAATGATTTCTATAGAAGAAATGAAAGAAATCGTAAAAGTTTGGCTAAATACTTCTATTACAGAAGAACGTCACTTAAATCGAGTTGCTAAAATTATAAATATTGAAAAGCAATATATTAAAAATAAATAAGGCAAGTTTATGAGTCAAAATACTATGGTGGAAGCTTTTATTAAACAAGTTATTGATGAAGTTGTAGGTCGTTTAGGAGGAGATTTTTCTACTGCCTCTCCTGCTTGTACAGATTGTTGTACTATGGGTTGTGTTCATCGTATGCAAGTGGCTGTAGCTGCTGGTGCATCACGTCTTGGACTACCTCCAGTAGATTCACTTTCTGCTCGTGATATGGCTCAGTATATTGATCATACATTGTTAAAGGCTGAAACTACGCGTAGCGAGATACGCAAGCTATGTAGCGAGGCTGGTGAGTATCGCTTTGCCTCAGTTTGTGTTAACCCTGTTTGGGTAAAAGAATCAGCAAAATATCTTTGTGGAACAAGCGTTGAAGTTTGTACTGTAGTAGGTTTTCCTTTAGGTGCAAGCGCTTCAGATGCTAAAGTTTATGAAGCACGTAGAGCTATTTTTGATGGTGCAAAAGAAATAGATATGGTTATGCAAATAGGAGCATTAAAGTCTGAGGACTATAATTTAGTTGAGGATGATATTGCAAAGCTTGCTGAAGCCGTTCATCAAGATAATGCTCTATTAAAAGTTATTATTGAGACTGCTCTTTTAACTGATGAGGAAAAGGTAAAAGCTTGTTTACTTTGTAAATCTGCGGATGCTGATTATGTAAAAACATCTACTGGATTTTCTAAAGCAGGTGCAACAGTAAGAGATGTTTCTCTAATGCGCAGAGTAGTTGGGCCTGATATGGGAGTAAAGGCTGCTGGCGGAGTAAAAGATTTTGCTAGTGCTCAAGAGATGCTAGCCGCAGGCGCTACACGTATAGGTGCTAGCGTAGGTGTAAAAATAGTCCAAAATTTAAGTGCTACTCCAGGTACAAATTACTAAACTGTGCTTAGGATAAGCCATTGGGATTAGATTATTTATAAGCTTTTCTCTTTACTGTTAAGCAACTGTTGATGCGTCAAGTAGCCTTGACACTTCAATGGCGATCAAATAAGGTGAAGTTTTACTATAACTAAGAGATTTTTTAGCTTCTATAGTATAGAAAGGCAAAAAAATGGTTACTTCACAAAATCCTTATCTTGGTTCTAATATAGAGAGAATTACAGAAGTTCCTATTGCTGAACTAATTGAAGAAAAAATTACTAAACCAGCAGAAGAAACTTTCGTTGACAAAGGTCTATCTATACCAGATAGCTATGATATAGACACTATACGAGCAATGGTTCAAGACCCTTTTCATATTTGGGTTTATTGGACAATGCGTCCTCAAGTATTTGATAAATTAACAGCTATTTTCCCTAAAGAAGTAGCAAAAACTTTCTCACCAGTCCTAAAACTTACAGAACTAAAAAATAATGATGTAGTGTTTATTAATATTAATGATGCTGGAGATTATTGGTTAAGTGTATTTCCAGATAGGCATTATCGTATTGAGGTTGGAGTGCGTTCCCCTGAAAGGGGCTATATTCGCCTTTTAGAGGCTGATGAAGTTTCTACTCCACGAGGCACAGTTTCTATAAATGTTGATCCTGAGCCAGAATATAAGATTTATGGGCAAGAGTTTGTTGAAAATTTACGTGCATCAGGCTTTGATTCTTTTGCTGGAGTGATTGGCCCTGAAAGCATTATGAATAAAGTTCCTCAGCCAGTCTCAGAAATTATTTCATCTATTTCATCTGGTGAAAATTTACAAGAAAACCAAATCGATAATCTACCTCCTAGAATTCGTGCTTTACTTAAAGAACTTCAAGCACGAGGTGAGGAAAGTTTAACAATGCTTTCTCTACTTCATCTATTACCAGAATATTTACGTGAAACCGTTCAAGAAGTGGAAGATGTTTTTGATGATGCCTTACATCCTCATCATTTATCACCACGTTTTATGGTTGGGGCCTCGGAAAATCGCCCATATCCAAAACGTAAACCTTGGATGCCAAGTATGACAGGTCAATGGCTTAATCACTAAATTTTGTTGTTAGAATTGACAATAGCCTAAGAGTCTTTTCTTAGGCTGTTGATTAAGGATTAATTATTGATGAAACAGGGCTATCTTGCGCTAATTTTACACGCGCACTTGCCGTTTGTGCGTCACCCAGAATATCCAGAGTTTCTAGAAGAAGATTGGCTTTATGAAGCAATAACAGAAACTTATATACCACTCTTATTTGTGTTTGAAAATTTGCTAGCAGAAGGAGTAAAGTTTCGTGTCACAATGACTTTAACCCCTAGTCTATGTGAAATGCTAGCCGATCCCCTACTACAAACTCGTTACTCAGCTAGAATTGATAACCTAGTTAAACTTGCTAGCAGCGAGTTAATACGTACAAAAAACAGTCCTTTTGAAGAAGCCGCAAAACTCCATCATAAACATTTTCTTGCAGCACAAGAACTTTTTGAAATCAAGTATCAACGAAATCTCTTAACAGGTTTTCGTTCATTGCAAGATGCTGGAGTGCTAGAAATTATTACCTGTGCTGCTACACATGGGTTTTTACCCTTAATGTTAAATGATAATGTAAGGCGAGCACAAATTCAGATAGGTTGTCAAAACTATGCAAAACATTTTGGGCGTTGGCCTAAAGGTATTTGGCTACCAGAATGCGCTTATCAGCCTGGTATAGAAAATTTACTCTCAGAAGTAGGATTAAAGTTTTTTATTGTAGATTCTCATAGCATTATGTTTGGCGATCCTCGACCTAAACGAGGGATTTTTGCTCCTGTAATAACTTCAGGTGTAGCTGCTTTTGCTAGAGATGTTGAGACTAGTGAACAGGTTTGGAGTTCGGAAATAGGCTATCCTGGTCATCCTAACTACAGAGAGTTTTATAGAGATATTGGATGGGATGCTGAAGAAGAATATATTAAGCCATATCTTCATTCTGATGGAAGTAGACGCAATTTAGGGATTAAGTATTTTAGAGTTACTGGTAAAGTCGATTTGCACTTAAAACAACCTTATGTCCCAGAATATGCAACAGAAACCTTAATTGAACATGCAAACCATTTTATTATTTCCCGCTTAAACCAAATGCGTCAATTAAATCAAATGATAGGCAGACATCCTGTAGTAGTCTCGCCTTACGATGCTGAGCTATTTGGGCATTGGTGGTTTGAAGGGCCACAATTTCTTAACATACTTATAAAGAAATTTCATTATGAGCAAGATGAAGTTTCTTTAATTACTCCTTCAGATTATTTAGATATTTTTGAAGATAATCAAAAACAAACCCCATCGGCTTCAACTTGGGGCGCAGAAGGCTATAACCGAGTTTGGATTAATAGCGCAACTAATTGGATGTATCCACATCAACATATGGCAGAAAGACGAATGTGTGAGCTTGCTCGCCGCTATCCTAATGCAGAAGGCTTGCTAGTTAGCGCTCTAAATCAAGCAGCACGTGAACTAGTCTTAGCTCAATCTAGTGACTGGGCTTTTATTATTACAACTGGAACAATGGTTCCCTATGCTATTAAACGCTTTAAGGATCATATTCATCGCTTTACTAAACTCTACGAAGATATAAATGCTAATAGAATCGATGAAGCCTGGCTTTCTGATATTCAAAACAAAGATACTATTTTTCAAGAAATAGACTATAGAGTTTATAGATAAGGAAAGTATTAGTAGTATATAAATATAGTGCGAGCATTTTATCCGCATTATTCAATTACTGAAAATCAGCTATTTTTAATATAAACAGGAATGGTTACTAAATAAGGTTGATTAGCCTTTTTTAAGACAGTATAAATTTGCTGTGGTGGCGGTGCTTGAGAAGATAATTTTTTAGTTTCTCCTTTTAATGCTTGAATTTCTAGCACATCCATAGATTTGTATTTTTTATAAGTAAGATTTTTTAAGTCAAGTTCTGCTACTGCTGTTGGAGAAGACCATTCCTTTAATTTTGCTTCAAAATCAAATTCTTCTTTTGAAATTAGCCTAGGGCTACATCTAATGACACGATCTCCACGATTATCTAATTTTCCAGTGTCAAAACATTTTATAGGGCTTAGATTTAAGGGTTCTTCGCTAACAATAACTGTAAAAGATTCTGCAAAGAGTTTTCCATTTTCACCTTTTCCATTTAGCTTAAAAAAATAGGATTCTTTTTGTTTAGGCAGAAAGAAAAGCTCTCCTGCACTAGCATAATTATTATCTACTTGTCCATTTACAGACTCTACAGGATAGATTAAGTAAGCTTTACCATAGCTATTTTCATATTGCTCACGATTAAAAACATAAAGATAGCCTTGAGTTGGTATTTCTAGCCCAAGTCTAAAAAAACTCCCATCTTCTAGCATTGCTTTTCCTTCAACGCGTTGTGGGGTCATTTCTTCTTTAGCTTCTGAACCTACAATATCAATAATTCTATAAGAGTCATCTTTTGCTGCTGGGCGTAACTTCCATACTGTTACACCAAGGGCTGCTACTTCTTCTTGAGAGAATATCTTTGGTTGTAGCGCTTTTCCAGCATTTTTAGAAGAATTAGTTTTAACTACTCTACGAGTTACTTTTTTATGTAGTGGTTGGGGGTTCACACGGTTTTTAGCAAACTCACTTGGGCTAACTACATCTATACGGATAACATCGCGGTTGTTTTGAGAATCTATTTGTGAAATTTGTGAAATGGCAATAAGACTAGTAGCTATAAAATAAGTAAATAAACAAATTATTCTAAAAGGTAAAAGAAGGTTCTTATTAAAAAACATAGTAGCCTCAATGTTTAGTTATAAATTTAAGTTTAGTCTCTTTTCTAAGCGGAAAAAGAATAAAAAATCCCCAAAATTTTTACATTTTTTCAGGGAATATTTTAATAGTTCTCGCTTACCTCAAGAAAGAGTTTTAATGTTTTAATATAAATATTTAAGCTAAATATAATTAAAGTAAAAACATTGATAGGAATTGTAATAAAAATAGTATATTTATTGTAAATATTACATTTAATAAAAATATAAATACTTAATTTTAAGAGATCTTTAAATACATTCCTACAGCAGTTTACAAAAACTGGTATTATTTATAGTTCAAACCTCTAAATTGCGTTGGTGAGGAGTGTTAATAGCAGTGAGTGAACCTAAGAAAGAAAGAAATCCTTATGCAGGACAATTGATAAAAAATCGTTATTTAGCAGATGAGTTTATTTTAGCCAAAGGTGGGATTGGTTTTGTTTTTAAGGCTAAGGATAGAGAAAAAAATAGAAACGTAGCTGTAAAAGTCCTTCAACGTCAGTTAGTTGAAGATCCTTGGATTGTGGCAAAGTTCTATAGTGAGGCAAAAGCTATTATGCGAATTCACCAAATGCAAGACTCTTTTGGTCAAGAAAAATATACTCAAGAAGAAAAATGCTGTCTTGGATGGATTGTTGAAGGTATAGAAACCGATGAACTAGAAGATGGAAGCCCCTATTTGGTAATGGAATTTATTGAAGGATTTTCTCTAAGAAATGTAATTAGAGAAAATACCCATGGAGTAAATTTAGAGAGAGCCGCAAATATCTTAAAGCAACTAGGTATAGCATTAAGCCTAGTTCATAGAAATGGTATATATCATCGTGACTTAAAACCAGAAAATATAATGCTAACAATATATAAAAATGGGGAGGAAAACATTAAATTAATAGATTTTGGTATTGCTACAGTTAAAGAATCTCCAAGCGAAAAAACTCAAACAACAACTCTACCGGCTGGAACTATGGCTTATATGGCTCAAGAACAAATCATGGCTAAACCCTCTGCAAGTAGTGATATTTATGCAATGGGTGTAATTGCTTATGAGTTAATTACTGGTCGTAGACCATTTTATTTAGATCAATCAGATGATGGATTGCCAGCAGTTAAGTTCTATAATGCTCAAGCAGATGGTCTAAAAATAAAACCTAAAACCTTAAGAGATTTTTTGCCCGAAGAAGCTAGTGAATTAATTGTTAAAGCTCTTTCTTTTAATCCTGAAGATAGGTTTTCTAGCGCTCAAGAGTTTGGAAACTTACTCCATCAAGCTTTAACGCAACCTGATGGAGAAGAAACTTTAATAAGTCCTATAAAAACAGGAAAAATTACACCTAAAGAAAAAACTGATCCTGTCCATCCAATAAAAACAAAACCATCGCTTAAAACACAACTTAGTAAAAATATATCAAGTAAATTAACTGTCATAGGTTTTTTATTAGCAACAATAATCTTTGTTGCTACAAGTCTTTGGCTAAGTAAACCAACTAGTCCTATTGTTAAAATAGGTTATGCAATAGAGTTACAACGTTTTTCTAGCGGAAAATATGAAAAAACTGTTCGTTTAGCTGGTAGGACTAGTTTTAGTAGCAATGACAGAATAAAATTTAATATTTCTAGTCAAGAATCAGGCTATATTTATTTATTAAATGAATCTCCAACAAAATTACAAGGCAAATTGCCTAAGTATATACTTTTATATCCTAAAGTAGATGAAAATAATTATTTCCCTTTTAATCAATTAATTACAATTCCTGCATCACCTGAGTCTTGGCTACAATTTGCAGATGCCACAGGAATAGAAAAAATTTGGATTATTTGGTCAAAAGAACCTCTACTTGAACTAGAAAATATTCGCCCACTTCTTAACTCAAACGATAAAGGTCTTGTTAAAGATATAGAGAAAATTAACTTAATAACTAAGCTTTTAGAAAAATATAATAAAAACCTTAAACCCCAAGAAAATGAACAAACTAACCTTGTAGAAATAACTAGCCAAGAAAAAACTATTGCTATTGCCGCAAGTTTGATTCATCAATAAATTAACCTTCATAAATATTAAGAGCTATTTATTAGGAGTAAGTAATTTATGGTATATAAAAAAATTTTAAAATCATTTTTAGCTAGCCTATTTATATTTCAGATAACAAATTTCGATAATAATATTTTTGCTAAAGGGTATTTTAATAATCTAGATAAATTAAAATTAGAGACTAAGTTGAGACAAAACCTGCTTTCTCAACAAGATAAAGAGGTTTTGGAAAAAACAGAAGAATCACTTGAAAAAGCTATCTCTTTATACAATGAAGGTAAGTATAAAGAAGCTATATCACTTGCTCAGCAAGCAGTTGATATTAGAAAAGAAAAATTAGGAGACTCTACCCTAGCTTTAGCAAAAGCATTTAATATTTTAGGCAAAGCCTATTTTTTTGATGAAGATTTTGATAGAGCAGAGTCTTTTTTTATAAAAGCTCTAGAAATAAGAAAAAAAATTTTAGGCCAAGAACATACTGATATAGCTGAAGTACTTAATAATTTAGGTCTTCTTTATGAGGGTAAAAGAGAATATGAAAAAGCAGAAGAGCTTTACTTAAAAGCCTTAGAGATGCGTAAAAAGCTTTTAGGTGAAGAGCATTTAGATACAATTTTAATTATTAGTAATCTTGGTCAATTGTATGAATTAAAAAACTCTTTTGAAAAAGCTGAAAGTCTTTATATAAAAGCTTTGGAAGTAAGAAAAAAGCTTTTAGGAGAAGAACATATAGATGTAGCAGAATCACTTAATTATTTAGGTTTATTTTATTATGAAGTAGGAAAGTTTTCACAAGCAGAACCGCTCTTAAACAAAGCCTTAGAAATAAACAAAAAATTATTAGGAGAAGAACACTTAAAAACAGCCAATATAATGAACAACTTAGCAAATTTATATTTGCGTAAAGGAAAGTATCTACAAGCAAAGCCACTTTTAGTTAAAGTTTTAGAAATTAATAGAAAGCTATTTAAGGATGGACATTCAAATCTAGCTACAGTACTTAATAATATGGCGGGTTTTTATGTTGTTACAGGTCAATACAGTCAAGCAGAAGTACTCTATAAAGAAGCTTTAGAATTAAATAAGAAAATATTAGGAGAAGAGAATCTAGATGTAGCCTTTTTATTAAATGAATTAGGTGTATTGTACTCAAAAATAGGTGAGTATAATGAGTCAGAAAAGTTTCTAACAAAAGCTTTAGAAATGCGTAGAAAATTCTTACCAGAAAATAACCCTTTTATAGCATCTTCACTAAATAATCTAGCAGTTCTTTATGAAATTAAAGGAGATGATAAAAATATAGAATCGCTATACTTAAAAGCCATAGATATATATAAACAAGTGCTTGGAGAAGAAAGCAATAGTACTGTTACTACGGAAATTAGTTTAGCAGTTTTATATGCTAAAAAAGGAGAATTTGAAAAAGCAGAAAAGTATTACTTAAAAGCTATAAAAGTCTATAAACAAAGATTAGGAGAACAGCACCCTTTTATTGCAAATGTCTTTAATCTACTAGGATCCTTATATGAGGCTAATCAGAATTACTTAAGCGCAGAAGAATTTTTAGTTAAAGCTTTGGAAATGCGTAAAAATATTTTTGGCGAAGATAATGTAACCTATGCTATTTCATTGAGTAAACTTGCATCTTTTTATATAAATAGAAAAGAATACGTAAAGGCAGAATCTCTATTAGTTAAAGCACTGGAAATTAGACAGAAAAAATTAGGTGAAACTCATCCTTTGACTATAGATTTACTACAAACCCTAGTTTTACTAAGACTTTCTACTAGAGAATATGATCAAGCTTTGAAATATAGCAAAGAAGCAAGTGATTTTAGGGAACGAGAGCTGTCAAAAACGCTTTCTATAGGTTCAGAAAGACAAAAACAAGCCTACTTAGAAAAATATAAAGGAGAATTAAACCTTGCATTATCTTTGCACCTTCAAGCTTTGCCAGAAAACTCTCTTGCTTGCAAATTAGCTTTAGAACAAATTTTCAGAAGAAAAGGCCGTGCTATAGATGCAATTAATCAAAATATTGAAACCCTCCGCCAAAGAGCTAAACCTGAAGATGTTATTTTACTTGATAATTTGTCAGAGAAAAAAAAGCTATTTTCAAATTTAACTATTTTAGGTATAGGAAGACGAGATCCTGAAGAATATAAAGAACAACTAAAATTACTAGAAAAGGAAATAGAAGAATTAGAATATAAAATTAGTATAAATAGTGAAGAATTTTCTACCCAAACACAGATTGTTACTTTAGAAAATATTAAACAGGCTTTAGATAAAGATTCTTTGCTAATAGAATTTATTTCCTATAACCTTATTAGCCCTCAAGAAAACGTATTTAAGGGAAAACATTATGCTGTTTATATTTTAAATAACCAAGGGGAAATTTATTGGGCAGATCTAGGTCAAGCTAAACCAATTGATAATTTAGTTGATGAGCTAAGAATAAAACTTCGTGATAAAAGCTCATCTATTGATAAAGAAGTAAAACCCCTAGCTAAAAAACTAAATGAATTAGTATTTAAACCTATAGAGAAATTTTTAGTAGAAAATAAACGATTATTAATCGCTCCTGATAGCAAGCTAAACTTAATTCCTTTTGCTAGCTTGGTTGATAAAAATAATAAATATCTAGTAGAGAAATATAAAATATCTTACCTAAATAGTGGAAGAGATTTACTCCGCTTAAAAGTTAAAATTGCTAGTAAAGAGTCTCCAGTAATTATAGGTAATCCAGATTTTGGCCCAATTCCTAAAGAAATAAACTCTATTGATGAAAATAATATTTTCTCAAAACTTGCCTTTAAGCCTTTAGTACAAACTGAGATAGAAGTAAGAACTATTAAAAATCTATTTCCTGAAGCAAAACTTTTTTTACATAAAAAAGCCTCTTCAGAAACACTTAGCCAAGTTAATTCCCCTAAAATTTTACATATTGCTACTCATGGGTTTTTCCTAGCAGAAAGTAATCTTAATAATAAAGATTTAAGTGGGACAAGAGTTCTTGATATAGTAGGCTCTGAAAACATAGCAAATCTTCAAAAAAATAATTTAAAAAATCCTCTTTTACGCTCAGGTTTAGCTTTAGCTGGAGCAAACATTAAAGATAATAATGGATTAGGAATTTTTACGGCACTTAAAACTACAGCATTAAATTTATGGGGGACAAAATTAGTTGTCTTATCTGCCTGTGATACTGGCCTTGGGGAAATAAAAAATGGTGATGGAATCTATGGCCTTCGTCGCTCCTTGGTTTTAGCAGGAAGTGAAACACAATTAATTAGTTTATGGCCTGTGTCGGATAAAGCTACAAGGGATTTGATGATAGGTTATTATAAAAAGCTAAAAGCCAATATAGGCCGTTCAGATTCCCTTAGACTTACTCAACTTAATATGCTTAGAAGCCATACTTATAGTCATCCTTTTTATTGGGGTAGTTTTATTTCTTCTGGTGAATGGGCTAATTTAGCTGGTAAACGTTAAGAACTATTAAATAATATTAAAGGCTGTCCAAAAAAACTTTTTATCATCAATCTCCAAGTTTTGTAGTTGAGCAATTAGCATAGAAATACTCTCTAAACTTAACTTAGGGGCAGGGTCTTTTATTGTTGGTTTTGGCAAATTAAGTTTAATAAGTTCTTTAGTGACAATTGCTAAAATAGATTTTCTTCCAACTTTATTTGCTATTGGCAAACTCTCATAAATTGACCCTTGAGTAGGGAGTAATATTAGATTATTCCTTAAGTATGTATTAGCTGTAAAAAGAGAAGGAGCTAAAGAATAAATAAAATTATCTTCTTGCTGAAGTAGTAGTAAATGTCCTTCACAATTTAGACTTATTGCTAAAGAAAGTTTACTGTTTTGCAAAAAAGTTTGCTCTTTTTTGCCTTCTAATACAGAAAGCCCTTGCATCTTAACAAGCTCTCTTTCTGATAAATTAAGCACTCTAATTTGATTAGTTTTTGTTGCTAAAAGAAAAAGAGTTTCTAGTTTATTATTAGTAATACTGCAAGTATTAATAGTAGGGTTTATCTTAGTACTTCTAATGGATTTAATAGACTTATTAGATCCATTAAACTTAATATTTTTATGAAAATTATCTTCTTTACTACTTTCTAATTCTTTACATAAAGCCTCAGTAAATAGTAATGCATTGTTGTATCTATACTTAGGATCTATCGCTATTGCTTTAAGGATTACTCTATCAATATTACTTGATAAATGTGGACTAAGTTGACTAGGAAGAATAATAGGTTTTTTATATAGTTCTTTTAATTTTATAATTGATAGGGCAAGTGGAAAATGATGAATATTAAATGGAGGTCTACCTGTTAATAATTCATAAGCAAGAACTCCCATTGCATAAATATCACTAGAGGCAGAAGGCTTTCCTTCTAATTGTTCGGGAGCAATGTAAACAGGAGTGCCTGTAATACTATTAGTTACAGTTAGTGCATTAGCAGATTCTTTTACTGTAGCAATACCAAAGTCTATTATTTTAACATACTCTAAATTATTGATAGTTTGGACTAAAATATTCTCTGGTTTTAGATCTCTATGGTATATATTTTCTCTATGAACATTGCTTAAGGCATCACCTAATTGGAGCATTATATTTGCTACTTGGGTTGGACTTATTCCTGTATTTGCGCCATAAAGTAAGCTTCTTAGGGTTTTCCCTTTAATATATTCCATAACAAAAAAAGGTCTACCATCAGCAAGTACTCCTGAATCATAGATAGAGACTACATTAGGATGGCTAATTTTAGATAAAGCTGTAATTTCCTTAAGAAATTTTTGTAGCACCCAACCTACATCTTCTTTTAATATATCTTCGTCAAGTATTTTAACTACAACTTGTTTGTTATTAAGGCGTAAATCTCTTGCTAAATAAACAATAGCAAAACCTCCTCGTCCAAGCTCAGCCTCTATTTTATAGCGATCACTAATTACATTATTTAATGCTAAATACCCATTTAAAACAGAGTTTACATTTTCTAGTTTTAGATTCACCTCGTCTAAATCTGTATTTTCACTAGAATAATCTGTATCTTGTTCCAAAAGCTCCTCAAAAGCTAAACCAGCTAGGTTTTCAGCTTTTTGCTGGATTTGTTCAAAAAGCGAGTTTTTAGCCTTTTCTGCCTTTAACATATCTTCTAGTTCTGCTATCAGAGCCGGCTGATCTTGGCAAGTTAGTTGTATATACTGTTTTTGCTCTATTTGAGGTAAATTTGATACTGCAAGAAAGATTTCTTTGATTTTAAGGTAACGTTCTTTAGGTGTCATATTTTAAGAATTACTATAGCCATATTAGTTTGTATAGTCTTTATCATAAAAGCGGAATAGATAAGAAAAAATCCTGCTTAAACATGGAAATTTCAAGCGTTTTTATAAAAATTTGTGTTTACAACCAAAAAGAAACAAAGTAAAAAAATCTAGAGATATATTAGGAGCATTTTGTGTCAGAACAACTAACTTTTCTACTAAAAAAATGGAAGGAAGGTGATTTTGAAGCTAGAAATCAGCTCTTTGAGCAAGTATTTATCGTACTTAAACAAATCGCAGCTAAAAAGCTAAAGCACAAAACAGGCGATGTTATCCTACAGCCAACAGTACTAGTCAATGAAGCTTTTATAAAACTTGCTAATCAAAAACAAATTAATTTTAATGATAGAAAACATTTTTTTGCTATAGCTGCTAGAGTCATACTACAAATTATTATTGATCATAGAGAAAAACAATCTGCCTTAATTCGAGGAGGAAATCTCCAACAAGTTTCTTTAACCGATCTAGCTTTAAGAACAGAAGAGAAAGAATCTAATGCAATTTTTCTTCAACAAGCTTTAGATGAACTTGCTGAAATTGATGAAAGAGCCGCTTACATTTTCCAACTTAAGTATATCCTTGGTTTTACTATACAAGAAATTTGTCAAGAAATAAGCCTTGGACATACCACAGTAGAAGATGACTTAAAAATGGCTAAAGCTTGGATTTCTAATCGCTTATCCTAAATCTTAAATTTTATATTTTAAGGATTTTTGTTTCTTCCTAACCAAGTTGTTTCCTGAGAATGACTCACTCCTAAATGATCCATAACTCGAAAAACAAAATGATCTACTATATCAAGAATAGTTTTAGGACGATGGTAGAATGCAGGCATAGCAGGAATTATTATTGCTCCTGCTTGTTGAAGGCGTAACAGATTTTCTAAGTGAATACGATTAAGAGGGGTTTCCCTAGGTACTAAAATTAGCTTCCGGTTTTCTTTTAATGTAACATCTGCTGCTCTATGTACAAGATCTCTTACAATACCTGCTGCTAGCATACCTAAAGTATTTACACTACATGGGATTATAATCATTGCATCAACCGGATAAGAACCGCTGGCAATAGAAGCTCCAATATCTTTTACTGGAAAAAGTAAAATCTTTTTGCTTTCTCTGCCTAAAAGTAAATCAACCTCATTTTGACGAATTCCAGAAAAATTTAATTCTAATTCTTCCCTTATAACACTTGCACCTGCTGAGGTAATAACTAAATTAACTAAATCTACTTCTGAACTCTCTTCAAGATAATAGAGTAGCCTTTGTGCATAAATTGCTCCACTTGCACCTGTAATTCCTACTATGATCTTCTTTCCCATAGGTTTATAGTCCTTTAAATTTAATTCTGAGCAGAATGCTAACGGTTTTCCATTACTATGTCACGTTATTGCTGTAGTAAAAAAACTAGATTTTGTTATATTGAGGTCTTATGGATAAACATAAACTTAGCGAAATACTAAAAGCATATAAAGCAGATGAATGCAGTTTAGAAGAAGTATTAGATAAATTTAGGACTCTTCCTTATGAAAATATTGGTTTTGCTCGTGTTGATCACCATAGATCAATCCGACAAGGTTTTCCTGAAGTCATTTTTGGACAAGGAAAAACCAGTGAACAAATCTCAGGTATTGTTGAACGAATGCTAAAAACAGATACTAATGTACTGGTAACACGCACTAATCTAGAAGCTTATGAGTCTGTTAAAATTATTGCAACAGACGCTATTTTTCATAAAGAAGCACGCGCTATAACTATTAAAAGAAACCATCATTTACAAGGAAAAGGCAAAATAGGAATTGTAACTGCTGGAACTTCGGATATTCCTGTTGCTGAAGAAGCGGCTATTACAGCAGAAATTTCTGGTAATCAAGTTGATCGCTTTTATGATGTTGGAGTTGCAGGCTTACATAGGCTATTAAGCGAACTAACTCGTTTAGCAGAAATGAGAGTTCTAGTCTGTGCTGCTGGAATGGAAGGCGCTCTTCCCTCAGTTCTTGGAGGGCTTGTTTCTGTTCCTGTGATCGCTGTTCCTACTAGTATCGGCTATGGTGCTGCGCTTGGGGGAATTGCAGCTTTACTTGGTATGCTAAACAGTTGTGCTTCCAATGTCTTAGTGGTAAATATTGATAATGGTTTTGGGGCGGGTTTTGCGGCATCTTTGATAAACCGCCTGTAAGTAAAAGTAAGGAAAACACTAATTTCCTGAACAACGGTTCAAGTATCCGGAAATTTTTCCTTGACAAGATAAAGCTATTAATCTAGACTCCCCCTTTCGAGTTAATAACCAACTCCAAACAAATGCTCACTTTAAGTTTTTGAGTTTTCTAAATGCGAAGGTGAGCAAACAGTAATAAAAAACATTTAGTTCTTTCTACATTACTGTTAATTATTGTGGCGTAAAAGAGACATTAAAGTTTTATCGTCTCCGCAAGTTTTCTCTTATACCTAAACTAATTAAGCACGCCACAGAAAAAACTAGGCACCGGGTTACGCCTTAATACTCGCATAAACTCAAAAGTAAACCCAATTAATAATTTTAATTTTGGTTTTATAAGACTTATTATATAAGTGACTTTCCTAGAAAAACCTCTTAGGTAAGTTAGGTGTCGCTTTTTACTTTTTATTTGTTTTAAGGAGCAAAGGGAAGTGCCAACAATCAGTCAATTAGTTCGTAAAGGGCGCGATCAAGTAGCCTATAAAACTAGTAGCCCAGCTTTGCAAAGCTGTCCACAAAGACGTGGCGTTTGCACTCGTGTTTATACTGCTACACCAAAAAAACCAAATTCAGCATTGCGTAAAGTTGCTCGGGTGCGTTTAACTAATGGAATTGAAGTGACTACTTATATTCCAGGTATTGGTCATAATTTACAAGAACACTCTATAGTCTTAATTCGCGGAGGTCGCGTTAAAGATCTACCAGGCGTTCGCTATCACGTCGTTCGCGGCACTCTTGATTCAGTAGGTGTTGCAAATCGTAAACAAGGACGCTCAAAATATGGTGCTAAACGTCCTAAAGAAGCGGCTCCAGGTAAAGGCGCTCCAGGTAAAGGCGCTCCAGCTAAGGGTGCTCCAGTTAAGAAAAAATAGAGTCGTTTAATTAAGGAGTTATAGTTATGCCAAGAAGAAGAGTTGCTGAAGAAAGAGAAGTACTTCCTGATCCAATCTATAATAATTCACTAGTAACTAGATTTATTAATGGAATGATGTGGAGTGGGAAGCGCTCTATTTCTGAGCGGATCCTCTATGGTGCACTTAATCATATTCAAGAAAAGACCCAAGACGATCCATTAAAGGTTTTCAAAAAAGCTGTTGAAAATGTTAGACCAAAAGTAGAAGTTCGTTCTCGCCGTGTTGGTGGTGCAACCTATCAAGTACCTGTAGAAGTTAGTTCTCGTCGAGGTACTTCGCTTTCTATTCGTTGGTTAGTTGATTATTCTCGCAGGCGTGGTGAAAAAACCATGCAAGATAAATTGGCCGCAGAACTCTTAGATGCTTCTGCTGGTAAAGGCAATTCTATTAAGAAAAGGGAAGATACACACAAAATGGCTGATGCTAATAAAGCATTTGCTCATTATAGGTGGTAACTTAAGGTCAGTTGCTAGAATTGGTAATTTAGAGTTAGTAATACTTAGCAACTGAGATTTTATGAGACAAGAACCGCTTTATCGTTTTCGCAATATTGGTATTATGGCTCACATTGACGCTGGTAAAACTACTACTACCGAACGCGTTCTTTATTATACAGGAGTTAGCCATAAAATCGGGGAAGTTCATGAAGGCACTGCCATTATGGACTGGATGGAACAAGAACAAGAAAGAGGTATTACTATTACCTCTGCTGCTACCACCTGCTTTTGGCCTAGAAATAACGAGCAGTTTCGTATCAATATTATTGATACTCCAGGCCACGTAGACTTTACCATAGAGGTAGAGCGTTCTTTGAGAGTTCTAGATGGTGCTGTTGCTGTATTTTGTGCTGTAGGTGGCGTTCAACCCCAATCAGAAACAGTTTGGAGACAAGCTGATAAATATAGAGTTCCTCGTGTTGCATTTGTCAACAAAATGGATCGCGCAGGAGCAAACTTCTATGAGGTTGTTTCACAACTTCGCTCGCGCTTAAGTGCTAATCCTGTTCCTATTCATCTCCCTATAGGCAATGAAGAAACTTTTCGTGGCCTTGTAGATCTTCTAGCTATGAAGGCTATTGTTTGGGATGATGAAAGCAAGGGTGCTCAATATTCAGTAATAGATATACCTGATGACCTAAAAGAGCAAGCAATAGAAATGCGAGAGCAAATGGTAGAAGCTATCGCAAACTATGATGATGATATAGCTACAAAATATTTAGAAGGTTATAAAGATTTTACCCAAGAAGAATTAAGAAATGCCTTGCGTAAAGGTACTGTAGCTTTACAGTTAGTTCCTGTAATTTGCGGTTCTGCTTTCAAAAATAAGGGTGTACAAACTCTATTAGATGCTGTAATAGATTATCTGCCTTCTCCTTTAGATATTCCTGCTGTTACAGGTGTAAATCCTAAAACAGAACAAGAAGAAGAGCGCCCAGCTGATGATAAAGCTCCTTTCTCTGGCTTAGTTTTCAAGATTATGGCAGATAAACATGTTGGTAATTTATCATTTGTAAGAATTTACTCTGGACATCTAAAATCTGGTACATATGCCTTAAATTCTACTAAGAAAAATAGAGAGCGTATTGGTCGTATCATGCGTATGCATGCAAATAAACGCGAAGATGTAGATGAAGCATATGCTGGAGAAATTATTGCAATTAGTGGACTTAAAAATGTTACTACTGGAGACACTATTTGCGTTGAAAGCCACCCTGTAATTTTAGAAGCTATGGAGTTTCCTGCTCCTGTTATTTCTGTAGCTATTGAACCTAAAACAAGACCTGATCAAGAAAAATTAGGTATTGCTTTAGCTAGATTAGCCCAAGAAGATCCTTCATTTAGAGTTAGCTCTGATACTGAAACGGGCCAAACCTTAATCTCAGGAATGGGGGAACTTCATTTAGAAATAATAGTTGATCGCTTAAAAAGAGAGTTTGGTGTTGGCGCAAATGTCGGAAAACCACAAGTTGCTTATAGAGAGACTATTAAACGTACTGCTAAAGGCGAAGGCAAGTTTATCCGTCAAACAGGCGGTCGTGGACAATATGGTCACGTCAAGATAGAAATACAACCTCTACCACCAGGAACAGGTTTTGTTTTTGAAAATAATATTGTTGGCGGTGTTGTTCCAAGAGAATATATATCTCCTGTTGAAGCTGGCGTAAAAGAAGCTATGGAACGAGGTGTTTTAGCTGGCTATGAAATGGTAGATATTAAAGTTAGTCTTTATGATGGTAGCTACCACGAAGTTGATTCTAGCGAAATTGCCTTTAAGATAGCAGGTTCAATGGCATTTCAAGATGCTGCTAAAAAAGCAGAACCTGTTTTATTAGAACCTGTTATGAAGGTTGAAGTTGTAACTCCTGAAGAATATATGGGATCAATTACAGGAGACATAACGTCTCGTCGTGGGCGTATTGAAGGAATGGAGTCTCGTCCTGGAACACAGGTTATTATCTCAGCAGTTCCTCTTTCAACTATGTTTGGTTATTCAACAGATCTAAGGTCTTCAACACAAGGTCGTGCAACTTATACAATGCATTTCAAACACTATGAAGAAACACCAAAATCAGTTAGTGAAGAGATTATTGCTAAAGTTCGTGGAATAACTGCTTAAGTTTTTACATTAGTAAAATATTTTGACTTGCTAAAATCCTGGAAAGTTAAGGAGTAAGGTAGAAATGGCAAAAGAGAAATTTGATAGAAGTAAACCACACGTAAACATAGGAACAATAGGACACGTAGACCACGGAAAAACAACACTAACAGCAGCAATAACAAAAGTGTTAGCAAAGAAAAATCCAAAAATAGCAGTAAGAGC
>JACQZQ010000099.1 GCA_016213785.1 Acidobacteriota bacterium
AAAAATACTTCTCTGTACTTTTCCATTTCCTCTGCTATTGTTCTCGGTACTTCTACTATTGGTAGTATCATCTTTTGCCTCTTTTTGACTTTTCATTTTCTTCCTTTTTCTTTGTTTTTTCAATAACCTTCAAAGTCGTGTATTTACCGTCAAGCAAATGAGAAGTAAAGAATGTCCCACTATTAAAGTGTATCTTGGTAAATAGCTTATCTTCTTGTAGATAAAGCTGCTTTTGGAACAGGTCGGACTCCATATCTAAGCACCATCTGAAATCTTTTTTATCTTTCTGCATATCAAAAGAGTAGTAGCGAGAGGGCATAGATAGATCAAATGATTTGTTAGGCAAAGAAATAGTAAGAGATCTTTGATAAAGGTCTTTGCCCTGGTATTTAACAATAGTTTTTTCTTTACCATTCTCAATTTTTTTAATTTCGATTTTTGGTGTGTGGTGAGCAACATCTAAGATACCAACACTTGCTCTAGTAGGATCACCAAATGCAATTACAGCCAAACCATCAAAAGTAAATAACACTTGGGTTTTAACGGATGTTGCACTAGTAGTATTAATAGAGATGGTTAGTAAGGAAAGAATTACAAAAGTAAGTATTGTGAAGAGTTTATGCGTAGGCTTATATACTCCTAATAGTGTTGTATGCGGGATTAACCGCTATTAATAAAAATAGACTAGCACAAGCTTAGAAGCCGATAAAGAAGGGATTAAACCCTAGCTTAAAATAAGTAGCTTAAAAAACAATAATTAAGGAAAATAATTTAGAAAATAGTTTAAGTAAAAGGTAAAGGATCAAGCTTAACTGGAAATCTTTTTGCGATAGTCGCCATGTTATAATGTATGTAGCTTTTAATGATCTTAGCCAAAAGGTGGAAAATATGACAAACGAAGAAATACAAAAACTAATGGAATTTATCTTGCAACAACAAGCAGAAAGCAGTAAGAGGCAAGCTGAGCATAACACTAAAGTTGATAACCAAATTGAATTCCTTTTAGAGCAACAAGCCAAACATGAAGCAGAGATTCATGAGTTACGTATTGCCAGTGAAAAAAGCAGTAATAAATTAAATGAAGCAATGGCTAGTCTAGCTAAGACAGTAGAGATAGTAGAAAGTGAAGCCAAACAAGATCGTCAAGAAATGCGTGAAGCTGTTGAAGCGCTAATTACTAATAGCGAAGACATCAGAAATATTACTAAGCAGTTAACCACTGTAGTTATAGGTATGAATAAAAGAGTTAAGAAATTAGAAGATAAATCTAAGTAAGTCACAGCATATACGCAACTTGCATTATTGGTTGATGTTGATTAGTAGGTCAGGCTAGCAAGTTAATCAGGCGAGTTAGCCTGACCACCACAAAAATACAATAGATACACTTAATGGCTACTACTAATTTCTTAGTGGCAAGATGTAAGTGTGTCTACGAGAGAGAGGATAACACAAATGATTGGAGTAACGGATCCAAAAGTTACACTAACGCCAGAACAAAAAGCAGAGCGATACACCCCAGCTAAATATATGGAGATGGTTAGTACAGTCCTAGGAGAAATAGACTTAGATCCTGCTAGCTGTGCTAAAGCAAACGAAGTTATTAAAGCTAAGAAGTACTATGATCTAGAGTCTAATGGGCTAGTTCAGCCTTGGTATGGTAAGGTTTTTGTTAATCCTCCTTATGCTGAGATGTTGCCCTGGGTTAGTAAACTGATAGATGAGTATCATAATAAAGAGGTTGAGGAAGCTATTTTGCTTTCAAATCCTTCAACAGATACTACTTGGTTTAACCACCTATGTAGCGCATCTCCTTACAGGTGTAGCCCTGTTTTTTGCTATATACAAGGGAGAATTAAATTCCTTTCTCCTGATAAATCAGTCAGAGTAAATCAACCTCGAAATCCTAGTATGTTCACTTATTTAGGAAAGAACAAGGCTAAGTTCTATGAAGTGTTTTCAAGTGTAGGAAATATCTTAAAGCCTATTCAATGTCACAGCGAAGTAGGCTAGTTGATTTTATCATTGGAAAGTAAAGGTAAAAAGGAGTAAAGAGATGAGCAGGAACATAATAACACTGCCAACAGATTTAAATAGCAAAAGTGAAATCTTGGAATATTGCAAGATTGCTAGAGAGTTGATCTCGAACATAGAAAGTAAAGAAAAACAAAGGCTAGCTGTTGAATCTGAAAAACACAAAGAAATCAACAGTCTACACTCAATAGCCAAAATAAAAAGTTTTCTCACTTTAGAGGAAGTAGGAGAGATTTTAAGGTTATCCAAAAGTAAAATATATTCTTTGGTGACTTCTGGGGAGATACCAAGTAAAAAATTTGGTAGAGTTATTAGGATAAGCGTATCCGAGCTAATTGGATGGCTTGAAACAAATTATTGATAAGAGGAAATTTCTATGGGTAAACGAGGTCAAAATGAAGGGTCTATTTATAAGCGTGCAGACGGAAGATGGGCAGGAGCGATCTCTTTAGGTTATAAAGACGGCAAGCAAAAACGTAAGACCTTTTATGGGGACACTCGTAAAGAAGTACAAGAACAAGTTACCTCCGCACTTAGAGATATACAAAAAGGGCTACCTCCTGTCACGGAAAGTCAAACACTGGGAGAATTTTTAGACTTTTGGCTAGAAAAATCAGTTAAGCCTTCCTTAAGACCTGCAACTTATTCGAGCTATCAGATATTAGTAAAGACTCACATCAAGCCAACTCTAGAACAAATCAAGTTAATCAAGCTTAGTCCTCAACATCTACAAACCTTAATGCAAGAAAAGCTCAGCGCTGGACTATCAACCAGAACAGTCCAATATTTAAGAGCAATATTAAGAAGAGCATTAAACCAGGCTATCAAGTGGGGTTTAGTTTCTCGCAATGTTGCAGGTTTGGTTGATCCTCCTAGAAGCGAGAAGAAAGAAATTAAACCTTGGACACTAGAACAATCCAAAAAATTTTTGGAGGTTTGCGCTGGTCATAGATTAGAAGCTTTGTTTGTACTCACTCTTTCTTTGGGCTTGCGTCGTGGGGAAGTTTTAGGGTTAAGATGGGAGGAAGTAGATTTTCAGAAAAAATCTCTAAAAGTAAAACTTGGACTACAAAGAATTGATGGAAAACTCATATTAGGTGAAGTCAAAACAAAAAAATCTGCTAGAACTCTTCCTTTACCAGACAGTCTAGTTAGCTTACTAAAAAGTCATAGGGCTAAACAACTAGAGGAAAAATTAGCGATTGGCAGCAAATGGAAGGAAAGTAATTTAGTTTTTACTACTTCTATAGGCACTCCTATTGAACCTCGGAATCTAAAAAGGTCTTTTGATAAAATCCTGGAAGATGCGAATAAGAAACTTGATGAGTGTCACAAATTGCCTCATCAGCGTATACATGACCTGCGTCACACTTGCGCAACATTATTATTAGCTCAAGGGGTGCCGCCCAGAACAATTATGGAAATACTTGGTCATAGTGTTATTAGCACAACATTAGATGTTTATGCTCATGTGCTACCAGAAATGAATCGAGATGCTATTAATACCTTAGAATTTATCTTAGGAAATCAGCTTGATAAAAAAGCAGAAAAAACAGGATAGTTTTGTGGGTTGCTGTCAAGGTTGCTGTCAAACACGAAAGGCTACCAATTTTGGTAGCCTTAACTTGTTGATTCTAAAAGGGCGGGCAACCGGGCTTGAACCGGCGACCTCTTGATCCACAGTCAAGCGCTCTAACCAACTGAGCTATGCCCGCCATAAGTTTTTATTTTGAAATATCAAAGATTTTTGTTGGAAACAATCATTATAGATATTTCTAATGCCTTTGCAAGCTTTTTTCTACAAAAATCTGGCTAGAACGGTGGTTAATCTAGCAAATTAGGCTAGATCCTAAAATTAAACTATGTCATAAATTTAAATTATGACACAAGTTTATGACTTAATTATTGTTGGGGCTGGCCCTGCTGGCATTTCAGCCGCTTATACGGCTAAACAACTCTCTCTAAACTACTTAGTTATTGAAAAAAATCAAATTGCTCATACTATTTATCAATATCCTTTGGGTAAAGAGCTTTTTTCTACTGCTAATGAACTAGAATTTGAACCTAATAGTCTACACTATAAAAATATTAAACCTACTAGAGAGGAACTACTGGATTATTACAATAGTTTTGTTTATCAAGAGCAAAACCTTTCTATTAAAACACAAGAGACTGTTACAAATATAAGATCTGGTAAGCCTCTGGTAGTTGAAACTAATTGCGGGTTTTATGAAGCCTATAATGTTTTAGTTGCTGTAGGGACAATGGGAATCTTTAATAAATTAAATGTAAAAGGAGAAAAAGAAGAGAGAGTCTCTTATCTTTTCTTAAGTACTACAGCTTATAAAAAGAAATCTGTAGTAGTAATTGGGGGTGGAAACTCAGCAGCAGAAACTTCTCTAGACTTATGTAAAGCTCAAGCAAAAGTCACTATGATATTAAGAAGGCCGTCTCTAGATAGAGTTGGTCAAGGTGCTGGAATAAAACCTTGGGTTAGAGAGCCTTTAGAAACGGCTTGGAAGGAAGGGAAACTAGAAATTATCTTTAATGCTGAAGTTAAAGAAATTTTGCCATCTAGTATTATTCTGGAAGTAAAAGACCAAATTAATGAGGTTTATTGTGACCATATTTTTGCTTTAACTGGCACACGTCCTGATGTAAGTTTACTAGAAAAGGCTGGGGTTATAATTGAAACTGATGGAAAGCCTAAATATGATAAAGAGACTTTTGAAACTAATATAGCTAATTTATTTGTGACAGGTCATCTAACAAGAGAATTACATATGAAAAATGCTATCTTGTTGCCCCCACAAATTGTCAGGTATATTGCTAAAACTCTAGTGAAATAAACTAAAGCCTCTCGTAAAGAAAAAATAATATGTTATACTGCTTTTTATTTCTTAGGCTAAATTTTAGACTATCATAAACAATTTAGGTATTATTATGTTAAAAAGTTGGTTAAGGGTTTTATTTATTGGTATTTTATTTTTAGCTTCTTCTTCTTTATTAGTCGCACTAACTTTTTTCCAATCTTCAGTAGGTTCAATTATTGTCACTACTAATCCTTCAGGTGCTCAAATCTGGTTAGATAATAGATTAATAGCTAAAACCCCTGCTAAACTTGAAGATGTGCCAACTGGAAAACATAAAATAAAAATTATTAAAGATGGATTTTATTTTTTAGAACAAGAAATTAAAGTTGAAGAAAAACAAACAACAACTCTTCCTCTTTTTTCCTTACGTTCTAATAAGCCTATTATAGAAACAGTATCAAATATTGAGAGTTCTCCAGCAGAAAGAATAAAAGAATTTCGCCGCTTAGCTGAAGGTGCTTATATGAGAGGAGATTACACTTTTCCTCCTAATAATTCTGCTATTTACTTTAATAATGCAGTACTAGCAATAAATCCTAATGATAAACAAGCAATAGAACTACATAGAAATATTTATGATGCACTTTCTAAACAAGCAGAAGTTGCTTGGGATAAAGGAGATCTAGGGACAGCACTTTCTGCTTGCAGTCAAATAGCAGCATATTTTCCTGATGATAAAGATGCGCTAGAAGCTCTAAAGAGTGTAAAAAATAAACTAGCAACTCGTCGTAATATGATCCCTCATTTACTGCGTTTAACCGATTTAGCTCTTGATAATGAACGTTGGATTTCTCCTACTGGCAATAATGCTTATTATTTTACTTCTCAAATTCTTGCAATTGATCCTAATAACCCTGAAGCTTTAACCTTACGCTTACATATCAAAGATAGTTTACTAAACTCCGCAGGAGACTTAATATCTAAAGATGATTTACAAGGAGCAGTAAAACTCTATGAAAAAATGTTACCTTTGTTTCCTGAAGATAGCCGTATTACTAGTAAAATAACTGTAATTAATGAACAGATTGAGCAACAGTCTAATGCTACAAAACATAGTCGTTAATAAAATATTCTCGCTAATTAATATTTATGGAAGAAATCGTTTTAGCCTCTATTTGCAGTAGATTAACTATAGGACAACCTATTCAAGTAAGAACTGTTATAGGAAGAATCCTAAAAGGAGAATTTCTTAGTTATGAAAGAACAGCACTAACAGGGATTTTAATGCTGTCCTATTCTGGAAACACCTTTTGTTTACCATCAGATCAAATTGATAGAGTATTTCTTGTAGATGATGACAATATTGATGATACTCTCTCGCCCAATATTTTATTGGAATAAATAATTAAACTTAGAATTAAATTTATTCTGCTAAATTTGTACGAATAATTTCTGCTAAATATTCTGCTTGTCTAGTTATATCTGTTAAATTTTTACCCTCAATCATTACTCGTGCAAGGTTTTCTGTGCCTGAATAGCGTAGCAATAAACGACCCTCACCTGCTAGTTCTTGTTCTACTCTTTCTGTTGCTAGAGCGATTGCAGGAATGGAAGAAAAAGATGGTTTACTCTTTACTTTTATATTAAGTAATATTTGTGGGAAGGTTTGGAATTCTCTACTTAACTCGCTTAGGTTTCTCTCTTTAGCAACAAGGACTTTTAATAGCTCTAAGGCTGTAATTATGCCATCTCCAGCTAAACTAATATGGGGGAAAATAATATGTCCTGATTGTTCACCACCAACTAAAGCACCAGAATTAATTAAGTCTTCTAATACGTATTTATCCCCTACAGGGGTACGGCGTAACTCTATACCTAGAGCTTTTAAGGCAATTTCCAACCCCACATTGCTCATTACCGTAGCTACTATAGCTTTTGGATTAAGCCTATTATTACTTAGAAAATGCTCTGCCATAATGTAAAGTGTGCGATCACCATCTACTATCTCGCCTTGCTCATCAACAAAAAGTGCTCGGTCAGCGTCTCCATCAAAAGCTACTCCTAAATTACAGCCATTTTCTTTAACAAAAGCCTTTAGTTTATCTAAATGTAGCGAGCCACAGCCATCATTAATGTTTTTACCATCAGGGTTAGAACCAAGCAAAACAACCTTAGCCCCAAGCTTAGAAAAAAGCCTTGGAGCAATTTCTGTTGCTGCTCCATTAGCACAATCTAAGGCTATTTTAAGTCTTTGTAAATTAAGACCTTTAGCAATTTCTGTTTCTAAAAATTGAAAATATAGGTCTGATAACTTAGGGGAGAAATTTAATGTGTGTTTTTCATAGTCCCCTGAAGCAAGTTTACTATCTAGTAATTTAGATTCAATAAATTCTTCATCTTTTTCATCAAATTTACGCCCTGAGGGTGAAAAAATCTTTATACCATTGTCATAAAATGGGTTATGTGAGGCCGAAATTACAATACCTACATCATAATCAGCAGACTTTGTTAAATAAGCAACTCCAGGTGTAGTAATAACTCCAGCAGAAACCACATTAGCTCCAGAAATTTTAAGCCCACTAGCTAAAGCAATTTCTATCCAAGTCCCAGATTCACGCGTATCTCGCCCTATTATCGCTCTAACCGAACGCTCTAAACGGCTAGCTAACAACTCTCCAAGTACTTTTCCAATAGTAAAAAGTGCTGGTTCAGTTAAAGGGAAATCGCCTGCTTTAGTTCTAATTCCATCCGTCCCAAAAAATTTTGGCATTAAATATTGCTCCTAAATTATATTTTATAGTTCTTATAATAGGTTAAGTTTTAATAAGTAATAGATTCATAGTTAATGTAAGTATGTGATAATATAAGAATTAGTGGGAGTAGAATCTATCAAATAAAAGAATTTTATTAATTTTAGTTTTTAGTTTTTTAATTTTTACTAACTTGCAACTTAGATTGGTTTATGAAAAATTCTTTGACTAAAAGTTTAATATATTTTAGAGAGCAAATAAAAGCCTTTGATGAAACTGTATCTTCTATGACTTTAAGCAGTTTACCTTATATGCTTTGGGGCAGCTTAACAGCAATTGCTATAGTAGGATCATGTATTTATGGTGCATCACTTAGCCTAGTTTTGCCTACTTGGAAGCCAACAGACGGTGCTCTATGGGTTTTGCTTTCTGCTGGTTTAGCTTGGTTTATTTTTGGCCCAACTTTAATTTTAGTTACTAAAAAAAATGTTTTTACCTGTGCTCATGCCTGTATGGTTACTATGGCTTATGGAGAAGGTGTTTTAGCTGTTGCTGCATTTGCAAACTTGATTATAGCCTTTAATTTACCTGTTAGTTTTAATGTTAGCCTATTTAATTTTTTTATGGTATTCATTTCTAATATAGTAATGGCACTAGTTTTAACTTTGCAAATGCAAGCAATTTCTGTAGCTTGGTGGAAGACTTTGCTTACTTGGGTGCTAGCTCTTAATGGCAGTGGAGCAGTATTTTTTTGGCTTTTTAGATAGATTGGTTGATTTCCCAGCCTTTATAGACCTGAATGCCATACCGTTTCATACATTTATCACTCACAAAAGACTACTTGACAAAAATATAAATGCAACCATATAATTGCATTTGTATTGCAACTATGTGGTGGCACATATAAAATTATGGACATTAGACGAGACATTTTTCAGGCAATAGCCGACCCGACAAGGCGGGCAATTATTGCCTTAATCGCAGTGCAGGCAATGACACCCAATGCCATTGCCAAACATTTTGATACCACAAGGCAAGCCGTGTCCAAGCATCTGCGAATACTGACAGAATGCGAGCTTGTAACACAGGAACAAAAGGGACGAGAAATTTTCTATTCTCTTGAAATTGAAAAAATGAAAGAGATCGATAAATGGTTGAGCCAGTTCAGAAAGATCTGGGAAACCCGATTTAGCCAGCTTGACGACGTTTTATCAACAATTAAAGGACAAAAAAATGAAAAATAACTTACTATTCGATTTTATCGTCGACAAAACGACGAAAACGGTAATAGTTAGCCGGGAATTTGCAGCCGAACTTCCTTTGGTTTGGGACGCATATACAAAACAGGAAATTCTTGACCAATGGTGGGCACCAAAACCGTGGGAATCAAGAACAAAGTTTATGGACTTTAGAGTGGGTGGACGAAGATTTTATGCAATGGTAAGCCCAGACGGACAAGAGCGCTGGGCAATTCAGAAATATACTTCCATTAGTCCAAAAACCAATTTCAAGCTCTTTAATGCTTTTGCAGACAAAGATGAAAACCCTGAATTGCCAGGTTCTGATTGGGATTTCAATTTCAGCGAACAAAACGGAACGACAAAAGTGAGTATTACTATTTATAATGAATCCCTTGCCCGCTTAGAAAAGATGATCGAATTGGGGTTCCGCGAAGGATATATGATGACAATGAAAAACCTGGAAGATCTGCTGGCTAAATTATCGAAGCAGAGTCACTCCATCGGTTTACCCCCACAGGCGTGGGGATGATCCACTTGCACTAAATTCTAACGCTTCAAAAGTCGGTTTACCCCCACAGGCGTGGGGATGATTGGGTATGCCAACTGGCATTTTAAACAAAATGCGGTTTACCCCCACAGGCGTGGGGATGATGATACTGTTAACGCTCTAGCTACCTCTACGTGCGGTTTACCCCCACAGGCGTGGGGATGATACTGGAAAATAAAAGACTTATAGCTATAAAAAGGCTCTAAGTCAAGAGGGTTTTTAAGATTTTGTTTCCTGATTTGTAAGTGAGAGCTACTTTTGGGAGTTTGGATGGCGAATTAATGATAAACCATCAAAATCTATGACTTGACGAGATGTGTTGCCACACATCCTCAATAAATAGCCCTGTTCATTTGCAGCATTGTAAATCATTGTTCCTCCACCTTCGCGTAACTTCTCAATAATTAACTTCCAAAGTAATTCTCTAACCATTGCTGAAATACTCCCAACAAAAATGCTTGGGTGAACTTCTAAAAGCCATCTGGTAAGCTCTCCACGCAAACTAACAGGCACTTTTTCTAGAATAATTACTACCATAAGATTTTCTCCTATATTGGTAAATCATCATTATCATCATTATCATCATTATCATCATTATCATTTGCCCAATTGACTCCACCTGGGGCAGAATCCCATAAGTTACTAGGGGGAGAAGTCGTAGAGTCAAAATGGCTTTCTTTAGCTTTAGGCTCAATGAAAAGAACTTTGTCTATGTCTGGCAAGATTCGTTGTAAGAGTTTTTGACTATAGAAGTAATCTCGGCATTTATGGCGAACACGGCGTTCTAGGTTGGTTAATCCTTCGGCTACTGCTTGAAAAGCTAGAGGGATAGTAATATCTACTTTGTATAAATCAGCTATATCATAGACAAAAGATAGCATTTTGCCAGTATGAATAAAACCTAGGGCAGGTGAATAGCCTGCTGATACTATGGCACTGTGGCAAATGCCGTATAAACAACTGTTAGCAGCAGATAAGGCACGGTTGATGGGGTCTGCATCATCCCAGCTATCAGTTTTATAGGAACGGCCTGACCAAGTTATAGCGCTCTGGCGACTGGCTTTAGCATAGGCTTCTCGAACACGTATTCCTTCTTTTCCTCGGATTTGTTGAAGGGTTAAATTAGGTGGTAATGGGGAGCAATACCCGTTTATAACTATTTATTGATGAGTTTATAACGAGTAAAAAGCTGGTCAAAAGTATCGTTACAAAAAGCACAACGCAAAAGCAACATTTTATTACCATTGATTTGATACCACCAAGCCCCAGAACGCT
>JACQZQ010000100.1 GCA_016213785.1 Acidobacteriota bacterium
CTTTGATTGAACGCATGTTGCCCAAAAGCATTCATGCTGTCACTTCTAAAGGCTTTGAGCTTAAGTGCGCTCTTTTTGTCTTAGCTCTTTCTTTTAACTTTTTTGCTTAGGTCGCAACTTGGACTAATATATTTTCTTTAGTAGTAATGGCGCATCTTAAGTTACAAGAAACCAAAGATAATATAAATGAGCGTTATAAATGGAAAAGAAACCTAATAAAGATGTTGTATCAAAGGGGATATAACAAAGAAAAAATTCTAGAACTATTTCATTTCTTAGATTGGTTAATTATTTTGCCTGAAGATTTAGAACAAAAGTTAGATCAGGAATTAGAGGAATTTGAAGGAGGTAATCATATGCCTTATATTACTGGTATTGAACGTAGAGCTACTCAAAGAGGCTTAGAGCAAGGTTTAGAACAAGGTCGTCAAGAAGGTCGTCAAGAAGGTCGTCAAGAAGGTCGTCAAGAAGGTCGTCAAGAAGGAGAAAAGCAAATTGTAATACGATTATTAAGAAAAAAATTAGGCGAACTAGAGCCACCATTACTAGAAAACCTAGAAACCTTGTTAATAGAGGAATTAGAAGAGCTTAGCGATGCAATACTTGACTTCCAAAGTAAAAAAGATTTGTCAGTTTGGTTAGAGAGTAGAAAAAATAAACCCATTTAGCTAATGGAAATAGACCTAGTATAAAGAATAAGGAGATATCAATAATGGCATCATGGTCAATTGGAGCAGTACTACTATTAGTAGTAATTGGCATAGTTTTATGGATTACCTATAAAATTACTAGTTTTATTACTAGGTTAATTATTTGGGCAGTATCGTTTTTAACTTTTGCTGGGTTTGTTGCTTATCTGCTTTTTAAGTATGGCATTCTCAAATTCTAAATCTCAAAATTTTTAAAATTAGGAAAACCGATATCCTAGGGAGCAAAACTTAATGTTATTAACACTTCAACGTACAATAAAAACTCAACTTCAAGTAGCAGTTAAAAAGATTTTTGAACTAGAGCTAGAACTAGCTGATATTACGGCAGAGTATCCACCAAAAACAGAACTAGGAGACTTAGCTTTTCCAATTGCTTTTGAAATAGCAAAACGCTTAAAAGCTTCTACAGGAACTAAACAGAACCCACGCCAACTTGCTGATAAGTTGCGAAATGAGCTATCAACAATTAATGGTGTAAGTCGTGTAGAAACAGCAGGAGCAGGATATATTAATTTTTTCCTAGAACGTGGCAAAGTTTTTGATAGATTATTTAAATCAGAAAAATCGCTTAAGCTTGATGATATATCTGGTGGAAAACTTATTGTTGAACATACTAGCATTAACCCTAATAAAGCTGCACATATTGGGCATTTGCGTAATGCTGTATTAGGCGACACTATTGTAAGAATGCTTCAAGCTAGTGGTGAAACAGTAGAAATACATAATTATATTGATAATACAGGTGTTCAAGTTGCTGATGTGGTTGTAGGGTTTAAGTATCTGGAAAAAAAGTCTCTTGCAGAAATAGAAGCTATAAAAGAACGTTTTGATTATTATTGTTGGGATCTTTATGCACAAGTAGGGAAATTTTATGAAGAAAATCCTGAGAATAAAAAGTTTCGTGCTCAAACCCTCCATGAAATTGAACATAATGAAGGAGAAACTGCTTTAGTTGCTGAACATGTGTCTAACCGAATTCTTAAAACCCATTTAGATACAATGTGGCGCTTAGGTATTGCTTATGATGTACTTCCTAGAGAGAGCGATGTTTTGCACTTAAATTTTTGGCAAACAGCTTTTGAAAAATTAAAAGAAAAAGGCGCAATTTATTTTGAAACTGAAGGTAAGAACAAAGGCTGTTGGGTAATGAGAGCAGAGGATAGGGCAGAGAATGAAAACACTGCTCAAGATGAAACAGAGTCTCAATATGAAGCAGATAAAATTCTAGTGAGATCAAATGGTACAGTTACTTATACAGGTAAAGATATTGCTTACCACTTATGGAAGCTAGGGCAGCTAGGCTTAGATTTTGAGTATCGACCTTTTTCTACTTATCCCAATGGTAAAATTGTTTGGATTACTACTGCTAAAGAATCAGCAGAAAACCGTAAAGATTTAGGATTTGGCAATGGTGTTGCATATTTTAATGTAATTGATGTAGGGCAATCCTACCCACAAGCTTATGTAAAACTTGGGGTTAAATTATTATCTACAGATAATAGAATTGATCGTAGTGCTCATTTAGCTTATGAAAAAGTAGTATTAACACCTTCTAGTGCTAAAGAACTAGGTTATGAGCTTTCAGAAGAAGATAGTAAGCGAACTCAAGTTAGTATGTCTGGACGTAAAGGCTTAGGTGTAAAAGCTGATGATTTGATTGATAAATCTAAAGAAAAAGTTCTTGCCAAAATAAACTCAAATCCTGATTATTCGGATGTTTCTTTAGAAGAACGCGAAGATATATCTCAAAGAATTGCGGTAAGTGGCTTAAGGTATTTTCTATTAAAATATACCCGAAGCTCAGTAATAGCTTTTGATTTTGAAGAGGCTTTAGCTTTTCAAGGCGAAACAGGAGTTTATTTACTTTATGCAGTAGTTAGAGTTAATAGCATGTTCCGTAATTTAACAGAAAAAGGGAAAAGCTTAAAAGTTAATTTAACAGAAAGCCAAATTAATGATTTATTTTCGCTTAAAGATGAATTAACTGGTTGGGATGGTAATTATCTTTGGGCGATTGTCTATCTTGCAAGTAGATTACAAGACACTCTACGCCTTTCTATAAACTCGCTTGAGCCAACTCACTTAGCTAAATATGCTTACGATTTAGCAAGAAGCTTTAGCCATTTTTATGCTGTCAAAAAAGAAGGTAAATATATTTATAAAGTAATAGATGAAACAGACTCCTTACGTTATCAACTCTTAGTTGCTTTATCTGATTATGTACGTCGTCAACTTGAACAAGCATTATGGATTTTAACAGGCGTTGAGCCTGTAGAAAAAATGTAACAGGCTAGATTATAGGTTATAGGGATAAGCTGATGTAGTTATCCCTATTATATTTATATAGGGAAAAAATAATGTTTGTTATTACCAATTTAGACCAAGCGCAAAAAATAAATCTTGCTGATTTAGCTAATAGAATAGAACCTCAAAAGGTTTTAATGTGTCGGCCAACTTATTTTGAAGTTAAAGATGTAAAAAACGTTTTTATGGAGGGTAATTTAGGAAAAGTTGACTTTGAGCTAGCTCAAAGTCAATGGCAAGAGTTAGTGAATACTTTTCAAAAGTTAGGCAAAGAAGTTTCTATTATTGATGCTGTAGCAGATTTAGAAGATATGGTATTTGCTGCTAATCAGGCTTTACCAGGGCTAGATGAAAATAATAATCCTTATGTTTTGCTCTCTAATATGCGTCACCCTTCGCGGCGCAAGGAAGTCCCTTATTATAAAAGTTGGTTTGAAGAAAGAAATTATCGGGTTTTCACTCTAGAAGATTCTGAATTACTTTTTGAAGGTCAAGGAGACGGGATTTGGCATCCAGCAAAGAAAATGCTTTGGGGCGGTTATGGGCATCGTACTAACTTAAAAGCTTATGAGGAAATAGCTAAAAAACTATCAGTTCCAATTATAGCTCTAGAGTTACATACTAATGAGTTTTATCATTTAGATACTTGTTTTTGTGTGCTAGATCCAAACACAGTTTTGATCTATAGTGAGGCATTTACTACATCAGGACTGGAATTGATACACCATTTTTTCCAAAATGTTATTGAAGTAACAAGCGATGATGCTAGCCAAAACTTTGCTTGTAATGCACATGTCCTTGATTATAAAACTGTAGTCATTCAAAAAGGGGCTGTAAGTACAGTTAATAAACTTCTTGGCAAGGGCTTTAATGTAATAGAACTTGACACAGGTGAATTTATTAAGTCTGGTGGTAGTGTATTTTGCTTAAAAGTAATGATTTATTGATATGTTACGAGCTAATGATGAAATTGGGCCTTATACTCTAGTTCGTCAATTAGGACGAGGTGCTTTTGGAGTAGTTTGGCTAGCTGAACGTCGTGGAAAACTGGCTACTACACAAGTAGCCGTAAAATTCTCTATAGATGAAGAACCTGATATAGAAGAAATTACTAAAGAATCTCATCTGTGGGCAACCTTAGGTAAACATCCAAATATCCTACCAATAATTGAAGCTGAAATTTATGGAGAATATGTTGTTGTTGTAAGTGAGTTTGCTCCAGATGGCTCGCTAGATAGCTGGTTAAAGCGTCATGGAGGTAGTGCTCCAAGTGTTGAATCGGCCTTAAGGATGGGAGTAGGGATTTTATTAGGGTTAGAACATCTACACTCAAGAGATATAATTCATAGAGATCTTAAACCTGCAAATATTTTATTACAGGGCGATACTCCTAGACTTGCTGATTTTGGTTTGGCTCGTATGCTAAAAGCTACAGCTAAAACAAGTAATATTGCTGGTACTCCCACCTATATGTCTCCTGAGTCTTTTGATGGAGATAGGTCTATTCAAACCGATATTTGGGCAGTAGGTGTTATGCTCTATCAACTTTTAACTGGTTCCTTGCCTTTTGATAATATTGGTATGGCTTTAATGAAGTCTATACTTATTGATGAGCCAAAACCATTACCAGACAATATTCCTATTACAACTAGAGAAATTGTTTCTAAAGCACTACAAAAAGACCCTGTAAAGCGTTTTTCTTCTGCTCAAGAAATGAGACAAGATTTAGAAAATTGTTTGTTTCAAACTAACTCAGATACCCTAAAACAACCTATAGAGTTATATGCAGATTTACCTAATCTAAGTAGATCTGATTTTGAAGAACTAACAGCTAACACAATGACTCAGGTAGAGGATCTTAATGATGCATCTTCAGGCAAACCAAAACTATTTTTTGAATTTGATGTTTTAGTCCTAGAACATGATGGAGCAGTAAGAAAACGCTATGTGCGTCAAAATAGGTATTTTGTCGAGGAGCTAGATCAAAAAAATTATTTAGAAATGGTTTATATTCCTAAAGGAATTTTTTTAATGGGTTCACCAGACTATGAAATAGGGCACTCTAGCGATGAAAGCCCATTACATGAAGTAAATATAGAACCTTTTTATATAAGTAAAACAACTATTACTCAAGCTCAATGGCGTGTAGTTGCATCTTGGCCTAAAGTAAAACGTAAATTGAGTTTAGACCCCTCTCATAGTAAAGGGGATAAATTTCCAGTAGAGCAAGTTTCTTGGGAAGAAGCTATGGAATTTTGTGCGCGTTTATCAGAAAAAACAGGTAGAGTTTTTAGGCTTCCTAGCGAAGCAGAGTGGGAATATGCTTGTCGTGCTGGTACAACAACTCCTTTTTCCTTAGGTGATACAATTACAACAGATTTAGTTAATTACAATGGAAATATGCCTTATGCCCAAGGGCCAAAAGGAGTTTTTCGCCGTCATACTGTTGAAGTTGCAAACATGGTTGTAGCTAATGCTTTTGGACTCTTTGATATGCATGGTAATGTTTGGGAGTGGTGTTTAGATACTTATCAAAGTAGTTATGAAAATGCCCCTAATGATGGGAAAGAATGGCAAATAGAGTCTAGTACTGGTATGGGCTGGAAAGTATTACGGGGAGGGGCTTGGAATGTAGGGAGTGCTAATTGCCGCTCAGCATCACGCTTTAAGCTTATACCAGATATTAAACCTCACTATGTTGGGTTTCGTGTAGTTGTAATCTAATTTATAAAATTTATAAAATTAACTTTTTAGTATTATTGCTTAATAACATTATAAATGTCAAAAAAACAAATCTACTTAGCTCTAGGACTAGGAATAATTTGTATCTCGGCTTCTGGTATTTTAGTTAAAATATTAGAAATCAGACAATTACCACTTTTAGGGGTAGCTACTTATCGAATGTTTTTTGCTGCACTTATATTGTCTTTACCTGCCCTAGCCTTAAAGAGAGAAGAAATAACAAAATTAAAACTTAAAGACATAGTTTCTTTAATTCTAGCAGGGCTTTTTTTAGCACTACATTTTGGTACTTGGACGCTTTCAGTAGCTTATATTCCTGTTGCTCGCTCAGTTTTACTTGTAACTTGCCACCCTATTTTTACTGCACTTGCAAGTCGCTTGGTTTTTAAAGAAAAATTTTCCTTACGTAATTTAATTGCAATAATGATAGCTTTTAGCGGAATAATTGTAATTCTTTCAGAGTCTATAGGTGATTTAGCCAGAGTAAAAAGTTCCTTAAAAGGGGATTTATTAGCTTTAAGTGGAGCTATTACTATTGTTGGTTATATTATTCTTGGTAAAAAATTACGCTCAAAAATGGGAGTTGTAAGCTATGCAGGCTCGGTTTACACTATTTGCACAGCTTTTTTACTACCTACAGCTTTAATAGTAGGTGCTAGCCCTAGTATATTTAGCAATTCAGATTATTTAGTGTTAATAGGGTTAGCTATTATACCTACTATTGGAGGACATACAGTTTTTAACTTGCTATTAAAGGATGTTAGCGCTACTTTAATATCTGTTGCATTTTTAGGTGAACCGTTAGGGGCTGCATTACTTGCTTGGTTAATTTTTGGAGAAATCCCTACGCTGGTTACATTTATTGGAGGTGGTTTTGTGCTTGCAGGTATTTACTTTGTTCAACTAAACCCACCATCAAAAAATATTTTGCCTAAAGAAAATAATTAAGTTTGACTATAGAGAATTTTTAATTATTGTTAAGATTATGGCAAACAATTTTCAAGTTAAAACAAAATCTAAATCTCTGCGTTGCGAAATTTGTCATCAAGTAGACCAATTTGATGTAGAAACCGAAACTTGTTTGCGTTGTCAGGCACTAGTTATTTCTAACCTACTTCCTCAACAAAGTAATAATCACTTTCAGGATTGGATGGTTAATCTAGGCTCACTAAGCTCAGATATGCCTTTTCCTAGTAGAGAGCTTTTTACTATCTTAAGACAAGCCCTAGGGCTTTATTGGAAAAAGTTTTTACTCTTTTTTAGCCTTACCTTAAGCGTACTTTTCCCTTTGGCTTTTTTAACAGAAAATCTTGTCCATTATCAGCTTGGGATAAAAGACCCACTTTACTCGCTAATCATTATGTATGGTATTCCTTTTCTATTTATTCCACTTGCAGTAGGAGCAATAAACCTAGCTGTTTTTGACCATCAACGAGGCGAACAAAGTTCTTTTCTTTCTCTTTATCGTAGACTTTTAGGGCATGGGTTTAAGTTTGTTATTACTTCTGTTGTAGGACAAATTTATCAACTTGTAGGTTTTCTCTTCTGTTGGCTAGGTGTGCTTTATACTTATCCTAGTGGAGCATTTGCTTCAGAAACAGCTATAGTCGAGCAAAAATATGGAATAAGCGCCTTAAAAGCTAGTCATAAAATTGGAATGCGTATTCCTATTTTTTTATTATTCTTAGGGCTATTTAATTGGGCTATACCTAAATTTGGCTCAAATTTTATTGCTCAAACCATTGGTGATAAAGCACTCTACTATGGAATCAGTTTAAGTGACTTAACTTATATTGGTTTAACTAGTTTACAAATATTAGTCTTTCCTTTGTTTTTAATTATTAAAATGCTGATATACTTGCGCTTACGCCCTCAAGAGCAAGAAAATTCTCAACCTACAAATTCTAGTGGCTCAACATTCCGATTAAGATAAATTAATTACTACATATTTATGGATACAGTAAAGAAACCTGCTAAAGCTAAGAGTGATCCTTGGACAGGAAAAGTAATAGCTGAAAAATATAAGCTAGAAACTTTAATTGGTTCTGGTGGAATGGGGTCTGTTTATCTAGGAAAACACCTACAACTTGGCCGCACTGTAGCAGTTAAAGTAATGAATCCTGATATTGCTAGTGATAAAACTGCTGCTGCTCGCTTTATTCGTGAAGCTAAAGCCTCAGCTAAACTAGAACATCCAAACACTGTTACTATTCATGACTTTGGTATGATGGATAGTAATGCTGGGGCTTTTATCGTAATGGAATATATTACAGGGCAAACCTTGCGTAAGTATCTAGCTACCAATGGCCCTATAACTTTAGAAAAAGCTTTAGAATGGTTTGTTCCAATATGTGATGCTATAGAAACTGCACACCAAAAAGGCATTGTTCATCGAGATCTTAAGCCAGAAAATATTATGCTTAAAATGCTAGGAGAAGAAATAGTTATAAAAGTAGTAGATTTTGGTTTAGCTAAAATAACAACTGATAGTGGGGTTTCTATCTCGCAAAAACTAACGCAAACAGGTGAATTTATGGGTACGCCTCAATATATGGCACCAGAAGTTTATGATGGGGAAATGGCAGATAACCGTGCAGATATTTATGCTCTAGGAATTATTCTTTATGAAATGATTACAGGTAAAGTTCCTTTTTCTGGATCTGTACAAAATATTATTTCAGGACATCTTTTTAGGGAACCGCCTCCTGTTATTAATATCAATCCAAACCTACCACTAAACCTAGACCAAGTGCTTAAGCTAGCCTTAGAAAAAAGACGTGAAAATCGTATTAGTAGCGCTCTTGAATTTGCAAAAGCTTTTAAGAGTGTAGTTGAACCTAATAATAAGGTTAAGCTAGTAGGCGTAAATGACAGACCTAGTATAGTTAGTAGTGCTCTAAATGCTATAGATAGAGGAAATAATGCTAATACAGGAGTAAATTTACTTGAAAATACATCACAAAATAGACTGGCTGCGCCTACTTTAGTAGATCTGTCTGATAATCTTCCAACTTTACAAGATTCTATTCCAAAAACAGCTAAAGTTGAGATACAAAATATTGATAATGCTAAAGAAAACCAAATGTCTTTCTCTAAAGAAGAAAGTGTAAGTTTAAGCAATAGCCCTATATTAAAAGAAAAATTAAAAGAAAAATTAAAAGAAAAATTAAAAGAAAAACCTTGGATAGCTTTTGTTTTAGCAGGAGTAATATTTGTTATTTTAGTTGTTGTTATTTTTGTATTTAGAGCATTTTTAGGAAAGAGTGTTTCTCCAAGTTCAACAGAGTCTATAAATAATCCCTCTAATACTTCAAGCCCAACTCCTAGTGCTAAAAAAAGCTCTAGTAAAATACTTTCTGAAACTACACCAAAAACAGAAAAAGAAGTGCGTAAAGAAATAAAAAAGAATCAATAAGTTAGAATTAATTATTTTCTTTTAAGTTGATAAAGTCTAGTTTGTGGGTCATGTGGGTGATTTTTACCTGTACGGCCAAAACTAAGAACATCCATAGGACAACTAACTACACAAGCAGAACAGCGTACACATTGAATATCATTCATAGGACGACCCTGACCTGCATAACCCATTACATCTATTCCCATATGACAAACCTTAGTGCAAATATTACAATTAATACATTTATCTTTATCAGCAAAGATCCTATAGCTAGAGAATTTTGTATAAATATTCATTAATGCTGCAAGAGGACAACCATAGCGACACCAAATCCTACCAGAATAGAAAAAATATGTTCCTAACCCAATTGTTCCAGCAAATCCTATATCTATAAATAATGTATACCATTTATATAGATTCTCACTAATTTGCTCTAAACTAATACCAAAAAAAGTTATAGTTCCATAAGAAAACCAATGCCCTAAAATCCAAATAAAAGTTATTAAAAAAATACTAAATAATATTATTTGGCTAAGGTTTTCCCATTTTTTAGCAGTAGCTCCATGCGGAGCAAGTGTCCGATAACTATCGCCAAGAGTTTCTGCTAACCCTCCACAAGAGCAAATCCAGCCACAATAAGCACCTTTACCAAAATAATAAATTAAAATTGGGATAATAATAAAAGTTTGTACTATGCTAACCACTAACCAAAACATTATTGGTTGATTAGTAAATAAATTATAGATAAAAAGAGGGTAAGCCAAAATAAAACCGTAAACTCTCCAATAAGAACCATTAGGAAAAGCATTTTGTTCTAACCACTGAGGTAGGAGTTTATGCTCAAGCGTCCAAGGCAAAAAATATTGAGGTAATAAAAAGAGCAAAAATACTTGAAAGAAAATTAATGAAAAAGTTTGTTTTGTAATATAAGAATTATTTTTATTAATAATTCGCTTAATACCAAAAACTACTATTGTTAAACTATAAAGAAAACTATACCAAAAATCAGCAGTCTTATTTAATAAAAGAAAATGCTCTTTACCACTAACATACCATAAAGAAAATAGAGAAATTCCTAGAGTCGTTATTATTAAAAGGCTTGGGGCAATTAAATGTTTTATACTAATCTTTTTATTTACAGCTAAATATCCAATAAAAGCCAGTAATATACTAATAAGAATAGTTAAACTTGGAGCAACCAATTCAGATAATTGTCCTGATTGTTGTAAAAGAGAAGTTCCTGTTAAATGTTTACCAAAATAAACTAGGGTAAAAATAAAAACAGATAAACAATAGAAAAAAAATCTAATTAATGTCCAGCTATTTTCTATTTTAATGCCAATTTTTTCCAAAAATTCATAGGGAAGTTCTGCCCCTATCATCTTAAAAACTAAATCATTAGGTAACTTTATTTCTTCCTTTCCAAGCTTTAGAATTACTGTTTTATTCTGTATTTCCTTAACTTGTGAATTAAAAATTACTTTAATTTTGTTTTCTTTTATATGTTGGTTGATTTTTATGGAATTAGCACTTTTAAGACGAAAAAATTTTTCTTGACGATAAGATAAAGTAACCTTGTTTGTATCAGCTAAGGCTAAAGCGCTTTCTACTGCTGAATCTCCGCCTCCTATCACTAGAATATTTTGATTTTTATAGTCTTGAGGATTGTAAAATTTACTACTTACTTTAGAGAGATTTTCACCTTTAATATTTAGCTTGCGAGAGTTAGCAGACTGACCTATTGCTAGGACTACATTGCTAGCAAAAAGACTAGGGTGATTTTCTGTAAAAATTTCAAAAATTCCATTACTATTTTTCTTTATATCCTCTACTTTCATTCCTTCAGAAATTAGTAGTTTTTCATCTTCTAAAACTTTATACCAGGAATTTAATGTATCTTCTTTAGTTGCTAAAGTAACAGGTAGTTTACTTGGTGAAGTAAGGCTTGTAGGTTCAGCAAAAATCATTTTTCCGCTAGGGAAATTGGCTATTGTATTTGCAACTCGGCTAGCTTCTAAAACTATATATTTAAGATTTTGTTTTTTGGCTTCTAATGCAGCAGAAAGTCCTGCTGCGCCTGCTCCAATGATTACTACATCATAAATATTACTACTTTCATCGGGTTTTTCTTGAAAAGGTTTTATCTCTTTAGTGATTTTGTTGATTACATCATAGCCTTGCTTAGTTGCAAATTTTAGTAAAGGTAAGCCAGTAATATCTCCAATTAAATAAAGGTTAGGAATTTCTGATTCATCAGTATTTTTAAGTATAGGGTAATGTAGTACATCTCCAACAGGATTATCCTTTTGTAGCCAGTCAAAATAACGCTTAAAGAGACTAAACATAAATTAAATTTTAGTGAAAAAGCTTAGATTCTTCTGTATTAGATAGCGAATTTATAGCTAATTCAGAGGTAATAGCATTGATTTCTTCTTTAGTCAAATCTCCTGCTACAATCCATAAATTATTCTTTTGTGTACTGATAGCAGCTATTTGTAAATTAGATTCTTGGTGAAGATATAACTCATTTGGAGTAATGGTTTTAAACTTTTCTTGGAATTTATTTACTGCTTCTTGTGAACCATAATAAAGAGAGATTTGTTTATCTCCTTTGCTATACATCATATGTAAGAAGGGTGCTTTATAAACTTTACAAGGATGAAGATCAGAAAAATGTACTCCTAAGGTATCTAACTTAGGTAAGTTAATATTGTTTGCTTGCAAGAGTCTCTCTTTTGGGTAGCCTTTATGCCAACCAATATTTGATATTTCAATAGCACTACAAAATTGATGATTTCGTGCTACTCCACTTAATAAAGGGCCTGTGGAAGTAGCATAATAAGTAATAGTAAAGAGACTTAAGCATATAATTGCAACTGATGCTGCAAGAGAAAGAAATATTTTTTTGCTTAAAGCAGACCATTTAGGACGAAGATTTAGTTTAACAATGTTATTTTGTGAGGTTTTTATTGAGTTATCATTTGAAGAAGCTAAGACTAAATTTTCTGTAGCCTTTATCTTTGAGGTAATTTCATCTTTAACTAAACTATTAATTTTATTTGAACGCGCCACTAAAGATAGATCAGTTTTATCTGCTTCTCTAATAACGGTTTTAACTAGGTTAGAAACATTTGTAAGTGCTTTTAGCTCTTTTTCACAACTAAGGCATTTTTCTAGATGATTAGCTACAGTAAGAGTGGTAGTTGTATCTAATTCATTTTCTAGATAAGCAGATAGTAATTCATTAATTTGATGGCAGTTAAGCAGATTCATAAATTTTCCTTATTATTTTAATTTTATGCTTTTTGTATGCTATGCTGTTGCAATATTTTCATTATCTTCATTATCTTCATTATCAGGACAAAGTAGTTTTTTCATCATTTGACGAGCACGATGTAGTCGTGACATCACTGTTCCCATAGGAACATTTAACATTATTGCTGCTTCTTTATAGGAAAACTCTTCTATTAAAACTAGAAAAATAATATCTCGATATTCTGTTGGTAAGCGATTAAGTGCTACTAAAGCGCCATGCTCATCCATTTCTAGTTTTGGCTCAAACTTTAATACATTTGCCATATTAGGTTCATCAACTGAAATATGTTCAGCTGTGTTTGATAAAGATTCTCTACGACGGTGAATTAAGTTAATCATTATTCGAAAAAGCCAAGCACGGCAGTTGCTTCCTAATTCAAAAGTGTGCCAATATTTCCAAGCTCTTAGTAAAGTCTCTTGTACTATATCGTCGGCTTCTGAAGAATTTGTACACATTCTAGTTGCTGTTCTTAGCAATATTTGAGTATGTATCAAAGCTAGGTTTTCAAAATTCTCAAGCTGGTCTTCTGTTGAAAGTAAAGCTAAATTATTATTGTCATTTGCCATAAGTGATTTGTTATTAAAAGTTAAAAATTACTAGTAACCAAGAATTTAACCTACTTTTTTCTAAAAGTAAGAAGCTATGGTTTAGTGATAAGTGATTTATTATATTAAAGAGCCTTTTGGGAAACTTTATTCCAATTAATGGAAAAAGTTTTTCGCCTAATTGGTAAGTTTTGAGTTATTATTGCTCTTTAATTCAGCTTTCATTCATAAAATATTCATTACTTTTTATTTTCTAAATAACTTCATAAGCAGGAGACTTTTTTTTAATGGTGAGAAAAGCAAAAGAATCTAAAATAGCAGAAGAATATACTAAAAAACTAGAATCTATAGGTTGGTTTGATGGTTTTCCTAAAGAAACCCTAGAAGCAACTCATCAAAATATTGAAAAAGATAAAAAAAGAAGACCAGATTTTTGCTTACATGGTCTATTAATAAGTCTAGAATCTGCAACTTATGAAGGTGTTTATAGAGAAATCACTTTAGCCTTAGCAAAAAGTTCTTATGGGCTTTTTAAGCCTGCTTCTATTGCAGAAAAATGGGCAGAATTACCAGAAGGAACTTACGTCGAAATCTCTATTATTATAGGTGGAAAAGAATATGCTCATGAATGGATAGCAAAAGATAGCTATATAGATGAAAATTTTGACTATTTGGTTAGAGAAATAATTGAAAGAGTTGACCCAAAATTAACCTTAGGAACCATTTGGTTAGGAGGTCAACAGGTACTCTATCTTGTTTGTAATAAAGCAGCTTACTTAAATGGTATTAAACAGGGGCTTTTTTTATCTAGCTATAAGGACTTAAATTTTTCAGATGAAACAGTTAGCAATTTAATAAGTAGATTTCGTGATAAAAAGTCTTCCTTGCGACTACAAGCTGCAACATTATTAAAGATGTGGTTTGAACTTGGTTGGTTTGATTTTGAGGCTGCAAAGCTTCTTCAAGCTGCTACTAAAGATAGAGATGCAACAATTAAAAAGCTAGCTAGCGAATTTGTTGAAAAATATGGTAAAGAGTTAGAAAATTCTGAAAAACAACAAACTACCTTATCAAAGAAACTTGTAAGATTTAATATCCAAAATGGCTACACCCGTACTAAAGACCAAAGCTTATTAGAAAACCGCATACGTGCTTCTAGAGAATACTTAAAGAAATTAGATGAAATAGGCTGGTTTGAAGGCTTACCAAAAACGCTTCGTGATGTTACAGAAGATGAAATAGCCGATGATGATTATAACCGACCAGATTTGTGTTTACCTGGAGTTTATCAGTATTTAGATTGCGTTGAAACTGTAGGTGTACATAAAGCTTTAATTGAGAGTTTATGTGAACAGTCACATAAACTCTTTGTACCTACAAGTGTAGAAGAAAAATGGACAAAATCACGACAAATAACATTAACAATAAAAACTGATAATAGGAAATATACTAGTAGCTGGAAACAAGCAGATCAGTTTTTAGATGGTAATTTTGAAAACTTATTACGTAAAGCTATAGAAGATAGTGACCCAAAATTAACTTTAGGCACTATTTTACCAGGAGATGATTCAAGATTTTATTTAATTTGTAGCAAGTCTGCTTATGAAAGAGCTTTGGAAAAAGGCTTGTTTTTAAGCGTCTCTGATGGAGAATTAACACTTACAGAAGAGGGAGTAAATAACTTAAAAGAAATTTTTAGTAACACTTCATCTGCCCTACGTTTATTTGCTGCTGAACTACTAGCTATTTGGCTTCAAATTGGTAATTACAAAGATAGCTATTTAGATATTTTCCGTAATGCTATTACAGACCCAGATGAAATTATAAGAAAAACGGCTAAAAAACTTATAACTAGATTTGGAAAGGTTTACACGCTTTAGAATTTATATTAAAAAATAAAATTAAGACTCTATTATAAAAACAGACAATTTGTTTTTGTCTCACTTTGTTTTCATGAAACAAAAAAAATTTAAACCTTCACGTTCCCGTAATAAACCTGGCTCAGAACGCTCTTTTTATGAGAAGCTTTTTAACGAAGATTATCCTAGGTTAGAGCACTTAGATTTACTTAATTTAATTCGAGGAGGAGAAGACTCTTATCTTGAATTAAAAGTTAGGCTTACCAACAATGAGAAAATAATTTCAGAAATTGTTGCACTTGCTAACTCTGGTGGAGGGGCAATTATTTTTGGTGTTAATGATAATCGTTATATTGAAGGATTAGATGACCCAGAAGAAGTTGAAGATGAATTAAAGCAAATTTGCCGCACACAAATAACCCCGCCTGTCTGGCCTTATATTGACAAAGTTGCTTTTGATAATGGGAAACGCATTATTGTTTTAGATATAGATGAACGCCGTGCTCCTCATTATGCTTTTGACCACCGCTACTATGTTCGTGAAGGCTCTTCTATTCACGAAGCTAATGCAGAAGAAGTAACAAAACTCTTTACTCGACTTAAACCTAATAGCTATGAGTCTATCCCTTTATTTAATACTACCATTGAGAATATAGACGAAGCTTTTGTTTGGTCTTATATTCGTGAATTACAAGGGGAACTTTTTAATAAAAATGGTAACTACCCTACAGGGCAAGTATTAAAGGATATGCAACTAGGTATGGATTATGCAGATAATATAATTCCAACGGTTGCTGGGATGCTGCTTTTTGGGAACACCAACCAAATAGGAAAACTTTTTTCCCGTAGTTCAATAGAACTAAAACGTATTTCGGGGGATAGTTTAACCTCTCCAATAGTAGAAAAAGCTTTATTTAATGGGAATTTAGCTACTCTTTTTGAAAGAGCACAAAATTTTATTGGTCGGTATGTAGACCTATGGGATAGTATTAATATTCGTAAAACTAAACCTGCTACTGAACCTGTAGCAGCACGGGCTAATTATAATAAGCCTGTAATTGTAGAAGCATTAACTAATGCTTTAGTCCATAGAGATTATTGTGTTCGTGAACAACCTATAAAGATTAATATTTATGATAATCGTATAGAAATTATTAATCCTTGTATTAGTAAAATGCTTTCACGTAAAGGTCTAGAGGCATATGGAGCGGTATTTACAAATAACCCTAAGTTAAAAGCTGTATTTAAGTCTTCTGCATATGGTTTAAAAACAGTTTTAGGTGGGATTCCAGGTCTTAGACAGCTAGCCTATCGTAGCAGTGGACGCGAACCAAAAATAAACATTATTCAAGAAGAGTTTCGGATAGAAGTTTTTGGATGTTAGTTCCCAGCCCCTTAAGGCTGGGAAAAATAAGTTATTAAGCTAAGCTACTTCTGATGTAGGTAATAAGCCTTTAATGTCTCTTACTGTACGTTGAACTACTTCTTCATCAGCAATTGCCATCATAATAAACTCATAACCATTATGAATACATATTAGGCCATTAGAAAAAAGCCAAACTGTTTCAAGTACAGGGTTTCCCCCTAAAATAATATCTATAGGAAATCCTACAATGCGATCTGGAGAAAAGATTTCTGCCCAAATTGCCAAACCTGCTGCTAGGTTAAATGCTCCTAATAGTGGCGCTCCAACATATTTAGCAGCTGATCGTTGAAATTCTACTCTTTGACGCTCGGCTTGGCTTAAATGACCTGATTTTACTAGGTTTTCTTGTTCTTTTAAGTATTCAAGATATTTTTCTGAAAGCTTACGACTTCCATAAGCAAGGAGAGCAGAACGGAAAAACCAATGTCCTTTTGTACCTAAGATTATTACATTAAATTTAGGAAACTGACTTCCTAACCCTACACCAAGTACTAAAGAAAAACTGGCTACAGCAGCTTTACCTGGATTTTCTTTTGCCCAAATAATTGCAGTATTAACTGTATCAAGTACTGAACCTGCTGCACGATTAGCTGATTGTGCAAAACTATAAGTATCACTGGCTTGTTTATAATAATCTTTAGCCTTTTCACCATAGTCTTTAGCTTTTTCCCAAGCTTTTTCGCTATAGTCTTTAGCAGTTTCTTTTGCTTTATCTCCCCAATCACCAGCAAATTCGCTAGCTTTATCACCAAGATCATCTGCTACTTCTCGTAATTTATCACCATAGTCTTTTACTTTTTCTTTAGCTTTATCACCAAGCTCGCTAGCTATTTCGCTAGCTTTTTCTGTTAAATCGCTAGCCATTTCATTAGCCTTTTCAGCCTTATCTTTAACGCTTTGACCAGCTACTTCTGTCCCAGTTTTAACAGCTTGACCAGCTACTTCTATTCCAGATTTAACTGCTTCTTGAGCTTTCTCTGTGGTAGTACGTAGGGTTTCTTCAGCTTTTTCTTTAGCTTGTTTTACATTGTCTTTAATATATTCAGTGATCTTATTTCCTTGATCTAATTTTTCAAATTCTTGTTGGGCAGCTTGGGCGCTATTTGAAACAGCATCGTAGCTAGCACGAGCAACATCTTCAACACTCTCAACACCATTACGCATAGCATCAGTTGCAACTTTTAAGCCTTCATCTAAACGATCTTTGATCTTATATTTTTCTTCTAACTCTTTAGCTTTTTCTTGTGCTTTACGTCGCCATTCATCAAACTTATCTGTATAACCCATTTTATTGCCTCCTAGGGCTTGCACAATAAGCAAGCTCTTAATTTTATTAAAAATATAGGTTTTTTTTCCTTATTCAGCTAGTAGATTTAACGATTATTATATATGGGTAAGTTTTCAGAAACTAGCACTCTTTAGGTAACTCTTTTAATAACTCTTTTAATAACTCTTTGACAAAGGATGCTTCTAAAACTCATTAAGAGAAAAGGCTTGAAACTAGGCTTTAGCGTATGATATATATTCTCCTAAAATAAAGCATAAATATAACCCTATTCTTTAAGATTATAGGGAAGTAGCCACCTAAAAAAGCTTTGAAATAACAAGAAATACTGTTAAAGTAGCAAACAATATAAAGATGTAGTTTTCTGTTCTAAAAATGCTAAGCAAGTTATAAACTTCTGACTTTTAATCTTTCTATAATTTGCATTTATAATTTCTTAAGCTTTGGGTTTTAAGGTTTTGCTCAATGTAATGGTTATTGTTAAGTTTGCTTGTCTTTATACTTAAACAACTAAACTACACATCTAACCTAAATATAATTCAAGTAATTTAAATTAATTAAGCAAAATATTTTAATTAAATATAGAACTTTTAGCTTGAAAAGCTAACCCAAAATATTAAAAATTAATGTTTCCCATAAATTTCTATAATAATTGAGCTAAGAAACACTTTGCCATTTCAATCTTGAGGTTAAAATAGAATGTCCAATTCTGTGGTAATGTATGAGGCTGAATATCAACAAATTAAGACCGTAATAGCAAAACTTTGTGATGATGCTAATGCTAAAATGGTCTTCCTCGTAGATAAAAATGGGCAACAGATAGCTTCTCATGGTGAGATAGGCAATATTGACACAACCTCTTTAGCCTCTTTAACAGCAGGTAATGTTGCTGCTACAGATGGTTTAGCTCGATTAATCGGAGAAAAAGAATTCCCTGTTCTTTCTCATGAAGGCGAGAAAGATAATATTCATATCTCTATTGTTGCCCAAAGGGTGATTTTAGTGGTAATCTTTGATGAGCGTTCCAGTTTGGGGTTGGTGCGATTGCGTGTCAAAAGAGCTTCTAATGAGTTAACAGACGTATTTGAGTCTATTGTACGCAAAGTAGAACAACATAAAGAGCAGGGTGTAGAGCTAGATTCGCCTTTTGCTGAAATTACGGATGAAGATATTGATAATCTTTTTCGTGAATAACTAAAGCGATTCTACAACATATAAAAATAAACCATAAACTAATCTTTAAGTAAGGGTCTCTAAACTTGACATTCATAAACTACGCTTCTCGGGAAATTAACTGTAAAATCGTTTACTATGGCCCTGGCCTTGGTGGTAAAACCACTAATTTGCAGTATATCTATGATACTACTGCACCACAGGCTAAAGGCAAATTAATCAGTCTTGCAACTGAAACTGACCGTACTTTGTTTTTTGACTTTTTGCCCTTGGAACTAGGTACAGTACGTGGTTTCAAAACACGTTTCCACCTCTACACTGTTCCTGGTCAAGTCTTCTACGATGCTTCTCGTAAGTTAATCCTAAAAGGGGTTGATGGGGTCGTCTTTGTAGCTGATAGTCAAACAGAGCGTATGGATGCTAACATTGAATCACTTTGGAACTTAGAAAATAATCTTAAGGCTCAAGGTTATGATTTAATGAAAATTCCTTATGTGCTACAACTTAATAAAAGAGATCTTCCTAACATAATCTCTATGGATGAGCTAAAACGCGAGCTAATGCGTAAAGGCGAGCCAGTATTTGAAGCTGTAGCCTATAAAGGAGTTGGTGTCTTTGATACCTTAAAAGCAGTAGCTAAACAAGTGTTGGTTGAGTTAAAGAAAGGTAGCGGTTAAGGTAAGCGCACTTTAGTCTTAAGAGAAAGCATACTACATTGTAAAATTTCTTCTAGGCTTTTTACCTAAGGGCTATTTCGTTCGGCTCTTGGCTGCTTATTTCTATGACCTTTCTTTATAAACAACATTTAATTTTAAGAAATTGATCTTACCTTTTTAATAAAATCTCCTTCTAAATTCTCCTTTAGTTAATAAAACTTAAAATTAAAAACTCAAACTAATTCTTCATATTTTCTTTAAAAATCAATAATTTAGATTACTTTTAACCAGTTTAAGTCGTCAGTTAAACCCTCTTATGTTATCTTTCTAGTTTTTAGTTAGTTTTAGTAATAAAACATATTTATTAATTTTAGGAGGGAAAATTGAAAAAAATAACCAGAGCCTTATTAAGTGTTTCTAATAAATCTGGAATTATTGAACTTGCACAAGGCTTAGCAGATCTAGGTATAGAAATAATATCTACAGGAGGAACAGCAAAAATACTTAAAAATCATAACGTAAAAGTAATAGATGTTTCAGAAGTAACAGGTTTTCCAGAAATCCTAGATGGACGTGTAAAAACCCTACATCCAAAAGTCCATGGTGGAATACTCGCTAAGCGTGATGACTTAGAACATCAAACAACTATTAAAGACCAGTCTATTAGTTATATAGATTTAGTTGTAGTAAATTTATATCCTTTTTCTGAGACTATCTCTAAAGAAGGTGTTTCTTTTGATGAAGCAATTGAAAATATTGATATTGGTGGCCCTACAATGATACGTGCTGCTGCAAAAAATCATCAGGATGTAGTAGTTGTTGTTGATACAAAAGACTACCAAAAAATCTTAACCGAATTAAAAGAAAATAATGCTCAAATAAGCCAAAAAACTAAACAACGTCTTGCAACAAAAGCTTTTGCTCACACTGCAACTTATGATTTAGCCATAGCAAATTACCTTACTCAACTTACTGATGAGAAAAACGATATTTTTACTGGCTCTGTAACAGACCAAATGCCTAAGCATTTAGTCTTAAGCCTATCTCAAAGACAATCACTGCGTTATGGCGAAAACCCTCATCAAATGGCAGCACTTTATGCTGATTCCCTTTCTTTAGAAACAGGCGTTGCTACAGCTAATCAACTTCAAGGCAAAGAGCTTTCTTATAATAATTTTCTAGATCTTGATGCTGCCTGGACTTTAGTCAGTGAGTTTTCTGAGATAAGTTGTGTAATTATTAAACATACTAACCCCTGTGGTGTAGCTTTTGGTAGAACTCCTAAAGAAGCTTTTGAGCTTGCTAAAGCAACTGATCCTTTATCTGCTTTTGGTGGAATAATTGCTTTTAATGTTGCTGTTGATAAAGAAACTGCTTTAGCTATGTCAGATTTATTTGTTGAAGCAATAATAGCTCCTGATTTTCTTGAAGAAGCAAAAGAAGTTTTTACAGCAAAAAAGAACCTTCGCTTGCTAAGAAAATCTACTAGTGTAAATCCTAAAGAAAAAATAGCTAATTTATTAGAAATAAAGCATATTTCTGGAGGTTATTTATTACAAACAAAAGATACTTTTCAAGTGCTAAGAGAAAATACTAAAGTTGTAACTAAGCTTCAACCTACAGAAGAACAATGGGCAGCACTCGACTTTGCATGGAAAATCTGTAAACATGTTAAATCAAACGCTATTGTATATGCTCGTCAAGGTCAGTTAGTTGGGGTTGGTGCTGGACAAATGAGCCGTATTGACTCTGTACGCTTTGGAGCGACAAAAGCGCAACTTTCTTTAAATGAGTGCGTAATGGCAAGTGATGCTTTCTTCCCATTTAGAGATAGCATTGATCAAGCCAAAAAATATGGGATCAACGCAATAATTCAACCTGGAGGCTCTATTCGTGATACAGAAGTAATTGCTGCAGCTGATGAGCTAGGTTTAGCGATGGTCTTTACTGAGATTAGACATTTTAAGCATTAAGAAAGGATATTCTCATAATGAGTGAGCCTAATGATGATTTACCAATTATTGAACCGGAAGAAAGCGATAAAATGCGTTGCCGATTTTGTGGACGGCTTAATAAAATAAAAACGCATAGTACTAATGCTAGTATTCGTTGTGGACGCTGTAGACTTCCACTAAGTGAAGATCCACATAAAAAATGGACAAACCTAGATCCACATAGTTATATCCACCCTCTTGACTCTCAAGCCTTAAGCGCCCTAAAAAAAATACCTGGTATTGATACTATATTAAAAAAACTTCTAGAAATATTTCATGAAAGTTCTGCTAGGGTTCTATTTACAGGTAATGCAGTAAGGGTTAGTGAAAAGCAATGCCCTGATCTAGATGCTAAACTAGATGTAGTTTGCGCTACTTTAGGTATTGAAAAACCAGAGCTTTATGTTTCTGTGACTGCAAACGGTGGACTAGGCTTTAATGCTTTTACAGGTGGAGTAGAAAAACCCTTTATTGTTATTTACTCTTCTCTTCTAGAACGCCTAGATGATATGGAAGTCCTTGCAGTGCTTGCACATGAAGCGGGTCATATTCATGCTCAACACCTTCTTTATAAAGTAGCTGCCGATCTTTTGTTTTTCCTTAGCGATATAATCTTAAGAGGATCACCCTTTGCTCCTTTAGCTGAAATCCTTTCTTTACCAGTAAAAGTTGCACTAGTAACTTGGAGACAAAAAGCAGAGCTAAGCTGTGATAGGGCAGCACTCTTAGTTACTCAAAATGAAAGAGTTGTTGCAAGCACTATGATGAAATTAGCAGGCGGCACATTAGCCTCAAAACTAGACCTAGATGAATTTATTGCCCAAGCTAAAGATTTTGATAAAAAAGCAGCAGAAGATTTTTTACATAAATTCTGGACTACTTTAATTGCAGGCTCTATGAGTCATCCTTTTCCTGTTTGGCGTGTCTCAGAAATTATTGAATGGGCTGAAAAAGAAGATGGTTATAAACGCCTAATTAATGGCTAACCCCATTAATTAATCAAAGCTTAAGGCTTAAAATATAAAGCCGTAGGAAAAGTTAATTTCTTACGGCTTTATACTGTGTGTTGTTAATTAATCTAGTTATTTACTTCTTGACAGCTTTCACATAAACCAGAAATCTTTAAAGAAATCTCTTCCACCTTAAAACCTTTTGGTAGTGAAAAATTATTAGTTGTTGGAATAGCTATATCCATTAAATCTAATACCTTATGGCAAACTCTACAAAATAAATGGTCATGCCTTGAAAGCCTTGCATCATACCTAATAGCCTCTTCACCAAAAGAAACCTGCTTTATTAATCCGCTTTCAGAGAGATATTTAAGAGAATTATATACAGTAGCAAAACTTAATCGCGGTGATTTTTGTACTGCGCGATCAAAGACTTGGCGTGCAGTAGGGTGATCCATACTTTCTTTTACTACTTCAAAAACTGTTTTGCGATGAGAAGTAAGTTGGTTTTTCATATTTTTATATTAGAATAGTTCTAAAATTTAAGTCAAGCAAAGTTTTAACTACTCCAATAAAGAAAATCCTAAAATTGTTTTAAATAATTTTTAGGATCTTTTCTTTATTAGTTTAGCTAGTTATTTTATTGATACTCCACTACTTCTAGCTTCTCTTTGTAATTGTTCTAAAGAAGTAGTTGATTTTTCATATTCTTCTTGGGCTTTCTTTAACTCAGCTTGTGCTTGATCAATAGCTTTTTTAGTTTCAGGGTCTGTATAGTAAGAGTTTCCTACGCGGGTGGCTTTACTAGAGCGACCTTGATAAGCACGTTGTTGAGCTTCATTAAGACGATTTTGGTAAAGTTGGATTTTACTTTCTGCTGTTTGTTGTTTTTCACTTAAATCTTTATAGTTTTTAGTATAATAGGTTGGATTGGGGCTACCATCTTTATTGGTTTTAGGAATATCTTCTAGTTTGGGTTTATAACCTTGGCCTTCGCCCTCTTTTTTAAATTGCTCGGAAGCACTTTTAGCTTCAGCATATTTACTATTAAGAGTTCCTAAATTTTGCTCAGCATCCTTTATTTGTTGAGAAAGAGTATCAAACTCTTTTGGATCAAGATTGCCAGAACGAAGCCTGTTGCGTAGTTGTTGAATAGACAATTCAGCTTGGGTTTTTTGTTGATCTAATTCTTTTTGTTTTTGATCTAATTCAGTATTTTTCTTTTGCCATTCTTGGTCTTTTTTAGCTTTTTCTTCTTTAGCTTTTTCTTCATCCTTCTTTGTTTTATCGTCTTTTTTTACTTTGTCATCTTTACTATCTTTACTATCTTTACTATCTTTATCATCTGATTTGCTTTTATCATCTTTTTTTTCTGCTTCTTTTTCTGCTTCTTTCTCTTTTTCTGTTTTAGAATCTGCCCGAATGCCAGAAGGAAAATCATCATTGGTAATGGTCTTAGGTTTTTGTGCAAGTGTAGGCATACTTAAGCTTAAAATAAGTCCGAATGTTAAAAGAATATAACGCATAAATACCTCCTTAAATACAGCTTTTTAATTTAATTTTTAATTATGCTAATGATAGTACTAAATTAAGCCATCTTTTGCAAGTCTTGGACTTAATAGAAATTAGAGAAAGAAAATAAGGTTAAAAATAAAAAATATTTTATAGATATCTAGGTAATTGTCTTAGTAGGTTTTTTTATTAAATATTTTAGTTTTTAACGCCTAAATTAAATTGGACAATAATTTGTTTCTATAAAGATATTATTATGTTATAAAAATGACCTACCTAATAATTACATAAAAGGAAATGTCTATGGCTGTTGGTAAAAGTATTACCCGCACAGAAGGACGGGATAAAGTAACTGGTAAAGCAAAATATATTGACGATTATACCTGTCCTGATATGTGGTATGGAAAAACTCTTCGCTCTGAAATTGCTCATGGTAGAATTATTTCTATTAATTTTTCAGATAGCTTTGATTGGTCACAAGTTGTAGTAGTTGACTATAAGGATATACCAGTAAAAAACCTTGTAGCTTTAATCTTTGATGATCAACCCCTATTGGCTGAATCTGTAGTTAAACACGTAGGAGAGCCAATTATTTTAATTGCTGCTCCTAGTAAAGAATTAGCAGAAAGAGCTATTAAAAATATTGAAATTACCTATGAAGCATTTCCAGCAGCATTAAGCATAGAAGAAAGTTTGTCTGTAAAAGCAAAAATTTTTGGCGATGATAATATTTTTAAGCACTATACCATTACTAGAGGTAGTGTAGCAGATGCTTTTCAATCAGCCGAAATAGTTGTTGAAGGTAGTTATTTTGTAGGTCATCAAGAACAACTCTATATTGAAACTAATGGAGTTATTGCTACTACTAAAAAAGACGGTAGTATAATAATTCAAGGTTCAATGCAATGTCCTTATTATATTCATCGAGCTATTAAAGAAATTTTTGGTTTATCTGATGAACAAGTTGTTGTAATTCAGACTGTTACAGGTGGTGGTTTTGGTGGTAAAGAGGATTTTCCTTCTGTTGTTGCAGGGCATGCTGCTTTACTATCGCGTAAATGCGGCCATCCTGTAAAAATAGTTTATGAAAGAGGTGAAGACTTTGCTGCTTCTACTAAACGCCATCCTGCTCTTATTAAACACCGTACAGGCTTAACTCGTGATGGTCAACTCTTAGCAACAGAAGTAGATATTACTTTTGACGGAGGTGCTTATTGTACTTTAAGTCCTGTAGTTCTCTCACGTGGTGTTATCCATGCAATTGGGCCATATAAATGCCCTAATGTAAAAATTAATGGTAGTGTAGTTGCGACTAATACTCCTCCTAATGGCGCTTTTAGAGGTTTTGGTGTCCCTCAAGCTTGTTTTGCAGGTGAAATGCATATGGAAAAAATAGCTAAAACTCTAGGCATCTCTTCTGTAGAGCTACGTCGTAAGAATATGTTAAGGGAAGGTGATATAACTTCTACAGGGCAAAAATTACTTTATAGCGTTGGGACACAAGAAGTTTTAGACACTGTTATTGAAAGGTCAGATTATTTAAGTAGAGTAGAAGAATATAAAAATCCATCTGATAATAAATGTAGGGGAATAGGATTATCATTTTTCTATCATGGAGGTGGTTTTACAGGTAGCGGAGAGGAAAAAATTAAAGGTAAAGCCGCAGTAGAACTAGACACACATGGACAAGTAAAAATCCTTACAGCTTCTACAGAAATCGGGCAGGGCACAAAAACAATCTTTCGTCAAATTGTTGCAGAAGAGCTAGGAATTTCTCTAGACTCTGTAATTTTCGGAGATACTGACACTTCAAAAGTTCCTGATAGTGGGCCTACAGTGGCTTCTCGTACTTGTATGGTGGTTGGTAAGGTTATACAAATGGCAGCAGCTAATCTAAAAAATGAAATAAAAAAACTAGTTGCTCAAAAAGTAAATTGTGATATCTCTCAGGTAGAAATTGCAAATGGACAAATTTCTTGTCCAGATGTTGAAAAACTAAGTTTTACTCAAACTGCTATAGAATGTGTAAAAGAGCATGGCGAAATTAAAACAATGGCTCAATATAGTAGTCCTCCTGGAATTAAATGGGATGAAATTAATTATACAGGTGATGCTTATCCAGTATTTTCTTATGGTGCTGATGTTGTTGAAGTAGAAGTAGATATGGACACTTATGAGGTAAAAATTACTAAAGTTATTACTGCCTCAGACATTGGTAAAGCAATTAATCCTGCTATGGCTGAAGGTCAAATTGAAGGGGGAATGGTTCAAGCTTTAGGTTATGGTTTATGTGAAGAGGTAGTTTGGCGAGATGGAAAAATTCTTAATAACCGATTTACTAACTATATTATTCCTACTGCACTTGATATTCCTGAGATGGAGACTATTTTAGTAGAAAAACCTTACCCATATGGCCCATATGGAGCAAAAGGTTTAGGTGAATTGCCTATGGATGGAGGCGCACCTGCTTTGGTTGCTGCTATTGCAAATGCAACAGGCGCTTTTATAACAGAGATTCCTGCTACACCAGAAAGAATCCTTGCTGCTTTAGAAGCAAAATAAGCAAAATAAGCAAAAAGACTATAAACTAAAGGTTTGGGGAAAAAGATGAGTGTGCAGCTAAATATTAATAACAAAGATTATGTAGTAGAAGTTGCTCCAATGAAACGCTTACTAGATGTTTTGCGTGAAGATATTGGTTTAACAGGGACAAAAGAAGGTTGTGGGGAAGGGGAATGTGGTGCTTGTTCAGTTTTTATTGATGGTTCAGTTGTAAATTCTTGTTTAGTTCCAGTTTGTCAAACTAATGGTTCTAAGATAACTACGGTTGAAGGCTTGTCAAATAATGAGTTGAGCAAGTTACAACAAGCTTTTATTGATTGTAATGCTGCTCAATGTGGAATTTGTATTCCTGGAATGCTTATAGCTGCACAAGCTTTACTTGACTTAAACCCTAATCCAAGTCGTGGAGAAATTCGCGAAGCAATTGCTGGTAATTTATGTAGATGTACTGGTTATATGAAAATAGTTGACGCTATTGAAATTGCTGCAACAGCAAATAAGGGGTAATATGAATACAGTCTATTCTGTTAAAGAACTTAATGAAGCATATAAAATCCTTAGTCAAGAATCTGTAAAGGTTATTGCAGGCGGTACAGATTTAATGGTGTTCTATAGTAGCGGTTTATCGCTACCTAAAAAGATTTTAGATATTTGGCAACTAAATGAATTACGTAATATTAATGAAGAGGGTGATTATCTAAAAATAGGCTCTCTATGCACTTATACACAACTTATTAATGATGAAAGAGTTAAACATTTTGCTCCTTGTTTAGTTAGTGCTTCTAAAACTATAGGTGCAGTTCAAATTCAAAATCGTGGCACATTAGGAGGAAACATTGTTAATGGATCACCAGCAGGAGACTCTTTACCAGTTTTAGCTGCTTTTGATGTAAAGCTAGAAATAGGTTCACTTAATGGTATTAGGCAGGTTCCATTTAATAGTTTTTACACTGGTTATAGACAAACAGTTTTAGCAGAGAATGAGCTTTTATTAGGTATTTTATTGCCTAAACAAAAGGATAGAGAAAAATCAGAGTTTTATAAAGTTGGTACACGTGCGGCTCAAGCTATTTCTAAAGTTGTAATAGCTTTTCGAGCTATTGTAAATGCAGAAAAGAAAATAGAGTTCATCGCAATTGGATTAGGTAGTGTTGCTCCTACAGTAATTAGAGCTACAAAGACAGAAACATTGCTTAATGGTGCAGAAATAACCTTTGATTTAATTGAACAAGCTAGAGTACAACTTAGTCAAGAAATAGTACCAATAGATGATATACGTTCTACAGAACATTATCGTAGAGTAGTAACAGGGAATTTGATTGCTAAGTTTTTGCGAGTTTTTTAAAGAGAGTTAAAGGAAATTTAATATGGTCATAGATTTAAAAAAATTAGATATATTAAAAGAAAAGATTATAACAGCTACAAATTTTAGAGAACCTTGGGATTATTTTTTTGATAATTTTGCTGAAAATAATCAATTTCTTGATATAGGTAAAAAAGTTAAATATCCTGAACTAGCAAAAATGCTAGAAAAAGTAAGTCAACAATTACTTGATAATCCTAGTAAGAAGGCAAGTAGTATGTTACTTGTAGAAATACCTAAACGAAATTTTTATCATGGTGGTTATTTTATTGATAATAAACTAGCTAATTTTATTTTTTTTAAAGATATAGATAAGGGAATGATAGCTATTACTTCTTCTTTTAGAAGTAAAGAAATTTTATTTAGCCGCTTTTCTCTTTTGGCAATAAAAAGCAATACTCCTATTATTACCCCACCTTCTTTAAATTAATTCTTAGAGCTTTACAAAAGTACTAAGCTTTTTTAGTCTATTTCCTGTCCAAATTGAATTAAATAACCATTACAATCTCTAATAGCAAATTCTCTCATTCCATAACCAAAATTCTCTATAGGGTAATCAACTATAACTTTATCTTTTAACTCTTCCCAAACTTCATCCACATTATCAGGGTAAAGATATAAAGAGCCTGTCATAATGGGTTTTTCTATAGTTGAATGATAGTTTCTAAGAGAAAACATAATTTCAACTTTATCTTTATTTAACATAGCCCAACAAGGGTCTTCTTGATTTGGATATAAACCATTACAGGAAAAACCTAGTTTTTCTGTATAAAATTTTATGGTTTTAATTAAATCATTGGTTTCAAGCATTGGAGTTAGATGTTTTAAGGTCATAAGATTTATTAAATTAGGGAAATTAGAGAAAGTTGAAGAGATTTCCAATAACTAGAATAAAAATTCTAGTTATTGGAAGAAGATATATTTTATGGCTATTGTTAGATTAAGCATAAGATACTAACATAGTATTAAAATAATAAAGGTTTTAGGTTTAGCTAAAAATTTAATTTTAGCTTAAACTTAAGAATTGCTAAGCCTTCGCCGCACATTCGCCTTCTTTATCCTTATATTGAGCCATTGCTTCTTGGGCCGCTTTTTGAATTTCTTCTCCTGTCATATCTTTGATATGAGTACAGATTGCCCAGTGATGACCTGAAGGATCTGTAACTTGACCATAGCGATCACCCCAAAACATATCTGCAAGAGGCATTTTAACGTTTGCACCTGCGTTAATTGCTCTTTCAAAAGATTCATCAGCGTTTTCTACATATAAAGAAAGTGTAACACTGGTATTTCCTAGTGCTAGAGGAGAGAGTGCTCCCCATTGGGGATTTTCTGCACAAAGCATTAGCATAGAGTTACCAATTTTTATTTCTGCATGCATTACTTTTCCATCAGGGGAAAACATACTACATCCAATTTGTTCTGCTCCAAAAGCTTTTTTATAAAACTCAATTGCTTCGTTTCCATCTTTTACTACGATATGTGGTGTAAGGGTGTGAAACCCTTCTGGAATAGGTTTTACTGAAGACATAAATTCTCCTTATTATTATATTTATAAGATTTACTAAATGACTGGGATGGTGAAATATAAACAAAGATCACACTCTTTGTCAACGATTTTAGGCGAAATTTTTACGAAATATCTTATTTATTCAAACATAAACAGTTAGCATAATCTTAAAAAAGTACTTAAGAAAAATAACTTTGATCTAGAAAACCAGTTGATTTATCTTAGAAATGATGGCAATAATAAAAACTATGTTAAAAACAATTATTTTTGATTTTGATGGTGTAATTGCTAATAGTGAGCCAGCACATTTTATTACTTTTCAAAAAGTTTTAGCTGAAGAAGGAATCGCTATTTCCAAAACAGATTACTTTAAAAAATACTTAGCAATGGATGATAGAGGGGCTTTTACTACAGCACTAAATGACTTTGGGATATTGAGCGATCCTGTTTATATATCAGAATTAATTTTTCGTAAATCTTGTTATTTTGAACACTACTTAAAAGAGGAAATGTCGGTTTATTCAGATACACTTGATTTTATTGACTTTGTAAAGAATCGTTTTCCTTTAGCTATAAATTCTGGAGCATTAAGAGCAGAAATAGATGTTGTGCTATCTAGAGTTGGTTTAGAAGAAATATTTCCTTCAATTATTAGCTCTGAAAATGTTACAAAATGTAAACCAGACCCAGAAGGCTACTTAAAAGCTCTTGCTTCTCTTAACCAAATACATATAAACCTTAAGGCAGAGCCTTTTGAATGTTTAGTTATAGAAGACTCTATAGGTGGGATAAAATCGGCTATTAGTGCTGGTATGAAGTGTATAGCAGTTACTAATACTTATCCAGCAGAGGCACTAAAAGAAGCAACTAGAGTGGTTTCTTCGTTAAATGAATTAACAGAATCATTTTTAACAGAGATTTTTAGCTAATATTTTCAAAACCATGGTTTTACTAAAAAAACAAAAAAAATCTTTTTTAATTATTTGGTTGGTTTGCTTTGTTTTGTTGACTAATGGAAGTATTTTTGCGCAAGAGAAAAAAACAGCAGATCAAAAATTTTCTACAAAACCACAAAAAACTAAGCCTAAAAGCGCCCTTCTACATTTTCAAGAGCAAATATCTATGCTCTTAAAAGAGCCACACTTTATTACTGCTGGGGTATCAATACGTATTATAAATCAAGCAAATGGTGAGACAATTTTTGAGAAAGACTCTGAAAAACTACTTAAACCTGCTTCTAATATGAAGCTTTATACAACAGCACTTGCTCTGGAAACCTTAGGCCCAGATTATCGCATTCGTACTTCTGTTTATTCATCATCAAAACCTAATAGTGAAGGGATTATTAAGGGAAATATAATTCTTTATGGTCGAGGAGATCCTACTTTAGCCACTACATTTAGAGATGAATCAAAGCCCTTTGATTTTTTAGCTAAGCAACTAGTAGATGCTGGAGTTAAAGTAATAGAAGGTGATTTACTTGCTGATGAAAGCTATTTTCGTGGTAGTTCTTTAGGTCAGGGTTGGGAATGGTTAGACCTTCAGTGGGCTTTTGGGGCAGAAATTAGCGCTTTAACTGCCTATGATAATAAATTTGATGTAGAAATAAAACCAGGTTCAAAAGTTGGAGACCCTTGCCAAATTCTAGTTACGCCAGATATTGGAGAAGTTTCTTTAATTAATAAATTAGAGACTGTTGAGGCTAAAGCTATACGTCAAATAGGCTTAAACCGAGGCTTATCAGATAATTCGCTTTTAGCTTGGGGCAAACTTCCATTAGATGATACTGGATTTTCTACTAAAATAGCTTTTTACAAACCAGCAAAACTGGCTTCAGTTTTATTTCAACAAGCCTTAAAAAGTGCAGGAATAACTCTTAAGGGGAAAATAGTTGTTGTTGATTCATCTTTACGTTCTCCTTTACCACCAACCGAGCCAGAAAAAAATAACTTAGTAGAGCTTGCTAAAATAGAATCACCTCCATTAAGTGAAATTATTAGAGTAACTAATAAATTTAGTCAAAACTTATATGCTGAACTACTACTACGTATAATAGGAAGGGTAAAAGGACATTCTGAAAAAGATAGCGATGAAGCTGCAATAGGTTTAATGAAGGATTTTCTTAGTAAAGCAAATATAAATTCAGTTAACTTAGGTATTTATGATGGTAGCGGGCTATCTCGTAGAGACTTACTTAATGTATCAAGCACTACAGAATTACTTCGTTATATGAGTAAGTCGCCTAACTATGAAGTTTTCCGTAATTCTTTACCTATTGCTGGTGTAGATGGTACTTTAAGGCGACGTATGAGCGATGCAACTGCAAAGCAAAACGTAAGAGCTAAAACAGGCACACTTAATAATACAAGTAGTCTTTCAGGTTATGTTACAAATACTGAAGGAGAGACTTTTATTTTTAGTATTATGGTTGATAATTTTACTTCAGAATTTAGACAGGCTTTAAGTTTTCAAGATAAAATTTGTGAATACCTAGTAAATTTTATGTATAAAAAAATGGATGCTGCAAGCACAAAGTAAACTATTAAGCCAAGTGGTATTGTATTTTATATAGGCTAGAAATACTATCTTACTAAGCTCTGAAGTTATTTAGAAATGATTTTAATAGAATTTCTCTACACTTACTTGCCTAGACAGTTTTTTTTTTAATACTATAATTTAGGTCTATGTTTTTTGTAAAATATAGAAAAATTTTAGTTTTTGTTAGTAAACTCATCTGCCCCAAAATAAAAATTAGGTTTTAAGTAAAGTCGTAAATTAGAAATAATTAGCCGTTAGAAATATAAAGTATTACTTTGACTTTTGTTGGCAAAACCATTATTTTAATGATCTTGACCAAATAACATAGCGCCAGGACTTCACAAAAAAATGACAAATATAAAAGACTTACAGCTTGAAGCAGGCTCACTATTAATAGACCGCTACCTGATAGTTAAACGTATTGGTGGTGGAGGCATGGGAAGTGTTTATTTAGCCCGTGATAAACGTTTGGCAGATTCATCAAGGGCTGTAAAAGAGATGATTGGAATGCATGCAGATGAGAACCAACGCAAAAAAGCAATAGATGATTTTGAACGAGAATCACAACTCCTAGCTAGTTTAGATCACCCTGCTATTCCTACTATTTATGATTATTTTATTTCCGAAGGCCGTTATTATTTGGTTATGAGGTATATCAATGGAGGAGATTTAGCACAAAAATTAAAAGCTGCTGGCGGAATATTAGATGAAAAGACTGTTACAGAATGGGGAATACAGATTGCAGATGTTTTACATTATCTTCATTCTCAAAACCCTCAAATTATTTATCGTGATATGAAGCCTGCTAACATCATGCTTGATGAGAGAGAGAAAGTTGTACTAGTAGATTTTGGTATTGCTCGTTTTGTTTCTGCGCCAGCACAAAGAGTTACAGCAATAGGAACAATGGGCTATGCACCACCAGAACTTTTTGCAGGTAAAGTTGAACCTCGTTCAGATATTTATTCTTTAGGCGCAACTATGTTTCATCTACTAACTGGTAGAGATCCTCAAGATAATCCCTTACTAATGTTTGATTTTAATCGTAACCCTAGACCTAAACAAATAAACCCTAAAATAAGTGATGGGATGGATAAAATCTTAGCTAAATCTGTTGAACATAAGCCTGCTAACCGCTTTAGTTCAGCAGGAGAAATGCGAGATGTTCTAGAACAGCATTTAAGACAAATAACAGGTGATTTTCGTCCTGTTGTGCAAGTACCTGTTATTGAAGCACAAGGAAGTGTTAATTTCTGCGGTCAGTGCGGTAGTAAGGTTACTGTGGGAAATGCTTTTTGTCAAAATTGTGGTGCTCCACAAAAGCCTGATGTTCTTCCTCCAGTAGTTGCAAGCTTGGTTTATGTAGATGCTGAGAGTCAACAAATTTCCTTTGTACTTGGTAAAGAAACAAGTTTGGTTGGTCGCTTAGATAATAATAGAGGTATTTATCCTGATATAGATCTTTCGCCTTTTGATAAAGATGGTAAAATTTCTCGTCGTCATGCAATTATTCATCGTTCTGGTGATAAAGTCTCTATTGAAGATTTAGGAAGTACCAATGGTACTTACATTAACCGAGGTGAACGACTACAACCAAAGAAAACCTACCTATTAAATTCAGGTGATGAAATCTGTTTGGGAGAAACTTTTGTTAAATTTTTTATAGGAACTGTACCAAGTTCATTACTGCCACCAGCACCTCTTAAGGGTATTAATCCCCAAAGTTCTTCTCTATCTGGTGCAAATAAACCTAGTACATCTCCTTCCATAAATAAAAGTACTTTACCTGATGCCGTTAAAGCATCTTTTGTAGGGGCAAATGTAATGTCACCACCCCCACCTCCACCTCCAGCTAATTTTCAACCTAAAGTACGCACAGGGGTGTCTGCTGCTAAACAAGTATCAGCTTCTAAAGGTGCTGCTTCAGAAGCCATACCTGTTCAAACTATAGAGCCTTCAGATAATCAAATTCCTAATAGCGAAGAGGAAAGAGATGTTAATGGTAAATATATCTTAAAGTATTTTAGTAACATAAAATTTTCTAAAGAAGTAAAGCTAGGTGAAACTATAGCTTTAGAAGTGGGGCTAATTCATTCTTCTGATCAATATGGAAATAATGTAGAAAAGCCTAATTTTTATGATGGTGAAATTCCATTAGCTTTTCCAGATATGAATGCTTCTACTAGTTTAGCTATGGAAATTTATATTGCTGCCCCAGGTTTTGAGGTTGAACCAGATATTTTTGCTAGATTTAATGTTGGATTAAAACGATCTGCTAATGCAAAACCTTTTCAACTCAAAGCAGTTCAACTTGGTTCAACTGTAGTAACTGTAGATTTTTATCAAGATACAGACTACTTAACTAGTGTTTCTATTGAAACTACAGTTGTAGCCTAGCCTGACTATTGTTATTCGCCCCTCAGGGCTATAAAATGTTTAGTTTGTTTACTTAAGCGTTAGAATAAAGAAATTAAGAATAAAGAAATTAAGAAACCAAATACTTTCTAAATATTTCAAAAATATCTAACTACTTAAATTTTAATACCTAATACACGCCGCCCAGCTATGTGCCATTTTCTATCTAAAATAAATTGTATTGCCTTAGCATAAAGCTTATGTTCTTCTACTAGAATTCTATCAGCTAGGCTTTGTATAGTGTCTTCGTCATGTATTGGAACAACTGCTTGAGCAATAATGGCTCCGCTATCGCAACCCTCATCAACAAAATGAACAGTACAGCCTGAATATTTTGCTCCATATTCTAACGCTTTTTCTTGAACCTCTAAACCAGGAAAGGCTGGTAGGAGCGATGGGTGAATATTTAAAATTTGTTGAGGGAATGTTTGAACAAATTCAGGTGAAAGTAGTCGCATATAGCCTGCTAAACATATTAAAGCAGGATTATGCCATTTAAGTTCTGCTATTAAAATTTTTTCATGTTCTTGTTTAGAAAGTCCTCGACTAGGAATAACCACTGTAGTGTAACCACGAGCTTTAGCAAGCTCAACCCCTTTAGCATCCGAACGATTACTAATAATAACTGCAATTTCAGCATTTAAGCGTCCTGATTCAATAGCATCCATTAGTGCTAACATATTTGAACCACGACCAGAGATTAAGATAGCAATTTTACGATTTCCTAACATTTATATATCATCCAATCAGTTTGATAAAAATCATCATTAAAATTCTTAGAATCACTCATATAGTTTAGGTTTTTGAAAGCCTTCTGTAAGGCTTTCAATTAATTCTGCAATTTCTAGTAATCGCCAATCTTGCCAACGTTTGCTATGAATTTGTATTCCTATGGGCAAGCCTTCTTGTGAAAAAGCTATTGGGATAACCGCAATAGGATTAGCTAAAAGTGTTGTTGGGCAGTTAAAAGGAGAAAAAATATCTGAGTATGGTATTTTTTGATTTTCTACCTCTACTGCTGCCCCAGTTTTACAATGCTTAAATGCTGGTCTTGCTGCTACAGGAGTTAACCATACATCATATTTAGAAAAAAATTCATTGGCTGAGCCAATTAAAATATCTCGTTTTTCTAAAGCAAACATTAAATCTCTACTAGAACTATCAATTCCTTTAATTAGGGCATTTAAGAATTTAGTTTTGGGAAACTGACTCTTTAGCAAAAGCTTAGGTAGTAGTTTAGGTATAAAATTTGGTAGAGCAGCGCGAAAATCATTTGCGCCACAAATAATTCCCCAAATTTCTTGCATATAATCTACATCAAAATCCTTTGGTTGGGTTTCTTCAATTATACAACCAGCATTACTTAGCTTTGCTAAAAGCTTTTCAAAGGCTTTTTTAGTATCTTGACAAATAGCAATATTGCCTAGAGTTTTACTGTAGGCAACTTTTAAGTTTTTTAGGGTATTTACAGTAGGGCTATTTTTTAGCTCCACAGGTGCAATAGTCCAGTTTTTATCATCTGCCCCCCAAAGTAGAGGATAGACTAACTTAAGGTCTTGAATTTTACGCGCCATCGGCCCACAAGTTACCATATAACGACCAACTTTTGGATCATTTGGTATCATAAAATGACCAAAGTCTGATAAAGCATGTTCAGTAGGTCGAATAGTTGTAATTCCGCAAAAATGTGCAGGTACACGTAAAGAGCCAGCAATATCGCTACCTAAGCAAAGAGGGGTAAATCCTGCTGCAAGTGCAGCCGCAGAGCCTCCAGAACTGCCTCCAACAATATGTGCTAAATTATAAGGGTTATTTGCACGGCCAAAAAGGGAGCCATTAACTTGCCAATCGAATGAAAAATATGGAAGATTAGTTTTACCTAATAAGATTGCTCCTGCTTGTTTAAGTCTTGCTACTAGAGTTGAATCAGAGTCAGGGATGTTATTTTTATGTAGAGGATTACCAAAACTAGAGCGTAAACCTTTAGTAGCATAAGAGTCTTTTACTGTAAAAGGTACTCCATGAAGTGGCCCCCAAATTTCTCCTTTTGATAAGGCTTGATCTGCTTCTTTAGCTCTTTTTATTGCACCTTCTTCATCTAAAAGAATTATTGCATTTATTTTAGAGTTGTACTTAGCAATGTGTTTAAGGTGAATGTCTAGTACTTCCATTGCAGACATTTTTTTTTCAGAAATTAGGCGGGCAATTTCAAGCACAGAGAAATAAATTAAATCGTCCATATAACATTTTTCCTTAGAATAGGTTCTTTACTAAATGTTAATAAATAGTCTTTCAAACTTGCCCAAACCAGTAATAGAGGCTGAGGAAGAGCAAAATTATAACAAAGATTGATATTAAAAGCATTTATGCAATCTTGAAATCTCTTAAGATTTTTTAAGATTTTTTAAGATTTCCTAAAAATGCTTTTCTGATAAAACAGAAGGCTATTAGCTCAAGATTTTCCTTGGTTTTTTCCTAAGTAGGAAGTATTTTGTTAAAGGATTTAGGTATAGTTTTAGAAAGTAGTTGATTTAATAATTAAGTAAATTATAATTCTTACCTACACTGAAAATATGAAAACCAAATAATTAATTAATAATCTTTTTCTTATAAACTTATTACTCATAAAAAGTTTATAGGAAATTCAATAAATATTTTTAAGCCATAATAAATTATATAAAGTACTAACTAAACAGTACTAAATCTTGTCCCACCAATCATTGTAAAGATTATTTACTAACCTTTACAAAGCAAACATAAATTTGCTCAAAAGGAGGATGGAGGTTTTTCCAAAATAATCTGAGGAAATCCCACCAAATAATTAACCTCATGATAGAAAATGATTTTGTTTCTTCTCAAAAACTAACACCAGATCCTTTATTAAATTTAATATTAAAAGGTACTTACAAAATTGAGGAAAAAATAGGGCAAGGTGCTACTGGATCGATCTACCGAGCTACTCAATTAGAAACTAGTCATAATGTTGCAGTTAAAATACTTCGTGCAACAGATATTTCTCTACAAGCCAAAGCACGGTTTTTTAGGGAAGCTAAAGCTCTTAGTAAGCTAGATCATCCAAATATAATTAGCCTTTTTGATTATGGTGTTACAGAAACAGATATTTGTTTTATGGTGATGGAATATGCTGTTGGTCTTACAATAGATCAAATTGTTCCTAAAGAAAGTGGATTACCGGTCAAAGTTATCTTAAACATTATGGAAAAACTTTGTTCAGGAATTGAAGCTGCCCATAAACAAAAAATAATCCATAGAGATCTTAAACCTTCTAATGTACTTATTACTAATACTACATCTAAAACACAAGATGTTAAGATTTTAGATTTTGGTATTGCTAAAAGTTTAGAGGGTTTTATTGATGAAAATCCACGTTTAACAAAAGAAGGTGTAGTTTTAGGCACACCTAGCTATGTTTCACCAGAACAAATTGATCAACTAAAAGATATTGACTGTAGAGCAGATATATATGCTTTAGGAGCAATTCTTTACTATATGTTTACTGGAGGTGATCCTTATGTAGGAAAAACATCAGAAATAATTAATAAACAAATTAGAGAACCAATTACTAATAAATCTGCTAGGTTTAAGACCATAGAGGGTCAGGTTTTTAGCCCCATACTATCTAAAGCTATGAGTATTAAGAGAGAAAACCGCTACCAAACAGTAGAAGAGCTTTTTAACGATCTCTCACAAGGTTGTTTGCAAGCAGGTCTTTTGAAAGATTCTAAAGCAGACCCATCAAAAAAACCTAAACCAACCCAACCACTTGATATAAATAGCCTTTTACTTGCTGAGGATGGTTTTTCTAATACTAATCCATTAACAAATGACTTAAAACAAGAGGAGGCCCAGAATATGTCTTTTACAAGAAAAAATAGATTTGTTTCAGTTGGTATTCTTTTAACAATATTACTAGCCTTTGCAATATCTATTCTACTGTATTTAAACAGAACCACTCCTCCTGATGCTCTTTCTAACAATAACCTACCATCCCAATCATCTTCATCAAATGGTGGTCAACAAGGAGTAACAGATACAGAAATCCTAATGGGTATGAGTGCAGCTTTTTCTGGATCAGCTAAAGAACTGGGCAGGCAAATGAAATTAGGTATAGACACTTATTTTAATGAAATAAATTCTGGTGGCGGAATCAATGGCAGAAAAATAAACCTAATAAGCTTAGATGATGGTTATGAGCCTGATCGAGCTTTACAATCAGTCAAAGAGTTGGTAGAGAATAGAAAAGTATTTGGAATAATTGGAAATGTTGGAACACCAACCGCAGAAATTACCGTCCCTTATTGTTTAGAAAAAAAGACTTTATTTTTTGGTGCTTTTACTGGTGCAAGCTTATTACGTAAAGACCCTCCTGATAAATATGTATTTAACTATCGCGCTAGTTATGCAGAAGAAACAGCCTATATTGTTGAATATTTAGTAGATATCAAGAAATTGCGCCCATCAGAAATTGCAGTATTTGCCCAAAATGATAGCTATGGAGATGCTGGGTTTTCAGGAGTGGTTAAAGCCATGCAAAAATATAAATACAGTAAGTCTCAAATATTAAGGGTTGGTTATAATCGAAATACCTTAGATATAGAAGAAGCCGTAAATACTGTATCAAAAAATAGATCTAAGTTAAAAGCAGTTGTAATGGTTTGTACTTATAAAGTAGGAGCTAAGTTTATTCAACAGTTAAAAGACCAAGGTTCAACCTTGATTTTTACTAATGTTTCATTTGTTGGTAGTAATGCTTTATCAGAAGAATTAATGAGTTTAGGCCCAAAATATGCTAATGGAGTAATAGTTACACAAGTAGTTCCACATTATGAGTCAAATGCTGCCACAATAATAAAATATCGAGAGCAATTAAAAAAATATTTCCCAAATGAAGAACCAGGATTTGTTTCTTTAGAAGGATATTTAGCAGCAAGAATTTTCTGTGATGCAATAAGTGTGACAGGGAAAAAAGTTACTACTGATAATCTTATTAGTAGCTTAGAGTCAATTCGTGATCTTGATATAGGTATTGGCAGTATAATTAATTTTGGCCCCTCTGAACATCAAGGATCTCATAAGATTTGGGCTACAGTTTTAGATGATAAAGGTAAATATAAAGATCTAGATAATTAGTTAAGAGCAGTCCGTTTTCCTCTCAAGCCCTTTTCTAGAAAAGGGCTTGAGTTAGAAATTCTTAATTAATTAACTCCATCTAGATCTGACCAATCTGCTACAAAGCGAGATTGTGAGCGTTCTACTTTAGCCGCAGAGTAAATATTATGTTCGCTTCGAGAGATTTTTTTCTGTGCATATAAACCCTCTAAGAAAAACTCACATGCAGATATTAGTAGCCCGGATTGACTAGTATTTAATGCTCGATTATTTTTAATCAAGTGAAATAAACCATTGATTGCTTTAAGTGTAACTAAATAATCATCATCTTTTATTGTGTCAGAGCTTTGTAGTGTCCCACCTAAATTAAACCAATCTACTATTGGTGCAATAGCAGAATTATTAAAATAGCGCATAAAAGTTTGACCTACAGCACGTTTAATTAAGTCATAAGCAATACGGTCTGCTCCTAGCTGCTCACCTTCATACTCAAGTTCTAATTTTCCAGTAATCGTAGGCAATGATGCATAAATATCACTAATTCTAGGAACAATTAAACTACTACTATTAAATAGCATACGGCGTTCAGCATTACTTATAACGCTTTCTAATGTGCTAATAGGTAGCCGTTGACTTACACCTGAACGTTTATCAATTCGGCTATCTTGGCGAGCAACAAAAGCAATATGTTCAATAATTTCTAGGATATAAGGAGGGATTTCTAAAGTATTTTTAGGAAAGCGATTAATCCAAGCTTCTTGTCTAGTAATACTAATTCCATCTTCTACAGTTTTGGGGTAATGAGTATGGATTTCCGCCCCAATACGGTCTTTAAGCGGGGTAATGATTTTGCCTCGGGCAGTATAGTCTTCTGGGTTAGCAGAAAAGACCATTGCTACATCTAAAGGCAGGCGAATAGGATAGCCTTTGATTTGAATATCGCCTTCTTGCATTATATTAAAAAGTCCAACTTGGATTTTACCAGCTAAATCAGGAAGTTCATTAATAGCAAAAATCCCTCGATTTGCACGAGGTAGTAACCCATAATGAATTGTTAGCTCATCAGATAATAAATAGCCACTACGAGCTGCTTTAATCGGGTCAACATCGCCTATTATGTCAGCAATTGTTACATCAGGAGTAGCAAGCTTTTCTACATAACGTCTATCACTAGGGATAAAATTAATAGGAGTATTATCACCTAATTCATTTATTTGATTATGACAAGCACGACACAAAGGTGCATAAGGGTTATCATTAATCTCACAACCAGCAACTATAGGTAAATGTTCATCAAGAAGACTAGTTAAACTACGCAAAAGACGACTTTTAGCCTGTCCTCTTAGTCCAAGTAAAATAAAGTTATGTCTAGATAAAATAGCATTAATTACTTGAGGAATAACAGAGTCTTCATAACCCATTACACCAGGAAAAAGAGTTTCTCCATTTTTTATTTTGCGAATTAAAGTTTCTCGCATTTCTGTCTTAACCGTTCTATTACGATATTTAGCTTCACTATATTCACTAGATTTAAGTTCTTTAAGGGTAGAAGGAAGTAACATTTTTGCACCTAAATAATATTTTTAATATGAAAAGTAATTTTTGGAGGTAAATAAAAAGGCGACCTAAAAAGGCCGCCTTATATTCTAACATAAGAAAATTTTTTATCGCTTAAGCAGTAGCAGGATTATCACCAGCTACTGGTAAGATAGGTCTTAAAACAGAGGGCTTTTGCTCACCTTGAGACTTATCATCTTTATTAGTAGTAGTACTTGAAGTAGAATCATCTAAAGGTAGCCCAGCAATAACTCTACGAATTTGAATAGCATCCAAAGATTCATGCTCAAGAAGTGCTTCGGCTAAACGTACTAGGGCTTCTTTATTTTCTACAATAATTTGTTTAGCGCGGTTAAATTGTTCAAGAATAATTCGTTTAACTTCTTGATCAATTTTAATAGCAGTCTCTTCGCTATAGTCTTGGTGTCGTGATATATCGCGGCCTAAGAAGATTTGTTCTTCTTTTTTACCAAAAGTTAGTGGCCCTAACTCAGACATTCCAAACTCGCAAACCATTTTACGTGCTAGCTCGGTTGCTCTCTCAATATCATTAGAAGCACCTGTAGTATTATGATTAAGGAATACTTCTTCAGCTATACGTCCACCCATTAAAATAGCTATTTGTCCTTCAATATATTCTCTTGTATGGGTATAGCGGTCTGCTTCAGGTAGTTGTTGAGTAAGACCTAGAGCCATTCCACGAGGAATAATTGTTACTTTATGAACTGGATCTGCATTAGGGACTTTTACTCCTACTAAAGCATGGCCTGCTTCATGATAAGCAGTGTTGCGTTTTTCCTCGTTGCTAATAACAATTGAACGTCGTTCGCTACCCATTAAGACTTTATCTTTTGCTGCTTCAAAATCCGACATTGCTACAACTTTGCGATTATAGCGAGCTGCATTAAGAGCAGCTTCGTTAACTAAGTTTGCTAAGTCTGCACCTGTAAAACCAGGAGTTCCACGAGCAATAACAGAAACATCTACATCATCACCAAGAGGAATTTTTCTAGTATGAACAGATAGAATTCCTTCGCGGCCTTTAACGTCTGGCCGATTAACTACTACTCGACGGTCAAAACGGCCTGGTCTAAGTAAGGCAGGGTCAAGAACATCTGGGCGGTTAGTAGAAGCTATTAAGATAACACCATCATTTGACTCAAACCCATCCATTTCAACTAGAAGTTGATTAAGGGTTTGTTCTCGTTCATCGTGACCGCCTCCAAGGCCAGCACCACGATGACGGCCTACAGCATCAATTTCATCAATGAAAATGATACAAGGAGCATTTCTTTTACCTTGTTCAAAAAGATCCCTTACTCTAGAAGCACCAACGCCAACAAACATTTCCACAAAATCAGAGCCAGAAATAGAAAAGAAAGGTACATTTGCCTCACCAGCAATTGCACGAGCCAATAGGGTTTTACCTGTACCTGGAGGCCCCATTAGTAAAACACCTTTAGGGATACGTCCTCCTAGTTTTTGGAATTTTTGAGGTTCTTTAAGAAATTCAATAATTTCCTGTAACTCATCCTTAGCTTCTTCTACTCCAGCAACATCTTTAAAAGTTACACGTTTATTTTGATTTGAAAGTAGCTTAGCGCGACTCTTACCAAAAGAAAGCGCTTTATTGCCTCCAGATTGCATCTGTCGCATCATAAAGATCCAAAAACAAATAAAAAGCAGCAAAGGCGAGAAAGTAATTAACATTCCAAGCCAAGCCCCGCTAGAAGAGGACTTAAACTCAACTGAAATATTTTTGTCTTGCATTTGCTTAACCAAGTCTTTTTGTAGTTCTTGATTAAACATTTCTACTTTATATCTAGCATTTTCCTTACTATATTGACCAACAATTGTTGTTTCATCAAATGTTGCGTCTTTAATTTCTCCTTTAGTAATTTTCTCAGATAGTTGTGAGAAAGAAAGTTTATCCTCTCTAACACCTGTCTTACCACTGAGAACAACATAAAGAAGGACAGCACCACCAAGAATAAATAACCATAAAAGAATCTGTCGTACTGTGGAGTTCAAAGCTTACTTACCTCCGAAAGTCACAATTTTTAATTGCTAAGCTTATTTTACAAAAAACTTACACTAAATAGATTTAAGGCCAAAGGGTAAAGGTTGCATTAACTTCTTTACTCGCCATAGTTTTAAGAGCATTAAACAATTCCTAGTTTATCACTTTGCACTTATGATTGCAAAGCGGCTAGATTTTGAGTTAGCAATAAAATCTCTTGCTATAGGTAATTTTGGAGACCAAATAATCTCATTTTTAAGTGTTATAGCTATAGGCCAAATACTACGCTCGCTTAAACTAATACGCTTTTCTATCATTAATCGTTTAATTTTTTCAGCTTTTTGATGCCCAATAGGGATATATTTATCCCCAGCTAGCCTAAATCTTACCTTTAGATTTTCTCCTACTTTATCTAGATCTATTAATGCAAACATATTTTTATCGTATATGTGGTATATGTTAGGGTTATTTTTATTAACCTCTTGATAAGAAAGAGTAAATAGTTCTCCTTGCCACTCACTATTAAGATTAAGATCAAATAACTCAAACGTCTCTTTATTTCCAGTAGTTTTCCCAGCAAGACTACTATTAAACCTAATGATAATATAATTAAATTCACGTACTACTTCTAATTTATTAGGTAATAAAATTTTTTTACCACTTTTTCCAGGAGTTAATAAACTATCAACAGAAAGAATATGTTTAGAAGTTAGGCGGGAGATTTTTCCAGTCAAATTTTCAATACTATCTCTTATTTTCTGATGACAAAGGATTTGCGGCAAATTTACTAAATCTCTAACTAAAATCCGTATCTCATTATTTATAACTAGAGGCTCTAGTTTCTCTATAAAAATTTCTTGCCACTCATTTAACATATCTGTTGTATTAGAAATGGCTTCTATTGCTTTAGGATTAATTTTTAATATTTCTGGCAAAATATCTAGGCGTATTTTATTACGTGTGAGCTTATTAGAAAAATTTGTGCTATCTATACAGGCATTTAGGTTTTTTTCTTTAAGATAACTTTCAATATCGCTTCTTAGAGTTTTAAGCAAAGGTCTGATAATAGGAATAGATTTATTGTTAGGAAAATTTTCTGATAAATTTTTCATTTTTAATATAGGTTGTATACCTGTTAAGCCTGTAATTCCTGCACCACGAATAAGACGCATTAAAAAAGTTTCTGCCTGATCATTCATATTATGGGCTGTTGCTATAGCATTTGCGCCTATCTTTATAGCTGACCTATGTAAAAATTCATAGCGTACTTCTCTAGCTTTTGCTTCTAAATTTGTTCCTTTAGCTAAGTTTGCTACATCAATTTGATTAGTTAATAGAGGTAAATTAAGTTCTCTAGCAAAATTATACACAAAATTTTCGTCTCTTTCAGATTCTTGACCTCTTAACAAATGATTAAGATGAGCTAAATAGAGTTTAAGTTCAGGGCAAATATTAGCTTGAACTTCTTTTAATAGTGTAGTTAAAGCTACTGAGTCTGGCCCACCAGAAAGTGCAATTAACACACAATCAGATTCATTAAACATTTTATATTTTTTTATAAACTGCCAAACTTGAGCAAAAAGGGGTATTTTTTTCATAAATAAAAGTGGCTAAAATTTAGATTTTTTATATCATCGCGATTCTTATTATCAAACAGTCGGCTTTTTTAAGATCGGCAAATAACATAGTATGTTATAATAGCCCAACCTTCTATATATAGTGCTTAGTAATCTTTATCAAGCAAAGTCTTCATTTAGTCATAATTTAGTTTCTATCGCATTAATGAGGGGCTTATGGCGGAAAAACAAGATAAAAAGTGGGCAATATTAAAATTTACTGACCCAAGTGGCGCTGCAAGGAGTTTGAGTTTATATAAGTCTGTTTTTACAATAGGTCGCCTTGGAAACAATGACTTACAACTAGATGACCCATATGTCTCACGCCACCATGCAGAAATTATTTTTGATGGAGAAAACTATTTTTTTCGCGATAAAGGAAGCACTTCAGGCAGTTTTGTAAATGGTAATAAAGCTCAAGAAGTAGCTCTTAAGTCAGGGGATAAGGTTAATTTAGGTAGACGTAATGGAATAGAGCTTAATTTTGAATGGTCTGGGCAACAACAAGTTCCTGTTAGAACAATGGTTGAAACCCGCCCCCAAGAAGAAGAAACCCCTCATATAATGAGTGTTATTGATCATCGCCAAACACGTTATCTTAATACTTCGCTAATTCAGCAACAAAAACATAATCCAGCAGGTACAATAGAACGCTTAAAAGCGCTTTATGAAATTACTAGCGCAATACTTTCTATTAAAACTAGAGATGAGCTAGTTAATAAGCTTTTAGATTTGGTTTTTGAAGTCTTGCCAGCCGAACGAGGCGCAATAATACTTAAAGACGATAAAGGATTAAACCTTAAAGCTTCTAAACATCGTAAAGATAATGCTGCTCAAGTTCAGCCAAGTTTAACAATTGTTAATAGAGTGTTTAATGAAAATGTTGCAACTCTTTGTGTTGATGCTCATAGTGATAGCCGTTTTGCCTCACAAAAAAGTGTTATCTTTCAATCCATCCGTTCTGTAATGTGTGCTCCTATTAGTTCTTCTAACAATGTTTGGGGAGTTTGTTATGTTGATAACTTAAACTCACAAAAGAATTTCGATGAAGAAGAATTAGAATTTCTACTAGCTGTTGCTCGCCAAGCAGGAATGGCTTTAGAAAATCTTCATCTATTAGATGAGCAAAAAATTACTCTAGAAAGCTTTATTACAACACTTGCAGCTTCGATTGATGCTAGAGATGATATGACAGCAGGACATTCTGCTAGAGTAGCTAAATACTCTAGAACTTGTGCTAAGTATATGAATTTAAGCACAGAAGAAGTTAAACTAATTTATTATGCAGGGCTTTTGCATGATTATGGAAAAATAGGTACTCGTGAAGCTATACTTTGTAAGCCAGGGAAATTAACTCCAGAAGAAATGGATCATATGCGGGAACATGCCTATGATACCCATAAAATTCTTTCTAAAATCCATTTTACCAAAGAGTTAGAAGATATTCCTTTAATTGCCTCTAGCCATCATGAACATATGGATGGCACTGGCTACCCCTTTAAGCTTACTTCAGAAAAAATCCCACTAGGTGGAAAAATTATTGCGGTAGCTGATTTTTTTGATGCACTTACACATAAGCGACACTATCGTGAACCAATGCCTATTGAGGATGTTATAAAGCTTATTGACGATCAAACTGGTACAAAATTTGATACTTCTGTAGTAGAAGCCTTTAAGCAATATATTTATAAAGAATATATTCCTAATCAAAAGAAAAGAGCCGAAATGGACAAACTTAAAGAGCGCCAAAATCAACGTACAGGTGCTCAAGTACAAATCAAGGTTGAAGAGGAAAAATATATTCCTCAACATGACCATCAAGTTTCTATACCTTAAGTACATATCATTAAATATCCTAAAGCCTAATAAACTATGATTTAGGTTAATATAAAATTTAGTTTAGAAGCTTAAAAAACTATTTCAGATATAGAATTACTATCAGGAGAAAAAATAAAAAGCCGTTTATTTGCATCATTTACTTCTATTTGTGTTGGGGATTTGACTAAAAAAGGCTCTTTGGGAATTGATAAACCTATAGGTAGTTTTTCGTTAAATCGCTGATAAAGTAACAGCGGAAGTTGGCTTTTTGTAGTGTTTAACTTGAGAAATAAGTAAATCTTAGGAATAAAAATCACAGTATGATTATCTACTAAACTTAAATGTCCTATATGTGAGCTTAAAAGAGAACTAACTAAAGCTTGATGTATATTAGGATCTTCTGCCCAAAGCAAAATACCATTAGCTTGATCTGTTAACTGCATTAAACGACAACGAAATTTAACTGTTTGACTAACCCAAGGGTATTTACTTAAGTCGTCGCTAAGGTTTTGGGTAAATAATTTTTTTAATAAAGCAGAAGTATTATCTAACTTTAGGTTAGGATATTTTTTTTGTGTTACAGTAAGAAAAATCTCAAATAAATTCTCATTTATTTGTAATGAAAGAACGCTTAGAAGTATCTTAAAGACTTTATCATCAAGAGTATCAGGGATTTCACCTCTTTCAAGTTCAAGAATAAATTGCTCAGAAATTTCAAATAAATGGCTATATTCTGCAATAGATAACTTAAGTAAGTTACGAGCAGTTTGAAAAATTTCTGCCAAGATTTTTTCTGAGTTATTTAACTTAGCTGTCATATTAAAAAATTGTTGTTAGAGATTTAATTTAGTTTTACTTGACCGCTTGATTGGAGTAAAGGTATTTTCCTCCAAGATTCATAATTTCATAAATTTTACGTTCACCCAAGAGTTTATTTAAGGCTGGTGTAGCTTCATGAAGGGTTACAACATAGATTTTTTGTCCGCTATCCCAATATTTAAGAAATTCTCTATCATCTATAAAACGTTTAGGTGCATCAGGAAATTTAGACCCAAATTCTAGGTTAGCAGTACGATTATTAAGCATTATTACAGGCTCTTTTGTATAGAAATTTATAGATGAGCCACTTTCATACTCTCCATTTATAATTATTAAATCTCCACTTTTATAAGTTTGTTTTATTACTTTAGCAATCTCTTTAGAGGAAAGATAAGGTTCAAAAACCCACATAGCCATTTGAGCACAAATAAAAAAACTAGACATAGCTAGGGCTAAAGCTAGATTTGCAGCTAAGTCTTTTCCTTTTCTGCCTAAAAAATAACAAGCCCCTCCACCAATTAAAAAAGATAAGGCTGCTCCAATTAAAGGTGACTCTAATAAAGTAAAAGATTCTGTTCGTAAGTCAAAAATATGCCCTAACGATAGTGCGTAATACTCTGGGTTTCTTCCTAGCATTGTGGCTATATCACTATTAGGTGTTATACCTTGTATTAAATAAAGAATTATTGCTGCAACAATTGACACTAAAATACCAAAAATAAATAAAGAAAATCTTAGCCTATTTAGCCAAAGATTTAACGAAGAATCCTTATTAGAAAGCTCTGAATTAGAAAGCGCTTTCCCAATTAATAAAGCAAATGCTGGAAGTGCTGGTAAAGTGTAATATTCTTGGCGAGTTGAAAAAGAAAAAAATAAAATAATTATTAAAGGCCAAATTATTAATAGTAAATTGATTTCCCTAGATCTAGATTCTGAATGTTGCCTTAAAAAATTAGAAGAAAACTTATATAACGGAGCAAAAACACTCCAAGGAAATAACCATAGAAAATGTAGAAGGTAAAAAACTACTATTGGGACTTTATCATAATCAATAGGATAGCGTTTTCCTAAATAGCGTAAGAAATGTTCATTAACAAAATAAAACCAGAAAAACCCCTTTCCTATTTCAGGGTTAAAGTTTGTAAGCCCTGCTAATATATGCCAAGGTGCTGCAATTATTAAAAATAATAGAGTTCCTCTTATTAACCAAAACTTAGGTATTAAGTATAGGCGCTTAGTCAGTAATAAAAATAAAGCTATAATTGCTCCAGGAAAAACCATTCCAATTAAGCCTTTTGTAAGAACTGCTAGAGCCGCACTTGAATATAACCCTATTAGCCAGTTTTGTGGGTTTTCTCTCTTTTCAATTTTATCTAAAGCACGCAAAAAAGAATAAAGTGCTAGCGTAAGCCAAAGTGCTAGTATTACATCGGGTATTAGTATACGGGTAAAAAGATAGATTCCTACACAGGTTCCAGTAATTATCCCACTATAAAGACCTGCTCTTTCACCAAATGCCCAGCGTCCAAAGCTAGCTGTAACAAGCATTAGAGCAATACTTGCTAGTGCAATAGGAATTCGCCCAACAGGATCATAAAGGCCAAAAAGCTTATAAGAAATTGCTATAAGCCAATACATAAAAGGGGCTTTTTCTAAATATCGAATTCCATTAGCATAAAGCGTAATAAAATTATTGTTAGCAACCATTTCTTGGGCTGCTTGAGCATGTACAGAATCAGCATCATCTAGAAGTGCAGGTGCCCAAAAAATACTAATAAAATAAATAAATATTCCAAATAGAAGTATTAATGCGGTACTTTTAGATTTTTCATTTAGATCGTTAAAAAATCCTGCCATGTCTCTAAGTTACTTAATAGCCAAGAAGTTATCTTTTGTAATTAACTAGCAAAAGGAAAATTATAATAAAATCCTTGCAATAACAGATAGTCAATCTGGCAACACCTTTAAGTGAGAGGACATCTTAGGCTGAAAATTAATTGATTTGATAGATTAGTTTTTAGTCAAAAATTTATTTATGAACATAGTGGTTTTTGCTGCTAGTGATTTGGAATATAACACTGTGAAAGAGACTTTAACTAATTGGAAAACAAATAATTATTACGAAAAAATGCTTGCTGGCGAAGGCTATTTGGGAGAAAATTTAGTGGAACTCTTTTGTACTAAAATGGGGCCAAAAAATGCTACTGAAAGCTCTTTCAAAGCTTTAGAAAAGTCTAAAGGAAAAATTGTTTTAATTATAGGTTTAGCTGGGGGCTTGTCTCTAAATTCTCATCAAAACGATCTGGTGATTTATAATGATTGTTACTTTTTAGAAGAAAACCAATCAGACCAAATAAATAAAATTAACTGTGACAAAAAACTTACAAATTTCTTATCTAGTAGTTTGCAATCACAAAATATTAACATTCTTCAAGGTTATGGAATTACCCTCTCAAAAGTAGTTTGTCAAGCTCAAGAAAAGCTCTTACTCTCAAAAAAATATAATGCTTTAGCTGTTGATATGGAAAGCTATCAAATATTAAAAGCAGCTAAAGAAAAACAACTTCCTGCTACTGTCCTTCGTGTAATTAGTGATGATGCTAAAGGCGACTTACCTGATCTTAATGCTACTATGAATAAAAATGGAGATGTTAATAACCTGAAAGTGATTTGGCAATTTGCTAAACACCCTATTTTAGCTGCTAGGTTTTTAGTCAATTTAAATAAATCTATATCAAGGCTAAAAACTCTTTTGCCTAAAATATTAGGAGGAAATTTTCAAGAGTTATTCTAAAACTATTTACTTAAAAACATAACTAAATAATTGTAATGAAAATAGGTTAATAGGCTAAATGGAAATGACCAATTTACTTTGCTATTTATTTGATTTTTGGTAGCATATATCCGGCACCCATTTACCTAATTATCTAAAGTAATATCTATTAAGTAGACTAAAAGTTTGTAATCAATTAATACGTGGTTTGCTAAATTGGGTTTTTGTAAAAGAAGTAGCAAGTACGTATAGGGATAAACGTTAATAGCCTAAGGTGTAATAATATATGGAAAATACTAAAACTAATAATACTATTCAAGCCTTTTCACTTGGACGCTGGAAAAAACTTTCTCAAGCTTTTGCAGGATTATTTTTACTTGCAACAGCTTTTCCCCTGCCTATTTTACCAAATTCTGTTACTCCAGCTTATAGCCAACAAGTAGAAGCAGGAACCTTAACAGTAGAGGTGTTTGATTCTAAAAAGAACCCAGTAGCAGGCATAAAAATCAAAATCTATGATAATCAAGGTCAACAGGTTGCCGAAAAAGTTACAGATGAAAAAGGACAAGCACTAATCCCTAACTTAAAAGGTGTATACACCCTAGAAACTTCATCAGAAAAATATGATACCCGTATTGAGGAAAACCTTGATATTGCTAATGGTGCTAAAGCAAGCGTTTCCATTGAGTTAATAGAAAAATTAGGCGTTGTAGTAGAAGTTCAAAGCCAGTCTAGTAATATTGTTGAAAGACAAGATCAACCTGCTGGAGAACTAAAATTAAAAGACCTTAAACAAATTCCTACAATGACTAAAGAATTTGATGGCGCTATAGGCACAATACCTAATGTTATTCGCCCACCAGATGGTAAAGTTAGCATTAAAGGTTCGCGCGAGGATCAAAGCCTTTTACTAATTAATGGAGTTGATGGAACAGACCCTAGTACAGGAGCACCTACTAAGAATATTCCTTTAGAATCTATTAGTAGTGTTAAAGTCTATACTAACCCCTATCTTCCTGAATATGGACGTTTTACAGGTGGAGTAATTAAAGTAGAAACTAAACGAGGTGGTGATAAGTTTAAAGCTGATTTAACAGACTTTTTTCCTGAGCCTAGATTTAGAGGTGGAAAATTATTTGGTTTTGCTAATGTCTCTCCACGTCTTCATTTAGAAGGCCCAATCCTAAAAGATAAAGCCTTTTTTGCACAAGGTTTAGAATTTGATGTGGATAAAAAACCTGTTCGAGGTCTTCCTTCACCACTAAATGAAATTAAAAGACAAGTTTTTCGTAGTTTTACACAGTTAGACTTTATATTTAATCCAAACCATACTTTTACTGTTACTCTTAATGGTTCTTTAAGAAGGCTTCAACACGTAGGTCTAGATTTCTTTAACCCTCAAAAAGTCTCACCAAACCAAAATGGTAATGACTTAACAATAGGTGGGGTTGATCGTATTACTCTTTCAAATGGTTCACTTCTAGAAACTTTCTTTCAATATAAACGAGTCCGCTCAGAAGTTTTTGGAAAAGGCGATGAAACAATGACTTTTACACCTCTTAGACGTGAGGGAAATTATTTTCATCGTGAAGATCGGGCTACAGAACGCTATCAACTAGCTATTACTAATACCTTTGCCCCAATAGAAGTTGGCAAAGGAAAACATAGTGTTAAGGCTGGTATAGATTTAAGCTATGTAGATAATGAAGGTAACAGTAGGAATAGTGCTGTAGATATTACTCGTCTAGATGGGACAAGAAACCAACGTATTCAATATTTTACTGTAGGCTCATTAAATACTAATAACACTCAAGCTGCGGCCTTTATTCAAGACCAATGGCTAGTAAATAAAAGATTTAGCTTTGATTATGGAGTAAGATTTGAAGCTCAAAAAGCAACAGCAGGTGTTAGTGTAATGCCTCGTTTAGCCTCGGCTTACTCTTTTGATAGTAATGGCAATACAGTTCTTCGAGGCGCTGTTGGACTATTTTATGACAAAATACCACTAAATGTTCTATCTTTTACTAATGCTCCTAATCAAACCGTTACAGATTTTGCTACCGATGGTATTACGCCTATAGGATCACCTAAGACTTTTCTTAATCTTATCGCCCCAAGACCAAATGGTAAGCCAAATCTAGGCAATGATTTTGCTGCTCCTCGTAACCTTACTTTTAATGTTGAATTAAACCAAAAAATCACTTCCAATGCTTTGCTAAAAGTTGCTTATTTACAAAGCCGCACAGATAACGATCTTTATATTTCACCAGTTACAGAAAATGGTATTAATGCAATCAAGCTATTTAATGATGGAAGAAATCGTTATCGTTCTTTTGAAGTTACTACTAATGTACAGTTACCAAAATTTGGTGGAGAGACTAAAAATGATATTTCATTCTCCTATATTCGTAGCCGTGCTCAAGGCGAGCTAAATGATTTTAATACTTATTTTGGTGATTTTCCTGATCCAATTATTCGCCCTAATCAGTTTGGTCGCGTCTCATCAGATGCACCTAACCGGTTTTTAACAAGAGGTACTTTTAGTCTTCCTTATAGATTTACAGTTGTACCTTTATTAGATATTCATACAGGATTTCCTTACTCTATCAGAGATGAAAAACAAAACTTTGTTGGGCAACGCAATAGCGCCCGGTTTCCACGTTTTGCTTCTTTAGATATGGCTATTAGCAAAGATATAAAGGTACGTGACAAGTATAACGCTCAATTTACAATTAATTTGTTTAATGTTACTAGTCACTTTAACCCTAGGAATGTTAAAGCTAATATTGCTGACCCTGAGTTTGGAGTATTTTTTGCTAACTACCGTCGTTTCTATCGTTTAGATTTTTCTTTTAGTTGGTAAAGAGTAAAATTATTTATATTATTTGTTGGGTGTATTAGCCAATGGCTATTGCACCTAGTTTTATTTTATCGTTAAAATTGCGCTTAAGTACTGCTAATAAATTTAATATTAATCAATAAAATAGGCGCTTAAAAACTTGTTTAGTGTTGTTAAGGAGGTTTTGCTGGTGAAAATTATCGTTGCAAAAACAGCAGGGTTTTGTTGGGGAGTTAGTCGGGCAATTGATTTAGTAATGAAGGCTGCTAATGAAGGGCATAGTCCAATTTATACAGATGGAGCATTAATTCATAATCCCCAAGTACTAAAAGTTTTAGAGGAAAGCGAAATTCATGTGTCTTCTAACATAGATAATGTTTCTGAAGGAACTATTGCTATTCGTGCTCATGGAATTACCCCTGAGCGACGAACCCACTTAAAAGAAAAAGGCTTAAAAATAGTTGATGCTACTTGCCCTCACGTAGGGGGTATTCAAGGCATAGTAAAAAAACATACTCATGAAGGCTATAGTATTGTAATTGTTGGTGAAAGAGGCCATCCAGAAGTAATAGGTTTACTAGGTTTTACTCAAGGACGAGGTTATTTAATTGATGTAGATGAAGATATTGAGCGTATGCCAGAACTCCCTCCAAACAAAGTTTGTATTGTTGCTCAAAGTACTCAAAGCCGCGCAAGACTCCATGAAGTGACAGAAAAAGTTAGACAAATCTATCCTAATGCACTAATGTTTGATACTCTTTGCGATGTTACAGCCGATCGTCAAGATGAAATTCTAGAAATGGCTAAAGAAGTTGATTTAATGATTGTAGTTGGTGGAAAAAATAGCGGTAATACCCAACGTATGGCAGAACTTTCCCGTGAAGCAGGTGTACGTACTTTTCATATTGAAACAGAGGATGAAATTTCTGCTTCAGATGTAGAAGGAAGCCAACTTATAGGGCTTACTGCTGGAGCATCAACTCCTGATTGGATGATTAAACGCGTTTATCAAAAATTAGAAAATATTGCTCAAAATTTAATTCCTGTTACAGTCTAATAGCCTAATGCCAAGTGTTAAAGCTTCTGGAAAACTAGAGTCTAAACAGTGGTCAAAAGCAACAGCTTTTAACCACTGTGAAAAAATTGCTTTAGGCCATTATGAAAACTTTCCTGTAGGTTCTGTTTTAATTCCTCGCGCTCAGCGCCCTCATTTTTATAGTATTTATGCTTTTGCTCGTGGTGCTGATGATTTTGCTGATGAAGGTGATCTTTCTAGAGAAGAACGTATAAAACTGCTAAATGAATGGCGAGATATGTTAGTAGAGTGTCAAAAAAATTCCATTAACCACCCTGTTTTTATTGCCTTAGCAGAGACTATTAAAATTCATAAATTACCAGTACAACTTTTTCATGACCTAATAGATGCTTTTACTTTAGATGTAAAACGCTCTCGCCATGCTAGTTTCGCCGATTTATTAGATTATAGCCGTTGTTCTGCTAATCCTGTTGGAAGATTGATCTTACTACTTTTTGGGTATAAAGATGAGTATTTACATCAAATGTCAGATAAAATCTGTACTGCGCTACAATTAACAAATTTTTGGCAAGATATTTTAGTAGATCTTGCTAAAGACCGTATTTATATACCTCAAGAAGAACAAAAAAAATTTGGTTATAGTGAAATTGACTTAAGAGCTAGTCTTTATTGTGATAGTTATATTAGGATGATGACATCCTTAGCTGATCGTACTGAGTATATGTTTTTAGAGGGTAAACCATTATGTAATGTTGTAAGGGGAAGACTTGCAATAGAGCTTAAAGCTGTTTGGCTAGGCGGAACAAGCTTACTTAATGCTCTAAGAGAACAGAAATTTAATATTTTTGATAATCGACCAACAATAAAAACACCAGAAAAAATAAAAATTCTACTTAAAACGTTTTTATCTTTCTAAGTTTTGTAATAAACCTTTCTAGTACAAGAATTTATGTCTAATACGACTATTGAGCGTGCTTCACAACCAGCAGAATTAATAACACGCCAATCAAAAACTAATTTTTATTACTCTTTTTTATTTTTGCCAAAATTAAAACGACAAGCAATAGAAACCGTCTATGCTTTTTGTCGGCTTGTAGATGATATTGTAGATGGTGACTTAAAAGTTAATGATGCTCATAGTGAGTTAAGACTCTGGAGAACAGAGATAAAAGAGTGTTTTAATGGAAACCCTACCACTAACTTAGGTAAATCTCTGCAAGAAGTGATTCAGTATTTTCCTATTAAACAACAGTATTTTCAAGACTTAATTACAGGCATGGAAATGGACTTAAACAAATGTCGCTATAATAATTTTGAAGAATTAGAAAATTATTGTTATCACGTTGCTGGTGTAATTGGTCTAATGTGCATTGAAATTTTTGGTTATAAAGAAAATAGCACCAAAGAGTATGCTATAAATCTAGGTAAAGCCCTACAACTTGTTAATATAGCAAGAGACTTAAAAGAAGATCTAACCCGTTCTAGGGTTTATTTACCTAAGGATGAAATGTTAAGGTTTGGTTATTCTGAGCAAGATTTATTAAGCTCTACTTATAATGATAAGTTTATAGCTTTAATGTTAAACCATTGTGATCGCGCTCAAGGTTTTTTTCAAAAAGCACAAAATAGTTTAAGCCCAAATGATCGTAAAACAATGTTTGCTGCTGAAATTATGGGAGCAATTTATCATAAAGTTTTAGATAAGATTATTGCTCAAAAATATAATGTCTTTGATAACCGTATTAGACTAAGCAATTTAGAAAAGGCTTTTGTATCCATAGGTGCTTGGGCAAAAAGTAGATATTTTTAGAAAAATACTTAAGCCTTATAGGTAGTTTAAATGAAAGAAGTATTAATTGTTGGTGGTGGGCTTGCTGGTTTAGCTTCAGGAGTAGCATTAGCCGAAGCTGGTTATAGAGTTCAAGTATTAGAAAGACGCTCATTCTTAGGCGGACGAGCCTATTCTTTTATTGATAAAGCCTCTGGAGATATAGTTGATAATGGTCAACATCTAATGATGGGCTGTTATAGAGAGACATTTAAGTTTTTTTCCAAATTAGGTACATTAGATAAATTACGTTTTCAAAACCAAGCAAGAGTTGATTTTCTAGATGAACACTTAGGACAAACTACTTTGCTTTGCCCATCTTGGCCTGCCCCTCTACATCTGCTTGGAGGGTTATTTAAGTTAAAAGGAATAGGTTTAATAGATAAATTACGTGCTCTTTTAATTGGAGGGGCACTGCAAACAAAACAAATAACAAAGAAATTTGGACATTTAACAGTAGATGAATGGTTAAATAAATGTAAGCAATCTAAAGAGATGCGAGAAAGATTTTGGGATCCTTTTTCTATTGCCACACTTAATGAGGATCCTAAAATTGCTCCTGCTACTTTACTTGTAAGAGTCTTACAACAAGCTTTTGCTGGTACTAAAGAAGATTCTACTATGGTAACAGCTAAAGTAGGATTAAGTGAGCTTTATACAGAAGAATCTCGTAAATTTATTGAATCAAGAGGCGGGAAAGTCCTTTTTAAGTCTTCTGTAACAGGGTTTGATATTACAGATAATACTTGTCAAGGAGTAATACTTAAAACTGGTGAAACTCTTAAAGCAGATTTTTATATCAGTGCAGTCCCTTATTTTGCATTAAATCCCTTACTACCTAAAAAATTGTTTGAAACAGAATATTTTAGACAATGGAAAAACTTAAAATCATCCCCAATAATTTCTATTTATCTTTGGTTTGATCGGCCAATTACAGAACTTGGTTTTGCAGGAATGCTTGGAACTAGGTTGCAATGGCTTTTTAATAAAGACGTATTATTTACTCGCGCTTATCATAAAGGACAATTACTTACTTTTGTAATAAGTGCTGCTTATGGGTTTACTAGTTTTTCTAAGGAAAAATTAGTTGAAATTGCATTAGAGGATCTTAGGAAAGTAATACCTAAATCTAAAGAGGCAAAACTATTGCAATCTTTAGTAATTAAGGAGCAAAATGCTACATTTTCAGCCTCTTTACTTACTGAATCGGTTAGGCCAGAAAATACTACGCCAATAAAGAACTTCTTTTTAGCTGGAGATTGGACAAATACAGGTCTTCCTGCAACAATTGAAGGCGCGGTTTTAAGTGGACATCGTTGTGCTCAAGAAATAATTAAATAAGTTTTAAGCTAGCCAGTCTATTTTTATTGGGCTATTATATAGAGTGTTTTTTTCCTACTAGCATAAGCCTTTAGTACCATTTACAAACATTATAAGAATGGGAGCTTTTAATGGCAAAAAAAATTGTTTTTGAAAATGTCCCTCTAAATAAAACCATCCCAAATTTATTAGAAATACTAGATCCTATTTCCACCGTACAATGGATTTTTATGCTAACAGATCCAAATACTCAACAATTTACTGGTAAAGCTTATGTTGAGCTATGGAGCGATACAGAAGCAGAAATAGTTGTTGATAAATGGCATAACCAACTTTGGGATGAAAATACTATAGAAGTTAAAATACTTAGTGATAGTGAGCCTTCGCCTGAAAAAGAAGAAGATAAAGATAAAATCCTTAATGCCCCTGTCAGTTATATTTATTCAGTAATTCGTTTTCAAGTTACTGCTCCACCCCAAGCTATTATTTTTGTAGATGATTTTCCAAAAGTAGAAGTAGATGAAATGGGTAATGGTGTTGTACGCTCGCTTTTGCCTGGTAAATATAACATTAAAGTAGGTTTTGGAGACTACCTTTTAGCAGAAGAAAATATTACTGTAAATTGTGAAGAAGAAGCTCCTCGTATGAAAGTAACTATGGATTCATCTGTTACTCAAGCTATGGGGGCAGTTTCTTCAGGTTTAGAGTCTACTTATTCAACAATTGAAATGATATCTGCTAGCGGAGGGCCTGTAACTACTAATACTAGAGCCACTCCTTTAGTACCATTAAGTAGTACTAATACTACATCTACTAAAGCAGCCACAAAAGTAGCTCCTGTTGTTAATTCTGCTCAATTTACAACATTATCTCTTAATGTAGTTGAAGAAAAAGAAGTAAAAACTATTGGTACAAAAGCTAAACCAGCTAGCAGTAAAACTTGGATAGTATTAGCTGTTTTGGTTATAACTGTTGTTGTTGCTAGTTTAATTATTAGACAAGCCATTACTAAAAATACTACTTCTACCCCCGGTGATGGAACAGATAAAGAGCCTGTGGTAAAAGAAGTCCTACCACCAACACCCCAAGGAATGGTTTATATCCCTGGAGGTAAAATCATTATAGGGCGTAATAATACAGATGATGAATACCAAAAACCTGTTCATGAAGAAGTTATTCAAAAAGGTTATTTTTTAGATAAAACAGAAGTAACAAATGAAGACTATTATCAATATGTGCAGGATACTAGGAAAAAACCTCCTAAGAATTGGGGTGGTGAAAGACCACCTAGCGAAATTCTACAAATGCCTGTTACTACAGTAAATTGGAATGATTCTTTGGCTTATTGTCAATGGCGTGGTACACGCAAAGGTTTAGTAACACGTCTTCCAACTGAGACAGAATGGGAACATGCTGCTAGAGGAGAAAAAAATTATGTTTATCCTTGGGGTAATGATTGGCTAGAAGGATATGCTAATGCTAATAGCCCTAAAGGTAAGATTGCACCTGTTGGTTCTAACCCTAAAGATACTAGCCCTTATGGGTTAGTTGATATGGCAGGAAATGTTCGTGAATGGACAATGAATGATTTTAGTCTCTATAGCGGAAGTAAAGGCAAAGCTGAACCAGGAACAAAAGCCGCTCGTGGAGGTGCATTTAGCGATCCAAAAGATGTTGCTACTAACACTTTTCGTAGCTTTTTGCCTCCTAATAACGATGATTTAGATCGTACCGGCTTTAGATGTTTATGCGAATTACCAGAACAGAAATAACTATTTTATTTTCAAGTAGAAAGAATTAGTTAAATTACACTTAACTAATTCTTTCTATTTTAAGTATTATTTATGTAAAGATAAATTGGTTATCCATTATTTACTTTAGCTGACCAGGTTTGACTAATTTGCTCACCTTCAACATTAAAAATAGCCCCTTGCCAACTTACTAGCTTTTGTTCAGAAAAAACAAAATCCACTCTTCCTACATTAATTCCCCCAAAACCTACTTGGAAAATCAACGTTTCTTTCCCATTACCATGTTTAATTACTTCAGGTTCTTTCATAAAAGTATGAGTGTGGCCGCCAACAATAAAATCAATATCAGGAATAGTTTTAGCTATGTTTACATCAGAAGGTCTATCAGGTTCATTTTCATAGCGATAACCTAAATGAGAAAGAGCTATTACTAGATCTACTTTATGAACATCCCTAAGCTCTTTTACAGCTTTTTTAGCAGGCTCAATTGGGTTTTCCCAGCTAACACCAATATGCTTATCTTTTGTTACTAGCCCATCAAAGTTTATGCCTAAGCCTAAAAGACCAATTTTTATTCCTGATAAATTACGTATTACATAAGGTTTAACAAAATTTTTTAAAGGAGAATTTTCTACATTATAGTTGACCGATACAATATCAAATTTTGCATGTTCTAATGCTTTAACTAAACTTTCTACCCCATCATCAAAGTCATGATTACCTAAAGTAATAACATCATAACCTATTGCAGACATTGATTTTATTTCTAGCTCACCATGATAGAAATTAAAGTAGGGTGTGCCTTGAAAACTATCACCGCCATCAAGTAGTAGAGTATTTGGATTTTCATTGCGAATCTGACGTACAAAAGTAGCACGCCGGGCTACACCTCCTAGACCTGCATTGCGAGTGCCTGGAGGAAAAGGCTCTATCTGAGAGTGGGTGTCATTAGTATGTAAAATTGTGATTTTAGTTGTGTTATTTTTAATTCCACTAACAGGATAGAAATTACTGCTACTAGCTAAAAAGGTACTAGCTAGAATAGTTTTAAGAAACTCTCTGCGTTCTATAGCCATAATTATTCTATCTCCAAAGATTTCAAGTAGTATAAGCTTAGATATGCTATTGAGCGTTAGTTAAACTAACTCTTGGTTTACTGGGTGCTACAATAGAGCGTTTTTCTGCTTGTTCTGTCTTAATGTGGTTAATAATTGCGTCTCTAAGCAGTAGATTACAGGTTTGATATTTTTGTCCGCGTCTTAAAATAGGATATTCTCCACCACCATTATAAAGGTAATCTGTTAAAGCTAGAGTATAAGTTGCATTGATATCAATGTCTTTTTCATTGATTTTAGCACTAACTAATTTTTTATCTTGATAGGTTAGTTGTGCTCCTGCTATTGCAGCACCAAAATCTTTAATACTTGGTGCCATACTCTCAAAAAGCTCCATTAAGTCCTTTCCTGAAAGTTCTATTACCGCAACTTGATTATCAAATGGCATTAAACGGTAAATCGTTCCTAGCGTAATCTCACCTGCTGGAATTTCTGCTCTAATTCCTCCATTATTTTGAAAAGCAAGATCAATCGATTTACCCAATGCAAGACTAGCTTGCTTACGAATTATGTCTGTCATTAGCATTCCTAAGCGGCCTGCCCCTGCTCCTTCTTTGTTAATAGTTTCAGGGGCTTGACCAATAACTGTCTCCATCTGTTTTTTTATATCTACCGAATAAGGAGCTAACATTTCAGTTAAAGCTTTATCCTCAGCAATTGAACTGTCAATTTTATGTTGATTTATTTGGGTTTGATAAGTGGTAGTGGCAGATTTAGTCGCTTGTTGTGCATAAGTAGAGAAATTAAATAAAAGAATTAAGGCTAAGGAGTAAAATAGATAAAAACTTTTCCTATTTCCAGTCATAGTATTTCCTAAAAGATTGTTTTTTATATTGATGTTTAAGTTAGCAAAAGTTATAGCATAAAGTTATAGGAAAGCAAAATTTTCTCTTTAGCTCTAAATTATTTGTTTTGGAGTAAACCTAAACATTCTTGATAATTATTTTGTATTACGTAATATAGATAGGCTAATGGTTTTTAGAAGTTTATATTTTTATAGTAAGGTATTTTTATGGATAATCTAAAATTTGAAGTTAAAGACGTAAATTTTGAAAATAAAGTACGTGAAAGTTTTTCTAGACAAACAGTTATGCAAACTATAGGAGCTTGTTTAAGAAAAGTAGCACCTGGAAAGGTAGAAATAGAGCTACCTTTTCGTAGTGATTTAACACAGCAAAATGATTACTTACATGCAGGCATTATAACTACAATTGTTGATAGTGCTTGTGGTTATGCGGCATTTAGTCTTATGGAAGTAGGGGCAGATGTCTTAACTATTGAATTTAAGATAAATTTTCTTTCTCCTGCTTTAGGTGATATTTTTTTAGCTAAAGGTTTAGTCTCTAAACCAGGGAAAACTATTAGTGTTTGTACTGGTGATGTTATTGCAAAAATAGGAGATAAAGAAAAGCTAGTTGCTACAATGCTCGCTACAATAATGACTATTCGCAAATAAAAATTTGGCTAAATAGGCTTAAATTTTATACTACTTTTAAGCCTATAAGCTTAAATAAGGTTTTCTTTAGATGGGTATCAATCATTTTGTCTTTAATAGAAATTAGTATAAAAAAATGCTCGTACTGCTTTACGCATTACTGCTACACGAGATTGACGTATAGGGTCATTTTTATAAGGTAAAGGTTTTTCAACCTCTTTAAAAGAATTAGAAGATTCTTTAAAAGGAGGTAAAAATGCTATGTTTGAGTTTTCAGTTTGACGCATTGAGCAATGTAAGCTGCCTGATAAAGATTGTGTACGTAAATACCATTTAGCAAATACTGCAATTCGAGCGAAATCACGTAAGTTATTAGCTACAAATTCTTTATCACAAAAACGGATAGTATAAACAGTCATAACAAATTTTATCTCTTTATTTCTCTAAGGTTTAGTAGGAAATAAAGTAGCCTCCTTTTAGAAATTTAGAATAAAATGCCCTTTTAAGGGATTAATTAAAAAAAAACTCCTCTAACCAAGTAATTTAAAATCACTTAGCTAATAAAATAAATTTAGCTGTTATATTTGAGATTGTGTTCTCCACTAACTGAAATTTCAATTAGTGGAGGTTTTAAGAAGGTGATTTAGGATTGAAAATTTAATAACATCAACAAATGTACAGGACATACTTAAAAGGAAAATATAAAATTCAGCTTTGTTTGAACTTAATTTGGATAAAACACAAATTCTGTAAATTTAGTGATGTTATTCTGTTGCCGATCCTTAATAATAAAAAAATAATTTAGTTATAGCGTCTCATTACACCTATAACACGGCCTTGGACTTTTACTTGATTTGGGTTTAGCATCATAGGCTGATATTTTGAATTTGCTGGTTGTAGTCTAACTTGACCTTTTTCATAAAAAATTTTTTTTACTGTTGCACTGTTATCATCTACTAAAGCTACAATGGTTTGACCATTTTGGGCTTGTTGGCAATGCTCAACAACAATTAAATCTCCATCAGCAATATGTTCATCTATCATTGAATCGCCTACTACACGTAAGGCATAAGTACGTGATCGACCAAGCATTTCTTTAGGTATAGAAACTAGTTCTTCTTGAGCTATAACATCTATTGGTCTACCAGCAGCAATTTTTCCTAATAATGGAATATCAATGGCTTCTGAGTTATGTTCTTCAGGTAAGAGTTGTACTAAAGCATTTCTTTTGCCTCTAACAATCATTCCTGCCGCTTCTAAGGCAACTAAGTATTTATGTACCGTTGCTGGTGAAGAAAAACCAAAATGCCTAGCTATATCCCTAATCATAGGGGAATGGCCTTCAGTTTTAACGAATTTTACTATGAAGTCATAAACTTGACGTTGTTTTTCAGATATAATCGTGCTCATATTTTTTTGCTCCATAAAAATTGGTGTTTAGCGAAAGATAGGCAAATATTTGCTTTTTGTCAAGAGGTTTTCTGCAATAAAACTAAAAAATAATGAAAATAGAAGAAAAGCTTAATTTATATGTTTATATCTTCTCTTGTATTTTATAGTTAACAATTAAGTAAAAGCTTAAACCTTCCTTTTATATAACCCTAAAAGAATGAAATAAATGTCATTTTGATCTCTTTCAAATAATCTAAAAGAAGATCAATAGGCGTAATTTTGGTAAATTTTGTTAGAAATGATTTAAGAAGTTTTTTATAAAATGAAAATTGTAGCCAAAATGAGACTAAATTTTACTTGATCTCCAAAATTCCTATAGCCGAAGGTATACCTACGGAATTTGTTGGAAAAGGTGAACCAAAAATAGGTGTGATTACTCCACTAGTGCTTACGTTATAAACGCTAATATCTCTTGTGCCTGCAAACCCCCCATTAGCAACAAATAGTAATGTACTTTTTTTATTCATTACCATACTAGCAGGGCCTTGACCATCAGTAGTAAAAGGCGATCCAGCAATTGCTCTTAATGAACCATCGCTGTTACTAGAGAAAACGGAAATTGTGGAATTGTTATTATTACTTACAAAAATAAATTGACCAGTTTTTGATGAGGTAAGAGCTATAGGCTTATCTCCATCAGTAAAATAAGGTAAATTAGGCAAAGCACTTAATGAACCTGAAGTCAAATTAGCGTTAAATCCAGAAATACTATTATTACCAAGCTCTGCAACATAAAGTCTTGATGTATTAACATTTATTGACAATCCATGATTTGCAAGTCCAGGTGTTATTACATCGTTAATTAATCTTAATCGGCTACTAGAGTCAATAGAATAAACTCCAATGCTATGACTAAACTGATGACTAGCAAAAAGTATTGTGTTATCAGTGTTTAAGATTAAGTCAATTGGGCCATTACCAGCTTGAAAAGGGGAATTAGGGGCAGGTTGTAAAATGTTATTAACTACATTAAAAGCAGAAATTGAGTCTGAATCAATATTTGCAACAAAGGCTTGAGTTGCTTGTCGATTACAAGTAACCCCTGCGGCAAAACGCCCTCCAGTAGCTACAGGGATACTTGTGCGGCTTAATGTCCCATCAGAGTTTATTTTAAAGATACTTAATGTATTATCAGAATTATTTGAAGCAAATAACACTTTGGCCTTACGGCTAATACATAAACCGCTAATACCTGTTTTTTTTCCAGCTATGCCTCCAGTAAGGAAGGGTGAGCCAGGCAATGCTTGCAATCGCCCATCTTGAGCAATGCTAAAGCCACTAATACTATTTTCAAAATCATTGTTATTTACATAAAGAAATGCTCGGCCAGAAAAATTGCTTTGAGATAAAACAATAGGATTAGCAGTCAAAGAGACTGTTAATCCTAAAATGAAAGCAAAGAGAGTGAATGTAATTCGCATTACTTTCTACTCAACAAATTCTACATTAACTTGGTGGGGAATAATACCTGCTTTGTAGCCCTCTTCTAAAAGCAATCTAACAGCTTGTCGTCCAGGTTCGCCATAGTCCAAGGTTAATTCATTAACATACATACCTACAAATTTATCTGCTAGTGTTTCATCCATATCTCTTGCAAATTGTAGTGCATAAGCAAGTGCATCCTTACGATTATCTAAAGCAAATTGAATACTAGCTTTAAGTAAATCACTTACCCGCTTACGTAGTTCTGGAGCAAAGTCTTTACGTATTACATTACCTCCAAGTGGTAATGGTAGGCCAGTTTTTTCACACCACCACTCACCAAGATCAATAATTTTACATAATCCTTCTTGTTGATAAGTTAATTGGCCTTCATGGATAATTAACCCTGCATCTACTTGGCCTTGAGCTACTGTTTCTAGAATTTTATCAAATGCAACTACTTCATATTCAAACTCTGGCACAAGTAATTTTAATGCTAAAAATGCAGTAGTCATTGTTCCAGGAATAGCAATTTTTTTATGCTGTAGGTCTGATAAGCTAAGAGGAGTTCGAGCAATTACCATTGGGCCATAGTGCTCACCCATACTTGCTCCTGAAGGAAGTAAAACATATTTATCAGCTAGATATGCATAAGCATGAAAAGAAACTGCTGTAACATCATATTCCAAACAAAAAGCCGCACGATTCAAAGTTTCAATATCTTTAAGTACATGCGAGAATTTAAGATCGCCTGTATCCAATTTATCATTGGCTAAAGCATAAAACATAAATGCATCATCTGAATCTGGGCTATGAGCAACTTTTATTTCCATTTTTTACCACCTTAAAATTAAACCATCATTGCTTCTACAGGATTATAAAGCGTATCTCTTTCAACTGCTTGAAATCCTGCTTCTTGAATTAAATGAACAATTTCATTACGAGAGGCTTCTCTCTCAGAGACTTGACCCGCAGCATAGGTAATACGCTCTTCCATCACTGTCCCATCCATATCATTTGCACCATAATGTAGAGCAACTTGAGCTAGGTGCTTTCCTAGCATTACCCAGTAGGCTTTAATATGGTCAAAATTATCTAGCATAAGCCTAGAGACTGCTACCACCTTTAAGCTATCAACTCCTGAAGGGCCGGGTAAATGAGAGAGTTCTGTATCTTTAGGATGAAATGCTAGAGGAATAAAACATTGAAACCCATTGGTTTCATCTTGAAGCTCTCGAAGTTTGATTAAGTGATCTACCCGATGGCTATAATTTTCTATATGACCATAGAGCATTGTAGCATTAGAGCGAATACCTGCATTATGAACCTTACGTGATAAGTCTATCCATCGCTTAGAAGACGTTTTATGTCTACAAATTTGTTTACGTACTTCTTCGTGAAAGATTTCTGCTCCACCCCCTGGACAAGAATCAAGTCCTGCTTCTCTTAAGCGTAGAATTACTTCCTCATCGCTAGTCCTAGTGATACGCTTAAAATGGTCTATTTCAACCATTGTAAAAGCTTTTAAGTGTAGGCTTGGATAAGCACGTTTTATTGAAGACAGAACATCTAGGTAATAATCAAATTTTAAATGAGGATGTAAGCCGCCTACTATATGAACCTCTGTTGCGCCTGCATTAAAAGCTTGTCCTGCCATTTCTACACATTGTTCGGGTGTAAATGTATAGGCCCCCTCTTGGCCTGGTTTGCGATAGAATGCACAAAATGTGCAGTCCCAATAACAAACATTAGTAGGGTTTAGATGCCTATTCATATTATAGTAAGTAATATTCTTATGGCGACGACGGCGAACTATATTAGCCATACGTCCTAATGCGGGCAAGTCATCAGTCTCAAAAAGCGCTAAACCATCTTCAAAGCTTAAGCGTTCACCTGCTAAGACTTTTTCTTCTATGTCCATCAAGTTATTTTTATCGCTGTGCATAATTTATTCCTAAATCTATAAATTGCGGGAAATCTTATTTTATGGGTGGCTTAGAATAATCTCAAGCCACCCTAGCAAAGGCTAAGCCATACCTAATAGAAGTAGGTTAGATTTTGCAGGATTTGCTTAATGCCTCTTATGTTTAACCTTATTAAAACTACGCTGCGCATTTTTATTTTCTTGTTTTCTTTCTAAAAACTTACTTACGTTTTGTTTACTTGCTATTTCAGCAGCTTCTTTACGTAATTTTAAGAAATTCTCATAGCGTTCAGCAGAAATATCTTCATTTGTTAACGCGCCTAAAACAGAGCATTTAATCTCTTTTGTATGCGTACAATTACTAAAATGACAGGTTAATGCTAATTCTTCAATATCAGAAAATGTGTCTGATAAACTATCATCGCTACACCATAGCTGTATTTCACGCATTCCAGGGGTGTCGATTAATAATCCTCCATCAGGTAAGATAAACATTTTACGGCTAGTTGTAGTATGGCGACCACGAGAATCGTTTTCTCTAACATCAGAAGTTAGTTGTATTTCACAAGAGAAAATTTTATTAAGCAAAGTAGATTTACCAACACCTGAAGAACCTGTAAATACATAAGTTGAGCCTGGATGAATTAATGCTTTTAGTTCTTCAACTCCTGCACCAGTTTTAGCGCTTAGTGGAATAATTGGAACAGTAGGAGCTATTTTTTTAACTTCTTGGATTTTATCTTCTAAATCGGGGCAAATATCTACTTTATTTAAGATAATAACAGGGTTAGAGTTACCTTCAAATACCATTACTAAGTAGCGTTCTAAGCGACGAGGATTAAAATCATTATCTAGACCTTGAATTATAAATACTGTATCTACATTGGTTGCAACTACTTGTTCTTCTACTTTACGGCCAACAATTTTGCGAGAGAAAATAGATTTTCTAGGTAAAATTTCGTGAATTATAGCTTTTTCTTCTTCTGGAAAGGGCTGAAACGCTACCCAATCACCTACTTTAGGTAAGTCTGCGGGAGTGTCTGCAAAGTGTAGTAATCTTCCAGTAGTTTCTCCAATAATTTCTCCTGTTTTTGTATAAAGTAGGTATTGATGGCGGTTTTCTAGGGCTACTCTGCCAATTTCATAACCAGCAGATTTTAGAGAAGAAAAATGTTCAGCAAAAAATTCATTCCAACCAAGTCTTGTTAAATCAAATAATTCCATATTCCTCACTTACTTAAAATTAAATCTTGCAATTTCTTACTTTCGTTTCGCAGGATAGAGTAAACATTTACGTCTTTATACTCGCCCTTATGAAACATCGCCTTACGTGCTTTTCCTTCAAGTATAAAGCCACACTTTTCCAGAACCCTTATTGATGCGGTATTTTCTGGGAGTGTTGTGGCTTGTAGCCTATTTATTTCCTTAACTTCAAACAAATAGGCTACAAAAATATTAGCTGCTTCGCTTGTATATCCTTTTCCTCGATCTTCACTATTATGTATGACAAAGCCTACTTCAAAACCATTAAAGTAGGGAATTGACTTAAAGAAGGATATAGAGCCAATTATACTATCTTCTTTGTTAAGAATAAGCATTGTTCCCCTGTTATCTTGCCAAAACCCTGTTTCAAAAAAATCTTTCTTAAATAAAGGTTCTGCCAAAATTCCAAGGGTGTCATAAGCCCCTCTGTTTTCAAAATCACATAAAACACTATACAAATGGTCTAAGTCGTTTTCTCTAACAGTTCTTAAGCTTATGGTTTTGCCTCTTAACATTTAGTTTTGCCTCTTTTTAACCTGTTACACCTTGATCAGTAATTTCTAGACCTCGATCAATAATATCAAGACCTTCCATTAATTGTTCTTCGGTAATACAAAGAGGTGGATTAGTAAAGAAATTATTCCAGCGTACAAAAGTATATAACCCATTTTCACGGAAGAATGCTGCAAGTTTAGTCATCTCAGGAGATGTTCCATTAAATGGTGCCATAGGTTCTTTAGTCTTACGATTACGTACTAGCTCAACAATACCAAATAGCCCTATAGATCTAGCCTCACCAATAGAAGGGTGTTTTTCTATAAGCTTTGCCATTTCTCGCTTAAGTACTTCGCCCATTTTGCGAGCATTTTCTATCAAATTATCTTGTTTATAAACATCAATTGTAGCTAGCGCAGTAGCGCAAGACATTGGGTGAGAATTATAGGTTAGACCACCTGCAAATACTTTACTATGGAAAGCTTCGGCAATTTCTTCTTTCATTCCTAATGCGCCAAGTGGAAGATAAGCGCTAGTAAGCCCTTTAGCCATTGATATTAGATCAGGGACTACTTTCCAATGATCTACTGCAAACCATTCTCCAGTACGACCAAATCCGCTCATTACTTCATCACAAACTAATAAAATGCCATATTTATCGCATAAAGAGCGTAAACCCTGCATATAACCATCTGGTGGGACTATTATGCCATTTGTACCTGTCACAGATTCAACAAAAATAGCAGCAATTGTATTTGGGCCTTCATACATTATTACTTCTTCTACATGGTTTAGACAATCTAGAGTACAACTACCAGCTAGTTTACAGAAATTGCAACGGTATTGATAAGGGTCAAATACTCTTAATACCCCTGAAATACCAGGTTCATTAGCCCAACGACGGGGATCACCTGTAAGTGTCATTGCTCCAGCAGTTGCACCATGATAGCTACGATAGCGAGCAATTAATTTATGTCTGCCAGTATAAAGGCGAGCAGCTTTAATAGCATTTTCATTGGCTTCTGCACCGCCAAGAGTAAAGAAAAATCTATTTATATTACCTGGAGTAATTTCTGATAATACTTGGCCGAGTCTAGCACGTACTTCGGTAGCCATAAAAGGGTTTGCATAAGGCAGAGTATCGGCTTGGCGTTTAATTGCTTCTATAACTCGCTCATCACCATGTCCAATGTTTACACACATTAATTGGGAATTAAAATCAATAAAACGCTTTCCATCAGGTTGCCAAAAATATACGCCTTTGGCTTTGGCTACAGGAATTGGATTAATAGCAGATTGTGCTGACCATTCATAAATACTATGACGTTTACAAAGATCTATCATCTCATCGGCAGTCATTGCGCCGATTGTGGCTGCTGTCATGCGCTTTTCCTCTCAGTAATTTTTAGTAATTTCTAGATATATAACTAATAGTGGCAATTATAGCTTGGATTTATTTTTTTGCCTATCTAAGAGATTGTTTAAATAGATTAGCTTTTTCAGGTTTTGCGGAAAAATAGCGGTAAGCTAATAAAATAATTACTATGGTCATAAATATCAAGGGTCGGCTAGTGTCTAGTTTTACAGACATCCAATAGTGAACTACCCCTAAAACTGTAGCAGGGTATACATACCAATGTATTTTGCGCCAGCGCTGACCACCAAGGCGCTTGACCATTTTATTTGAAGATGTAATGGCTAGAGTGAGTAAAATTAGAAAACTAATTAGGCCAATGAAAATAAATTGACGCTTAAGTATATCTTCTAGAATTTTCCCTAAATTAAAAAACTTGTTAAACCAACCATAAGAGAGAAAATGTAAGGAAATATAGAAAAATGCAAATAGTCCAAGCATCCGACGATATCTAGTTAGAGTGTGCCAACCAGTTATTTTACGTAAAGGAGTTATAGAGAGAGTTAAGAGTAGAAAAATTATTGTACAACTACCAGTAGTATGAATTATAAATTCCTGTGGATTTGCTCCTAGCTTTTGTTGAAAAGCATCCCAAACCAGTAAGACAAAGGGTATCAGACCGTTTATAAAAATTATTGCTTTATTAAATTTTATATCATTATTACTCATATATTTAGTTGTCTATTAATTATCTATTAACTATCTATTAAAAATATTTACGTAAATCCATATTGTTATAGAGACTAGCTACTTGGTCAGCATAACCATTAAAAAGCTTGGTATCACGATAAGCAAAATCACCTATACGACGCTCTTCTGCTTGACTCCAACGTGGGTGTGAGACTTCAGGATTGACATTAGCATAAAACCCATACTCATTTGGGGCTTCAACGTTCCAAGTAGTTATAGGCTGACGATCAACTAATTTAATTTTTACAATAGATTTAATAGACTTAAACCCATATTTCCAGGGGACTACAAGCCTAATAGGAGCACCGTTTTGTCCTAAAAGTACTTTTCCATAAATTCCTACTGCAAGAATTGTTAAGGGATGCATTGCTTCATCTAACCTTAACCCTTCTTTGTAAGGCCAATCTAGAGGATTAAAAAGACCTGTTTTACTTTGATTAGGCAGTCTCTCAGGGTCGTTAAGAGTTTCAAAAGCCACATATTTAGCACTAGATAGAGGCTCTACTTTTTCTAGTAGTTTTGCTAGAGGAAATCCTACCCAAGGAACAACCATTGACCAAGCTTCAACGCAACGTAAGCGATAAGTACGGTCTTCTAAAGGGCTAATCTTAAAAAGTTCATCAAGATCAAAAACTTTAGGTTTATTAACTAGACCTTCTACATTAATTGTCCAAGGTCGGGAGATAAAGTTTTTTGCTCTTGGAGCTACACCTTGCTTAGAAAGGGAAAATTCATAGAAATTATTGTAATTAGTGATATCTATAAAGTCTGTAGGCTCTTCACCATTTAAGTTTAATGGAGTAGAAGAAGGTTGAACATTTGAGATAACTTCTTGATTAACAAGCACTTTTTCTTCTGGAACAAAAAGCCCTCGATAAGCTAGTGTAGTTAATGTAGCGCTTGTTCCTAGTGCTACTGCACGGATAAAATTACGTCTAGAAAAATATAGTTTCTCATCAGTAATTTCACTAGTTTTAATATCATCAGGCTTTTTTATTAGCATTTATAGTAACTACCCCTAATTAAAGAATAGAAAAGCGATGGACTTAATATTGTCTAATCTAAAGAGTCAAAGGATTATTCCACAGCAACAAGTAGAAATTCTAGAAATCCAAGTAGCTTTTAACTAAAAAGTGACTAAAACACTATAAAAAGTTTATGGAGTTTGTGATTTTTTTCACTTGACACTTATAAGTTCTATAAAGTAGCATAATAGCAACTGAGCTAGTGAAAATTTTCTCAAGCTTAAATAATTTTAGGGAGAAAAAAATGCAAGTAGCGACATTAAAAAGAGTAGCAAGGCCATTTGAGGCTTACTTTAACATTAGTCAGCCGGAATTAAGCGAGCGAATAGAGGCGATACGTCGCGAACTAGGGCAAGAGTTAGTAATTTTGGGGCATCATTATCAACGTGATGATGTGATTTGTCACTCAGATTTACGAGGAGACTCTTTTAAGCTTTCTGAAATGGCTTCTAGAAGATCTGCACAATATATAGTGTTTTGTGGTGTTCATTTTATGGCAGAGTCAGCAGATATTTTAAGCAAGCCTCATCAAAAAGTGATTCTCCCTGATTTGGCTGCGGGCTGTTCAATGGCTGATATGGCTACTATTGAGCAGGTTGAAGCTGCTTGGGACGAGTTAGAAGACTTAGGTATTAGGTCTATTCTTCCTATTACTTATATGAATTCAACAGCCGCAGTAAAAGCTTTTTGTGGTGAAAGAGGTGGGGCAGTTTGTACTTCATCAAATGCTAAAGGGATTTTTGATTGGGCTTGGGGGCAAAAAGAAAAAATCTTTTTCTTTCCTGATCAACACTTAGGGCGTAATACAGCCTATGCTAAAGGGGTTTCTTTAGATGATATGGTGGTTTGGGATCCTTACCAAGAATTAGGTGGAAATAGTGTTCAAGCTTTAGAGAAAGCAAAAATTATTTTATGGAAAGGTCATTGCTCTGTTCATGGTCGTTTTCAAGGTCATCATGTTGACGAAGTAAGAAAAGAACATAAAGGGATTAATGTTTTAGTTCATCCTGAATGTAAATGGGAAGTTGTAGAAAAGGCTGATTATGTAGGATCTACAGAGTATATTATTAAAGCTATTGCAAATAGCGAACCTGGTAGTAAATGGGCTGTGGGTACAGAGGTGAACCTAGTAAATAGGCTAAAGAATGAATATCCAGATCGCTTTGTTCGTTTGCTTTCTCCTGATTTATGTATGTGTTCAACAATGTTTCGTATTGCACCAGAAAATCTTTTATGGGCTTTAGATAACCTAAAAGCAGGTTCAATTGTTAATCAAATTACCGTATCAAAAACCGTTGCTCATTGGGCTAGAGCAGCATTAGATAGAATGCTTGCTGTACAATAGTTAAATAGTTAAGCTATTCTAATGCTAAAGTTTCTTATGCTAACTAGCTGTATTTTCAATATTTTGCTAGTATCCTGTAAAGACATATAGTTTATTAAAACCCAGTGATTTATCACTGGGAAATTTTTTATGAGATTTCATTCTAGAGTTCCAGTAAGAATAGACTTTCTTGGCGGGATAACTGATTGTCCTCCTTTTTCTGATGAGTATGAAGGGGCAGTTATTAACGCAGGTATTAGTAGGCATATTTATGCAACTTTAGAGTTAAACGATTTTAATAGTAGGGTTTATTTAATATCTAAAGATTTTAATTCTACTGTTGAATCTCCAGATATAGAGAGTCTGGAGATAGATGGCAATCTTGATCTACTAAAAGTTTGTCTTAAGCGTTTTGAGATAAAAAAAGGTCTTACTTTAACTACATATAGTGATGTTCCTCCTGGTAGTGGGCTTGGCAGTTCTGCTGCACTCACAATTGCAATTCTAGCTGTACTAAAACAGGCTATAGGCGAAGTTATATTACCTACTGAATTAGCAGAGCTAGCTTTTAATGTTGAAAGAGGGGATTTAATAACTTTTGGAGGTCGTCAAGACCAATTTGGTTCGGCGCTTGGAGGAATCAATTATCTTACTTTTAGAGGTCAAAATGTAGGTATTGAACAACTTAGAGGTGATTTTAGTAACTCATCTTTAATTGATTATTCTACTATTCTTGAGTTAGAAAAGCGTTTATTGCTTTTTTACACAGGCTCATCACATGTTTCAAGTGATATTCTTAAGGATATGGAAAGCTCTTATAAAGAAGAAAAAAGCCAGACAAAAGAGGCAATGCATAAGCTTAAAAGTCTTGCTGATAAAGCTAGAGAGGCTTTAATTAAATCAGATCTAGATACTTTTGGTAATTTGCTTAATGATAATTGGTATTGGCATAAAAAACTTCACCATTCTTGTAACAGCCCAGAACTAGACCAGTTTTATGATCTTGCTATAAGGCATGGTGCTATAGGCGGAAAAACTTGTGGTGCTGGTGGTGGTGGGTGTATGGTCTTTTATTGTAAAGAGGGAGAAAAAGCCAACTTACGTAATATTTTAGAAAGACAAAAATTTATTAATCAAGAGCAAAATCACAGAATCCATAAAGCTATAGATTTTGTTTTTGATTTTAAGGGACTACAATTTTGGCAGACTAATTAAGATATTGAAAAGATAAGGCTTATTTATAAGTCTTCTAGACTTCTGGATAGTCAAAAGGATGATTAGCTAAAGCAGCCCGCATATTGATTTGGCCTAGTAAGGCTTCTAGAAAAGTAGCAAAAACATGAACTATTTTAGAAAAGTCTTCTAAAACTCTAGTGGACATTGCCTGATAAGTCATTTTCTCAAAATCATCCCAATCTTTATACATTAAGTATTTTAATGAGGTATCACGAAAAAGCGTAATTTGATCATTAACTTCCATAATCTTATTTTGGGAAGGTTCTTTTTGAAACTTACGGAAAGCGCGAAGTAAACGCCAAATATCTAAGCGCAATCTTACGGATTGATCTAACTTAGTTTGGAAAGAATTAAATATTTTTAAGCCATCAAATCCTTGTTCAAAAATTTGAACTAAAGTAACTACAGATTGTTGAAAACAATCTCTTAATAAGCCATGTGAGTTTTCTACTTTTGCGTAAATTGATGGGGCTTGAGTTAGCGCCACTAACCCAAGTAACTCACGGCCAAAAACTTTCTTTAAGTCCATTTGTAATGCGTAAACACAACCATCAATAGAGTTTGTTACTTGTGATGGAAGATCTGATATGTTTAGCAAGGTCTTATCCATAAATCTAATTAATTCATAAGCTTCGGTTTTAATTAAAGTAAAAATAGGTAAGCAGTTTTTAAGTGGCCTATCTTGGCTTAAATCGCTGGAAACAAAATCAAGATATTTTAATAGGCGGAAAAACTCAATTAGAGTTTTTGTAATCTCTTGTCTTACTATTTCATTATCAATACTATTAATTAAGGCTACTAAGTGAAGGTTTTCAATTCTATCTGTTGACTTAAACTTATAATTTGACAATAAGTTAATATAATAACAAAGCTTGTTTTCTCTAAGGCTTAATTTTCCTATACTAGTAAAAGTTTGAAAGTTGATATAAGTAGTCCTATTAGAATCTGTTTTTACTAAACTATCTATTATGGTGCAAATATCAGAAAGCATTTCAGTAAATAAGGCTAAAGAATCTTCAGGAGTAGGTTGTAATAAAAGCTTTTCAAAATTTTGCTCTGACCAATTTATTTTTTGAAATATGCTTTCATAATAGAGGCTAAGACTTTTTTCTAGTGAATGATTTTCATTAATTAGCTGGTTAGACAAATAAATCATTCTTAAAATTACATTACGAACCACTTTTAATTCTTCAAGAAAATTTCGTCTAACTATATCTTTTAGTTCTTGTTCTGAAAAAGGATGGTTTTTTATATTAAAAAAAGCTTCTAAAGCCTTAAGCCACATTTCTAGCTCAAAAAGATAATGAGTTTTTTTTTCGCTCTCAATTATATCTAACCAATTTTGTAGTGAGCGATGGCTAATTAGAGAAGCTGTAATAACTTGAGCATTACTACTTTTTTTTTCAGTAGCAACACTAGCAAGCTCTTTTTCCATATCATCCATAAACAGTTAAGGCTCCAAAGGTGGGCAAGATAGCTACAAAATACTCTATTACCAAAGAAAAGACAATATAAGGCAATATAAGTTGTTGCCTAGATACTTTAGACAAAAGATAGAAATAGCTCAAGAAGTACTCTTGAGCTATTTGCTAGTTTAACCAATCAAAGAAACTTGATTTCTTAAGCAATATAGCTTAATCTTCGTCTCCGCTCAGTATTTTTACGTCTGAAGAGAATTTCTTATAATTTGTATAGCGGACTTCCATTCTCATATGAATTGGATTACCAGGAAAATCTAAAATATCATCTGCAAAAGTATAGGTAGGAAACCAATATTTACCATCAATATTTTCTCTATAGGTTTCAAACTTAGGAAAACGTTCTTCTCCCTCTGGTAGACCTTTACCACTAACTTTAACTATTTGTAAATCTTGATCATCAACCCAAATTCGCCCTAAAAATACTCTTTCTCCTCCACGTTTATATTTAGGTATTGATTTAGGCTTGACTTCAAATACATAAGTGTCAAGTTCATCGATTTTTTCTTTTCCAATATAAGTAATTAAATATTTAGGTAATTCTTTAGTGGTTAAAGAAAATGTTTGTATTTCTGCAACATCTTTTAGATCTGTGGGGCTAATTTGTAAATTTAGTAATGTAGGTGGAGGAAAACGAACAATTCTTTCTGTGTGTTTGCCACTATCATCAAAGGTTACATCTGCAACACGGTAATATTCCCCTGTAGGGCGGTTATTAGGATTAATGGTTTGTACTCTAAACTCTTGTCGATAGGCATAAGAGTTTCGCGCTTCTTTAAACTCGCTTTCTTTAGCTGTAAATTCTCTAATTATTCTCTCAACATCTGGGGGCTGTTGACTAGTGCGTATTTGCCCGCTAGCTATTATAGACAAGCCTATTAGAATTAATAAATTACAAGCCAAAATTATACGAATAGAAATTTTCTTCATAATGTTTGTATGCTCCATAAGATTTTAGCTTAAAAAGTTTGGCTCTTTAGGAAAACAAATTTTATCACTCACTTATTAAATTTGATAGATGATAAATACTTTTCTCTAGGATGCTTACGTCCTTTCTTCTTGACGCTAAAGGCTCTAACGGCTTACTATTGAAGAAATTTGTAACTCAAAAACGACATTACAAAAGCTACGATAGGAGGAGCTATGTCAAATAAGCGTGACTATCAAGAGGGAGAAATTATCATAGAGGAGAAAAGCCCTGATACTATAACTCCTACAGAATCAACCACTAAACCCACTACTACAGAAAGTCGTAATAGCGGTTTAGAAGGAATTACTTCTCAATTTAGAGAACTAGCCCAAAAAATCCCAGAGTCAATTGGTAAAGCTATTGAAACTGCTCTTTCTGCTCGCGAGCATGTAGTTATGGTGCGTGTTAATGATGAGTCATTAACTAAGTTAGATCATTTAGTAGAAGCAGGTATTTTTAAGAGTCGCTCAGAATCAGCCGCTTTTCTAATTAGCGAAGGGATTAAAGCACAAGCAAATTTATTTGAGCGTATTTCCAATAAAATTGAAGAGATTAATAAACTACGTTCAGAACTTAAAAATATCGTAGGTCAAGAAGTAAAACGCAGCGAATAAGTCTTATTTTTACATTAATTAACCAAAAATAGCCACAGAACCAATACTTAGTTTTTCTGTGGCTATTTTTTATCTTTTAATACTTTAACTATGTCTGAATTTAGAGTTAAAACCGAATTACCTGCTTCTAGATGTGAAATTTGCCATCAATCTGATCAGTTTGATGCTGAAAAAGGATATTGTGTAAGGTGTGGAAATATTTCTATTAATAAAGAAAACAACTCTTCAACAAATATTAGAAAATATATTAAGAAAGATTTAATCACTAAGAAAATAGCTGTATCTTTTAATACTAGTGTGGTTATTATTACTGCTGTTTTAATATTTACTTCTTATATAAGTTCTATTTCATTTCTTTTTGGGTTAGTTCTTAGCTATATATTAGCTTCTTTTTATACTTATACGACATCATCACTACAAGATGTATATCCTTGGATAAAAGAAACTCCTAAATTTTCTCAGACCAATATAGGTGAATTTATAAACCTAGATCATCTTAAAATAGAGCAATATAGCTTTGAAATAAAAGCTTTAGGATTTATAAGACTAGGGGATTATAAAGAAGACTATTCTGAAAGCTTACAAGTATTTTCTCGTATATTTTTTCACCCAAAATATAAGTGTTTTGCCACAATTGATCAGTTTTTTTCCATTAATAAAGAACCACTCCCTATAGCCTTATCTATAAGTAGTTATATGGAAGAAGGTTGGTCATTATCTTCAACAAAAGCAATAAACCCTATTTTATCTGAACAATATATTTACCGATTACCTAAAAGGCTTTGGATTAATTATCCTGAAAATTCAGTTAAAGAGATTTTAGACTTACATATAATAGAAAGAAATAATATATTAGAAAAACTTAGAATAAATGTGTTGGTTGAGGAAAATTCTCTAAAACAGTTTCTTGAAATAAACTTAAAAATAGCTGAAGAATTTAGGGAAAAACAACAGGATCGTAAGTTAATTTCTTTAATAAAAGATCGCTTATTTCTAAAACTTTTTCCTAAAAGTGAATGGTTAGATAATTATGACTCTCGATTGTAGGCCAATTTGTTTGACCTAAAGTATTATTAAGTCTAGTCTATAAGCTTATTATTTTCTTGATAATCTTGGTATTATCTTTTATTAACGCAATTATTTAGGAAAATTAGGAGGATCTTAACTGTGACAGAAAGAATTTATAATTTTAGTGCTGGGCCAGGAGTGCTTCCGCTACCTGTTTTAGAAGAAGCCCAACGTAATTTAGTGAGTTTACCTGGTGTAGGTATGTCAGTACTAGAAATTAGCCACCGCTCCAAAACTTTTGACAAAATCATTGAAGGCGCAGAAGCAAAAATCCGTAAGTTACTTAACTTATCTGATGATTTTTATGTTTTATTTCTTCAAGGCGGAGCTAGCCTACAGTTTTCAATGATTCCTATGAATTTGCTTTCTAAAGGTGGTAAGGCTGATTATATAAATACTGGTGCTTGGTCAAAAGCCGCAATTAAGGAAGCTAAAAAAGTAGGCCAAATCAATGTTGCTGCTAGTACAGAAAGCGAAAATTTTGCTCGTATCCCTAAACAAGAAGAGTTAAAGCTTGATAAAGAAGCAGCTTATGTCCATATAACTTCTAATAACACTATTTTTGGGACTGAATGGCAATATGATCCAGAAGTAGGTAATGTTGCTTTAGTTTGCGATGCTTCATCAGATATTTTTAGCCGTCCAATAGATATGAGCCGGTATGCTTTAATTTATGCTGGAGCACAAAAAAATATGGGGCCAGCCGGTGTAACAATGGTTATTATACGTAAAGACTTAGTTAAGGAACCTGCTAGCGATATGGCAACAATGCTTGCCTATAAAACCCATACAGAGACTAAATCAATGTATAACACACCTCCTGTTTTCTCTATTTATATAGTTGATCTTGTTTGTCAATGGATACTTGATTTAGGTGGATTGGATGCAATGCAAAAGCTTAATCAAGAAAAAGCTAAAATTCTTTATGATGCAATTGATGCAACAGAATTTTATAGAGGCCATGCTCATAGTGATAGCCGCTCTTTAATGAATGTAACTTTCCGCTTACCTAACGAAGAACTAGAAAATCTATTTGCTAAACAATCTACAGCCGCAGGATTAGACGGCTTAAAAGGTCATCGCTCTGTAGGTGGTTTACGTGCTTCTATTTATAATGCTTTTCCAAAAGCTGGGGTAGAAGCCTTAGTTGAATTTATGAAAGAGTTTGAACGTAAAAACGGATAAATTTTTATAGCCCTTTGACTTGTGAAAGCTGATAATACAGGACGTTTGTATAATAAAGTTACTTAAAAAATTAGGAATTCAAAATTACTGCTCAAAGGGCTATAAAACCTTCTACTTAAATGCCAACTTAAATAGAGTTTTAAAAAAATAGGAAAAATCCTCAGCTAAGTTGGGGAAATTTTAACAGAACTCTTAAAGTGTTTTAGTCTCTTTACTAAAAATACCAAATAAATCAATAAGATAAGATCCTTACATATTTGATATTTTTCTTGGCATAGCACTTGCCTTAAGCTTATGCAAGAACAATAAAAACAAGGAGGTTCTTATGCTAGTCGCTACTTCCAATGAAAACCGCAAAGAAAATAGAGCCATTAGCTCTTACCCACGCTCATATATAAAAATTAAAGCTTTAGATGATTATGAATTTACTGGGGGGCTTATTGTAGATAGCAGTATTTCTGGCTTAGGTGTAGTTACTTCTTTATCTATCCCTATAGGTGAAAAAGTCGCAATAAGTTTAGATGATGAATATTTTGCAACAGGCGAAGTTGTAAGTATTGAAGATGAATGGGGTGATTGGGAATGGTCTGGAATGATGAGACTTGGCATTAAACTTGTTGATAAAGATAATTGGCCTGTTTAAGTCTCTTTCCTTAAGAATAAATAATGACTATGGTTAGATTAAAATATTTTATCTCAAGGAGTAAATATATGGCTACGGCAAGTGTTAATCATAAACCAATCTATCGCACAGAATCACGTAATAATAGACGAGTATTTGTTGAATTAAAATCCGCAGATGGAAGTGATAAAGAATGTGTAGACGCTTTAACAACAGATTTTAGTGAGTCTGGAATAGGACTGCTAACTTATATAACATTTCCTATAGGTACAGAGGTAGAAGTTAGTTTAGATGATGATGTAACTATAAAAGGTAAAGTGGTTAACATTGAACCTTGGCCTGATTATGATTTGGTAAGATTAGGGATATGTTTTTTGGAAAAGACTGACAGTTGGTTAGTGAAATCTCCTTGTTTACATTGAGTTGTTTTTGCCCTCAATAGCCTAGCCTATGACTTGGGTAAGTGTAGAAAAAAGTTGTTCTTACCCAAGTCTCTTTTTATTTTCTAATTTTCTAATTTTCTAATTGCTAATAGCTAGCTCTTTAGCTTTTGTAAGAATTTTTTCTAATTTTTTTTGTGAAGTAGCCTCACAATAAAGCCTTAAGACGGGTTCTGTTCCAGATTGTCTAAATAGTAACCAGCTACCATCAGTAAAAATTAGTTTAGTGCCATCCAAAGTTTCAATGCTTTCAATTTCTTCTCCTGCAAAACTTGAAGGAGGAAAGGATTTAATGTTTTCTACAAAAGCTTTTCCTTTTTCAATATCTATATGTAAATCTAACCGATCATAATAAAATCGACCAAACTCTTGCCAAATAGTTTCTAATAACTTACTAGGAGTTTTTTGACTGGTTATTATTGCTTCAGCTAAAAGTAGGCTATTTAATATCCCATCACGTTCAGGAATATGGCCTTTAATACCAATTCCTCCAGATTCTTCACCGCTAATAAGAATATCTTGAGAAAGCATTAATTCAGCTAAATATTTAAACCCTATAGGAGTTTCATAAATTGTAAGACCATAATGTTTAGCAATGCGTTTTACCAAAGTGCTTTGCGAAAAGGTTATTGCAACAGCGCCACGCAAAGAACGTTCTTTTGCTAAATGTAGAAGTAAAATAGCTACAATTTGATGAGAACTAATAAAATTACCTAATTCATCACAAGCCCCAACCCTATCTGCATCACCATCAGTTGCTAGACCAAGAAGTGCAGAGTGTTTTCTTACAGCTTCAAATAAAGGTAAAAGGTTATTTGCTATAGGTTCAGGGCTAACACCACCAAAATAAGGGTCTCGATTTGCTCTTATGGTTGTAACTCTGCATTTTCCACCATTTAGCAAATGCTCAACCCAACGTGCTCCACTGCCATGCATTGGGTCTACAACTAAATGACTACTAGAGGCTTTAATTCGTTCTAAATCAACAAGTTTAGCCAGATGTCTTCCATAATTTATTGAGGGTTGAATAGCTTTGATTTTACCTACTTTTACTGCTTCATCAAACGATGTCGTAATTACTGTAGACTTATTAAGCAATATTTCGATTTGTTTTGTTATTTCTGGAGGAGCAGAGCCTCCAAAAGGAGCTTTAACCTTAAAGCCATTAAACTCTGGAGGATTATGGCTAGCTGTAATTACTACACCTGCTGCCATTTCTTGTGCTCTTACTTCAAAAGAAACCATAGGAGTTGGAACTGCATCATCAAAGAGCGAAACTTGAAAATTATTTGCTGCAAGTTGTATTGCTACTTCTTTAGCAAAACGTTCTGATAAAAACCTGCAATCATAGCCTACAGCTAAAGTTCTATTTTTTAAGTTCTGTGAGTTTAAGTAATCTATTAAAGCTTGTGTAACTATAGCAACGTTTTCAAATGTAAATTCCTTTGCAATAACAGCACGCCATCCATCTGTACCAAATTTGATCATTTATTTTTCCTCTAAATCTTCTAAATTTATAGTTCTAAACCAATTTGGCTAAAATCAGAAATACTAGTGTTATTGCCTAATACAGAGCCTTTTAAGATAGTGGAAGATTCTTTAATTAAACAATTTTCACCAATAATTGATTTTTCAATTATTACATTAGCCTTTATTTTTGTATTAGGTAAAATAACAGAGTCTTTTATTTTAGCTTCTCTTTCAATAGCGCAATTAGCCCCAATTACAGAATTAGTAATCTCTACATTTGTTTCTAAATTAACTGTTTCATCTACTAATGATAAGTCATCTATATGTGCTGATTGCCAAGCGGCTAGGCGAGTACGTGTTATTTCTAGAGAAAGCTTATTTGCTATAACATCTAAATTAGCTTGTAGATAACGAGAATTAGTTCCTATATCTAGCCAATAGTCTTTACTAATGATTGAGTAAAAAGGCTCTTTTTCTTTAAGTAGCCTAGGAAAGAGTTGATATTCAAATGAATGCTCTTGGCTTCTAGGAATATAGCTTAGTGCTTTAGGTTCAAGCACATACATTCCAGCATTAATAGTATTACAAGTAATTTCATTAGCTTTAGGTTTTTCTAAAAATCTTAGTACTTTTCCATCAGTTGATGTTTCTACAAGTCCATAAGCAGAAGGGTTTTCAACAGGTACTAAAATAATAGTTGCTGTTGCATTACGTTCACGATGTAGTTTTACAGCCATAGCCATATCTATATTAGTAAGAATATCGCCATTAAAAACAATTGTAGTTCTATTAATTAAAGATTCTGCAAATTTATAAGCTCCTGCTGTTCCTAAAGGCTCAGGTTCAACTAAATAACGGATTTTTATTCCTAATTTTTCACCATTACCAAAAACTTCCATAATTTTTTCTGGCTGATAAGAAAGCCCTAAAATTACTTCTTCTACACCAGCTTTTTTTAACATTTCTAGTTGATAATATAGGAAAGGCCGATTGGCAATTGTTGTAATAGGTTTAGGAATAGAAAGAGTTAGAGGACGAAGACGTGTTCCTTTACCACCAGCTAAAATTATTGCTTGCATTAATAGCACCTCTGAATAAAGAATAAAGTCCAAATTCTAACATGAAATTTTATTGTTAAGAGCAGCATAAGATAATAGTTTTTTTTTCTGCTAATGTTGTAACATCTAAACTTATTTTCTTATACCAATAATTTATTAACAGGAAAGAACAATGTCAGAAAACTTGCAAACACATAATATTGAAATCACTAAAACAGCTAGATATTGCACTCTAGGGAAACCTTCTAGTAACACACAAGAAATTTGGTTTGTCTGTCATGGACAAGGACAATTAGCCGCATACTTTATCAAGCATTTTCAAAATATTGAGCAAGAAAATCGCTTAATTGTTGCTCCAGAAGGTCTTTCACGCTTTTATTTAGATAATATGGGCGGAAGAATTGGAGCCTGTTGGATGACTAGAGAAGATAGGTTAAATGAAATAGACAACTATGTCAGTTACCTAGACAAATTATATGAAAAAGTTACCTCTTCAGTTGATGACTCAAATATTAAGTTAAATGTACTGGGGTTTTCTCAAGGGGTTGCTACTGTTTGTAGATGGGTAGGTCTAGGTAAGAAAAAGCCTGTTGAGAAGTTAATACTTTGGGGAGGAATAACCCCACCAGACCTAGATTTAGATGCTACTAACGAAATTTTCTCTAATACAAAAATATTTATAGTAGTAGGAAACCAAGATCAATTTGCTGATGCTAGTGTAATTACTCATGAAGAAGATAGATTGAAAAGCCATAACCTTTCTTATGAACTAATTACCTATGATGGAGGGCATCAATTAAATACAGATGTAATTAAAACCTTAGCCCAAAAATAAATAAGGCAGTCGATAATAGCCCAGCCCTTAAAAAGGGCTGAGAGCTATTTATTAAAAGATATTTAAGGATATTGATTTATGAGAGCAGGGCCAATAGCAATTGAAATTTCAGCTTGTACCGACGTAGGGCTAGTACGTAAAAATAATGAAGATTATTTTTTAGTAGTTGACTTAACTACAGGTCAATGTTTAGGAGATATTTATAGGGCTGAAAAAAATCCTAGTACTTTATCAATGCTTTTAGCTGTTTCTGATGGCATGGGAGGGCAATTAGCAGGAGAAGTTGCTAGCCAATTAGCTATTAATGCTTTAGCTGAAAATTTAATTAAATTTTCAAGTGTTGATCCCTATGATAGATTGGTTAAGGCTGTAGAAGATGCTAATTATCAAGTTTTTCGCGAAGGTCAAAGGCCAGAATATCGTGGAATGGGTGCAACCTTAACTGCTGCACTAGTTGAAGGCGATCAAGTTTATATTGCTGAGGTTGGAGATAGCCGAGCCTACCTTATGCGAGATGGTCGTATTAAACAAGTCACTACAGATCAATCACTAATGGAAGTTTTAGTAGCTCGTGGGTTAATTTCTCAAGCTGATGCAGAGAAATCTAGTAGCCGAGGAATTTTACTCCAAGCAATGGGTATTAAAGAGGAAATCCAAGTAGCTGTTACAACCTTACCACTGCAAAGCAATGATTATCTTCTTTTATGTAGCGATGGTCTTTCTAATAAAGTAAAAGCCTCTGAAATAGCACAATTTATTGTAAAAAGAGGCTCAACTCAACCTGCTTGCCAGGATATGATTGTTACTGCTCGTCATCGTGGAGGAGAAGACAATATAACTGCACTACTAGCTAGATTTAATGGTGTAGGTCTGCCAACAAAACTTTCTAATAATAAGATTACTACTACTTTGCAAGCTCTTTCAACTTTTGACCCTGATAGACCAAAACCAAAACGCCGGACTCAAAGACTCTCTTCGCTTTCTGTTGCTGATAAAGCTGCTAGATTTTCTAACACTGTTGGGGGACTTGCTTCTAATAACCGAAACCTTAGAAGTTATCCTAGGCTAGAATCGTTAATGGCAGAATTTGAGCGACTTTCACACCATTTAGATAAAGCCACCGATTCTTTACGCTCAGAGATGGAAGCTTTAAGAGATGCAGCAGAATGGCTAGAAAAGGGAGGAGCAGTCAACCGACAATTACCAGAAATTTTTACAAAAATGCGTAGCGCAGAATCAACCTTAGACCATACTCGTAAAACTGTTGCCGAGGCTAAAGAGCTATTAAAGAAAAATAATTAAATTAAATTAAATTAAATAAGTTAAGTGGGAGTCGGATTGTGTCAAAATCAGAATTTAAACCCGATCGTTATTTCTTAGGCTTGCTTGTAAAAGCTGGATTTACCCGTAAACAGTCTAATGAAATATTTAACCTGTTGTTTACTCATATTTGCGATACTTTGCTTGAAGGTAAAGCTACTGAAATAAAAGGTTTTGGTACTTTTCGGGTTTATTCTAAAACTACAAGTGAGTTAGATGCTAAGTCTGATAATTTGTTTGATAATCAAAAAGAAAAAGTAATTAGATTTTATCCTAGTAGCGCTTTTAAGTTATTAATAGAAAATATTGCTCAGCCAAAAAAAACTAACATATTGGCTAAGAAGATTAGTAAAAAACCTCTAGAATCAACAGTTTCTGCTAAAAATTTAGTTTTACCATCAATAAGTAATCTAGCAAAAAAATTAACTAAAGAAGACGAAGATGAGGAATTTCCCACTTTACCAGATGAAGAACTAGAGCAAATTTCTTTAGCTATAAGAGATGATTTGGCTAAAGAAGAAATTACACCTGAACAAAGAAATGCTGATTTTGATCTGCACTATAATATTGGCATTGCTTATAAGGAAATGGCGCTCTATAGCCTAGCAATAGAGGATCTAGCAAAGGCTGTTAGTGTAATAGAAGGTCATTTATTTAGTAAAGAAACACGAAGTAGATATGTTCAGTGTTGTGAAATACTTAGTCTATGTTTTAGTGCATTAGGAAATTTTGCTGATGCAGAGAAGTGGCTTCTTAATGGACTTAGGTTAACTAGCCAAACCGAGAATCAGTATAAAGCTTTACGTTATGATTTAGCATTAATTTACGAAGCTACAGATAGAATAGAAGAAGCTACAGAAGCTTTTTTTGATGTTTATGCTATTGATATTAATTTTCGGCGCGTAGCACAAAAACTAAAAACCCTACAGAGCCGATATATAAAAAGAGCGCGTGATGAACGCAAAAGTCAGCTTATTCCTGTCTTAGTTCGTGGCAAAACTGTAACAGGAGAACGTTTTGAAGAAGAAACCTTAATTGTTAATGTTTCAAGACGAGGTGCAGGACTACGTATTTCTTATGAACCACAGCAAAATAGCTTTTTAGAGTTACGTTTTTCAGATGCTCAAAGAGTCAAACTTGCTAAGATAATTTGGTGTAGCCCTGCAAGTAATCCTACAGGAGGTTTTCAAGCTGGAGTATTGATTTATCACGAACTTCCAAATAGTAAAAAATAATTGCAGACATAACTATAATTTCTGCTTAAAATAAGTTTCTAAGTACAATCCATTTTTCTTATATATTAATAATAAACTTCTGGTTTTATTTACTGTTTATTTTCTGAGGTATAAATGAGCAAAAAAACTTCCACTAGCGATTTACTTATAGGCACAATCCTAGATGATAAATATAAGCTAGAGCGCCATATTGGTCGCGGTGGTATGGGTTCAGTCTATATTGCTCACCATACAAAATTTAATAAACAAGTAGCAGTTAAAGTTCTTTCCCGAGATATGACAGAAGACCCTACTTGTTATGAGCGTTTTAAGCGGGAAGCCGATGCCTCAGCACGCATAAAACACCCTAATGCTGTATCTGTAATTGATTTTGGTCAAACTAGTGATGATGTTGTTTATTTGGTAATGGAATATGTTGAGGGTTTGACTCTAAGAAAACTACTAGAGAGAGAAAAACGCCTTACCCCAGATAGAACTGTAAATTTAGCTCGTCAGATTTGTGCTGGTATTGGAGCGGCTCATAGGGCAAATATTGTACATCGTGATCTTAAACCAGATAATGTAATGATTGAGATTATTGATGGTCAAGAAGTTGTTAAAGTTCTAGATTTTGGTATTGCTAAACTTAAAGATTCTCAACAACAGAATCAAATAACTAAAACTGATAGTGTATTAGGTACACCTCACTATATGTCCCCTGAACAATGTAGTGGAGGGACTATTGATTATCTCTCAGATATTTATTCTCTAGGGATAATACTTTATGAAATGCTTTCTGGACATGTTCCATTTCAAGCTACATCAGCCCCAGCTGTTATTGTTCAACATGTTACAAAAGATCCTACACCTCTTAAAAAACTTTGCCCTGATGTTCCTGAGCCACTTTCCCATGTTGTGATGAGGGCTTTAGATAAACAACCTTCTCGCCGTCAACACAGCGCACTTGACCTAGCTAATCAATTAGAAGCTGCATTAACAATTTCAGGTATTTCTAATACACCAAGAAAAACTGTAAATGACGCTAGTCAATGGCGGGTAGTTTTTCATGGAGTGCTAGATAACTCTGAATCAGGCCAGAGAAAACTTCTAGATGGCTTGCAACGCAGTTTTGGGCTATCAGAATCTAGCGCTCAAGAACTACTTAAAGGAAAAAAACTTAGTGTAAAGAAAACTCCATCTCATCAAGAAGCTATTAAAGTAGCTGAAAAACTACGCGCCATTGGTGCAGATGTTAAAATTGAACCTATAACAGAAAAACCTTTAGAACTTAATAATAGTTCTAATAACGCTCAAACTATTGCCTATCAACAAGAGCAAAAAATTCTAGATAAATCAGAAGATAAAACATTAGAAGCTAAGTCTGTTAGTAAAAATAACCCTCAACCAAAAGTAGAAATTACTTATGACCCGCTACTAGTTACTGATGGTAGTGAAATGCTTACTTATGCTACAGAACAATACTCAAAATCAAAGGCTGCTAGTAGTGTAGAAGCAGAAACCATTCAAACTGGCATAGATAAACCCAGTAGCACACAAAGCCAAGACAACTTAATTACTAGTAGCAAGGGCACTCAATATCAAACTTCTAAAATGCCTCCTAAAGTTTGGCAAATTGACATAAATGGCTTTATTTATGAAAACCAAACTCCAGAAGATGTTGAGGCTATGATTCGTGCTGGTCGAATTCGTCATACCCATAAAGCCAGATTAGGTAATACTGCTTGGCAAGATGTTGGCACAATTCCAGAATTTAGACAAATTATTGAACAAATAAACCCTCATGCTTTCCAACCATTAACAGCTATGGAAGAGCAAGCTAAAAAAGAGGAAAATGAACAAGCTACCCGTATTTTTATTAGGCGAATGGCTGAATTATGTGCAGCAGTTTTAGTTATCTATATTGTAGTAACTTTTACAATGCAGTACTCTCAAAGACGCTTATTAGAAGATGATTTACGAGTAGTTTTAGGAGACTCTAATATTACAGTTCAAACCTTACGTAGTCGAGTTAATACAGCGATTGAACAACGAGGTCTTAAAATTCCAAAAGAGGATGTACATATCACAGTTGACCCTTCAAACCATCAAGTTGTAGTTCATGTTGATTATAAAAGAACTATTTTGGCTATCCCGCTAAATTATCAAGCAAAACGGGGAATAGGAAACTTTAATCTACCAATTGAAGAACTTGCTTCACTACCTGAAGGAGAGCTTGATATTATTGGGCTAGCTCCTGGTGAAATAGAGAAATATCGTCGGGAACAAGCTATTAAAAAAGCAGCCGAAAAGCTAGCTACTTATCAAGGTGAACCAGCAACACTAAAAGAACGTGACCTAATTAAAAAAGAAATAAGTCAATTTGAATCAGCCTTACAACTCTTTAATGTTACTTCAGTTGATGATAAAGGTAATCAAAGTTATAGCAAATCTATAAAAATCAATAACCAAGAGTATGATAAAGAACAAACACAGACTCGTCTTACAGAGCTAAAAACTAAACTAGCTGATTTAGAATATACACTTGAACAACAGCGTATTAAGAAAAAATTAGAATTAGAAAGCCAAATTGAAAAACCTTCCACTATACCTTCTACTACACCTTCTTCTATGTCTAATAAATCTGAATAAGTCTTTTTACTAGTATTTATTGCTTACTCTTTTTGACAGGATAGAAAATTATTTGCCAGAAAAGAAGAATTTTTGGCATCTACCCTGAGTGTGAAAAAAATATTTTTCTTCTGCATTTATTACTTGACATTAGATAGGTTTTTGCCTATATTTCACTGATAACTTTTACTGGCACTAAATTATCTAAATCAATAAAAATTATAAACCAAGAAAGGCAACAACAATTATGGCAGACTTCAAAACCGAACGTAGTAAAGCAATTGAAATGGCTTTAGCACAGATCGAGAAACAGTTTGGCAAAGGCGCGATTATGCGCTTAGGTGATAAGAAAATATCTGATATTTTAGCAATATCTACAACTTGTTTAAGTATTGATGCCGCTGTAGGCATTGGAGGCGTTCCTCGTGGTCGTGTTACAGAAATCTATGGCCCAGAAAGTTCTGGTAAAACAACTCTTGCTCTACATATAGTTGCTGAAGCTCAACGCTTAGGTGGCAATGCAGCTTATATTGATGCTGAACATGCTATGGATTCAGAATATGCTGGAAAACTAGGCGTTAATGTTAATGAATTATTTATCTCACAACCAGATAGTGGTGAACAAGCTTTAGAAATTACTGAACAACTAACCCGTTCAGGTGCCTTTGATGTTATAGTTATTGACTCTGTGGCTGCTTTAGTTCCTCGTGCAGAACTAGATGGAGATATGGGAGATAATCAGCCAGGCTTACAAGCTAGATTGATGTCTCAGGCAATGCGTAAATTAACCGCTGCTGTAGCTCGTTCTAATACCTGTCTAATTTTTATTAATCAAATTCGGGAAAAAATCGGAGTTATGTTTGGCTCACCAGAAACCACTACAGGAGGTCGCGCTCTAAAATTTTATTCTTCTGTTCGTGTTGAAATTCGCCGTATTGGCCCAATTAAAGATGGTGAAAATATTATTGGCAATCGTACTCGTGTTAAAGTGGTAAAAAATAAAGTCGCTCCACCATTTAAGGAAGTTGAATTTGATATTATGTATGGTGAAGGTATTTCTAGAACAGGCGATTTATTAGATATGGCTGTAGAACATAAGATTGTTGATAAAAGCGGTGCATGGTTTTCTTATAAAGGTGAACGCCTTGGTCAAGGTCGTGATAATGTAAAAAACTCTCTTGCTCAAAATAAAGAATTATGTACAAGAATTGAGCAAGAAGTGCGTAAGACTCTTAATCTACCAATAATTGATAAGCTTTTCCCTGAAGAATCTGTTGAAGAAGTAAAAGAGACAAAAGAGAGTAAAAGAGCCTCTCCTCGTCCAGCCGCTAGCGCTTAATGGGTTGATAAAAGGGAAAAGAATCATTATCTTTTCCCTTTATTTGACTAAAAACTTTTTATCCTTTAATAGTCATTAATGGGGATAATCGTGCAACACGTCGTGCAATAGAAGCCTCTTCTATTGTTTCAACTATTGGATTAATAGGCTTATAAGCATAAGGTGCTTCTTCTTTTAATCTATCATGATACTTTGCCAAAATATCAGGTCGCAATCTTACTTCAGGTGCATTAGGATCTATAGGTGTTACTACTTTTAATTTTGATATGGTACTTTGATATGTTGTTTGGTCAATTATGCGAGCCTCCCCACGTGCTAAACTTCTACCTGCTCCATGACAGGCACTTGTTAATGATTGAGAACTCCCTTGTCCGGCTAATAAATAACTCGCATCTCCCATAGATCCTGGAATGATTACAGGATGTCCTGTATAACGAAATGGGCTATTTATCTCAGGCTCAGCACCTATTGCAGGACAAGCTCCTTTGCGATGCAAATAACAATTTGATGCAGGCTCATTTTCCCAAATAAGGTTATGAGGGGCATCATAAATCAGTTTAGAAGCTACTTTCCGACCTAATACTTCAGAAAAAGCACGAATTATCATTAAACCTAGAAAAAGCCTATTAGCAAAAGCAAAATTAGCTGCACAACGCATAGCATTTAAATAATTTATGGTTAGTTGCTTTTCTTTCCCATCTGTTGGTAGAGGGTAAAAACCATATTCTGGATGAGTAATTCTACTAGGAAAAATTTCTTTAGCGCGATCTCGAAAATGACCACCTACCAAATGCCCTAATCCAACAGAACCAGAATGAACCATAATAGTAATTTGATCAGATGTTATTCCCCAACTATGAGAGGTTGCTCCATCAAGTAGCTCTTCTATAGTCTGAATTTCAACAAAGTGATTTCCTCCACCAATAGAACCTATTTGACTATCATAGCCTGCTGTATTATTTGCTGATTTAATAAAATCATCAAAAGTAAAAGCAGTTTGAGTAGGTAAAACTCCTTGAAAATGAACAAAACTTAAATCTTTGGCTTGCTCTATTGGATCATAATAACTCCATAATCCAACATTAGCATTATCAGAGAAAGTTTCTTGTAGTCCCCACAACCCTTCTTTAAGTAATGCTTCGCGTTGACGCGATGACAGCGGTAGTTGACGTTTACCTTCAAAGAAAATAGCACGCAACTGTTTTTCTAGTGGTTTTTGATTAGCTAAAAATTCTTCTTTTTTTAAGTCAGTAACAAGTAACCTCATTCCACAACAAATATCATTTCCAATAGCTTGTGGGATAACAAAGCCTTGAGCATTAACTACTGTTCCCACAGGTATTCCAGCCCCTTTATGAAAATCAGGGGTTAGGATAACTTCTTTAATTTGCCCTACATTATCACCCCAAAAATCTTTGCCTAGTTGTTGCAAAGTTTTTTCTAGAGAAATAAATTCTAATAACTGATTAACTGCTTCAAACCCTATATCTACATCTTCTCTAGCAAAAAGAGTTACTGGTATTTGAAAAGGGTTTTTTATACTAACCCTTACTTTATCTAAACGGACAAATATTTCTTCCATCTTAAAAGGCATAAAGACCTCACAAAATTTTTGATTTTTTTAAGCAAAACATTACTTAATAAAAAGATAATATGAGTAGGTATGATTTTTGAAGAAAATCACAGTAAGAAATTATGCAGTTATTAGCAGCCGACTTGCTAAGAATATTTTATTTGCCCTAAGTTAGCAACTAATAAATTTTCTTAATTTAAAAAAGCTAAAGGGGCTAATTAACCCCTTTAGCTTTTAATATTAAAAATTTAATTAGTTGAATTTATCTAGTTTTGAACTACATTTTCAACAGGGTATTTAGCAGCTTCCCAAGCAGTTTGACCGCCTTTTAGTGCTGAAACTTTAGTATAACCTTTGTCTAATAAAATGCGTGCCGCACGGGCACTACTACCTTCGCTAGTTCAAGCGCAAACCATAACAATAAGTTTGTCTTTAGGCAATTTGTCAAGACTTTTCTCTATGTCAGCAAGTGGGATATTGATTGCTCCTTTGATTAAAGTTCCAGCATGTCCTCTAACATCTACTATTACTACACCTTCTTTTTTATCTAATTTAGTTTTTAACTCTTCAATTGTAATTCTTGGAATACCATCGGGATAAGTTTCCTTTTGTTGTAAAGGAGTGATTGCGAAAGCTGTTGCAAAAGTCATTACAAACAAAAGCAACATACCTATAACTCTTAACATTAAATTTTAACCTCCTTGAGTTTTAATTTATGGGTTTGATTATAATAAAACTTTTTTGAGTTGCTGGCAAAATAAACTTATTTTCCGCCTAGAATTTTTGTTCGCATATTTTACAAGTTGATATAATATGTAGTTTTCATTAGGGCGGGGATTATGAAAAAGAAACTTTGTACAGTATGTAATGAACAATGGCCTGAGAGCATGAAACACTGTCCAAAAGATGGTGCTAGGCTAAATGTAGTTGCACAACGCTTGTTTCCTGGAGAAGTTTTAGCTGAAAAATACCAAATAATAGAAACTCTTGGAGAAGGTGCTACAGGCACAGTTTATAAAGCTAAACGCTCTGTCATTGATGATTTTGTTGCCATAAAAACACTTAAGGCAGAATTGGTGTCTAGCCATGTTGCAATAGAGAGATTTCGTCGTGAAGCACAAGCTTATGGGCGGATACATCACCCAAATGCGATCTCAATTTTTGATTTTGGGATCTCTGATGGTATAGCCTTTTTAGTAATGGAATTCTTAGATGGGTTTACGCTTAGGCAAATACTTAATAATGAAAAATATTTAGATATAAAACGTACTGTAAGAATATTTTTACAGATGTGTGGGGCAGTTCAAAGAGCACATCGCAAAGGTGTTATTCATAGAGATCTAAAACCTGAAAACATCATATTAGAAGAATTTGAAGGTTTAGGAGAAACCGTTAAAGTAATAGACTTTGGTCTAGCAAAACTCAAAACTGTTGGAACTTCAATGCAAAGCCTAACAGAAAAAGGAAGGGTGGCTGGCACTCCTTACTATATGTCCCCTGAACAATGGCTTGATAAAGAACTTGACCCACGTACTGATGTTTATTCTTTAGGAGTTATGCTATATGAAACTTTAACTGGGAGAATGCCATTTGATGCTGATACTGTGATGGAACTTGCTAAAAAACATGTCCAACATGAACCTAAAGCTTTAACTGAAATACGCACAGAAATACCTAAAAAAGTTTCAGATGTAGTATTAAAATCAATAGCAAAAAAGCCAGAAAATCGCCAACAATCAACACTGTCTTTAGGTCAAGAACTACGTGCTGCTGCTGGTTTGGAGAGTGATGAAGATGCCCTTTCCTATCAACTCAAACGACTAAATCCTACAACATCTTCACTAAATGGGGCTTTAATTATTTATACGTCACCTCCAAATTCTAATATTTATCTTAATAACCATTACGTAGGCACAACAGATGATCGAGGATCCTTGTTACTGCAAAAAATTCCTATGGGAACATATTTAGTGGTAATAGTGAGAATAGGTTATAAAGACTGGGAACAAGAAATAGAAATTGGACAAGGTGCTACAACCTTAGAAGCAAGATTAGAAAAAGCGAAAGAGCAAATAAGTTAATGAGTAGAGAAGCTAAAACCCTTTCAAAAGAACGTGCCGATAATTTAAGAAAACAAGTTTATAGTAGTGCACCACTTGATCAATACCCTAAAAAAAAACAATTATCTATTCGATTTGCTGCTTTTTTAAGTTACCTATTAGTTTACTTAATTGGTTGTACTATGCGTTGGCAAATGTTTAGAGGAAATGACCGCAGAGGTAATATTGCTAGCGATCAACCTTTAATTTATGTTTTTTGGCATAATAGAATTTTACCTGCTACTTGGTTTTTTCGTAATCTAGGAATTGTGGTTATGACTAGCCAAAGCTATGATGGGGAAATAATTGCACGAATGATCCAGCTTTTTGGCTATGGAGCATCTCGTGGTTCTACTACTAAGGGTGGGAGTAAATCCTTAAGAGAAATGGCAAGTTGTCTACAAGCAGGTTTTGACGTGGCTTTTACCATTGATGGGCCAAAAGGGCCTATTTATCAGGCTAAACCAGGTGCAATTCAACTAGCAAAGCTAACAGGCTGTCCAATTTTACCAGTATGTCAAACTCCTATGAACTATTGGGAACTAAAAAGCTGGGATCGTTTTAGAATTCCTAAGTTTTTTTCTCGTGGGCTTATTGCTTATGCTAAGCCAATTTATGTTTCTCGTGATAGTGATGAACAAGAGGTTTTAGCAAAACAAAATGAGCTTCAATCAGTTTTAGAATGGTTACATCAAGAAAGTGAAGAATGGATTAAAACTAGTGGTCAGGTTGTTGAAAGAGAATGTCCTAAATTTTAGCTCTATAATTAATTTTATAGTTTGGGGTTAGGAGAAAAAATTTGCCAAGCTATATTATTGATGGTAATAACTTAATGGGTCGTAAACGTACTAGGCTAGAGCTTTTAGAAATGCTTGCAGATTTTCTAGAAATAAAAAAAGTAAAGCTACATGTAGTTTTTGATGGTGCTCCAGAGCCAAATTATCCAGAAGGTGCAACCTATCATGGAGTAAAAATTTCCTATAGTTCAAGAGGGCAAGATGCTGACAAAAAAATTAGGAGACTGGTTGAAAAAGCGCCTAATCCTAGAGAAGTTATAATTGTTACTTCTGATAGATCGCTTGCAAATTATGCAAAAATTTGTAGTGCTAAACATATGTATTCAACTGAGTTTTTAAGTCTACTTGCAGAAGAAAAATCAAAGCACAAAACAAAAGAAGAAAAGCCTGCTATTAAGGGTGAGATGAACGAATGGTTAAGATATTTTGGTTTTAGACCTAATGAAGCTAACTTAGATTATCAAGACCCAGATGAGGATTAGTTATTTTTCCCAGTCTGGGGGAATCATTCTTCTTCGCCCGTCACTAGTTAGTTTTACTCCAGGTTCTTTCTTTTGATCCCAGAGTTTACAAGTAACTTCTTTATGTAATTGGTCAAGAGCTTCACAATAGTTTGTATAATTACAACGTCTTATTTCTTGGCCTCGGCCAAGCTTGATTTTTAAGAACCAATCAGGATCAGCAAGTGATTGGCGTGCAGAAGCAATAATATCAGCCTTATTTTCTTGGAGGGTTTTTTCTGCTAATTCAAATGTAGAAATTCCTCCAGCCGTGATTATAGGGGGGAAAAAGCCAGCTTGATTAACAGCTTGTTTAATTTTAGTTGCTAGGTTGATATTACGGCCAAAAGGGCCTATTTCATCAGAATTCATTGTTGGCATACATTCATAACCACTAGGGCCTGTATAAGGATAGACTGCGGCTCCTATTTTGGGCTGTTTTGCGTCTTCAAATTTTCCCCCTTTAGAAATTGAAAGAAAATCAAACCCTATGCGAGCAAACTCTTCACCAAAATAAATAGCATCATCTATTCTATTGCCTGCTTCTATTACTTCATCCCCTAAAAACCTTAATCCAACAACATAATCATTGCCTACACTTTTACGAACCGCCTTATAAACTTCTAATGGCAGTTTTACTCTATTTTCTTTTGAACCTCCATAACCATCAGTTCGATTGTTACGAGCGCTTAAAAAAGAGGCCATAGTATAAGCATGAGCATAATGAAGTTCTACACCATCAAAGCCTGCTTCACGAGCGCGAATTGCAGCAGCAGCAAAAATTCCAGGTAAAACTTCGGGTAAGTTTTTAATATGTGGTAGATGTTCATCAGTTACTCGCTCACGATAGCCTTGGCGTAGTGACTCTATTTCTCGCTCATTCATTATTTGGTCTTGTAATGACTCAGAAGCATTTTGGAGAAATAAGCGGACGTTGATTTCATCAACTGTTAGCCAATTCTCGCTATTTAGTATTTCTGCTAGCTTTTTTCTATGGTCTTGAGTAATAGTCAAGAATTTAGAAAAATATTTATCTGGTTCAGGCCGGCGTTTAACTGAAAGAAAATCAATGATTTGAATAAAAAAACGAGTTTCTCCATGGCTTTCTTCTTTGACATGCTCTACCATTTTTTTTAGCCCAGGGATAAAGCGATCATGTCCAATCCTTAAGAGCGGGCCACTAGGAATATCTCTAATACCTGTTGCTTCTACTACAATAGCTCCAGGGCGACCAACAGCAAAACGACCATACCAATCAAGGTTGTCTTCTGTAACAAAACCATCTTCAGTTGCTCTCCAAGGAACCATTGCAGGCACCCAAGTCCGGCTACTAAGTGTCACATTCCCAATTTTAATTGGTTGAAAAAGTAAAGACTTAGAAACTTCTTCCACAGTAGGCCAGTGGGTTTCTGTTAACTTATAGCGAATACCATTAGGAGGATACCACATATTTTTGTTTGATTTAATTAAGCTAAGAAGGATTTTGATACTAAAAACAAGTTATTGTAATCAGTTAGGAGAAAAAATAACAATCCCTCTTAGCTAGCACACAAAGAAATTATAATTTTCCTATTTTCTTAATAAGCCAGAGAAAAAACTTATTATTTGTTGAAGAAAACTTGCTTGCTTTTCTTCTGTAGTTGTTGAGTAAAATAGTTGTAAATCTTTATGATTAGGTGCTATAGCTGTAAGATTTATATTAGACACAGTCTTAGTAGTCTTAGTAGCAGAAGCAGTTGTTTTTGGTAGCAAAGCTATTAGCTCATTTGCTAGCGCTAGAACACTTTGGTGTCTTTGTCTTGCATCTTTAGCTAAAGCACATTGAACTATGTTATCTAGCTCATGGTTAATATCAGGATAAGTTGTTAGGGGTTTAGGAAGGTGACATATACAAGCTATTGCAAGAGATGTTGCGGTTTTTCCTGTAAAAGGGAACTCACCTGATAGCATAAGGTAAAGTAAAATTCCTATTGTATAAACCTCTGCTTGAGGATAAATTTCCTCAAGCCCTTGAGCTTGTTCTGGAGTCATAAAATTTAAAGAACCTTCTGTTAACTCTATTTGTTTAGAGACTTGAGAGTTATTGACTGCTAAGGTTTGACATAAAAGCTCAAACTCTTTTGTAGAGTAGAGTTTATTTATATCAATATCAAAATCTAATGGATATGTATTAAGGTTATTCTGTAGGTCAAGCATTATTGTAGCAGGATTTATATTTCTATAAATGACTCCTAAACTATTGGCTTTTGTAATAGAACTACAAACTTGTAGTGCAATTTTTATTGTTTCTTTAGAAGAAAACCTTCCTTTTTCTGTAATAATTTTTTCTAGGCTAGGACTATCAACATATTCAAGTACTAGATAAGCTTTTTCTCCCCTTACTTCACCAAAGTTACTAATAAAAATACCTGGGTAACTTCTAGTGTACTTCCAATAGTGAGAAGTTTGGTTTAGCTCAATAAAATACTTATCAAAGTAGTTATTCTTAATACAAGTTTGAGAGTCAAAAGGCAACAAATTAATCAAAACTTTTTTCTGGCTGGTTTTAGACTTTATATTTGTCGCAAGGTAAAGTCCACCTAAGATATTTTTATCAACTAATTTTTCTAATCTGTATTTATTTTCTAAAATTGTTCCAAGTTTCATAACCTTCTCCAAGGTAATATTTAAGTGTTTTTTGCCCGTAGATATTTGGTTAAACTCCAGCAAATCAAGAAAAATAAAAAAGTAGGATTTTTTATCTTGACAGTATTACAGTAAATTTATACTATGCTGTTAACGTAGTAAAGCACAAATTTCAAGTTATTAGGTTTTAAGTTTTAAGGATAAAAAATCTTAGAATAATTGCTTAAAAAATGACTATGGAGGGAAAGTTATATGAGTCGAGCTATTCCAATGATGGAAATGCCTAATGAGCGTTTACGAGGTGTAGGTATTCTTTCAGCAGAGAGAGAAGGAAAAAAGGCTCTCCTACCTTTAGCAGGGGTGAAGATAAACGCACAAGTGGCAGATAGGGTTGCTACAGTAATAATGGCAGAAACTTTTCATAACCCTTATTCAGAGCATTTAGAGACAGTTTATATATTTCCTCTTCCAGGAGGTGCTGCTGTAAATGATTTTGAAATGCGAGTAGGTGAACGAGTTATAAAAGGAAAAGTAGAAGAACGCGGTGAGGCCCGTAAGCAATACCAACAAGCCCTTGATCAAGGTAAACAAGCAGCTTTGATGGAAAAAGAGCGAGATGATGTTTTTACCATTCAAGTTGGAAATATCCCTCCTAATGAAGAAATCTCTGTAAAAATTACTTACTCTGAGCGATTACCATTTTTTGAGGATGGAAGAGCAGAAATTAGGCTTCCTCTTGTAGTTGCGCCTCGTTATATTCCTGGACAAGCACTAGAGCGTGAACCTGTTGGTGAGGGAATAGAACAAGACACAAACCTTGTTCCAGATGCTTCTAGAATCACTCCACCACGTTTAGCAGAAGGCTTTGACCCTAAAGTAGCTTTAAGCATTGATGTTTCTTTAATGTGGGATGAAAGTGACGGACTAGGAGAAATTCGTAATCTTTGTTGTTCTCAACACGCTACACAAACTTCTATTGGTAGGGAAGGGGTAAGAGTTTCGCTTGCTTATGATAATGAACTATTAAATAGAGATTTTGTTTTACGCTGGACTTTAAGTGGTAGAAAGTTACGCCCATCACTACTTTTTCATAAAGATTTAGAAGGAAAGACTTATGGAATGCTTTCATTAATTCCTCCTTATAATGAAGGTCAAAATAAACAAGCACGAGATATAGTATTTGTTTTAGATCGTTCTGGTTCAATGCAAGGGATAAAAATAAGTTCTGCATCGCGTGCTTGTGCTTTACTAATCAATACTTTAGGCCCAGATGATCGCTTTGCCATACAAATTTTTGATAATCGTGTAGAGTGGTTTAATGCTTCGCATTATCAAAAAGACGGGCATTTTATTCCTGCTGATTCTTATGGGATTGAACAAGGTGAAAAATATTTACGCACAGTAACTGCTGAAGGCGGGACAGAAATGTATTCTGCATTAAGTCAAGCAATTACAGCTTTAGAATCACGCAAAAATATAAATAACCGAGTCCCAACAATTGTTATGTTAACAGACGGTGAAGTTGGTAATGAGTCTCATATCTTAAAAGAAATGCAACAAAGATTAAATGATTCTAGGTTGTTTACTATTGGTATTGATACAGCAGTAAATCAAGGTTTTTTACAAAGGCTCGCTGATGTTGGTCGTGGAACAGCAAACTTTGTTACTCCAGGAGCACAACTAGAAGAGGCTTTAGTTAATATTGGTAGGGAAATAGGTGTTCCGCTAGTAGTAAACCTTAGAATAGAAGATATTGATACAGGTCTAGAATTAGAATCAATTGCTCCTACTAAGATTGTAGATCTTTTTAGTGGGCGTGCTACTACAACATTTTTTGTTACTCAAAAAATAGGGAAAATCCATGTTAAAGGCAATTTTCCTAATGGGGATTGTTTTGAAGCGGTGGTTAATGGAAAAGAGATCTCTTTACAAGCAATTGCTCAGCTTTGGGCTAAGACTAAAATCAATGACTTAGAAGATCGTTACCGAATAGATTTACATTTACAAGCACAAATTAAACGAGAGATTATTTCTTTGTCTATACAACATAAAATATTAACAAAGTTTACTGCATTTATTGCTGTAGACCATGAGGAAATTGTTAATAAAGAAAATTTACGTAGAAAAGTTGTTCAGCCAGTAGAAATGCCTGCTCAATGGGAAATGAAGGTTGCTCCTTCAAGCCCTGCACCTTATCAACCTACAAAAATGATTGCGCTAATGCCTCAAGCCCCACCAGCACAAGCAGCATCGTCTTTTATTTCTCCAAGTGTTTCTATTGCTCCAGGCGCTCCACGAAGGTCGGCACGGGCTGAAAGAAATGATGCTAATTTAACTTCTTGTGGAATGGTTGCGGGAAATGCAGCAAGCAATTTAGATAAAAAAGCTGCTAGCCTGAGTAACCAATTAAATAATACTCCGCCACTTGCTGACTTAAGTGACAAGTTTGATAGCCTAGTTTTTGATTCAGATGATGAGCTATGTGAACTTGGGCTAGAAAGCGTTTCAACAACAGAACTTTTGTCTGAAACTAAAGCAGAGCCTAAGGAAGAAAGTAAAGCTGGCGTTAAACAAAAAATTGAAGCTAGTTTACTTACTGATAAAGAAGAGTTTGAGACCCATTATAATCTTGGGCTAGCTTATAAAGATATGAAACTTTTTGATGATGCAATAGCAGAGTTTCAACTAGCTTTTAAGTTTAGCACTAGTGATAAGGACGTATTTAAGTCTACTAGTATGATAGCACACTCTTTCTTAAGCAATAAGACAGATATTGCTACTATGTTCTGGTATAAACGTGCCATTGAAACAGCAATAAAGATATTTATTAGTGCTTATAGTGATGGTGTTAAAGGCAATAGAGTGTCTTTTGATGACTTAGAAAAAGTACAAAAAGCGCTTCTAGAATTAATAAACGCTATAGGTTTACTAGAAAAACTGCCAAAGACTGTTAGCTTCTTTTCTACTTCATTTTTAGAATTATCAATGTGGCTAGAGAGAGGTTATAAGGAAAAAGCTTTTAGTAGTAACCAAATAGCTTTTGAAGATGTAATAAAAGAAATTGATGCTAACTTTAATACTAGCTTATTTGCTATTTACGAAAGTGAAGTTACTAGCAAATTAAAGGATAAAACCACTATAAACACTGGAGGAGAAACTCAATCAAAGAATGTAGTAGAAGGGGATAAAAAAGATTCTTTTTGGGATTCTAGCATTTAGTTGTAATAGTCAATAAAGGGTCTTTTTGTCTTCTGTTTGCAGAGTTAGCTAAAATAACATTTAGCTAACTCTTTTTTACATGGTTTTTTGATACTTGTATTCTTACCTACTCTGACTCCTACTAAAATTCAATAAATTCCATTTAACCTTAATTTCTACTGATCTAGCAAGGATGATTAAGTGTAGTTGCACAAGATAAGTACTATAAAAAAGTATAAATTAACTATTTTATTAATTGATCTGAAATAGATCAAAAAAATAAATCTTGTAAGCTATTGAAAATACATAAGTAAATAAATTACGTGAAAAACTTATATAGTTTTATGTTAAGTTAAACACAATGGTTAATAATTAATTAATCAAAATAAGTCTAGAAATAATTGGGTAATAGCCCCATCTTAAAGGAGAGAAAAATATGAAAAAAGTATCTATTTTAGTGATATTTGTGTGTATATGTATAGCAACAATGATGGTAAATAATGTTGATGTAAATGCAAGCGCTAAGTGTGAAGTAAAATTTATGTTTGATGGCTTACAAGCAATAGCATTTGGCAATCCTGATAAAGTAACTGATGGTATTTTAGATGCTCATCACCATACACCTAAAATTGAGATAAAAGAGATTCAGAAAGGTAGAGAAAAAGTAATTGCTAATTTTGAAGGAAAAGATCTTTATAAAAAGGTGTTAAATATTTCAATGCCTAACAGTCCACATAAGCCAATACGTTATTATTCTCCTAATATGAATAAAGATACTAGTGATTTTCGTTGGTGTTTAGATATTGAAACGGATCTTTTTCAAAAACAGCTTTATTTGAAGGATAATTTTTTTACTAAAATTAACTTCAATGTAGGAACCTTTTATGCTGAAAATGTTACAGAAGAAAAGTATCAATTTGCTGTTGGAAGTAAAATCCATTCATTTAATCGAGAAATAGGTAGACCTACTCTTAAAGTTAATATGGGTAAGGATGATAGTTTAATTATTGCTGGATTAGCTAAAGAAATAAAACTAGCCTATCAAAATGGTGTAAACTATTCTGTTTCTATAAGTAATCTGCCTTCAAAAGATATGATGAGTATCAATCATTTTGTTTTTTATTATGATCTAATGAAAACAGATGTCCAAAGATTTATGCCATTAGCTGTAAAAAAAGCTTCTTTTTTACCTGCTCCAATAATTTGTGATTCTATTGTTTTTGGCAAATCTCGTATAGATTAAATAATACAGGGGTAAGGAAAAATGTTTTTACTTAAACATTTTTCCTTACCCCTATAGTCCACAAAAAAGTGTCTTTTATAGGCTAGGGTTTATTTTAAGTAGCAAGGGCTTGGTATAAATGAAAGTAAACAATTATCTTTTTGTTTGCTTTCATTTGCTAAATTAGCATAGTAAGTAGCCTTAATGAAATATTGCTTAGCTTCTTCATTATTTTTAAGCTCTTTTGATGCTAAGGCTAGTCCCTGGTTTATTTGGCTTAACTGTAAACTATTATTTATGTTAAGTTTTTTCATTATGTCTAAAGCTTGTTTATAAGTTTCAGATGCTTGAAGAAAATCACCTTCTAATAATTTAGCTTTTCCATAATAACCTAAGGCAAGATATAGACTTTGTGATTTAGTTTTTTCATCTTCTATATTAGAGATGGCATTAATGGATTTTAAATAATATTTTTCACTAGCTGAAAAATCTTTTCTTTCTGCTAAAGCTAAGGATAGAAACATAGAAGATCTTGCTATATAAGCAGGTTTTTTAATCTCTTCTGCTAACTCTAGAGAAGCTTTGAGATATTGATCTGATAGATCATTGTACTTTAAGTTAGTTGCTGCTAGACCAGCTATTTGCATTAAAGCAACTATGCGGGTTTTTTTCATGTTTTTAGCACTAGCTAATAAACTTTCTACAGTTTCTAAACACTTAAGATCATCATTATTAAGGTGATATAGTGTGGATAAAGATATTTTTGCTGTAGTAACTAAATCCTCTAAATTTATTTTTTTACCAATATGAATAGTTTGTTGAAAAAGTTCTTCAGACTTTTCAAAACTACTTGTTTCACTTAGTTTTTTAGCTTCCCATAACAAAAAATACCCTTGTAAAAACAGGTATTGATTATCTATAGAAAAACCTAAGCCTTCTTTTGTTATTGATTCAGAGGATTGATAGTTATAAAGCATTGTATGCAATTTATTAGTAATAGTTTTAGTTCTATAAAACTCAATTTTGTTATTAAGCTGAAAAAAAATTTTTTCTAACTTTAGACTTTGCTCTAATGCTTTTTTATAGTTATCTCCTGGAGGTTGATCAAGTAGTTCTAACATATTTTTACGAGATAAAGAAAGTCTGTCAAAACTATCTAGTGGAGCCAACTCATAATACTTAACTAAATCAACCCCATACTTATCGCTATACTTATTATTAATCTGCATAGCAATCTGTTTGGCTTTATTTAAATAAGAAATGTCTTTATTCTCTAAATACCCATTAATAGCTAAATCTAGCTCTTCATAAAGATTATTAGTACTAGATGTATTATTAATAGTTTTACTATAAATAGTATCAATAAAACTTTTAGAATCACTGTTAATAGGGGTAGGAGAAAAAGAAGGTGTAATTATTGATAATGGTTGAGATTGGTTTGATACTTTATTTATCATTAAGTAGATGCTGGTCGAAAGCCCAGTAAATATAACAATAGAAGCTACTGCTGCTAAATATTGGTTTTTACTAAAAAAAACGCTATAAGTCTTGTGAGCTATATTTTGTTTACTTTGTTTTAGCTTAGGAGTTACTATTACGTTATTTTTATCTAAATTGGTTTTACTATCAGGTTTATTATCAACTTTATCAATAAAATTATTGTTTATTTGGGGGTGATTAGTTACTAAATAATTAATTATTTCTTGTTTTACTTCTTGTTTTACTTTTTGTTTAATATCTTTGCTTAATATCTCAAGCTCGTTTTTCCAGATAGGATCGGAAAGATATTTAATAAAAGTAGTCTTTTCATCAGAAGAAAGAAGATGTTTTTTTGTATAAATCTCTTCAACATAAGCAAAGTTAAATAAACAGTCTTCACAACTTTGAATATGACGATCAATAAGACATTCTTCTTTTCTATTTAGCTCGCCTTTAACATACTTAAAGAATAAATGAATGTTTTTATTACTACAGTCAACCATTAGCTTTTATTTCCCTGATTATAATATATTAGTTATTTTAACTATAAAAATTTTAATTTTAGCAAATATTTTTTCGCCCTTTTATTTATCTTAATTTACTAAGCACTATGAATGTTATTAGGTATTAATCTGATAAAAGAGAATACTTACTAAGCAATTGAAGTAAATAATTATGATATATTGAACTTAGGAATAATATCAAAGCTATGTAGGTTAGTAAACTAAATACTAGTGTTTTATTGATTTTCAGGTAAGGAGATAAAAGAGTACAGGGCACTTATTTAATTTTTTTTCCTTCTGTAGAAGATACTAATAAAAAACAAAGAATCAGCAAAACACTATATTCCATACCGCCCGTAGTATAGCCAACAACAAACCAGCCTCTTGAGGCATGAACAAGAATAATTCCCATAAACAGTTGTAGGATAAAACCAACGCAGATCCATTTTTTGAACTTATCAAAAACCAAAAAAGATCCCCCAATAATTTCAAAAAATGTAATTGTCCAGGCAATAAGTTCTCCAACCGGAAACCCTTTGTTAGAAAGAAATTCTCCAAATCCGCCAACAGTACCAGCATAAATACGAATAACCCCATGAGCTGCCATCATAAGGCTTAAGGCAATGCGTAAAACCACTAGCCAGTTGGCTAAGGATAAAAAAGGAAATTTTGTCATAAATTTTTTCCTATAAGATAGTTGTAGATTAAAATCTAAAAGGGAATTGACTAAACTTTATCATAAAGCTTAAAAGGATTTTAACTGATCAGCATTTTTTAGGAAATAATATGGCTAATTTTGCAAAGCAAATAGAGCAAATCAAAATAGCTTTTTTCAATAAAATAAGTAGCTATTTAATCATATGTTAAACCGCTACTTATTTTAAGTTTCTATGACTACTAAATATTGCTAAATATTGCTAAATATTGCTAAATATTATTAAATGGAAGGACAAGGTTCAAAAGGAGTTACAATAATTTCTTTATTAGCGAGATTAGGAGGCGCAAAAGGCTGTCTAAAAGTAAAAGCTAAAGGACTCTCCCCATGTTTATTTAAGTAATCAAGTTTTTCTTTAGCCTCAAGGACAGAAGGAATATGCGTAGATTTTATCCACCACAAAGCCATATAACTGCCATTAAATTTTTCAAACCATTCTTTGCGACGGCGCATAACATTAGAGTGTGCGCTTTTGTATACATAATTCTTTAGATCCTCTATAGACTTCCAAACAGAAAAGTTAACTAAAATTCTGTCATCTTCATAAGGTCGTAAATAAGTAGCATTTCCTTCTTCTGTTTGAAATCTCCAGACAAAACCAGGGCTTTCATCTGCTAAAGCATTAATTTCATCAAGTGATGCTACAAAATCTGCCATTATTGGACTATCGAGTGGAGCTAACATCCTAGCTATATTGATTTGCGCGATATAATAGTCCAAGTTGCGACCATAGTTGAAAAGAAAGAGAGTAGTCCATAAACTTTTCAAAAGAAAAAAATAAGGAGAAAAGAAAATGGACGAACTCCAGTTAATATTAATATATTGTATGAGTAGCGACGTACTTAAA